>JAODBK010000103.1 GCA_025463925.1 Acidimicrobiales bacterium | reverse complement strand
CGCCCGCGGCCCGCCCGGCCGCGACCGACCGGCCCTCGCGGGCGGCCGCCAGTCGGCTCGGGCTGACCCGCATGCCACACCCCGCCGCCATGACCGCCACGACTGCCAATGCCACCCGGACTCGCATGTGCGTGGTCCCTCCCCGAGCGAGGACCCCGGGCCGTCGGCGTCCGCCGCTCCCCAGCACCGGTCTCGAAATTACACTGTTATCTCACCATGATGCGGCCGAAATCGCAAGCGGGAGGAAGGCGGACCGCGCCGGGCCGATGGCGGATACGGTGCCGTGGTGCCCGTCTCGGCTGACGCGCAGGTGTTCGATACTCCTGACGGGCAGGCCGTCAGGCATTTCGCGCGCACCGGATGGGTGCGGACCAGGACACTGGACGACGCCGGCGTCACCCGGCTGCGCGGATGGATCGACGACCTCGCCGATCGCCCTGACGAGGACGGCGCCTGGCTGCACTACCGCGAGCTCACCGACGACGGCCCCAAGCTGTGCCGGACCGAGAACTTCGTGCCGTACCACGACGGCCTGCGGGCCTTCCTCACCACCGGGCCGATGCTCGACGTGGCCTCCGCGCTTCTGGGCGAGCCGGCGGTGCTCTACAAGGAGAAGGTGAACTACAAGCTTCCGGGCGGAGCCGGGTACTCGGCGCATCAGGACGCGCCGGCCTACCGATTCGTGACGGTGCACGTGTCGTGCATGGTCGCGGTCGACGACGCGACAGTCGACAACGGCTGCCTCGAGGTCGCGTCCGGCATGCACGACGCGGTGCTGCCGATGGACGACCGCGGCTGCATCGAGCACGACGTCGCGGCCGCGCTCGTGTGGGCGCCGGTGGAGGTGAGGGCGGGGGACACGTTGTGGTTCCACTCGCGCACCCCGCATCGCAGCGGAGCCAACCGGTCGACGTCACCGCGCCGCGCCATCTACCCGACCTACAACGCCGCGTCCGAAGGTGACCTCCGCGCCGACTACTACCGGCAGAAGCTGCAGGAGTTCGCGGCCGATGGCGGATCCGCCGATCGCGTGCAGGTGTCCCTGATCGGCGACTTCGAGGGGCGCCCGGTCAATCCGCGGCCGGAAACGAGACGGTGAATCGCGCACACGGCGCGTTGTCGACCTCGAGGGCAAGCTCAGTGGCGGGGTAGCACCAGATCGAGGATGCGGTCCGGAAGGTCGTCGGTGATCGGGAGGCCGTTGAGCGCGTGGTGCCAGATGAGTGCCGGGCCGATCTCGACGACGACCTCGATGTCGGTGCCCGGCGGCAGATCGCCGCGCCGGATCGCGTCGGCGACGAGCTGGCGGGCGTGGACCCGCTTGGCGCCGATGACCGATCGGGTGAACTCGTCGTCGAGCTCCCGATGGCGGATGCGCTCGGCGGCAAAGGAGACGAGCACCGGCCCGGCGTCGCTCCGGAGCACGTCGATCAACTTCCCCATCATGGTCGCGAGGTCGGCGCGCACGTCGCCGGTGTCGGGCAGGTGGTCGGTGAAGCACGCGCCGGCCCGAACCGCCTCCACCATCAACTGCGCCTTCGTGGGATAGCGGCGGTAGATCGTCGCCTTGCCGACGCCGGCGCGGGCGGCGACACCCTCGATGCTCACGCCGGCGTATCCCTCCTCGGCGAAGATCGCCAGCGCCGCAGCGAGAATGGCTTCGTCGCGCGACGGGTCGCGGGGGCGCCCGGATCGCGGCCGGGCGTCGTCGACCGTCGCGTCGATGGTCGCTGCCGCGGGGACCGGCCCGACGGCGTTCATCAGCCGACCGCGACCTGGAGGGGCGCCGCCTCGCCGTCAGCCTCGGCCGGCTCCTCGTCGCGCGCCCGGGCCGGCAGGAACAGCACGACGCCGGCGGCGGCCAGCAGTACGACGCCGGCGGCCGCGACGCCGACGATGTGAAGACCACTGACGAAGCTCTGCTTGGCGGCGGTCGCGATCTGGCTGGCGAACGCCGGTGGCGTCGTCGGCAGGCGGGCGACCCCGATCGCCTGGCCCACGTTGTCGCGCGCCGCGGTGAAGAGCGACGCCGGCAGCACGCCGGCCAGCTTTGCGCTGACCGAGGACGTGAAGTGGCTCGCCATCATCGAGCCGAAGACGGCGACGCCCACGGCACCACCCATCTGCCGGGTGGTGTCGTTGACCGCCGAGCCGACACCTGCCTTCGCCCGCGGCAGCGACCCCATGATCGAATCGGTGCACGGTGCCATCACATTTGCCATGCCGGTGCCCATCAGCATGGTGACTCCGATGATGTGCAGCACGCTGCTGTTGGGTTGGAAGGTCGCGAACAGCGCGAACGATGCCGTCACCATCACCAAGCCGGTCGCGACGACGACCTTGTTGCCGAGCTTCTGCACCCACACGTTCGACAGCGGCGCGAACGTCATGATCATCGCCGCCTGCGGCAGCAGGACCGCGCCGGCCTTGACGGTGGAGTAGCCGAGGACCGACTGCAGGTATTGCGTCAGGAGGAACAGCGTGCCGAACAGCGACAGGAACACCAAGGTGATGGCACCGCTCGCGGCACTGAACCGTGGGTTCTCGAAGAAGTGCATGTCGAGCATCGGATGGCTGGAGTGCAGCTCCCACGCGAAGAACCCCGCGAGCAGCACCACGCCGACCACGAAGCCGGCAACGATCCCGGGCGACCCCCAGCCCTTGGCCGGCGCCTCGATCACCGACCACAGCAGCGATCCGAGCGCGACGATCGACAGCAGCGCGCCGACCGGATCGAGCCGAGCGTGCGTCGGGTCACGCGATTCCGGGATGAGCACGTAGCCGAGCACCAGCCCGGCGATCACGATCGGCAGGTTCACGATGAACACCGATCCCCACCAGAAGTGCTCGAGAAGGACGCCGCCGCTGATCGGGCCGAGCCCCAATCCGAGCGCCGACACCCCGGCCCACACGCCGATTGCCTTGCCGCGCTCGCGCGGGTCGGTGAACACGTTGGTGATGATCGACAGGGTCGACGGCATGATGAACGCGCCACCGACGCCCATCAGTGCCCGGGTGAAGATCAACGCGCTGGCCGACGGCGCGAATGCCGACAGCGTCGACCCGACGCCGAACACTGCGAGACCGATGGCCAGGCAGCGGTAGCGGCCGAACCGGTCGCCCAGGCTGCCGGCCGTCAGCAGCAGTCCGGCGAACACCAGCGTGTACGCGTCGACGATCCACTGCAGCTGGCTCGCCGACGCGCCGAGCCCACCTTGCTTGGTCGGATGGGCCAGCGTCGGGATGGCGACGTTGAGGATCGTGTTGTCCAGCACGATCACGATCAGGCTGATGCACAGCACCAGCAACGTCAGCCACCGCCGTCGGTAGGCAACTTCCGGGTCCCGGAGCGCGTCTCGCATGGCCGCCGTTCCTAGCCGGTCTCGAATCGGAACGCAACCGTATCGATTAGATGGCGGTTAGAACGCCGGGGTGGACGAAGCGTCGATGCGCGACCGGGTCGCAGCAGCGCGTGTCGGACGGCTCGCGACGACGACCCGCCAAGGGCGGCCGCACGTGGTGCCCTGCTGCTTCGTGCTGCGCGGCGACCAGATCTTCACCGCGATCGACGACGTCAAGGCCAAGCGCACCCTCGCGCTCCGCCGCGTCGACAACGTCGAGTCGCACCCGGAGGTCGCGCTCCTCGTCGACCACTACGACGAGGACTGGTCGGCGTTGTGGTGGGTCCGCATGGACGGCAGCGCGGCACTCGCGGCGCCGGGCTCGGCGGCCCACGAGTCTGCGATCGACCTGCTCGTCGAGAAGTACGAGCAGTACCGATCGCGACCGCCACCCGGCCCGGTCATCGTCCTCTCGATCGAGCAGTGGCGCGCCTGGCCGTGAGGCGCGCTGTTGCGCGGCGCCGAGAGCGGGTACGAGAGCACGGTGCCCCACGATCCCGAAGCCCCAGAGGCCGACGCCCTCGATCAGTCCCGGCCGGTCGTGCCCGACGACGAGATCGACGAGCTGGACGAGGTGTCGCCCGACCCCGAAGCGCCGGCCGCCGACGCCCAGGATCAGGCCACGGTCGTCCGTCGCGACGACGACTACTAGCCCCGCTCAGTCGAGGTCGCGCAACATCGCGGCCAGCTCCACCCGCAGGCGGCGCAACTCGTTGCGGTGCTCGACCGACAAGCCCCGGAGCTTTCGCTCGCCGGCCGGCGTCAGCGCGAGGAGCTGGCGACGACGGTCCCCGGGGTCCGGGTACCGACGCAGCAGGCCGGCGGCTTCGGCGCGGTCGATCAGCTCCACCGTCGAGTGGACCTTCGACTGCAGCAGCTCGGCGATGTCCGAAGCCGACGGCCGCCCCGGGCCGGCGAACCCCTTGACCGCCAGCAGGAGCTGATGCTGGGCCGGCGTGAGACCGGCGGCACGCGCGGCATCTTCCGAGAACCGGAGGAACACCCGGATGCGATGCCGAAACGCCGCGAGGGCCCGGTATTCGCTCGGTCGGACCGACGTCATGCATCCACCGCCTCGCGTGCCCGCTGGCTCTGGATCAGCCCGACCGAGCTCGTCAGGAACAGCGCCACCACCGAGCCGATGAGCACGGTCGGCAGCACGCGCAGTCCGGCCATCTCGCTGACGACGAGCGTCGTGCCCAATGGCGTCTTCGTGACTCCGACGTTGATCGCGGCCATCAACGCCGTCATCAGGACGACTTCGCTCGTGCCGGGCACGGCGACGTGCCCGAGGCGGCCGAGTGCGATCCCCATGAAGAACAACGGGATGATGAATCCCCCTCGCCACCCGCACGAGAGGGTCACCGTCGTCCCGGCCAGCTTGGCGAGCAATGCGACCGCGAACACCGCCTCGGCGCCGTGCCTGATCAGCAGCGGATCGACCTGGGCCTCGCCGAAGGTGAGCGCGTACGGCGACCAGATCGCGAGCAGGCCGAGCGCGAGCCCACCGATCACCGGCCGGCTGAATGGCGGCGTCCGCCGGACGCACCACTGCAACAGGCGGGTGAGGTACGTGAAGGCCACCGCCACGACCGCCCCGGCGGCACCGCACGCGGCGGCCCACGCGAGGTCGGCGCCGTGCAGCCGGCCGACCGACGGGAACCGCCAAACAGGTTGGAGGCCGGTGCTCGTCATCGCGACGTACACCACGTACCCGAGCACCGATCCGGTGACCGCGGGGAGCAGCGCCTCGTAGTACTCGAGGCCGCGGCGGTGCAGGATCTCGAGGGCGAAGATGGCCGAACCGAGCGGTGCCGCGAACAGCACCGTGAAGCCGGCCGCCATTCCGGTGATGGTCAGCACGCGGGTGTCGTCGACCGACATGCGCCACCGCCGAGCGAGCCATGATCCGAGCGTCCCCGTGGTCTGCACGAGCGGTGCTTCGGGTCCCATGGCGCCGCCGGACGCGATGCACAGCAGCGACACCGGGATCAGGGCCCGCAGATCCCGCGCGTCCTCGGCTCCGCCGAGCACGTGGATGTTGTCGACGAGCAGCTCGACGTCGCCGGGATGCCCGAGAAGGCGCGTCAGCAGGCCCACGGCCAGGCCGACCGACACCAGGACGATCAGCTGGGTCGTCGCGGCTCGGCGCCCTGGCCCCAGCCCGTGCTGCAGCAGGTGCAGCATCGCGAGGTAGCCAGCACCGACGAGGCCCCCCGCCAGGCCGACCACGGAGGCGAGCACGAGCTGTCGCCTGCGGTCGAACACGAAAAAGATCGTGTCACGATCTAGTTGTCAACTCCAGCCGAGGAGCCAACCAGCCTTCTTCTTCCGTTCACACGGGCGATACCGCGCCAAAACGTCCGTCGCGTAGTGTCGCCCCCATGGCGCACACACTTGAACGGGTGGGGCTGGCGGCCGACCTCGGCGAACCGGGTGGGGGGCGCACGATCGCGAGGTGCTCGTGCGGTTGGCGCAGCCGGGCGGCGCTCACCGCATCACTGGCGTTGTCGGATCTCGACTCGCACTTGGGGCTGAAGCCCGACGTCGTCGGCGCGGCATAGCGGTACAGCGGCATAGCGCCGGCGATCAACCGGCAGCGGTCGACGTTCAGCAGCCGCGGGCGGCCACGGCCGGCAGCGTCCGTCCGCGGAGGTGCCCGAGCCGGCCAGCGACGTCGTGGAGACGGGTGATCGTCTGTCCGGCCGCGGTCGCGCCGACCGGACCGACCACGACGCCCTGCGGCCGTCGAGCCCGAAGGGCGGCGATCGCCGCGGTGCCGGCGGCGTCGACGTCCACCACACAGGACGCGTCGATCGAGATCCGGCGGATGCCCGGCTGCCGGATGAGGCTGTCGACGAGGTCGACCAGGCCCGACGCGGCGCGCCGGACGAGGTTGCCTTCGGCGACGATCAGCGCGGCCGAGTCGCGCATCGCCAGGTGCACCGAGAACGCGGGTGCGCCACCCGGGCCGTCGGTCGGGGGAAAAGGGTGATCGTGCGCATGCTCCATCGAGATCGCCTTCCTTCGAGGCTCGTTGTGAGGTGCCACGAAGACGACGATGACGTTCGAACCTTTGGACCAGCGGAGCGACCCGTAAGAAGTGCGAAAGAAGGAGCGAGCCGGCGGGTCAGCGCACCAGGCGGAAGAAGGCGCGCACCTCGTCGACGAAGATGCCCGGCTGTTCGAACGCCGCGAAGTGGCCGCCGCGGTCGAGCTCGTTCCAGTAGCGGATGTCGGAGAACCGCTGCTCGACCCAGCGCCGCGACATGCGAATGATCTCGTGCGGGAAGATCGAGCACCCGGTCGGCGTGCCCACCGGCGGGAGCGCGGCGTTGCGGAAGCTCTCCCAGTAGAGGCGGCCCGACGACGCGCCGGTGCCCGGCAGCCAGTACAGCATCACGTTGTCGAGCATCTGATCGCGCGTGAGCGCGTGCTCCGGGTCGCCGTCGCAATCGGTCCAATCCCAGAACTTCTCGACGATCCACGCGCACTGGGCGGCAGGGGAATCGACGAGTCCGTAGCCCAACGTCTGTGGCCGCGTCGACTGCTCCTTCGAGTAGCCGGTGCCCCACTCCTGATGGTGGGCCAAGCGGTCGAGCGCCTCCTGCTCGCGTGGCGTCAGGTCGCCGAAGGTCGACGGATCGGGCCGGGCCACCGGCATGTTGAGGTGGATGCCGGCCACGTGCGCCGGGTCGGCCAGCCCGAGCGACGCAGTCACCATGGCGCCCCAGTCGCCACCTTGCGCGCCGTACCGTTCGTAACCGAGGCCGGCCATCAGCTCGCTCCAGGCCCGGGCGATGCGCTCGACGTTCCATCCGGTGCGCGACGGCCGGTCACTGAAGCCGTACCCCGGGAGTGACGGGCACACGACGTGGAAGGCGTCGGCGGCCTCGCCGCCGTGCGCGGTGGGATCGGTGAGCGGAGCGATCACCTCGAGGAACTCCACGATCGACCCCGGCCAGCCGTGGGTGAGCACGAGCGGGAACGCGTCCGCGTGACTGGAGCGGGCGTGGACGAAGTGGATGCCGAGGCCGTCGATCTCGGTGCGGAACTGCGGGAACGCGTTGATGCGGGCTTCCCGAGCTCGCCAGTCGTAGCCGTCCGCCCAGTAGCGGCAGAGGTCCTGGGCGTACGCCAGCGGCATGCCCTGCGACCAGTCGTCGACCGTCTCGGCCTCGGGCCAGCGCGTGCGGTGGAGGCGGTCGCGGAGGTCTCGCAACTGCTCGTCCGGCGCGTCGACGCGGAACGGGGTGATCTCGATCATCGGGTGAGTCTGGCCGACGGCGGTCGTCCTGGGCTCGCCTCATCTGGATCGTCGTGCCCCCGCCCGATCCGTTTGCGGAGAAGGCGACGGTAGAGTCGTGGCGGTGCTCGATCATCTGATCAAGGGAGCCACGATCGTCGATGGCACCGGCGCGCCCGGCCGCATCGGCGACGTCGGGGTGCGCGATGGCCGCATCGTCGCGGTGGGCGAGGTCGACGAGCCGTCCCGGTCGACCTTCGACGCCACCGGCCTGGTCGTCAGTCCCGGCTTCGTCGACCCGCACACCCACTACGACGCGCAGCTGTTCTGGGACCCGTTGGCGTCACCCTCCAACGTCCATGGCGTGACGACGGTGATCGGCGGCAACTGCGGCTTCACGCTGGCGCCGCTGCGCGCCGAGGACGCCGACTACACCCGGCGGATGATGGCGAGAGTCGAGGGCATGCCGCTCGACGCGCTCGAAACGGGCGTCGACTGGAAGTGGGAGACGTTCGCCGAGTACCTCGACGCGCTGGACGGGACGATCGGCGTCAACGCCGGCTTCCTCGTCGGCCACTGCGCGCTGCGCCGGTACGTGATGGGCGCGGAGGCGGTCGACGGCGCCGCGGACGACGATCAGGTTGCCGAGATGGTGCGGCTGCTGCACGAGTCCATCGACGCCGGCGGGCTCGGGTTCTCGACCACCCTCTCGTCGAGTCACTCCGACGGCGACGGCCGCCCGGTGGCGTCGCGACACGCGACACCGGCGGAGCTGCTGGCGCTGAGCGGTGCGATCGGCGATCACCCGGGCACCACCCTCGAGGGCATCGTGCCCGGTTGCCTCGACACCTTCAGCGACGACGAGATCGACCTGCTCGTCAACATGAGCGTCGCCGCCGGTCGCCCGATCAATTGGAACGTTCTCACCGTCGACGCCGCCGTCCCGGACCGGGTGCCGCGCCAACTCAGCGCGTCGGACCGGGCGCGCGAGGCCGGCGGTCGCATCGTCGCGCTCACCATGCCGGTGCTCGTCCCGATGAACATGAGCTTCCTCACCTACTGCGCGCTGCACATGCTGCCGGGGTGGGGCGAGATCCTGTCGCTGCCGGTGCCGGAGCGGATGATGAAGCTGCGCGATCCCGACGTTCGCCGTCGCATGCTCGAGCGGGCCGACACGCCGGAAGCGGGCGTCGTGCGCCGGCTGTCGGACTTCGGTCGCTATGTCATCGGCGACACCTACGCGCCCGCCAACGAAGGGGTCCGCAACCGCCGGGTCGCCGACATCGCGGCCGAGCGAGGCCAGGAGCCGTTCGACACCATGCTCGACATCGTCCTGGCCGACGACCTGCGGACCGTGCTCTGGCCGATGCCCACCGACAACAATCCCGAGTCGTGGGAGCTGCGGCGGTCGGTGTGGGAGGACGAGCGGGCGCTCATCGGCGGCAGCGACGCCGGTGCCCACCTGGATCGCATGTGCGGCGCGCCGTACACCACGCGCTTCATCGGCGACATGGTCAACGGGCGCAAGCTCGTGTCGCTCGAGCGGGCCGTGCAACTCATCACCGAGGCGCCGGCGCGCCTGTTCGGGCTGAAGGGTCGTGGTCGGATCGCCGAAGGGTCGATCGCCGACCTGGTGCTGTTCGATCCCGACACGATCGGCTCCGAGAACGCCAGCATGGTCGCCGACCTGCCGGGCGGGAGCGCCCGGCTCACCGCCGGATCGACGGGCATCGTGCGCGTGCTGGTCAACGGCATCGAGACGGTGCGCGATGGCGCGTCCACCGGCGCCACGCCCGGCACGCTGCTGCGGTCGGGTCGCGACACCGAGACCGTCACCACGCCGTAGGCCGCGCCCGGCGCGTCAGGTGATGGCGCTGCCGACGTCCTCGGCCAGGTCGATGCTCACGGCCGACGGCCCGCCGTAGAGGAACGCCCGCGTCACCGCGGGGGCCACGCTCTGCAGGTACCCCTTCACGCTGGCGACGATGAGGCCGGTGGACGGGATGAGAAGGATGGGCCCGCCCTGGCTGCCGATGTGGGCGCCACCCGACAGCGCGTCCGGGAAGGTGAGGCCGCTGGCCACGCCGACGGTCGTCGGGTTGGCGAAGAACTGCTGGGCGACGAGCGCCGAGGTGGCGTAGCGGTCGCCGCCCACGATCGCGGTGGCGGCGGCATCAGCCGCGGCCGCCGGCCCGCCGAGCGCGAAGCGCGCCGTCGGTGGGTGAGCGGTGAGGTACTGCGCGGTCTCGGCCGCTTGGGTCGATCCGTTGGTCAGGAGCACCGCGCCACCGGCCTTGGCCGCGGCCGCGCCGCCCGCCAGCGCGTCGGCGAAGGCCAGGCCGGTGGCCTCGACGACGGTCGCCGGATTGCCGAGTCCCTGGTCGGCGATGATCGTCGCCGTCTGGAAGCGGTTGGTGCCGCCGTAGCGCACGACGGTGTAGCCGAGCTGACCGAGCCGGCTGTCGATCGCGCTGCTCATCACGCCGGCGCCGCCCAGGACGTACACGGTGCTGCCGCCCGGGAGCACCCGGGCCAGCTCGCTCTCTACCCGCGCGTCGAGCCCGGCGCCCGGCGTGAGGAGGAGCGGCCCGTGCTTGGCGACGGCGAGCGGGGTGCCCGGCAGCGCGTCCGCGAACGACTGGAAGTTGGCGAGCACCGCGGCATTCGCCGACGTCGCCGCCGGGAACGAGCTCTGGCTCGCCGCGATCGCGGTCGCGACGCGGTCGCTGCCGAACAACCGGCTCACCGGATCACTGATCGTCGGGTAGATCCAGTCGATCTCCGACGCGAGCCGGGTGTACACCGGCGGGGCCTGGCCGCAGGGGTCGGAGCCGTGGCTGACCACGCCGATCTGGCGCCAGCCGCCGGCGCCGTCGCCGGCCATGAGCGGGCCCCCGCTGTCGCCGAAGCACGGCGTTTGCGGCGTGTCGGCCGCGCACACCATCGACGCCGACACGAAACCGCCGCCCGCGTAGGCCGCGGCACACGCGCTGTCGGCGAGGATCTGCTGCGGCGCCTGTTGCAGGGTTGCCGGCTCCGACGGCGACACGCTCGGGTTGGTGTCGCCGAACCCGATCACCTCCGCGGTCGCGCCCGGCACCCACAACGCGTCCTGCTCGTGCCGGATCAAGGGGAGTGGCGTCTGCGGTGACGGGTGGGCCAGCCGGATCAGGGCCAAGTCGTTCTCGGTCGTCGACGGGTTCCAACTCGGATGGACGATGACCTGCACCGCCGAGTTGATGTCGCCGTTGCTCGCCGACGGGGTCTGGCGACCGATGATGATCTTGTCGGGCTTGGTCGGCGCGCCGCCGGTGACGCAGTGCGCCGCGGTGAGGACCCACGACGGCGCGATCAGCGAGGCATCGCAGTACTGGAAGTAGGAGCCCGGCTGCGCCGGGTCCTGCACCAGCAGCACCGCGATCCACGGCCACGCGCCCGCCGGGGCGTCGGTGCCCTTGACGATGTAGGGGGACGGACTGGCGCTGACGGCCGCGGCCGCCGGCACCCCTAGCCCGACTGCGGCCACGACCGTGGCGAGCACACCGATGAGCACCTGCGTGAGCACCGCCGTCCGATGTCGCATCGCCAGCGACGGTAGCGGTCGCCCGGCGGACCCACAATGATCTGGACCGTGCTGCAGCGGTTGCTGGCCGAGCCGGGCGTCTCGGAAGTCGTCGAGCTGCGGTCGTCGGTGGGGTTCATGGCCATCCACGGCGGCTCGCTCGAGGGGGCGACCGACGTGATCGCGTCCGACGCCGCGGCGCGTGCCGGGGCGTCGCTGTACGCGGTGCTCCTCCCGCCCCAGCTCCAGTGGCACGTCCCGTCGCACCACTACCGGGCCGAGGAGTCGGCCGGTCTGGCGGCCTTCCTCGATCACGTCGATGTCGTCGTCGCGGTGCACGGCTACGGGCGCGATGGAATGTGGACGTCGCTTCTCCTCGGTGGGCGCGACCGCGCGGTCGCCGCCGACCTCGGTGCCGCGTTGCGGCCGGCGCTCCCGGACTACGAGATCGTCGACGACCTCGACGCCGTGCCCGTCGACCTCCGCGGCCTGCACCCGGACAACCCGGTCAATCGCACCCGCGCCGGAGGCGTGCAGCTCGAGTTGCCGCCGCGCGTGCGCGGCCACGGGCCGGTGTGGTCGGACTGGTCGGGGGCCGGGCCGGTACCGCCGATGGCCGCGCTCATCGACGCGTTGGCGGCGTGGGCCAGATCGACTCGATCGTCGCGTGCAGCTGATCGACCAGCGGGTTCCCGGGAAGGCGGCGAGCCAACTGGTCGCCGAGCGACCTGAAGTACCACTCTTGATCGGCGGGGTCCGTGGCGTTGAACCGTGACCAGAGCGCGGGCCCGACGGTGACCAGGTCGGCGGCGATCGACCGGGCGTTGTGCAGCTTGTCGGCCACGACCACGAGCAGCGCGTCGTCCGGCGCGTCCGCGAGATGGGCGAGGTAGGCCGCCTTCCGCTCACGCCAAGGCGGCTTGGCGAGGTGGTCGGTCGTGTCCGAGCACGCGACGACGATGTCGGCCACGTCGTCGCCGAACTCGGCGCGCAGCTCGCCTTCGGTCAGCGGCGTGTCCTCCAAGGCGTCGTGCAGGAGCGCGGCGATCGCCTGCGCCTCGGTGCCGTCGTGCTCGAGCACCGTCGCCGCCACGGTCATCGGGTGGCTGATGTACGGGACGCTCGTCGCCTTGCGGTACTGGCCGCGGTGGAGCTCGGCGGCCCGGGCCATCGCTCGGTCGTAGCGCTCGGTCAGCGCGGTCACGCCTCATCATCGGGCCTCGGCCGCACCGGCGTCGAGGGCATGATGGCGCGATGACACTCCAGGTGGTCGGCGCGGGATTGGGCCGGACAGGTACGCATTCGCTGAAGGTCGCGCTGGAACAGCTCGTCGGCGGGCCCTGTTACCACATGATCGAAGTGTTCGGGCATCCCGAACACGTGCCGCTGTGGCAGCAGGCGGCCGATGGTGAGCCCGTCGTGTGGGATCAGATCTTCGGCGAGTTCGCGGCGTCCGTCGACTGGCCGGCGAGCGCGTTCTGGGAGCAGCAGGCCGCGGCCTACCCGGACGCGATCATCCTCTTGTCGGCGCGTGATCCGGCCGGCTGGTGGACGAGCGTGTCGGACACGATCTTCCAGGCGGTCGACCGACCGACGCCGCCGGAGATGGAGGCATGGCACCGCATGGTGATGACGCTGTTCGATCGCACCTTCACGACGGATTGGCGCGACGAGCGGGCGGCCATCGAGGCCTACGAGCGGCACAACGAGCACGTGCGGGCGACCGCCCCGCCGCACCGCCTCGTCGAGTGGGCGCCGGGCGACGGATGGGAGCCGCTGTGCCAGGCCCTCGGGCTCCCAGTGCCCGAGGAGGCGTTCCCGCACGTGAACAGCACCGCCGAGTTCCGCGCCATGGCCGGCCTCGACCCCCTGACCGGATGACGACCCGCGGCACGCCCGTGACCGCGGGTGGGCGGGTCATCGCGTCCGCCACCGTCGGGCTGGCCGTGGCCGGCGTGGTGGCGTTGCTCGGCCCGTGGCAGTTCGCGGCGCTCACCGGCTGGGTGGCGATGGCCTCGGTGTTCGTGGTGTGGATCTGGGTCACCGTCTGGACGCTCGACGGGGACGACACGTCGCGGCTGGCCACGCGCGAGGACAGCTCGCGGCCGGCGACCGATCTGGTGCTGACGTCGTCGGCGGTGGCGAGCCTCGTCGGCGTGGCCTTCGCGCTGGTGAAGGCTTCGGCGGCACACGGAGCCGGGAAGGCCGCCCTCATCGCGGTGGCGCTCGTCACCGTCGTGGTCTCGTGGGTGGCGGTGCACACCGTCTTCACCTTGCGGTACGCGCGCGAGTACTACGACGGCGAAGACGGCGGCGTCGACTTCAACGAGCCGGGCCATCCGCCGGATTACCAGGACTTCGCATACCTCGCCATCACGGTCGGCATGACGTTCCAGGTCTCCGACACCGACATCACGTCCCATCGCATGCGCAGCACCGTGATCCGCCATGCCCTCCTCTCCTACTTGTTCGGCGCGGTCATCGTCGCGATGGCGATCAACGTCGTGGCCGGGCTCTTGAACCGTTGACCTCCGACGACACGATCGGGCAGGGGTGTGCCCGGCATCGCCGCCACCGCGACCTGTTCGAAGTGGACGAGCTGGACTTCGGCCTCAGGTTGGTCGTCGCCGATTGACGCGCGGCCGGTGCCAAGATGTCGCGGTGCCGATGCGCCAGGACTGCAAGCACTACCAGAGCCGCACGTACGCGTCCGGAGAGACCGCGCGGAAGTGCAACCTCGACCTGGCCCCCGAGGCACCGTGGCGCTGCCCGGACGACTGCCCCAAGTACGAGCGGCGGCTGGCCGACGTCGACTGGCGCCACGGCAGCCTCATCTCGCCGGCCACGCCGGCCGAGCCGCCGGGTTTCGCCGACGATGACGTCGGCGCGCTCCTCGACGAGGCCGAGGACATCGTGAACGCCGCCGCGCCGGAGATCGTGGCCGAGCTCGGGCCGGCCGAGGCCGACCGGCCGTCCACCGCGCGGCGACTGTCGGGCTGGTGGCGCGCTCGCCGGCGCCGCTGACGCAGGTGGCCGGCGTCACCGACATCGATGTCGTCGCGCTCGAGCGAGTCCACCTTGGGCCGTTGCGTGGCGTGCTGACCCGGGCGTTCGCCGACGATCCGCTCCCGACCTTCGTGGCGACATCGGATCGCCGCCGACCGGCTGTCATCCGCTCATTTCTCGCGCCGATCGCGCGAGATGCGATCCCGTTTCACCACGCGTACGCCGCGGTCGACCGCAACGGCGTGCGGGGCGTGGCGGCGTGGCTGCCGCCGGGCGCGTACCCGCCATCGCTCGCGCGCCAACTCCGGCAGCTGCCGGGCTTGCTCCACATCGCCGCGCTGGTGCCGAGGCGGATGTCGTTCGTCTTCCAGGCGCTCGGCGAGCTCGCCCGGACCCATCCGAAGGAGCCGCACTGGTACCTCGCGTTGCTCGCGGTCGACCCGTCGCACCAGGGCCGGGGCATCGGCCGCAAGCTGATCGCGCCGGTGCTGCAGCTCGCCGACACCGAGGGCCTGCCCGCGTACCTCGAGACCACCAAGGCGGCCAACGTCGCGTGGTACCGCGGGGCCGGGTTCGATGTCGTCGACGAGCTCCACGTCGGCGCCGGCCCGCCGATCTGGACCATGCAACGCGAGCCCCGCTAGCCGGTCCGCACGAGCGGCGCCGGTCCGGGCCGGCCAAAGGGCACGCTACCGTTCGGCCCGTGCCGCCCCTGCGCATCGCGGTCTTGATCAAACAGGTGCCGAAGTTCGAGGCGATGCAGCTCGGCGCGGACGGGCGACTCCAGCGCGAGGGACTGCCGCTCGAGATGAATCCGTACTGCCGGCGCGCGGTGAGCAAAGGCGTCGAGCTGGCGAAGGCCGGCGGCGGCAGCTGCACGGTGTTCACGCTCGGCCCGCCGGCCGCCGAGGACGCGCTGCGCGAAGCAGTCGCGTGGGGTGCCGACGAGGGGGTGCTCATCACCGATCCGGCGTTCGCCGGATCCGACACGCTCGCGACCGCACGCGCCCTGGCGGCCGCGATCGCGCACGAGGGCCCGTTCGGCCTCGTGCTGGCCGGTCGCAACTCGGTGGACGCCGACACCGGGCAGGTCGGGCCCGAGATCGCCGAGCTGCTCGGCCTGCCGTTCCTCGCGGGCGTGAAGGTGCTCGACATCGACGAGGACGGAACCGTCCGGGCCCGTTGCGAGTACGACGACGGCTGGATCGACGCGCAGACCACGCTGCCCGCGGTGCTGAGCACCGCCGAGCGGCTGTGCGAGCCGGCCAAGGTCGAGCCTGAGGGGCGGGACGCGGTCGCGCCCGAGCGCATCCGCCGCCTCTCGGCGGCCGACCTCGGCCCCGGCCCGTGGGGTCAGGCGGGGTCGCCGACGTGGGTCGGCGAGGTGCGGGTGCTCGAGTCCGAACGGCGCCGGCTCGTGCTCGACGGCCCGGTCGCCGACCAAGTGCGACGCGCCGTGGAGGTGCTGCGCGACGCCGGCGCCCTCGGCCACGACGGCGATGCCGGGT
>JAODBK010000102.1 GCA_025463925.1 Acidimicrobiales bacterium | reverse complement strand
GGGCCCGGGAGCGGGGCTCGGTCCTCGTCCTCGGGTTGGCGGGCGGCGCGCGGGCCAGCCCGCGCCCGCGCCCGGGCCCGGTGGCGACGGCGTGGCCCGAGGGGGTCGATGTCCGGCTGGCGGTGAGCCGGGCCCAGTGGGAAGGGCTGGGCCAGGGTCACGGCCGGTTGGCCGGGCGGCGGGTGGAGGTCGTCGTCAGCGGGCGCCGCTCGGCGACCCGCGAGCGGCGCGCACCGCTGTGGCTGCCCGCGCCCGGCGGCGGCGTCGCCCCAGCACGTTCTTTTCCGGAAGAGACGACCGAAACGGTGCACGATCGACGACGAGAACGCCGGCAGGGCGCGGGATCGGGCTGATGGCGACGCGCACGTTGGTGGTGTGGTGCCCCGACTGGCCGGTCGTGGCCAGCGGTCACGGCGCGGGCGAGCCGGTCGCGGTCATGGCCGCCAACCGCGTCGTCGCGTGCTCGGCCGCGGCGCGGGCCGAAGGGGTGGCGCGCGGCCTGCGGCGTCGCCAGGCCGAGAGCCGCTGTCCCGGCATCGTCGTGGTCCCGCACGACCCCGGCCGCGACGCCCGCGCCTTCGAGCCGGTGGTCGCGGCGGTCGAGCGCTGCGGTCCCGCGGCCGAGATCCTCCGCCCCGGCATGTGCGCGATCGCGACGCGCGGCCCGTCGCGCTACTTCGGCGGCGACGCCGCCCTGGTGGCGTCGGTGACCGAAGCCGCTCGCTTCTGCCGGCAAAACCCCACGGACGTGCGGGTGGGGGTCGCCGACGGGCGGTTCGCGGCCGAGCTGGCGGCCCGGCGGGGGCGGGTGATCGCGCCGGGGGCGAGCGCGGCGTTCCTCGCGCCGTTGGCGGTGTCGGCGCTGGCCCGGCCGGACTGGGCCGAGTGGTCCGAGCTGATCGACGTGCTGGTGCGGCTCGGCATCGTGACGTTGGGTGATCTGGCGGCGCTGCCGCCCCAGGCGGTGCTGGCCCGCTTCGGCGCCGTCGGCGCGGCGGCGCAACGACTCGCGCACGGCCGGGACGAGCGGCCGCTGGCGGCGCGGATGCCGCCACCCGACCTCGACGTGAGCGCCGAGCTCGACCCACCGGCCGAGCGGGTGGAGACGGCGGCGTTCGTGGCCCGGTCGCTGGCGTCGCAGCTGCACGACGAGCTGCACGGGCGCGGCCTGGCGTGCACGCGCGTCCGCATCGAGGCCGAGACCGAGCACGGCGAGTCGCTGTCGCGGTTGTGGCGGCACGACGGCGCGCTCGGCGCGGCCGCGCTGGCCGAGCGGACGCGCTGGCAGCTCGACGGCTGGATCGCCAGCGGCGCGACGACCGCCGGCATCACGCGGTTGCGGCTCGCGCCCGACGAGGTCCGGCCCGACACCGGTCGGCAGCTCGGCTTCTGGGGCGGCGACGCCGCCGCCGGCGACCGGGCCTCGCGCGCGCTGGCCCGGGTGCAGGGCCTGCTCGGGCCGGACGCGGTCACCACCGCGGTGCTCGGCGGCGGGCGCGACCCGCTCGAGCAGGTGCAGCTCGTTCCGTGGGGCGACGAGCGCGAGCCGGCCCGGCCGGAGGTCATGACGATCAGCGGATGGGGCCGCCCGGAACGGACGGTGTGGCCGGGGCGGTTGCCGCCGCCGTCCCCGGCCACCGTCCACCCCGATCCGTTGCCGGCCGAGGTGGTCGACGATGACGGCCGGGCCGTCGCGGTCACCGGTCGCGGCCTGGCCACCGGCGCGCCGGCGCGCGTCTCGATCGCCGGGGCGGGGTGGGTGGACGTGGCCGCGTGGGCCGGGCCGTGGCCGGTCGACGAACGGTGGTGGGACCCGACGGCGCGCCGCCGCCGGGCGCGGTGGCAGGTCGTCACCGCCGACGGGGCCGCGCACCTGCTGGCGGTGGCCGGCGGCCGGTGGTCGGTCGAAGCCACGTACGACTGACGTGGGTTGGCGCAACCCCCCGATCCCGTGGTCCGAGCTCGAGGCGCACCTCTCGGGCCGGCCGACGCGCGCGCCGCTCGACGGCCCGCTCCATGCCGACGGCGGCGACAGCCCGGCCTGGTCGCGGAAGCGCCCGCCCTACGAGGCATCGCCCGCCCCCGTTCGGCGTCGCCCGCCCCTGGTGCCGTACGCCGAGCTGCACTGCCACACCAACTTCAGCTTCCTCGACGGCGCCAGTCACCCCGAGGAGCTGGTCGAGGAAGCGGCCCGGCTCGGGCTCGAGGCGCTGGCCGTCACCGACCACGACGGCATGTACGGCATCGTCCGCTTCGCGGAAGCGGCCCGCGCCGTCGGCATCCGCACGGTGTTCGGCGCCGAGCTGACCCTCGGCCTCACCCGCATCCAGAACGGCGCCGCCGACCCGGAGGGCCATCACCTGCTCGTCCTGGCGCGCGACCCGGAGGGCTACGCGCGCCTGTGCCGCGTCCTCAGCGACGCCCACCTGCGGGGCGGTGAGAAGGGCAAGCCGGTCACGACGCTCGACGATCTCGCCGCGGCCCACGGCGACCACTGGCTGGTGCTCACCGGCTGCCGCAAGGGGATGGTGCCCGCGGCGCTCACGTCGCACGGCCCGGCGGCCGCGGCGCGCGAGCTGCAACGGCTCACCGGCGCGTTCGGCCGGCACAACGTGGCGGTCGAGCTGTGGGATCACGGCGACCCGCTCGACTCGGCCCGCAACGACGCGCTGGTCGAGCTGGCCATGCGGTCCGGCCTCGACGTCGTCGCCACCAACAACGTCCACTACGCCACACCCGCGGGGCGGCCGCTGGCGTCCGCGCTGGCCGCGGTCCGCGCCCGGCGAAGCCTCGACGAGCTCGACGGCTGGCTGCCGGCGAGCGGGGCGGCCCACCTGCGCAGCGGGGCCGAGCAGGCGCGGCGGTTCGCGCGCTATCCCGGCGTCGTCGAGCGGGCCGCCGCCATCGGGCGCGAGTGCGCGTTCGACCTGCAGCTCGTCGCGCCCAACCTGCCGCGCTACCCGACACCTGCGGGGCACGACGAGATGAGCTGGCTGCGCGTCCTCACCATGAATGGCGCGGCCGACCGGTACGGACCTCGCGGCGCCGAGCGGGTGCCGGGCGCGTACGCGCAGCTCGACCACGAGCTGCGGGTCATCGACACCCTCGGCTTCCCCGGTTACTTCCTGATCGTCTGGGACATCGTCGACTTCTGCAACCGTCACGACATCCTGTGCCAGGGTCGCGGGAGCGCGGCCAACAGCGCGGTGTGTTACGCGCTCGGCATCACCAACGCGGACGCGGTGAAGCTGAAGCTGCTGTTCGAGCGCTTCCTGTCGCCGGAGCGCGACGGCCCGCCCGACATCGACATCGACATCGAGAACGGCCGGCGGGAAGAGGCGATCCAGTACGTCTACGAGCGCTACGGCCGTGAGAACGCCGCCCAGGTCGCCAACGTCATCACCTACCGGCCGAAGTCGTGTGTGCGCGACATGGGCCGCGCCCTGGGCCACCCACCGGGGCAGCTCGACGTGTGGTCGAAGCACGTCGACGGGTGGGTGATGACCGAGACCGTCGAGCGCGGCGACGAGCTGGGCATCCCGCCGGCGGTGATGGACCTGGCGCAACAGGTGGAGGGCTTCCCGCGCCACCTCGGCATCCACTCCGGGGGCATGGTGATCTGCGACCGGCCGGTCGTCGAGGTCTGCCCGGTCGAGTGGGGCCGCATGCCGAACCGCAGCGTGCTGCAGTGGGACAAGGACGACTGCGCGGCCGTCGGCCTGGTGAAGATCGACCTGCTGGGCCTCGGCATGCTCACCGCGCTGCACCTCGGCGTCGACCTCATCGAGCGCCACCACGGCGTGAAGGTCGACCTGGCCACGATCCCGCAGGAGGAAGCGGTCTACGACATGCTCTGCCGGGCCGACTCGGTGGGCGTGTTCCAGGTCGAGAGCCGGGCGCAGATGGCCACGCTGCCGCGCCTGAAGCCCCGGACGTTCTACGACCTCGTGGTCGAGGTCGCGCTGATCCGGCCGGGGCCGATCCAGGGTGGGTCGGTGCATCCGTACATCCGCCGCCGCAATGGCCAGGAGCCGGTCACCTACCTGCACCCGCGACTCGAGAAGGCGCTGCACAAGACCCTCGGCGTGCCGCTGTTCCAGGAGCAGCTGATGCAGATGGCGATCGATGTGGCCGGGTTCACCGCGTCGGAGGCCGATCAGCTCCGGCAGGCGATGGGGTCGAAGCGCAGCCGCGAGCGGATGGAGCAGTTGAAGGCCCGGCTGTACGACGGCATGGAAGGCAACGGCATCACCGGCGCGATCGCCGACGAGATCTACGACAAGCTGGCGGCGTTCGCCAACTTCGGCTTTCCCGAGAGCCACTCGGTGAGCTTCGCCTACCTCGTCTACTCGTCGTCGTGGATGAAGCTGCACTACCCGGCGGCGTTCTGCGCGGCGTTGCTGAACGCGCAGCCGATGGGCTTCTACTCGCCCAACACGCTGATTGCCGACGCGCGCCGCCACGGTGTGCTGGTGCGCCGGCCCAACGTCAACGAGAGCGAGGCCAAGGCGCATCTGCAGCCCGATCCCGAGAGCGCGGGTGCCATGGCGGTGCGGCTCGGCATCGACTCGGTGCGCGGCGTCGGCGACGAGCTGGCGAAGGCCATCGAGGGCGGCCGGCCATACGCGTCGATGGAGGACCTGGTGCGCCGCACCGGCGCGGCCAGGCCGGTGGTCGAGGCGCTGGCCACCGCGGGCGCGTTCGACAGCCTGGAGATCGGGAGGCGCCCGGCGCTGTGGGCCGCGGGCGCGACGTCGCAGGTCTCACGCCACCGGCTCGAGGGCATCCTCACCGGCTTCGAGGCACCGGCGCTCCCGGGGATGTCCGAGCCCGAGCTGCTGGCGGCCGACCTGTGGGCCACCGGCGTGTCCACGAACGCCCATCCGGTGCAGCCCTCGCGCCCGCGGCTGGACGACCTGGGTGCGATCGCGGTCGCCGACCTCGAGCAGGTGCGCCACCGCACCCGGGTGTTGGTCGGTGGGATCGTGACCCATCGCCAGCGCCCGGCGACCGCGGGCGGCATCGTCTTCCTCAACCTGGAGGACGAGACCGGCATCCTCAACGTGATCTGCCGTGAGCCGGTGTGGGCGCGGGACCGGCGGGTGGCGCGCGGGTCGGGCGCGTTGCTGGTGCGGGGAAGGCTCGAACGAGTGGAGGGTGTCACCAACCTCGTCGCCGAGCGGTTGGAACGTATGTCGCTGGCCACCCCGGCGTTGCCTTCGCGGGACTTCCGCTGACACGTTTCGTTTAGGGTGGGACGCTGTGCCTGACGCCGAGCAGACGATCATGGGTGCGATTCGCACGCTGCTGGCGCGGCGCAACGAGGGTGACGTCGTCGTGACGGCGACGTCGGACCTCTACGACGATCTCGACCTCGATTCGCTCGAGATCGCCGAGCTCTCGGCGGTGCTCGAGGACGATCTCGGCACCGACCCCTACAGCGCCGGCATCATCCCCCGCACGGTCGCCGAGGTCGTCGCCTTCTACCGGGCTTGAGGGTGCGGCCGCCGTGCTGATCGAGCTGCTCCGGCGGGCGGTCGACGCCGTGCCGGACCAGCCCGTGGTCGTGTCGCGCGAGGGCGCGATGACCTACGCCGAGTGCCTGGCCGGCAGCGAGGCGGTGGCGCGCGGGTTGCAGGCCGAGGGCATCACCCGCTTCGGCGTGCACCTCGACGACGTCGGCGCGTTGCTGACGGTGCTGTGCGGCTCGTCGGCGGTCGGCGCCGAGGCCTGCACCTACCCGTTGGCGCTCGACGCCGCCGGTGTCGAGTCGTACGCCGCGACGTTCGACCATGGCGTGGTGGTGACCGACCGGTTGGTGCTGAGCGGCACCCGAGCGGTGCCGGTCGAGGCGCTGGCCCGGCCCGAAGGCGACCTGCCGCCGCTTCCGGCCATCGCGCCGACGCTGATCCTCACCACCGGCACCACGGGCCACCAGAAGGGCGCGCAACACGACTGGTACCGGCTGGTCGGCGCGGCGAAGCACACCGACGCGAAACCCGGGACCCGGTGGCTGCTCGCGTACAACCTCAACCAGTTCGCCGGCGTGCAAGTGCTGCTGCACGTGCTCACCAGCAAGGCCACATTGGTCGCACCGCCGTCGAACCAACCGCGCGAGGCGGTGGCGATCATGCGCGACGAGCGGGTCACCCATGTCAGCGCGACGCCCACGTTCTGGCGCTTCGTCGTCGGACTGCTCGACGGGCGGTCGGCCAAGGAGCTCGCGCTCCGGCAGATCACGCTCGGCGGGGAGGCGGTGACGTCGACCTTGCTCGACGCGCTGGCCGCGCTGTTCCCGGACGCCCGCATCTCGCAGATCTACGGCGCCACCGAGTTCGGGATGGGCATGTCGGTGAACGACGGCCGCATCGGCCTGCCGATCTCGTTGCTGGAGCGCGGTGACGACGCCGACGTGCAGGTGCGGATCGTCGACGGCGAGCTGCACGTGCGCTCGAAGGTCGGGATGCTCGGCTACTACGGCGAAGAGCACCACGGCGACGGCTGGCGCGCGACCGGTGACCTGGTCGAGGTCCGCGACGATCGCATCCACTTCGTCGGGCGCACCAGCGAGGTGATCAACGTCGGCGGGGTGAAGGTGCACCCGTTGCCGGTGGAGGAGCTGGTCAGCGCGCTCGACGGGGTCGCGCTGGTCCACGCGTACGGCCGGGCCAACCCGGTGTCGGGCCAGATCGTCGCGCTGGACGTCGTGGCCCGGCCGGGCGCCGACACCGCGGCGCTCGAGCGCCGGATCCGTGAGACGTGCGGGTCGCTGCCGCCGGCGTCGCGGCCGCGGCGCATCAAGTTCGTCGACCGGCTCGACATCCGCGGCCACAAGCTGGTGCGCGGGGCCAAGTCATGAGCGAGCCGCGGGTCGTCGTCGTCACCGGCGGCAGCCGCGGCCTCGGCGTGGCCATCGTCCGGTCCTTCCTCGACGACGGCGACCGGGTGGCGACGTGCAGCCGCAGCGCCACCGCGCACACCGACGGGTGGGCCAGCGACCCCGCGACTGCCGACCGGTTCCACTTCGCGGCGGCCGACCTGTCCGACCGCCAGGCGTGCCGCGCCTTCGTGCGCGGCGTCATCGAGCGGTTCGGGCGGATCGACGTGCTGGTCAACAACGCGGGGGTCGCGCGCGACGGCGTCCTCGGCCTGACCCAGGACGACGACGTCGACGCGGTCATCGACCTCAACCTCAAGGGCACCATCGAGACGACGCGCCTGGTGTCGCGCCGGATGTTGCGCCAGGGCTCGGGCCGCATCATCAACATCTCGTCGGTCGTCGGGCGGTCGGGGTATCGCGGCCTGTCGGTCTACGGGGCCACGAAGGCGGCGCTCGACGGCTTCACCCGGGCGTTGGCGCGCGAGCTCGGGAGTCGCGGCATCACCGTCAACTCGGTCGCGCCCGGCTACCTGCGCACCGAGATGACCCACGGGCTCGACGAGGGCGACCTCGGCCAGATCGTCCGCCGCACGCCCGCCGGGCGGTTGGGCGAGCCCGAGGACGTGGCCGCCGCGGTCCGCTTCCTGGCGTCACCCGAGGCGGCGTTCATCACCGGGCACGTCCTGGTGGTGGACGGCGGCCTGACGTCGTGACCGCTACCGCTTGACGGCCGCCAGGAGGCCGTAGCCGAGGGTGCCGTCGTCCCAGAACGACTCCAGCACGTCGCACCCGTCGACGAACCGCAGGAGGTCGGCCTCGCCGAGTGACGCGACCGCGGTGTCGCGGTGGCGCGTGGCGTTGTCGCGCCAGCGGGCGAACGTCGGTCGAGTCGCCGCGGTGAGGTCGACGGTGTCCTCGACGACGAGCCCGCTGGCGCGGGCCCAGTCGGCGTAGCTCGCCATCGGTTCCATGCGGGCGTCGCCGAAGACGTCGCGCAGCAGCGCCAGCGGTTGGCGCAGCCGCCGCACGTCCTCGAACGGCATCGGCCGCTGGAGCACCACATCGCACAGCGCCATCCGACCGCCGGGCCGCAGCACCCGCGCGCACTCGGCCATGAGGCGGTCGCGGTGCCGCATGAGGTGCGAGGATTCGAGCACCCACACGCGGTCGAACGACGCATCGGGGAAGCGGTTGTCCATGCCGTCGCGCACCTCGAACGTCGCCGCGCCGCCGACCCCCTTGGCCGTGGCGCGGGCGCGCGCCGCGTCGACACCGACCGCGCTGGTCGTGATGCCGGTGACGCGCGCGCCGTGGGCCCGCGCCAGAAGGCACGCCGGCGCGCCGGTGCCGCAGCCGACGTCGAGCACCTCGGCGCCGGGCTCGATGACCGCGGCGTCGACCATCAGCCGGGTGAGCTCGGCGGTCGCCGCCGGGAGATCCTCGTCACCGGTACGGAACACGCCGTAGTGCAGCTCGTCGCCGAGGAGCACGCCCCATGCCGGCGTGACGCGGTCGTAGTGGCTGGCGGCGTCGTAGGGATCCGTCACGCACTGGTGCCGTCGGCCGGCTGGGCCGGCTTCGGCGTCGGCGTCGGCGTCGGCGTCGGCGTCACGCCGTCAGGTCGCAATTCCTCGGGCCCGAAGTACCGCACGACGCGCGCCGGCGCGCCGGCGGCCACGCAGTACGCCGGGATGTCGCGGTTGACGACCGACTGGCTCGCGATCATGGCCCGTTCGCCGATGCTGGCCTGGATGGTGCACTTGTCGGACACCCCGGCGCCGTCGCCGATCGTGATCGGCACATAGTCGTAGCCCTGGTCCAGCCAATGGGAGTCGAGGCCGGTGTAGCGGTGGTACCCGTCCACGATCAGCACCGACTGCCCGAACGTGCAGCGCTGGCCGATCTCGATCGAGGTGGAGCACTGGATCAACGCGTTCGAGCTGAAGATCGTGCCGCCACCGATCACGACGCGGCCATTGCCCTGGATCTCGCACACGAAGCCCCGCCGGAAGTCGACACCCGGCGCGACGATCAGCGTCCCGGAATCGGGGATGTCGAGTTGGAAGCCGGGGCCGAGTCGCACCGGGCCTTGGAACTCGACGTGGCAGTGCTGGTGCGTGGCGCGGATCATCAGCTTCCGGAGATCGGTCATGACGCCCTGGCCGGTGCGGTAGCGCAGATGCCAGGGGATCTTCCGCCGGTCGCTCGGGAGGGGCACGCGGCGATGGTAACGGCTGGTCCCAGACTGCTGGGCCTAACCTGCTCGTCTCGTGGCGGCTCGCGGCGTGGTCTCGGCGCGACGACTCGACGTGGTCCGGGATCCCGGACTGCCGCGCAGCGCGTGGTGCGCGCGGGCGCGGGTCGGGAGCGCGGTCGTCGAGGTCCGGCACGGGTGCGGTGTCGAGCGGGTCGGCGGCGGCATGTTCGAGGGGTCCTGGGCCGGGGACTTCACGACGGGCGAGTTCGCTGACTGCCCGGTGCGAATGGGCACCGGGCTGGCCATCGACGCGCACGGCCAGCTGGTGCTGGCGGCGCCGAGTCACCCCTTCCGCGCTGTTGCCGTGGCCCGCCGCGGGACGGAGCTGCTGGCGTCGAACTCGTTGGTGTTCCTGCTGGCGGAAGCGGGCGCGGTACCCGTGTCGGGTCGAGCCACGTACCACCGCGACCTCTTCCTCACGAGCCAGGTGCCCGACGACGCGCCGACGCTCGAGTTCACGGGCGGCCTCCGGGTCGACTTCATCTCGCTCGACCGGGTGGTCGTCGACGGCGCGCTCGCGCGATCGCGCCAGCGGATTCCGCACGTGATGCGCGTCGACGACTTCGCGTCCTACCGGGACGAGATGGTGGGCGCGCTCGCCGGCCTTGCCTCCAACGCGCAGTCGCGGGCGCGTCGCCGACCGCTGCGGCTGGTGGCCACGTTGTCGCGCGGCTACGACTCCACCGGCGCGGCCGCGCTCGGGCGGGACGCCGGCTGGCGCGACGCGGTCACACTCGGGCGCGGGCCCGACGATCCCGACGACGGAACGGTGGTCGGCGACGCGCTGGGCTACCGCGTCGACCGCTGCCCGGCGGAGGCCTGGCAAGGCGCGGGCCCGCTGCCGGAAGCGGAGTACCTGGCGGCCGGCGGGCCGTCGCTGATGGTGCGCGTGACGAGCATGGAGCCCGCGGCCGCCGGTGCCGCCCTGCTCATGGGCTCACACGGCGATCTCGTGTGGAGCAGGAGCGTCTTCGAGGTGGGGCCCCGCTTCGAGCGGCGGGTGGATCCTCGCGTCGGACCGGAGGGGCTCGGCGAGTGGGAGCTGCGCACCGGTTCGTCGATCATCCCGGTGCCGTCGATCGGCGCCGAGGACCCCGCGCCGTTGCGGCGGCTCTTCGGCGCGCCCGAGATGGCACCGTGGACGCTCGGCCGGAAGTACGACCGCCCGGTGCCGCGCCGTCTGCTCGAAGCGCACGGCGTGCCGCGCGACGCCTTCGGGATGCGCAAGCAGGCCAGCTCCCACGTCGTGGCGCCGGGTGCCCTGACACCGGCGAGCCGCGCCGACTACGACGCGTGGCTCGCCGACCGGCCGATGTCCCTGCGGTCGCGGTGGCGGAGCGCCGGTCGGCGTGAGCAGTGGGAGACCGGCCACCTGTTCCATTGGGCGGTCGAGCGGACGATGGCGCGCTACCGCTGAGCGGGGATGGGCCACGTGGGTCGTACGCTCGGATGCCGATGACGACCGTCGACCGACGACGCTGGCGCCAGGAACGGATGCGCTTTCTCGGCGAGCGCCTCGACGCCGGGCCGGGCGACGAGGAGCGCGCCGCGATCGAGGCGGAGCTGGCGGCACTCCGGCAGGAGGCCGGCGGACCGGGCCGGATCCTCCGGTGGCTGTTCGGGACACCGCGGACGCCTGGTCGGTGACGGGCGTCGGCGCCGACAAGAATCAGCGGTCATGGTCGCCGAGATGGTGAAGGGCTGACGCCCGCGCTCGCGGCCATCGTCGACCGGCTGGCCTCGGCGGGTTGCGTCGCCGCCGCCGAGGAGGCAGCCGCGTTCCTCGCCGCCGCGCCGGACGATGCCGCGCTGGAACGGTGGCTTCGCCGGCGGGAGCAGGGCGAGCCACCGGCGTGGATCACCGGGATGGTCGAGTTCGGCGGCCGGACGTTGCACGTCGCGCCGGGCGTCTACGTCCCGCGCGCGCAGACCGAGGCGCTGGCCCGCCGGGCCGCGTCGCTGCTCCCCCCGCACGGTCGGGCGGTCGATCTCTGCACCGGCGCCGGTGCCGTCGCCGCGCACCTGATGACCGAGGTTCCGACGGCGAGGGTCATCGGCATCGACATCGACCGGCGCGCCGCGTCGTGCGCCAGTCGCAACGGGGTCGCAACCGCGGTCGGCGACCTCGCCGAGCCACTGCGTCTTGATGCGGTGTGCGACGTCGTCACCGCAGTCGCGCCCTACGTCCCGACCGGCGAGCTGCGACTGCTGCCGGCCGACGTGCAGCGTCACGAACCTCGCGTGGCGCACGACGGCGGCGCCGACGGCCTCGACCTCGTGCGGCGGGTCGTTGCCGCGGCCCGACGACTGCTCCGTCCCGGCGGCTGGCTGCTGATCGAGGTCGGCGGCGACCAAGACGAGGCGCTGGCCCCGACCCTCGCCACCACCGGCTTCGATCGCGTCACTCCGTGGTGGGACGAAGACGGCGACCTGCGGGGCATCGCCGCCCGTTCGAGGGAGGGAGAACCGTGAGCCGGAGGCGGGCCGCACGGGCTCTGGCGATCTCGGCGCTGGCGGTGGCGGTGCTCGCCGGGTGTGGAGGGTCCGGTGGGCGCGGTCCGGCGCCCGGAGCATCGACGGCGGCGCCGACATCGGGGGCAACCGGGAGGGCGACGCCGACACCCACATCGGCCAGTGACCCGGCCGTCGCCGACGGGCCGGTCATCAGCGGGTTCCTCGCATTCGGCGACTTCGGTGGGGGCGTCGCCCAGGCGTCGATCGCGGCGGCGATGACGAGTTGGGCCGCGACGCATCGGGTGGACGCGTTGGTGACCGTCGGCGACAACGTGTACCCGAGCGGGCAACCGTCGCTGTTCTCGACGGAGCTCGACCAACCGTACGCCGAGCTGCGCAGGACGCGGCCGTTGTGGGCGACGCTCGGCAACCACGACATCCTCTCGGGACATGGTGGCGCCGATCAGCTGCGCCATCTCGGCCTGCCACCGCTGCCGTTCGCGCAAGCCCTTCCGGGGGTGCAGCTGCTGTTCGTCGACGCCAACCGGCCGGATGCCGCGCAGGCCGACTGGCTGGAGAAGCGGCTGTCAGAGCCGGGCCCGCCGTTCCGGGTCGTGTCGTTCCACCAGCCGGCGTGGTCGTGCGGCCTCCACGGATCGACGGAGACGGTCGACGCCGCGTGGGTGCCGGTGTTCGAGCGGCATCGGGTGGCGCTGGTGCTGAACGGCCACGACCACGACTACGAGCGCTTCCTCTCATCTGCGGGAGTCACGTACGTCGTCACCGGCGGGGGCGGCCAGCCGGTGTACCCCTTGTTCACCAGCGGCTGCGCCACCGGCGCGCGGGAGATCACGGCGGCCGCGATCCATCACTTCACCGCGGTCGAGGTACGGGAGCGGTCGGTGACGATCACCGCGGTTGCGGGCGACGGGCGGGTGATCGACCGCGCCGTGATCGAGCGCTGACGCCGGCGGCGTCAGCGGCGCTGGTACAGGCCGACCAGCCGGCCGAGGCCGCGCGTGACGCCCTTGGCGGCGTCGCGGACGTCGGCCGCGGACGCGCCCTTCGGCAGGCCGAGGGCGCGGGTCACCGCGTAGACGGTGAAGACGTAGTGGTGGGCCGGGCCGGCCGGTGGGCAGGGACCGTGCCAGCCGTTGTCGATCGCGGCCGGCGCCGGCAGGCCGGTCGCGGTGGCCGGGATGCCGGTGACGACCCAGTGGACGAACGGGCCGCCGGGCGCGTCCTGGTCTTCGACCGTGAGCGCCAGCTCGACGGTCTCGGCAGGGGCGCCCGACCAGTGGAGCGACGGCATCCGCTGCGAGCCCTGGCAGGTGAGCTCCATCGGGATGGTGCCGTTGTCGGCGAAGTCGTCGCTCGTCAGCGCGAGCCGACCCACCGAGACCGGTGGCGCGGACGCCGCGGTCGTCCGGCCGCCGTGGCCCGACGAGCACGCCGCGAGGAGCAGCGCCGACGACGCGCCGGCGATGGCCACGGACACCGCGGCGCGCCTCATCGGCGTCGGACATCGCCACATGTCGGCCGACCGTTCGCCCCCCGCAGCTCGGGCACGGCGGCATCGTGTCACACCGCTCCTGTCGCGAGGAGGACGACGACCAGCATGGCGATGATGAAGTTGTAGGCGACGTGGGCGCGGGCGCTCTCGAGCACGGCCCGCTCGCGCGAGCCGGTCGTGCGCCAGGCCCGCAGGTACACCCACGTGAAGTAGATGCCGCCGATCGACAACCCGAGCGCGGCGCCGATGGGGATGCCGACGAGCGCGTGCGCCAGCCCGAACTTGACCGCCCACCACAGGCGCTGGCGCGTCGTCCGCGTCTCGGAGCCGGCGCGGAAGACCTCTTCCTCCCGCAGCGCGAACAGCGGCAGCGTGGGAATGAGGAAGAGGAGGAACACCGCGGGGATCAGCGTCTGCAGGGGCGTCCCGCGGGTGCGGGAGGTGCTGCCGACGACCGGGTTGCCCTGACCGCCGAGCGCGGTCCACCAGCCGAACGAGAGCAGCGGCAGCTGGACGAGCACGATGACCGCCGCGAACACCGCGACGAGCACGGGCAACGCCAACAGGAAATGCCGGGGCCGCAGCCCCCGCACGACGGCCAGCCAGCGCTCGCGCCCGCGGGGCGAGAGCGCGACCCGGACGGCGCCCACCAATCGCGAGCCGATGAAGGCCAGGACGGCCAGGGTCAAGAGGTCGGTCAACACGGTGCGCAGTAGCGTTACCCGACATGGCATGGGATTTCGAAACGGAGCCCGCGTTCGAAGCGAAGCTCGCGTGGATGCGCGCCTTCGTGCGCGAGGAGATCTGGCCGCTCGAGACGCTCGACGTCCAGGGCGACGAGGCGACGTGGCGCCGCATCACCGACCCGCTGAAGCAGCAGGTGAAGGACCAGGGGCTGTGGGCGGCCCACCTCCCGCCCGAGTTGGGCGGCGGCGGCTTCGGCCAGGTGAAGCTGGGCCTCATGCACGAGATCCTCGGCTCGTGCCTCTTCGCGCCGTCGATCTTCGGCAATCAGGCGCCGGACTCCGGCAACGCCGAGCTGCTGGCCGTCGGCGGCAACGAGGATCAGAAGCAGCGCTGGATGCAACCGCTGCTCGACGGCAAGTTGCGCAGCGCGTTCTCGATGACCGAGCCCGGTGCCGGCGCTGATCCCACCTTGCTGAAGACGAGCGCGTTGCGCGATGGCGACGAGTGGGTCATCAACGGCCACAAGTGGTTCACGTCGAATGGGTCGATCGCCGACTTCCTCATCGTCATGGTGGTGACGAATCCCGACGTCCACCCGTACCAGGGCAGCTCGATGATCATCGTGCCCACCGACACTCCGGGCGTCGACATCCTGCGCGACGTGCCGACGATGGAGCACCCCAGCGGGCCGGTGCCGAAGTTCGGCGGCCACTCCGAGATCATCTACCGCGACGTCCGCGTCCCGTACGAGAACCTCGTCGGCCGCGAGGGCGACGGCTTCGTGCTGGCGCAGAAGCGGCTCGGCCCCGGCCGCATCCACCACTGCATGCGGTGGCTCGGCCAGAGCCGGCGGGCCTTCGACATGATGTGCGAGCGGGCGGTGTCACGGTTCACCCACGGCTCGTACCTCGCCGAGAAGCAGATGATCCAGGACTGGATCGCCGAGTCGGCGGCCGAGATGCAGGCGGCCCGGCTGATGACGCTGCACGCCGCGTGGAAGATGGACCGGGACGGCGCGTCGGCGGCCCGCACCGAGATCGGCATGATCAAGTTCTGGGGCGCGCGGGCGCTCTACAACGTCATCGACCGCGCCATCCAGGTGCACGGGTCACTCGGCTACTCGGCCGACCTGCCGCTCGAGGCGATGTACCGCTACGCCCGCGCCGCCCGCATCTACGACGGGCCGGACGAGGTGCACAAGGTCACGGTGGCCCGCCAGATCCTGAAGGGCTACCAGCCGGTCGACCCGCCGACGGAGCACGTCCCCACGCGCCGGGCGGCGGCGCTGGAGAAGTTCGCCGGCCTGCTCGACCAGGCCACCGCCGACTTGTAGTGGACGTCCTGGTCATCGGCGGCGGGCCGGCGGGCGCGGTCATCGCAAGCCTCCTCGCCATGGCCGGCCGCGACGTGATGGTGGTCGAGCGCGACATCCATCCACGCGACCACGTCGGCGAGTCGCTGACACCGTCGACCAACACCGTGTTCCAGCGGATCGGTTTCCTCGAGAAGATGGAGGAGGCGGGTTTCGTGCACAAGCCCGGCGCGTGCTGGACGGCGCCGGACGCGCCGGTGGGCAAGTTCCTCGAGATCCGGCTGGCCGAGTTCCCCCCGCCGTGGGCGATCCAGCCGTACACGTACAACGTCGAGCGCGACGTCTTCGACGCCATGCTGCTGCGGCACGCCCACGAGCTGGGTGCCAAGGTCGTGCAAGGGGCGCGGGTGCAGGAGGTGCTGTTCGACGCCGATGGCCGGGCCTCGGGCGCGCGGGTACGGGTGGCCGACGGGTGGGAGCACGACGTCACCGCCCGCTTCGTCGTCGACGCGTCCGGCCGCAACTGCCTGCTCGGCACCCAGCTCGGCCTCAAGAAGAAGGACCCGTCGTTCAACCAGTTCGGCATCTACTCGTGGTTCACCGGGCTGGCCGCACCACCGGCCGGGACCGAGGGCATGTTGTTCCTGCACTTCCTCGGCCTCGAGCGCGCCTGGGCCTGGCAGATCCCGCTCCGCAACGGCGTGTGGTCGGTCGGCGTCGTCACCGACAAGGCCGACTTCCGGGAGGCCGGCACGAGCAACGAAGCGTTCTTCGCGAGCCTGGTGGCGCGCAACCGCACCTTCGCCCACGTCATGGCCGGCGCCGAGCGCATCCGGCCCTTCAGCGTGGAGGGCGACTACTCCTACGTGCTCGACCGGGTCCAGGGTGACGGCTGGCTCCTGATCGGCGATTCGCTGCGCTTCGTGGACCCGATCTTCTCGACCGGCGTGGACGTGGCCGCGTTCTCGGCGCTCTACGGGTTCGAGGCCATCGAGGCGGCGCTCGCCGGCGGCGACGAAGCCGGCGAGTTGGCCCGGTTCGAGACCCGGCTCAGCGACGGCGTCGAGGCGTGGTACGAGCTGATCAAGCTCTTCTACACGCTGCAGAACCTCTTCTCGTCGTTCGCGGTGCGGCGACGGTTCCGCGAGCGCGTCGTGCGCATACTCCAGGGCAACCTGTACATGCCCGAGACACTGGCCCAGGCGCGCGAGGTCATCGCACTGATGAAGGACGCCGCCGCCCGCGTCGGCGAGGACGCCGACAACCTCCTCCGCCCGGGCGCGCTCCGCCGATCGTCATGACGGGAGCTTGGACTCCACCAGCGCGGCGATGTCGGCGATCGTGCGCCAGTGCCGCGGCGTCAGCTCGACGTCGTCGATCTCGACGTCGAACTCCTCCTCGATGAACGCCAGCATCTGCATCAGCGCCATCGAGTCGAACACCTCGTTGTCGAGCAGCGGGTAGTCGTCCGTCAGGTCGGACACCGGCCCGGTCCAGACGACCTCGGCGGTGATGTACCGGCGGAGCTTGTCGGCGGTCGTCATGGGTTGGTCGCTTCCTTCAGCAGTTGCTGCCGGTCGATCTTGCCCGTTGCCGTCCGCGGGAGGGCGGACCTGAGCTCCACCTCGGTGGGCACCATGGCGCGGGGCAGCCGGGTGGCGAGGTCGGTCAGCAGCTCGTGGACGGTGACCGGCGACGTCGCCACGACGAACGCCTTGAGGCGGTTGGTCAACAGCTCGTCGGGGACGGCGACGACCGCGCTCTCGGCCACCAGCGGGTGGGCCTGGAGCGCGTGCTCGACGTCGCCGAGCTCGATGCGGTAGCCACGGCTCTTCACCTGATCGTCGCGACGGCCGGCGAACTCGAAGGCGCCGTCGGCCCGCGTCCGGGCGAGGTCGCCGGTCCGGTACCAGCGATCGCCGCCCGCGCCCGGCGGGAACTCGACCCATCGGGCCGCGGTGCCGGCCGCATCCCCCCAGTAGCCGGCCGCGACCGTCGGGCCCCGCACCAGCAGCTCGCCCACCTCGCCGCGGCCGGCGAGCCCGCCGTCGTCGGTGACGGCCACCACCTCGACACCGGTGATCGGCCGGCCGATCGGCACCACGTCGTCGTCGCGCCGCAGCGCGGGCACGTCGCCCGCGGTGCAGACGTTGGTCTCGGTCGGGCCGTAGAGGTTGGCGAAGCGGGCGTGGGGCACCGCGGCCATGAGGGCCCGGAGCGGCGCGGTGGGGAAGACCTCGCCGGCGAACATCACCAGCCGGAGCTCGGGCAGCGCGCCCCGAGCGAGCGCGCCCCGTCGGACCAGCGCGTTGAGCACTGAAGGGACCGAGTACCACACGGTGATGCCACGACGCTCGATGAACGACGCCAGCTCGACCGGGAACATCGACGCCTGGCGGGGGACCAGCACGAGCGTGGCGCCGGCCGCGGCGGCGGCGAACAGGTCGAAGATCGACAGGTCGAAGTGGAGCGGCGCGTGGCTGGACAGCCGGTCGTCGGCGCCCACGCGGTACTCGCGCCCGGCCCACTCGACGAACGCGGTGCCGTTGCGGTGCGACAGCATCACACCCTTGGGCCGGCCGGTGGACCCCGAGGTGTAGAGGAGGTACGCGAGGTCGTCGGGTCGGCGTTCGACGACCGGCGCGTCGGTGGGCCCACGGTCGAGCCGGTCGACGAGGTCGGCGTCGACCACGTGCGCGATCGCGCCGTCGTCGACCACTGTCGCGACGCGGGCCGCGGGCGCGTCCGGGTCGAGCGGCACGTACACCGCGCCGGCCTTCAACGTGGCGTAGATCGCCGCGACGGCGTCGACCGACTTCTTCAGGTGGAGGCCGACGCGATCGCCGGGCTCGACGCCGCGGCCGATGAGCCCGTTGGCCAGCCGGTTGGCGGTGGCGTCCAGCTCCTCGTACGAGCACTCGCGCTCGCCGTCGACGATCGCGACCTGACGGGGCGTGCGCCGGGCTGCGGCCTCGAGCAGCTCGTGGAGCAGCACGCGTCAGAGCCCGAGGATGCGGGCGGCGATGTTGCGCTGCATCTCGGACGTACCGGAGTAGATGCGACCGGCGATGGCGTCGCGGACGTCGCGCTCGATCTCGTTGTCCGTCAAGTAGCCGTGCCCGCCGTGCAGCTGGAGGGCGTCGATGCTCGACTGGACGAAGCACTCGCTCAGGTGGAGCTTCGTCAGCGACGCGTCCAGCCGCGCCGGCCGCCCCTGGCTCTTGCGCCACGCGGTGCGGTAGAGCAGCAGCCGCGCCGTCTCCAGCCGCAGCTTCATGTCGACGATGGTGTGCGACACCGCCTGGAAGTCGCCGATCGGTTGGCCGAACTGGCGGCGCGTCCGGGCGTAGTCGATGCACTGCTCGACCTGCCGCTCCATCGTGCCGATCGCGCCGGCGAGGATGCCGGCGCGCTCCCACTCCATCGACGAGAGGAAGATCGCACCGCCGTCGCCCTCCTCACCGAGGCGCGCGCTCGCGGGCACGTCGCACTCGGCGAGCGCGATCTCCCCGAGGGGCGCGGTGCGGAGGCCCATCTTGGCGAGCGGCGGGCCGATGGTGAGGCCCGGTGTGTCGCGGTCGACGAGAAAGGCGGAGGTGCGGGCGATGCCCTTGCCACCCGTGACCACGAACACGAGGAACACGTCGGCGATCGGCGCGTTGGTGATGAACGTCTTCGCCCCGCGCAGGAGGTAGCGCTCGCCCTGGCGCGTCGCGGTGGTCGTGATGGCCGACGAGTCCGAGCCGGCGTCGGCCTCGGTCATCGCCTGCACCCCGATGAGCGACCCGTCGCTCAGCCCGGGGAGGTAGCGCCGCTTCTGCGCGTCGGACCCGAAGGTGAGCAGCGGCATGGCACACGACCACAGATGGGCGTTGATCGCGAACAGGAGCCCGTTGTCCGGGCACCCGTACCCCAGTGCCTCCAACGCACCGATGGTGGTGAGGGCGTCGGCGCCCTGCCCGCCGAACACCTCCGGGATCGGGAGCCCCTGGATCCCGAAGCGCCCACACGCGTCCCATGCCGCGCGCGGGAAGGCGCCGGCGGCGTCACCCGCGACGACGTCGTGGGCAAGCTCGGCCCGTGCGAAGGCGATGACGGAGCTGCGGAGCGCCGCCTGCTCCTCTGTCCAGTCGAAGTCCATGGCAGGGTCGATCAGCATAGGGGCGCGGGGGCCGGCAGCCGGTGGCTGTGGGAGGCCCTAGTGTCTCGGCCATGGTCCGGAATTCCCTCGGTGGTTTCGTCGCGCTCGCCCTCGTCGCCCTGACCGGTTGCGGCGGCGGCAGTGCCGTGCCGACGAGCCACGGGGTGCCGGACCCCTGCCGGGTCGTGAAGACGAGCGAGGTGGCCAAGGCGATGAAGGTGCCGATCACCGCCGCCAACAAGCGCGACGACCACTACGACAGCGGTCGCCGGTCGTGCGCATGGATCCTCGGCGGCAACCCGGGCGGTCGGGCGGTCGTCGTCGAGGTCATCCGCCCGGCGGCGGCGACCGTCGCAGCAAACCGCATATCGCCGGAGACCGTCTTCACCGTCGAAACCGCGATCGACAAGACCCACGACATCCCGAACCTGGGCGAGAAGGCCGCCGAAGGCAAGGACAAGGTCAGCGTGCTGGTGAAGAAGACCGTCATCCAGGTGCAGCTGAAGCGGGTCGGTGGCCAGACGGGCCTGTCACAGGCCGAGGCCGACGGCATCGGCGGGCTCGCGGTGAAGGCGTCGCAGCGGATTTGAGCAGCGTCGCCCTCGACCGCGAGACCATCGTCCGGCACGCCGACGGTTCCGATGAGGTCTTGGGCTTCCACGGGCCGCCGGGCGGCGTCTGCTTCGTGGCGCTGCACCGACCGGCCCGCCCGACCGGCGCCGGCGCCGTCGTGTGCTCGCCGGTCCACGCCGAGCAGAACGCCAACTACCGCAAGGAGGTCGTGCTGGCCCGCGCCCTCGCCGCCGCCGGCATCGCCGTCGCGCGCTTCCACTACCGCGGCACCGGCAACAGCGACGCGTGCGACGAGATGACGGTCGGCACGATGATCGACGACGCCGCCGCGGTGGCCGAGCTGCTGCGCGCCACCGCGGGGATCGAACGGCCGGCGGTCGTCGGGACGCGGCTCGGCGCGATCGTCGCCGCCGCGGTGGCGGCGCCCGGCGCGCCGCTGGTGCTGTGGCAGCCGGTCGTCGCGCCGGCGCGGTATCTGCGGGCGGTGCTGCGGACGCGGGCCGTCGGCGCGCTGGCGGGCGGCGACGAGCCCAGCCGGTCGCCGGCCCACGAGCTGGCGGCGCGCGGTGAGGTCGACGTCGTGGGGTTCCTGATCCGTCAGCCGTTCTACGAGTCGGTGATGGCGGCCGATATCGAGGGCGCGTTGCCACCGGGACCGCGGCCGATCCTGCTGGTGCAGCTGCAGAAGTCGACGGAGATCAGCGCCGAGCACGCCGGCCTGGCCGACCGGTGGCGCGCCGCCGGGCTGGACGTCACGGTGATGCCGGTGGCCAAGGCGCCGCAGTGGTGGTTCCGCGAGGACAACTGGGAGCCGTCGGAGGAGCGGGAGGAGACCCGCGAGCTCGTCGGGCTCACCACCGACTGGTTGTCGGCCCGGTTGGCGCTCGGGTGACCGTCATGGCATCCGCGTCCGAGGAGACGGCGGTGTCCATCGCGTCGTCCGAGGGGACGATGTTCGCAGTGGAGACCCGTCCGGCGGCGGCCGCGCCCGGCATCACCGGCATCACCGTCGTCATCCTGCCCGGCCTCGTCGCGCCGTTCGCCACGCACCGCGACGCGTTGTGGGTGCGGGGCGCCCGACGACTCGCCGGCCGCGGCCATCGGGTGCTGCGGATCGACTGGCACGGCGTCGGCGACAGCACTGGTGTGGTGACCGAACGGACGCCCGCCGAGCCGTTCGCGGCCGACGGCCTGGCGGCGGCTCGCTGGGCCGCCGCGACCGGCGACGCCGTCGTGCTCTACGGCGCGTGCTTCGGTGCCCGGTCGGCGGCGGCGACGGCGACGCGCGTCGACGGTATCCGCGCCGTCGTGCTCCTCAGCCCCCCGCCGGTCGACGTCGAGACGCAGGGCCAGCTGCGCGAGCAGCAGCGGCTCCGGCAGATGGGTCTGCGCGAGTGGGCCCGCTGGGCGGCCGGTCGGTACCCGCCCTCGACGCTCCTCCACGATCGCCGGAGCCGCCGGATGCTCGCCCGCCAGGCGGCGGCCCGGTTGCGGCATGCGTTCGGCCGGTCGGCGGGACCGGCGACGGTGAGCCCGGCGTTCCTGGCCGACCTGACCGCGCTCGTCGAGCGGCGGGTACCGGTGCTGCTGGTCTACGGGGAGAATGACGACATGAGCGACGTCGTGCGCGACGCGATGGCCGGCGGGCTCGGGGCGGTGGTGCAGCGGCCCGACTCGACCATCGACCTTCGCTTCCTGCCGGGCGTGGTGCACTCGTTCGCCGACCGAGCCGGGCAGGACGACATCATGTCGGTCGCCGAGTCATGGCTGGACGCACGGGCATGACGACGATCGAGGCCGTCCGGGAGTACCTCCTCGAGAACGGCAACCTCGGCGCGGTCGACGACCTCACCGACGACGTGCCGCTGATCGAGCGCGAAGTGCTGGACTCCCTCGGCCTGCTCGCATTCGTCGAGTACCTCGAGGTGACCTACGACGTCGAGATCGACGACGCCCTCCTCGTGCGCGACAACTTCGAGACCGTGGCGCAGGTCGCGCGCTTCGTCGATCGGCTGCGAGCCGGCGCGCCGTGATCCCGTTCCTCCTGCACCACCACCTCGAGCGGTGGGCCGCGGCGACACCGGACGCGGTGGCGGTGGAGGATCGAGGGGTCGCGTGGACCTACCGCGCGGTGGACGCCCGGGCCAACCGCATGGCGCACCTGCTCGCGGAATCGGGCGTCGAGCCGGGCGATCGGGTCGGGCTCTGGCTCGGGCGGTCGGCCGACATGATCGCGGCCGGCCACGGCGCGTCGAAGGCCGGTGCCATCGCGGTCCCGCTGGACGATCGGGCGCCGACGGCGCGGGTGTCGACGATCGCGTCCGACTGCGGCATCCGCGCCATCGTCACGGTGGCCGACCGCGCCGATGTCGGCAAGCACCTGGCCGGCGCGGGCAACGACCTGCGATCACTCGTGGCGCTCGGCGACGACACCGACACCACGGCCGACGCCGGCCTCGTGGTGTTCGGTGAGCGGAGCCTGGCCGGGATGCCGGACACCGCGCCGCCCGGCCGCGGCACCGAACGAGACGCCGCGCTGATCCTCTACACGTCGGGATCGACCGGCACGCCGAAGGGCGTCGTGCTGTCCCATCGGTGCGCCGGCACGCTCGGCGAGTTCTGTGTCGACTGGTTCGGATTGCGCCAGGACGACCGGCTCGCGCACATCGCGCCGGCGCACTACATCGCCGCGGTCGGCGAGATCCAAACCGCGTTGGTCGCGGGCGCCACGCTCGTCATTCCCGCATCCGACGTGATGGTGTTCCCGGCCGAGCTGCCTCGCTTCCTCGTCGACGCCCGGATCGCGTTCTTCGGCGGGGTGCCGTCGATGCTCGCGATGCTGGTCGAGCGCGGCAACGTCAGCGCCGCCGACCTGCCGGCCCTGCGGGGCATCACCTTCGCCGGCGAGCGGATGGCGCCCCGGCTGGTGCGCCGGCTCTCCGAGGCGTTCCCCGGGGTGCGGCTCGGCCACGGCTATGGGTCGACCGAGACCGGCGTGTGCCTCATCGCGCACATGCCCCAGCCGGTGCCCGCCGAGTTCGCCCGCCTGCCGGGCAGTCGCCCGGCGCCGAACATGGACGTGTTCGTCGTCACCGAGGACGGGCGCCGCGCCGGCCCCGGCGAATCGGGCGAGATCCACGCGCGCGGCCGCGGCGTCATGACGGGATATTGGGGCCGCCCGGAGGAGACGCGGCGCGTGCTCGGACCGCACCCGCTCGACCCCGACTGCGCCGAGCCCGTCTTCCGCACCGGCGACATCGGCGTCATCGAGGACGACGGCTCGATCACGGTCGTCGGCCGTCGCGATCACCAGGTGAAGACGCGCGGCGTCCGCGTCGAGCTGGCCGAGGTCGAGGCCGCGGTCGCGGCCCACCCGGACGTCGCCGAGTGCGCGGTCGTGGCGATCGACGACGAGCTGTTCACGACGCTGCTGATCGCGCACGTCGTGGCGCGGGCCGAGGTCACCCCGCGGCAGCTGGCGACGTGGTGCCGGCGGCGGCTGGCGCCGGCGATGGTGCCGGCCCGGTTCGAGATCCACGACGGTTTGCCGAAGACGGCCAGCGGCAAGGTCGACCGGGCCGCGCTCGGCGACGCGCGGTCGTCCTAGGCTTGCTCCTCCTAGGCTGGGCGCCGTGCAACGCCACGAGTACTCCGTCGTCGTGAACGCGCCGCCGCAGGAGGTCTGGAACCTCTTCTGGTACCGCAAGCCGGACCGGCCGCAGGCCAAGATCGGCAGCATCACGATCCTCCACCCCGGCAACGAGGTCGGCGAGGGGCTCGTCCGGCACTGCACGTTCCCGGTGCCGAAGGTGCTCCTCTCGGGCGGCGTCGGCAAGTCGTGGGAGTGGTTGACCGAGGTCCGGCCACTCGAGTCCTGGAAGTACGACGCCATCGGCAAGCCACTGTGGTCGCGGGCCGAAGGGCGCACCCGGCTCGAGGATCTCGGCGACGGTCGCACCCGCATCCACTTCACCGAGACCTACGAGACGTTCAGCCCGGTGTGGCGGCGCCTCGGCATGGAGCGTTGGGTGCACCACCGCATCTCACGCGACAACGACACCATCCTCGCCGCCATCGAAGGTGGCATCCGCTGGATGCGGAGACGGCACGCCGAGGCCTAGCCACCCCCATCTGACCGGGGAGGAGCGATCTGCCGGCGACTCAGTCGGGCGACTGGCCCAGCCGGCGGGCGGCGAGACCGGCGGCGACCGCCGCGCCCGCCGCGCCGGCTGCCTCCCAGCCACCGGTCGAGGGCGTCGTCGCGCCCGACGGCCGGGGCGGCTGGGCCGGCAGCGGCGATTCGCCGGCGACGGCGCGCGCCGCCCGGAGGGCGAGCGCCATGATCGTGAGCGTCGGGTTGAAACCGCCCGACGACGCGAACAGCGCGCCGTCCGCGACCCACACGTTGTCGAGGTCGTGCAGCCGGCCGAAGGCGTCGGTCACCGATCGGGTCGGGTCGTCGCCCATCCGGCAGGTCCCCATGATGTGGGCGGTCGACGCCGGCCCGGCCAGCGCCGAGGAGAAGTCGCCGGTCTGCGACGCCGCCACGCCGATCGGGATGAACGAGCTGCCGACCGCGCCGGGCGCGGCGCCACACAGCGCGGCCAGTCGCGGCCCGTAGTAGTTCGACGCGACGATCTCGAAGTCGTGGTTGGCGTGGGTGATGCGCGGCACCGGGACGCCGTGCAGGTCCTTGATCTGCGGGTCGAGGTCGACGCGGTTGGCCTCCTGCGGCAGGTCCTCGCCCACCATCGAGAGGCCGATGATGTGCTTGCGCCACACCGCGGCCCGCATCGCCTTCTTCAGGGCGACGCCCCACGCATTCGGCACCGACGTGTAGAGCCCGGCCTCGGCGAGCGGCCCGGGCGTCGTGGTGCCGCCGGTCTCGCAGATCCCGCCCTTGAGATAGGGCAGCCCCGCGGCGGCGGCCGCCGGTGGTTTGTCGGGCCCGACGAAGTCGTCGATCACGAAGGTGGTGCTCGGGCCGCGCCACGCGTGCAGGTCGTCGGAGAAGAGCGCGCCGGCGATCGTGAAGAGGTGGAACATCAGGTTCCGGCCGACCTGGCCGGATCGGTTGCCGATGCCGGAGAGCAGCAAGAGGCGCGCCGTCTCGATCGCCGACGCCGCCAGCACGACGACGTCGGCCGTCTCGTGGTGCTCGGTGCCGGCGGGATCGAGCCACGACACGCCGGTGGCGCGCGTGCCGCCGCCATCGACGTCCACGCGGTGCACGAACGCCCGCGGCCGCAGCTGCGCGCCGGCCTGGAGCGCGTGGTGCAGGAACGACACCGCGGCGCCGCCGCGCGCCGAGATCGGGCATCCGAACCCGGAGCAGAAGCCACACGAGTTGCATGGCGGGCGCCCGTCGTACGCGGTCGAGTTCACCGCCATCGGGAACGGGTACGCGGTGTAGCCCAGTCGGCGGGCGCCCTCGGCCAGCCGCAGCCCGGCCAGCATCGGCGGGTTGGGCGGCATCGGGAAGGGGCCCGAGCGCGGCATCTGCTCCTGCGACCGCGCCGGCATCCGGGCGGCGTCGCCCTGCACACCGAGCCGGCGCTCGATCTCGTCGTAGTAGGGCGCGAGGTCCTCGTAGGTGAGCGGCCAGTCGGCGACGTTGGCGCCGGCGACCGGCCCGTACAGCGAGCGGCCCTTGAAGTCCTGCCGCCAGAACCGCGGGGTCTTCGCGTCCCAGTGGATCGTGCCGCCGCCGACGCACGTCGGCAGGTCGTTGATGTCCCCGACCACGCTGCGGGCCACGCCCTGGTTCGCCTCGGCCTGCGTGCGCGCCGTGCGCGGCTCGAGCAGGTCGTCCTGGTTCTCGAAGGCCCGGCCGGCCTTGACCTCGTCGTTGCCGAACCGCGCCGGACCGATGCCGGCCGCCGAGCCGAGGCCCGGCAGGAGGTGGCGGCCCTTCTCGAGGATCAGCACCTCGTGCCCGGTGGTCGCGAGGTGCCACGCCACGACGGACGCGCCGGCGCCCGACCCCACGACGATGACCGACGGTCGGCTCACCGGTTGCGCCAGCGGGCATGGGGGAGCAGCGCCCGGAACCGGGCCAGCGCATCGGCGCGGTCGGCGAGCGTCAGGCTCGCCGGGTCGAGGTTCGAGACCTGGGTCGCGGTGTAGCCGCGGGGCTGGACGTCGCCGGCCCACCCGATCGGCGTCCACCCGGCGAGGCCCTTGTTGCCGCCGTACTCGGGCGGCCCGTACATGGCGTCGATGGTGTGGCCGAGCGCGATGCCGACGAGCTCCTGCACGGTCGCGTCGGACTGGTCGGAGAGGATCGCGTCCTGCGCCGGCCCGGGCAGCGACGCGAACGTCAGCGGCGCGGCGCGGTGGTCGAGGTGGGCCAGGCCTTCGCGGTACACCTGTTGCCACCCCCGCACCGGGCCGGCGAACTCGCGCTCGGGCCGGCCGAGCGACCCCTCGATGCGGATCCGCCATCCGAGCTCGGCCACCGCGTCGAGCGGGACGAAGTCGGCGAAGTCGTCGTGGGTGCCGACGGCGCCGGCCGGGGCGCGACCGGAGAACGGCCCGCCGGCGTGGATGGGCGGCACCGGCAGCGTGAACGCGCCGAGCAACAGGTCGATCGCCTCCGGGCAGCCGGCTTCCCGCGCGCCCGGGTCGGGGTCGTCCGGCGGGCCCGGCACGAAGCGGTGACACATCGCCCGCAGGGCGTCGAGCTCGGCCGCCGTCAGGAAGCGCCCGGCCTGGCCGACCGTCGGCGGGCCGGCGGCCGACACTCCGGCCCACACGGATGGTGGGAGCACCGCGAGCAGTCCGAGCCCGCCGGCGGCGCCGAGGAACGCCCGCCTGCTCAACGGTTTGGGCACGCGGTCAACGTATCGTGGCTGCCCATGGAGGCGGTCGACGAGGGCGACGGACCGCCGGTGCTGTTGCTCCACGGCCAGCCCGGGTGGCGGCACGACTGGGACGCGGTGGTGGCCCGGCTGCTGCCGGCGCACCGGGTGATCGTCCCCGACCGGCCGGGGTACGGACTCACCGGCGGCGCGGCCCACGGCATCGCCGCCAATGCCGACGACGCGGTCGCGCTGCTCGACCGCCTGGGCATCGAGAAGGTCACCGTGGCCGGGCACTCGTGGGGCGGCGGGGTGGCGTTGTCGATGGCGGAGCGCCATCCCGATCGCGTGCACGCGCTGGTGCTGGTCTCGTCGATCGGCGTGCCATCCGCGCTCGGCCCGCTGGACCGCGTCCTGGCCGCGCCGGTCGCCGGCGACGCGCTGGCGTGGGTCGGGTTCCACGTCTTCGGCCGGATGCTCCTGTTCCACCGCGTGCAGTCGCTCGTGGCCGCGATCCAGCCCCGGCTCGGGCACGTCGCCGCGGTCGCCGACCACTGGCGGACCGGCCCGGTCTGGCGGAGCTTCGTCGCCGAGCAGCGAGCGATGGTCGCCGAGACCCCGGCACTCGCGGCCGGCCTCGGGTCGGTGCGGGTGCCGACCACCGTCCTCGTCGGGGCGCGTGACGCGATCATCCCGCCGGCGGCATCCGAGGAGCTGGCCCGGGCGATCCCGGGCGCCGAGCTCGAGCGCATCGCCCGCCATGGGCACCTGCTGCTGCTCGAAGCGCCCGATCGCGTCGCCGACGCCATCGCGCGGCGCGCCCGTCCCGCATAACGCCCGCCGGGCATGCGCGTCACACGACGGAAACACTCTGTACCCTCCCACCCATGCGGGCCCTGAAGGCCCTGTTGGCAGTCGCGGTACTCGGCTTGGCCGGCGCCAGCAGCTCACTCGCGCACCCGGACGGGATCGCGCCCGCGCACGTGACCGGCCGCAGCGAGTTCGCGACCGGGGGCAGTGGTGGTGACGCGACCGCGACCGTCGGAGGTGCGCCGCTCGCCGCGACCGGCGGAGCGGTGCCGGCGGCCGTGCAGGCGGCATGGGTCGTCGCCGAGAACCGCCGCCCCGGCACCGACCAGTGGCGCATCACCGACGCCGGCAAGGACGGCGACATCGAGGGGTTCGCCGACACCGTGAGCGCCCAGCAGGGCGACCGGGTGAACCTCTACGTGTCGCAGGGCAAAGGGTCCACGTACCGCGTCGAGGCCTACCGCATGGGGTTCTACGGCGGCCTCGGCGCCCGGCTGGTGTGGCGGTCCGGTCCGTTGCCGGGCCGCCGCCAGTCCAAGGCGCACCGCGAGAGCGGCACCAACATGGTCGAGGCGCCGTGGGACCCGACCGTCGCCATCGACATCACGCGCGACTGGCCTCCCGGCGACTACCTGCTCAAGCTGCACGCGGAATCCGGCCCGCAGCGTTGGGTCCCGCTCACCGTCCGGGACGACGCGAGCCGCGCCGCGCTCGTCATCATGAACGCGGTCACGACGTGGCAGGCCTACAACCAGTGGGGTGGCTACAGCCTCTACACCGGGCCGCGCTCGTACAACGATCGGGCGCGCGTCGTGAGCTTCGACCGGCCCTACGCCCTCGGCTCGGGCGCCAGCGACTTCCCGGGCAACGAGTTCCCGCTGGTCTCGTTCGCCGAATCGCTCGGCCTCGACGTGACCTATCTCACCAACGTCGATCTCCACGCCCGACCGGACCTGCTGCTGCACCACAAGGCGCTGATCTCGCTGGGTCACGACGAGTACTGGTCGACCGGCATGCGGGCCGCGGCGACGACGGCTCGCGACAACGGCGTGAACCTCGCGTTCCTCGGCGCCAACGCGCTGTTCCGGAAGATCCGCTTCGTCGCGTCGCCGCTCGGTCCCGACCGTCGCGAGGTCGCGTACAAGTCGGCGGCCGAAGATCCGCTGCGCAAGACCAACCGGGCCGAGGTGACGGTCAACTGGCGCGACGCGCCGAGCGATCAGCCCGAGAGCGAGCTGATCGGCCAGGAGTACGAGTGCAACCCCGTCCGGGCGGACATGGTCGTGGCCGACGCGTCGTCGTGGGTGTGGGAGGGCACCGGCGTCACCGACGGGCAGCGCCTGCACGACGTGATCGGCAGCGAGTACGACCGCTACCTGCCGCGGCAGGTGGGCCCGCACAACGTGGCGTTGCTGGCCCACTCGCCGGTGAAGTGCGGCGGCAACCGCTCCTTCTCGGACATGACGTACTACTCGGCTCCGTCGGGTGCCGGGGTGTTCGCGACCGGCACCAACTGGTGGATCAGCAAGCTCTCGACGCCGTGCATCGACGGCTCGTGCCCGCACGACGACGTCGTGGTCCGCGTGACCGCCAACGTGCTGAGCGCCTTCGCGCTCGGCCCGGCCGGCCTGCGGCGGCCCTCGACGGCGACCGATCTCTCCCGGCTGCCGGTGCCCGCCAGCGGCGCGGCCGACACATCCACCACCAGCCTGCGGCGCCGGACCACGAAGACGGTGGCGCCGACGAAGTCGTCCACCACCAAGGCGTCGTCGCCGACGTCGACCAGGCCGCCGCCGAGCCGCGTTCTACCTCCCGTAACCGGCCCATGAGGCCGGTTACGGGAGGTAGAACCGGTCCTTAAGGCTCCCGCGACCACCCGCTGAGGTCGCGGCCGAGCCACTCGCCGAGCGCGGCGTTGTCCTCGGCGAAGCGGGCGATCAGGTCGCGGCGCAGCTCCGGTCGCATCGGCTCGGCCTTCTCCGACCGCATGTTGCGCCGGAGGATCGCCCGGCGGGGGCGCACCGGCAGGCGCAGCGCGACGCGCGACAGCGCGGCCGATCGCGGGCGGGCGTAGCGGCCCTCGTTGCGCGCCTGGCCGAGCGTGCGAGGCCGCACGGTGTCGTCGATGCCGAGGAACCGGCACAGCTCGGCGTAGGTCGCGTCGGGCCGGTCACGCAGGTCGTCGAAGACGATGACGTGGAGCCGGTCACGGCCGACCAGCTTCTCGGCCCGCTGCAGCTGCGCGAGATATCGCCCGCGTGCGAGGTAGGAGTGCACGATGCGGTGGGACATCTGACCGGAGGCCAGCCGCGCCGGCTCGGCCGCGATCGCGTCCGCGAAGGAGAGCGACTCGTTGCCGCGCGCCACCGAGAACCAGTAGTGCGACCAGGCCCGGTCGACCGGATTGCGAACGGTTGCCACCAGGCGCGCCTCGGGGACGTCGCGCGTCAGGCGGGGGAGCGCCTCCTCGAGGAACAGGTACGACGGCGAGGCCTCGCCCACGGCCGGCTGCCCACTCCAGCCGTCGAACTGGCGGCGGTACCACTCGATGCCCTTGTCGTAGTTGTGGTCGAAGTAGTGCAGCTCCTTGACCTTCGCCATGAAGACCCCGGGATGGCCGCGCAGGTACACCGTCAGCGACGACGTGCCGCCGCGCATCGAGCCGATCACGACGAAGTTCGGGAGCGGTGGCTCGCCGGACATGCCTATCGCCGGCGGACCAGCATCACGCCGTCGCGGATCGTCAGGAGGACGCACACCACCCGCGCGTCGGCAACGACGTGGTCGTTGAAGGCGCGGATGGCCTTGGTGTCGTCGCTCTCGTCCTCGTCGTCGAGCACCTGACCGCTCCACAGGACGTTGTCGACCACGATGAGCCCGCGCTCACCGAGCTTCGGCAGGACCGCTTCGTAGTAGTTGAGGTAGTTGGTCTTGTCGGCGTCGATGAAGACCAGGTCGAAGGGTCCGTCGAGCGATTCGAGGGTCGTGAGCGCCGGGCCCATCCGGATGTCGACCTTGTCGCCGCCCGGTGCTGCCGCGAGGTGCTCGCGCGCGACGGCCTCGTGCGCCGTGTCCAGCTCGAGGGTGGTGATCGTGCCGCCCGGCGGCAGGCCGGCCGCCATGGCCTGCGCCGAGTATCCCGTGAAGGTGCCGATCTCGAGGACCCGTCGAGCCCCGGCGGCGAACACCAGCATCTCGAGGAAGCGGCCCTCGATCGGGCCGGTGAGCATCCCGGCCCGAGGGCCGAATCGGTCCCTGGTCGCGGCGTCGAGCGATTCCAGATGCGCCGGCATCGGCGTGGTGTGGGCTCGCGCGTACGCCTCGATGCGCTCGTCGACGATGGGCATGCCACTACCCTCTCACGCGTCCGCTGTGGCCACCGTCACCCGATCTCGTGCATCGTCGCGCCCCGAACCGGTGTCCCATGCCGGAGCCGGCTGGCGCTGGCCGGCCGCGCTGTTCGCCGTCACCGTCGCGGTGCACCTCGCCCTCGTCCACGGGATGCGGACGCCGATCATCCACACCGACGAGTACGCGTACCTCGACATCGCCCGGTACCTGGCGCACGGCGGCCGGCTGCCGAGAGCCGAGTACTACCCCGGCTACAGCCTCCTGCTCGTACCGGTCGCGTGGCTGACGCGCGACCCGCTCACGCTCTATCGCGGTGCGCTCGTCGTCAACGCGGTGCTCGCCGGGTGCACCACGGTGCTGGCCTATCTGCTCGCGGCTCGCTGGGCGCCCGGTGCCCGGCGGTCGTCGATCGCCGCCACCGCGGTGGTCGCCGCCTACCCGGCATACCTGCTGGCCGGAAACCTGGCGCTGTCGGAGAACCTCTTCGTACCGGCCTTCCTCGGCTTGGTGCTGCTCGTGTTCCGAACCGGCCCCGACGACGGGCCCGCCCGCTGGGCGGTGCTCGGTGTCGCCGGCGGTGGCCTGCTGTTCGTGCACCCGCGCGCGCTGGCCGTCGACGCCGCGCTGGTCGTCGCCGCCGCCCTGGTGCTGCGATCTTCGCGTCGCCGGATCCAGGCAGTGGCGTCGTCGGTGGGGTTCGTCGGCGGCATGGCCGTGACCGCCGCGATCGCCCGACTCTTGACCCATCACGTCAGCCGCGGATCCAACGGCGCCATCTACCGCGCCGGCGACGTCGCCAGCCGGAACCTGCACTTCAGCGCGCTCGGCAAGATCGTCGCCGAGGCCGCCGGTCAGGCGGTGTACATCGCGGCCGCGACCGTGGGCCTGGTCGCGCTCGGCTTGGTCATCGCGTCGCGCTCGGTCGTCGGCATGGTCGCCCGGCCGCGCACCTCGGGGGCCCACCGCGCGGCTGCGTTCTGTGGCCTGGCGTTCGTCGCGGTGCTCGGCTTGGCGTCGCTGTTCCTCTCGAACGGCGAGCGGCTCGACCACTGGATCTACGGGCGCTACGTCGAGGGCGTCGCCGCGCCCTTGATCGTGCTGGCGGTGCTGGCCGCCGGGCGGGTGCCTTCCCGGCTGGCGGGCCGCCTCGCCGCCGCCGGCGCCGTCCTCTTGATCGCCGGTGGCGCGGTCGTGACCGCCGTGCACCACGGCGTGACCCGCGGCCCGCTCGTCCGCACGAACGTGATGGGCGTCGACGCCCTCTTCCGGGCCACCGGCTTCCGGCTGTCGGTCGCGGCGCTGACCGCCTTGGCCGTCGCCGGCGTCGCGATCGCGGCCGCGCTCGGCCGCTGGGGCCGTCCCCTCGTCGCACTGCTCGCAGTCATCGCGTTCGCGCCGTCGATCGTCACCAGCAACCAATTCCTGATCGACGGATCGCGTGATCGCGCCGGCCAGCGCGTCGTGGCCCGCACGATCGTCGCCCTCCAGCGCAACGACGGCGCCGACCCCCACCATTGCATCGGTTACGACGACGCCAGCTACTCGATCTTCCATTACTGGAACTACCGGCTCTTCCTCCCCGACGACGAGGTGGTGCGCTTCGACTCGCGTACTGGCGCCCGGCCGTGCTCCGACCTCGTGATCAGCGGTCGCAGCGACCTCGGTGCCGCGCTCGCCGGCGCCCGCTTGGTCGTGTGGGAGCACGGCGCGCCCCAGGGCTTGTGGGTGCTTCCCGGTCCCCTGCTCGACCGGCTGGCCGTGGCGCACCGTTTGCCGGGGTGACAACAACTACAGCTGCGCGGGGTCGACCTCGTCGCGGGGCTTGGTGAGCTGCACCATGGCGTCGGAGAGCAGGCCGATGGCCATGACGAGCAGCGCGGTGAACAGCAGGACGATCGTGTTGGTCGCGACGCGGAAGTCCTTGCCGACCAGGTCGTAGCCGAGCTTCACCGCGCCGACGCCGAGCAGCGTGATGCCGATCGGCATGAACACCTTCAGCGGGTTGTAGAGCAGCACCATGCGGACGACCTGGCGGAGATACCGGCGGGTGTCGGCCCACCAGTGGAACTTGGAGTGCCCGGCCCGCTCGGCGTAGTCGATCGGCACGAACTTCACCGAGTACCCGTTGGCGAGGAACGTCATCGTCATCGTCGTGACGCACGAGAACCCGGCCGGCAACAGGTGCAGGAACTGGAGGGCGACGTCGCGCCGGAACGCCCGCAGCCCGGAGTTGAGATCGGGGATGTCGGTGTCGGTGAGGTAGGCGGCCAGCCGGCGGATGAACCACTTGGCCGGCACCCGCAGGGCCTTGGCGGTTCCCTGCTCGGACGTCCGGGCGCCGACGACCTGGTCGTGGCCCTCGAGCTCCTTGACGAGCCGCGGGATCTCGGCGTTGGGATACGTCATGTCGACGTCGGTCCACACCACGACCCGGCCCCGGGCGGCGCGGGTGCCGGCCTTGCGGGCCGAGCCGGTGCCCCGGTTGCGGGCGAAGCGGATGAGCCGGATGCCGGCCACGTTGAGCAACGTCTCGCTCGAGCCGTCGGTCGATCCGTCGTCGACGACGATGATCTCGAACGAGTAGGGCGACGCCTCCATGGCCCCGCGGATGCGATCGATCTCGTCCTGCAGGTGGCCCCGTTCGTTGTACACGGGAAGCACGATGCTGACGTCGACGGCCGGCTCATCCATCGCGATCTCTCACCGTACCTGTCGGCGCCATCCGCCCCGAGGCCGAACGGCGTCGGCGGGCGCGGTCTTGGCCCATTCGCGGTACTGCGCCACCGTCTCGACCGCGGTGTCGACGTGGCGGAATTGCCCCTTGTGCAGCACACCGGCGCGGGTGGCGACGGTCTCGATGAGCGCGAGGTCGTGCGAGACGAGCACCACCGCGGTGCCGTTGGTCCGCAGCTCGTCGATGCGCCGGATGCATCGGGCGCGGAAGCGCTCGTCGGCCGCGGCCAGGATCTCGTCGACCAGCAGCACCGCCGGATCCGAGTAGAGGACGACGCCGACCGCGATCCGGAGCGCCATGCCCTGCGAGTAGGTGTGCGTGGGCTTGGAGAGCACTGCGGGGTCGATGCCGGAGAAGGCCACGATGTCGTCGTACTTGGCCCGCACCTCGGCCCGGCTCAGGCCCAGCAGCACGCCACCGATCAGCAGGTTCTCGTGCCCGGTGAGGTCACGGCTGACGCCGGCGCCGAGGTCGATCAGCGACGCCACCCGGCCGATGGTCTCGACTCGCCCGCGCGTGGGGCGCAGCACCCCGGCCAGCGAGCGCAGGAGCGTGGTCTTGCCGGCGCCGTTGGGGCCGAGGACGCCGAAGGTCTCGCCGGCCTCGATCGACAGCGTGATGTCGGTGAGCGCCCAGTGCCAGGCGCCGCGGCGCCGGATGGTGCCGCGCTTGTTCCGCGGGCGGAAGCCCTCCCAGAGGTGCTCGACCTCGATGGGGTTGGCCATCACACGTCCCGCGGCAGGTTCACCGCGAAGTGGCGGAAGACGGCGAGGCAGACCGCGAAGAACACCGCGCAGATGCCGAGGATCAGCACGGTGTTGAGTGGCCGCGACAGGTGGCCCTGGTAGAGGACGTCGCGGAACACGCCGACCAGCATGTTCATGGGATCGACGCGGCGCAGGCTCCGGACCGCGCCCTTGGCCATCGCCGGCCGGTACACGATCGGCACCAGGAAGAACCACACCGTGATGATGTTGCCGAGCACCAGGCGGACGTCGCGCGTGTAGACGTCGACGATCGACAGGATCATCACGACGCCGCCGATGAAGAGCGACAGCGCGATCACCGGGAGCGGGAGGACGAGCAGCATCTTCCACACCAGCTCGCCCTGGATGGCCAGGTACGCGACGAACATGGCCAGCGTGGCGATGAAGTACACCGCCATGACGCCGACGAGCGACAGCGGCAGGATCTCGTACCGGAACGGGGCGCGCCGCACGAGGTCCGGGTCGTTGGAGATCGCGGTCGGTCCCTGGGCCAGCGTCTGCGCGAGGAACGTCCACGGGAGCAGCCCGGCGAAGAGGTAGACGGGGTAGCGCCGCACCGGAACGCGAAAGACGCTGTGGAACACGAACACGTAGAGGGCGAGGAGGAGGAACGGCGAGAACGCCGGCCAGAGCGCGCCGAAGAGCGTGCGCTTGGCCCGGAGGCGGATCTGCCGCTCCACCAGCGTCCACCACAGCTCGGACGTCCGGCGCTTGCCCCGGCCCGTCATCGGTCGGCCGACGCGACCGTCACGTCGTCGGCCGGCGCGTCCGACCAGCGGGCCGGGCGAGTGCGCCGCCGGCGGCGCCGGCGGCGACGATCCAGGACGCCGACGACGGTGCCGGCGCCGTACCAGACATGGGTCACGACGATCAGCAACGCCGCCAGCAGGCCGCAGCGCAGGGAACGGTGGAGGTTCCAGCCGATCACCGCGGCCGCGGCCGCGACCACGCCGGCGTACAACGCCATCGGCAGCAGCGCGAGCGGACCGAGCTCGATGACGAGGAGCGGCGCCGCCAGCGCGTAGGCCAGCAGGGCGGCCGGCGCGAGGTACGCGGCGCGCGCCGACGCCGGGTCCTTGCGCATGAACTGGCCGCGCCCCCGGCCGTACTTGAACATCTGCCGGGCGAACGTCCGGAGCGTCGGGCGCCGCTCGTGGAACGCGACGAGCGTCGGGTCGTAGTGCATGCGAAAGCCGCGCCGGCTCATCTGCACGAGCACCGCGTTCTCCTCCGCGCCGAGGAGGTCGTCGGGGAACGGCTGCATCGCGTCGCGGCGCACCGCCAGGTTGCACAGCGTGAAGTAGCGCTCGTCGGCGCCCCCCGCGGGGTGGCGGCCGTACCGCCGGCGCACCGGGCCCGACGTGACGATCGACGCGAGGACCGCGCCTTGGGTGACCTGGAACGCGGTGCTCCCGCCCGGCGTCTCGTTGGGCCCGCCCAGCACCGTGGCATCGGGGTGCTCGGCGGCCAGCTCGGCCAAGCGGCCGAGCAGGTGCGGCTGGACGGTGACGTCGTCGTCGAGGAACACCAGCCAGTCGCCCCGGGCCCGCTCGATCACCGCGTTGCGCGCCGAGCCGAGCGGGCGGTGATCCAGCACACCGACGACGGCATCGGGAAGCACACGGTGGACCGCGGTGGCGGCGTCGGGCCCGCCGTTGGAGCACACGAGGACCTCGAACGATGGCGCGTCGACCTGGCGCCGCAGGCTCACCAGGCACTCCTCGAGCAGCCGGCTCGGCCCGCGCGTGATGATGCAGACGCTGAGGAGGGGGTCCGGCACGACGGCATTCTAATCGGGCGGCCCCACCGGCCCGGGAACCCGCTCAGCGCCCGGTCACAGGAAGATCGCGCGCTGCCGCACCGACTCGGAGATCCGGGCGGCGCGGATCCCGGCCTTGTACGCCCAGGCGTAGCGCACGTCGGGATCGCGGAGCGCCGGCACGTGCGCGAGGAGCCAGACGGCGTCGCCGGCGGCGTCGCGGAACGAGCTGCGGGGCATGCCCTGGTGCCGGAAGGCGCGGAAGAGCGCCGGCCCGTCGCGGTACGAGAGCCCCTGGTGCCAGGCGCCGCGCGGCGTGTCCCGCAGCCGGTAGTGGACGAGCGCGCCGGCCTCGAATGCCAGCGGGTATCCGGCGAGCTGCGCGCGCCAGCTGAAGTCGACGTCGTGCGCCGAGACGTAGGGCCGGAAGCCGCTCACCGCGACGAACACCTCGCGCCGCGCGCCGGTGTTGCACCCCATCGCGTATTCCATGAAGCGATGCGCGCGCGGCGGCCGGTCGCGCGCTCGCAGGCCACGCGCCGCCACGTGCTCGGGGCGGTTGAGGCGCTCGGCGTCGACCGCGCCGGCCACGAGGGGATGCTGCCCCAGTGCCCGGCACATGGCTGACAGGTAGCCGGGCGCGACGATGTCGTCGGCGTCGATGAACGCCAGCCGGTCGGCGCGGGCGGCAGCCGCGCCGATGTTCTTCGCCGGACCGGCGCCGGGCACCGACGACGCGTCGACGAGGACGAGCGGGAGGCGGTCCTGCCAGGCGCCGGCGACAGCCCGACTGGCGTCGGTGCTGCCGTTGTCGGCGACCACGAGCTCCCAGTCGACGTCACCGGCCTGTTCGGCCAATGCCGCGAGCTGATCGCCGAGGGTGTCGGCGGCGTTGCGCACGGGGATGACGACACTGAGGTCGGGCACGGCCGCCTAGAGTACGGCGGTGGGGTCGACCGTCTCGGTGGTGGTCGCCGCTCGCAACGCCGCTCGCACCATCGGTCCCTGCGTCGCCAGCGCGAGAGCACAGGGCGCGGTCGTCGGCGAGGTGATCGTCGTGGACGACGGGTCCGACGACGAGACGTCGGCGCTGGCCACCGTTGCTGGTGCCGCGGTGACGCGGCTCGAGACGAGTGGCGGCCCGTCGCGGGCGCGCAACGCCGGCGCCGCCCGGGCGACGGGCGACGTGCTGGCCTTCCTCGACGCCGACGCGGTGGCCCGGCCCGGTTGGGCCGCCGCCCTGCTCGACGCGCTGGCCGGAGGCGCCGCGGTGGTGGCCGGGCAGATCGAGCCGCCGGCCGCGCCCGGTCGCTCCGCCGTGGTCCGCTTCGCGGCCGAGCGCCGCCCCGCGCCCGACACCAGTGGCAAGAACGGGTTCCTGCCGTGCGGCATGACGGCGAACCTGGCGGTGCGCGCCGACGTGTTCCGGGACCTCGGCGGCCTCGACGAGCGGCTCGCGGCGCGCGAGGACGCCGACTTCTGCTTCCGCGCGCAGCTCGCCGGCCACCCGTTCGCGATCACCGACCGGGCGGTCGTCGAGCACGCGCCGCGTGACACGCTCGTGGGCCTGCTGCGCCAGCAGGCACGCGACGCGCGCGCCGCGCCGTTGATGCGCTGGAAGTACCAGTGGTTTCCGTTCCAGGGCGCGGTGCAGCGCGCCGACCGGCGTGGCCCGCTCACCGTGCTGGCGCACTCGTCGGCGACCGCGGCCCTCGGGCGCCCGCCCGGAGGCGACGCCCTCGTGACGCCGCTGCTCGACGCCGCCGTCACCGCGGCCCGGCGCGTCGGCGAAGCGGCCGGCCGACTGGACGTCCTCACCGGCTGGCGGCCGGCGCCCGCGGTGATCGATCCGGCGAGCGCGACCGCGGCGGCGCGGGCCACGCCACTTCCGGGCGACCCCGTCGCCATCATCACCGGCGCGACCGGGCTGCGGTTGCGGGCACTGGCGACGGTCGCGGCGGCGCGCGCCGGGATGATCGCCGCGCCCAACGGCCTCGAGTACCAGGCCCTCGATCGTTGGGACGATCCGGCGCCGTGGTCGTTGTGGCTGGCCCGACGCGCCGCGGCGTCCGGATGGGATCTGCCGGCCGATCTCGCGGCTCGCCGGCTGGAGCGCGAGCGGCCGCGTTCGTGGGGCGCGGCCTTCGTCGACCTGCACCGCGTGCACGCATGGCTCCACGCGTCGACTCGCTACGCCATCGTCTCGGCCGACCGGCGGGCCGCGGACGCGCTCGCTGCCCGCCTGCCCGAGGTGCGCGTCGTCGACCTCGGTGGTGTCGAGCTCACCGAGCTCCTGCGCCGACCGGCCGACGTCGCCGATCGAATGGCGTCGGAGCTCGGAGCGGCCTGATGGGCGGTTGGCCCGATCCCCTCGTGTTCGTCGGCGGCACGCCCCGTTCGGGCACCACGCTGCTGCGCAACATGCTCGACGCCCATCCGGATCTCGCCGTCCCGGACGAGAGCTTCTTCGTGCACTCGGTGCGGCGCCGCATCAGCCAGTGGGGCTACGCCGACGACGTCGACCTGGCGTGGCACGTGATCCGCACCAACCGGTTCTTCCGCCACTGGGGCCTCGATGCCGCGGCCGTCGACCGGGTGCTCGACCGTGACCGTCCGGCCGACTACGCCGATCTCCTGCGAGCCATGTTCGCGGCGTACGCCGAGCACCAGGGCAAGGCCCACGCCGGCGACAAGACCACCGACAACGCCTTGTACTTCGACTGGCTGGGCGACCGCTTCCCGCAGAGCCGGTTCGTGCACATCGTGCGCGATCCGCGCGAGGTGGCGATGTCACTGGCCTTGCAATCATGGAACTTCCGGGGCGTCGCCGGTGCCGCCCACCGGTGGGTCGAGCACGTGGGCGCGGCCCGGCGGGCCGCGGTCACCCTCGGGCCCCGCTACCTCGAGGTGCGGTACGAGCGGCTCGTCGCCGAGCCCGAGGCCGAGCTGCGACGGATCTGCGACCTCACCGGTCTCGCGTTCGAGCCCGGCATGCTCGACTACCGCGACGGCGCGTTGCCCGATCCGCATCACGCCCGGTCGCGCGAGGCACTGCAGACCGATGCCCGGCGATGGCAGGACGAGATGTCGCGTGACGACGTGGCGACCGTCGAAGCGATCGCCGGCCCGCTGCTCGACGCCAGCGGCTACCAGCGCGTCACCGCGCGGCCGACGCTCGCGGCGCGCGCCGCGGTGGCGCGGTACCGATTGAGCGAGGGGCGTGACTGGTGGATCGGCAGCGTCGCGCCGGCGCTCGGCCCGGCGTTGCGCCGGCTCGCTCGGCGGTGACGTCCCCGGCCGTCAGCGTCGTCATTCCGGCATACCGGGCGCCGGCGACGTTGTCCGACTGCGTCGCCGCGGTGCTCGCCCAGCCGGTGACCGGCGGCGTCGAAGTCGTCGTCGTCGCCAGCGCGGACCACGAGGCCGACCTGCCGGCGGCGTCCGGCCCGTTGGCCGACCGGCGCGTCCGGTTGATCACGGCGGTGCCTCGGGTCGGAGCGGCTGCGGCCCGCAATCGCGGCGTCGACGCGTCGACCGGTCGCGCGCTGGCGTTCACCGACGCCGATGCCGTCCCGGCGCCCGACTGGTTGCCGCGGCTGCTGGCCGCGGCCGGCGACTCGGCCTGCGTGGCCGGCGGGGTGCGCAACGGGACACCGCGCAGCGCCGCTGGCACCGCCGAGTACCTCATCCAGTTCCTCGACCTGCACCCGGCCCGGCCGGCAGCCACCGCGTGGCACGGCGCGACGGTGAACATGCTCGTGACGCGCGACGGCTGGGACCGCTTCGGTCCTTTTCCCGAGGACATGGACGGCGGTGAGGACACCCTGTTCACGGTGCTGGCCCGCCGCGAGGGTGCGTTCCGGTTCGCCGGTGACGCCACGGTCACGCACATGAACCGCACCGGCCTGCGCGCCGTCCTTCGCCACCAGTACGAGTTCGGCCGTTTCACCGCCCGCTTGATCCGGCGGACGCCGTACTACAAGGGCGGCGTGCTGGTGCGCTCGCCGGCGCTGGCGCCGGTCGCGGCGGCCGGCCGGGTCGTGTCGCTGTACGCGCGCGTCGCCGCATGGACGCCCGGCACGTTGCCATGGGCACTGGCGTTGTCGCCGGTCGTCGTCGCCGGCTTGACGGCCTGGGCCGCCGGGTTGATCAGCGAAGGTCGAGGGCGCCGGTCGCCCGTCAAGGCTTGGCGTTGGCGCGGGTGATGCCGAGCTTCTGCGCCTGCGACCGGCCGACCTCGTTCTTGGGGTCGACCCGCAACGCCTTCAGCACCTCCTGCTTGGCTGCCTCCTTGTCGGTGTCGGACAACCAGGCGGCGAGGTCGGCGTGGGCGTATCCGTACACCACGAGCATGCCGGCGTTGGGCCATGCCCGCCGCGCCTTGCCGTTGTTCAGCCCGGACGTCGCGTAGCTGTCGACCAGCTGCCGCCATCGCGCCAGGTCGGGCTTCTGCGGGCCGGTGCCGTCGGCCAACTCGGCGACGAGGCCGAGCTCGCGGTAACCGACGAGCTGGCGGGTGAGGATGGCGGCGTTGATGTCGAAGTACACCGGCCGCGTGCTCTGCAACTTGTGCGCGACGTCGGCCATCTCGTGGAACCAGTCGCCGCCCGGCGTGGCGGTGAGCTTCATGCCGAGCCGGCGGCTCAGCTCGCGTCGGTACCACGGGCGCACGATCTGCTGGCCGAACACCAGGGTGACATCGGTGCGGTGGCCTTCGGCCTGCGTCGCCAGCAACGGGAACGAGCGTTGGGTGTTCCAGGTGATGAGCACCGCGTTCTTCGGAAGCGACTTGAACACGTTGTCGGCGTACTCCTGCGCGAACGGCGGCATGTGGTGCGACGAGGCGCGCGCGTGCATCACCGTCGGCGTGACGACCGCCAGCGCGGTGGCCACGGCCGCGATGACCGCGCCCCACGGCGCGGCATTCG
>JAODBK010000092.1 GCA_025463925.1 Acidimicrobiales bacterium | reverse complement strand
GGGCGCCACGCGCGCCGGCGCCGCGCCCGCCACCACGACGTCGAACGCCGCGGCGGCCGTCAATGGTGGGAGCCGCACGGGAACGGCGACGTAGAGCGTGACTGCGGTCGTCGTGTCTTCCACCGGACCTCCCCCGTCGACGTGCCTCCAATTCTGCTACGCCACGGAGCGGGACGGGTGCGACGCGACCGCCCAGGCGGCAGCGGTCCAGCCCTCCACGGTGGCCGCCATCGCGTCGGCCAACCGGGTCGCCTCCAGGCCGGCGGCGTCGAGGTAGTGCCGCTGGCGCCATCCACCGGCGAACGGCACCCGGCCGAGCGGGCGCACACCGACCTCGCACGAGGCGCGCGACCAGCGGACGAGCTCGAGCTCGACGCCGACGCGGACGTGTCGTGAGATCGAGAGCCGGGTCTCGGCCCGGCGGATCGCGTAGTTGGCCGGCGTCGCGCCGGGCACGACCTCGTCGAACGCGACCGCAGCGGTGAGCGGCGGGATGTCGACGACTCGGGCGACGTAGAGGGTGCGGAGTCCTTCGATGTCCATGCCGCTGTCGTAACCGCGTCACGTTTCGGTTCGGGAACTTGCGCGTGAGGTCTGCGCGAACACTTGTCACCGCGTGACGGATGTCATGCCGCCGACGCGCCGGGCGGCTACCAGCGGCCCGGGTTCATCCGGCCGTCGGGGTCGAGCGCCTGCCGGACGCGCGCCCACAGATCGACGAAGCCCGGATGGGCGCGGTCGAGCACGCGGCGCGCCGCGTCGGCCGACGCCTTGTACGGCACGTACCCATGGTCGAGCACCGCGTCGGCGAGGCGGCCCATCACCGTGCGGACCCGTTCGACCTCCTCGGCATCCGCCTTGTCGAAGCACGCGACGAACCGCAGCACGAAGTAGTGGCCGCCGGCCATCGGCCGGGCGACGAGGAACGGCGGGAAGCCGGCTTCCTCGAGCAACGCGAGGCCCTTCTCGGCGCCGGCCACCCAGCGGTCGCCCGGGCCGTACGAGCCGACCCACGACAGGCCGCCGCCGGGGAAGTCGAGGAGGAAGTCGAGGGTCGTCGGCAGCTCGGCGAGCTTGGCGTACTTGGGCACCAGCTTCAGCAGGTCGGCCACCTCGAACGGCGGCTCGACGCCGTGATCGTGGAGGATCTGGCGCGCCATCTCGACCCGTGCCGCCAACTCGGCCGCCGACGCCGCGGTGACGTCGATGAAGAGGAAGGCCATCGGTTCGCCGTCGTCGCGCACGAGCCCACGCGTCGCGCCGAACAGCATCTTGCCGGCCGGCCACGTCATCAGCCCGACGTCGTCGAACGACCCCGTCCGGGCCAGCGCGCGCATGGCGCCGTGGGCCGCGCCGAGATCGTGCGCGAACGCGAACCACCGCACCCGGTGCTCCGGCTTGGGTTGCAGCTGCAGCGCGATGCGGGTGACGACGCCGGTGGTGCCCTGCGTCGAGACGAACAGGCCGGTGAGGTCGGGCAACGGCGCCCGGCCGAACCACACGTCGCTCACCGCGCCGGCGCCGGTGCGCACGACGGTGCCGTCGGCCAGCACCGCTTCGAGCCCATTGATCCACAGACCCATCGCGCCGTGCCGCAACGACAGGTTGTTGAGGCCGTCGAGCAGCGCGTTCGCCATCACGGATGTGAACGGCGGCGCGAAGGGATAGGCGTACACCAGCTCGGGCGCCTCGGCGTCGAGGTGGGCCTTCAACTGGCCGAACGTCACCCCCGGCTCGACGACGACGTACATCGACTCTCGGTCGACCTCGATGATGCGATCGAGGCGCGTGAGGTCGAGCACGACGCCGCCGCGCCGCGGGATGGCCAGGCCGGCGACGTTGTAGCCGGCAACGACGGGAGTGACCGGGAGCCCGCGCTCGTGGACGATCCGGATGACCGCCACGACCTCGTCGGCGGTCGCGGGCCTCACGACCACGTCGGCGTGGCCGGGCGGCGCCTCGGTGACGTCGGTCAGGAAGGGCGTGACGTCGCGCTGGACATGCTCGGGACCGACGACCTCCACCAGCGCCTGCGCGAGCCCGCCCACGACTAGGACCGTCGCACCCGCACGTGGCCGAGCTCCTCGAGCAGCGCGCCCGACGCCAGCCGCAGGAGTGGTCCGGCCTCGCCCTCGACGACCATCAGCGCGTCCGCGGCGACGCCGTTCTCCACGACGACCCGCTGCCGCCCGATGCGGATCGTCGCCGCGGTGCGGCCGGCCCGCAGCGCGACGGCGACCGGCACCGGCAGTCGCAGCAGCGCGACGCGCGCCGGCGCGGTGGCGAGGTAGGTGGGCAACGCTTCCGCGAGGAGATGCACCAGCAGGTTGGCCTCGCCGGCCGGGGGCATCTCGATCTCCGGCAGTGGTGGCGCCAACCGGTCGATCGCGCGCATCGCGGCGGCCAAGCCGAGCAGGGGCACGGCGAGCGGCAGCGCGATGGCGACCGTCGCCAGCTCGCCGGCGGCGTCGAGCGGCCGGAAGGGCCGCTTGCGGGTGAGTCGCGCCAGCAGCCCGTCGACGGTGTTGCCGACCAGGTTGGCGAGCTCGATCTGCGCGACCGTCGCCCGCACCGACGCCAACGCGGCCGGCGGCAGGACGTCGGCCAGCACGCCGGGGGACAGCGGCCGGCCGGCGTCGGCGCAGGCCCGGGCATAGGCGAGCAGCGCGTCCTCGGCCGCGACCTCGTCCGCGTCGCCGAGGAAGTCCTGCCACGAGCCGTGGATCCACGCGCAGTACCGGCAGCCGTTGACCTCGGTGACGGCCATGATCACCCGCTCACGCGTGCGGGCGTCCAGCGCCGCGCCCGGGCCGTAGGAGCGGGCCAGTCCCGGCAGCGTCCGGGCCAACTCGCCGAACCAGGGCACCAGCCGGGCCGGTGTCGCGGTGCGCCGCGGGAACGGGTCGCGCTCGTCCATGGCGGCAAAGCCTGCCACGCGCCCGCCACATGGCGGCTGACCAGGACTTTTCGTGCTTGTCACACCCCCTTCTCATACTGGGGTCATGGCAGATCAACTGACCCTCATCGCCCCGGCGGACCGCACCGACTGGCGACTCGACGAGCGGACGCGCGAGCTCGGCCGCAAGGGCATCGAGGCCGCCCGGGCCGCGCTCCAGGAGGCGGCTCGACCGACCGCCGCGTAGTCTCCGCCAATGGCTGACGTCGTCATCGTCGAAGCCGTCCGGGCGCCCATCGGGCGACGCAACGGCGGCCTCTCCACCCTCCACCCGGCCGACTTGCTGGGCGCGGTCCAGCGGGCCTGCGTCGAGCGCGCCGGGATCGACCCGGCGGCGATCGACCAGATCGTCGGCGGGTGCGTCGGCAGTGTCGGCGAGCAGACGTTCAACATCGCCCGGACCGCGTGGCTCACCGCTGGTCTGCCGCTGTCGGTCCCGGCCACGACGGTCGACACGCAGTGCGGCTCGTCGCAACAGGCCACCAACCTGGCCGCCAGCCTCGTGGCGTCGGGCGCGGCCGACGTCGTCATGGCGTGCGGCGTCGAGTCCATGAGCCGGGTGCCCATGGGCGCGACGATCAAGAACGGCCCCGGCCGGCCGTATCCGAAGTCGTACTTCCCGCAGTACGAGCCGACGTCGCAGTTCGAGGGCGCCGAGCGGATCGCCGAGAAGTGGGCCGTCACCCGCGGCGATGCCGACGAGTTCGGGCTCCGCTCGCAGCAACTGGCCAACGCCGCGTGGGCGAACGGCGCCTTCGAGGCCGAGGTCACGCCGATCACCGCGCCGGTGCTCGACGACGACGAGAAGCGCACCCCGACGGGTGAGACCTATGTCGTCTCTCGCGATGAGGGGCTGCGCGAGACGTCGCTCGAGTCGCTGGCCCAGTTGAAGGCCGTGGCCCGCGAGGACGGCGTCCACACCGCGGGCACGTCGTCGCAGGTGTCCGACGGCGCCGCCGCGGTGCTGATGATGACGGCCGAGCGGGCCGGGCAGCTCGGGCTTCGCGCCCGGGCCCGAGTGGCGCACCACACGCTGGTGGGTGTCGACCCGGTGCTGATGCTCACCGGCCCGATCGACGCCACGGCGCGCCTGCTCGAGCGGTCGGGCATGACGATGGCCGACATCGACACGGTGGAGATCAACGAGGCGTTCGCGTCGGTCGTGCTGGCGTGGGCCCGCGAGATCCCGGCCGTCGACATGGACAAGGTCAACCCCAATGGTGGGGCCATCGCGATCGGCCACCCGCTCGGCGCGTCCGGCGCCCGCCTGCTCACGACCGCGCTCCACACCCTCGAGCGGATCGACGGCACCAACGCGCTGGTGACGATGTGCTGTGGCGGCGGCCTCGGCACCGGCACCCTGCTCGAGCGGCGGTAGCCCGCTCCTCTCGCGGCTCGGCCGCCGACAGCTCCATCACCGGACCGGACGGAGGTCGTCTTGGGTCGTCGCGCCCGCGCCGTCGGCATCACCATCATCACCGCGCTCGCCGCGGTCATCGCGCTCACTGGCTGCGGCGCGAGCGCGCCGCGGTCGCCCACCACGTCGGCCTCCGGCGCCGCCACCATCGACCGCGTGGTCGACGGCGACACCGTCATCGTGCGGCTGTCCGGCCGGCGCGAGCGGGTGCGGCTGATCGGCATCGACACGCCGGAATCGGTGAAGCCCAACACCCCGGTGCAGTGCTACGGCCTCGAGTCGTCACGGCGCACCCACGACCTGCTCCCGGTCGGCACCGCGGTGCGCCTGGTCGGCGACATCGAGGCCCGCGACCGGTACCAGCGCCTGCTGGCGTACGTCTACCGGTCGGGCGACGGGCTGTTCGTCAACCTCGTGCTGGTACGCGACGGGTTTGCCCGGCCGTACCCGTTCCGGCCGAACCTGGCCCACGAAGCCGAGATCGCGCGCGCCGCCGATGGCGCGCGCGCCGCCGGCCTCGGGTTGTGGAGCCACTGCAGGTAGCTTCACGACGTGACCGAGTTGGCCGAACTGTTGGGTTACCCGGCCGACGCGCGGCTGGTCATCCTCAACTGCGACGACCTCGGTTCGAGCCACGCCGCCAACGTCGGCGTCTACGACGCGCTGCGCGCCGGCCTGGCGACGAGCGCGACGTTGATGGTGCCGTGCCCGTGGGCGCGGGAGGCGGCGTCGCGCTACCGGGGCGAGGACGTCGGCGTCCACCTGACGCTCAACGCGGAGTACGACCTCTACCGCTGGGGCCCGATCACGCACGCGCCCTCGCTGCTCGACGGCGACGGCGGCTTCCCCCGCACACTCGACGACGTCTGGGACCACGCCGACGTCGAAGAGGTCCGCCGCGAGTGCCGGGCGCAGATCGAGCGCGCCATCTACTGGGGGTTCGACGTCAGTCACCTCGACTCGCACATGGGCACGTTGCAGATGCGGCCCGAGTTCTTCGACGTCTACCTCGAACTGGCGATCGACTTCCGCTTGCCGTTCCGGCTCTCGGGCACGTCCAGCGAGCGCGTCGCCGGCTTCCCGTTCCGGCGCCTCGCCGCCGAGGAGGGCGTGCTCTTCCCCGACCAGTTCCTGCACGTGGCCGGCGTCGGCAGCCGGCGCACCATCGAGGGTGCGCTGGCCGACCTCCGCCCCGGCGTCACCGAGATGTACGTGCACCCGGCGATCGACACCGACGAGCTGCGGTCGTTCGCGCCCGACTGGCCGGCGCGGGTCGACGACCACGAGCTCGTCAACGCCGGCGGCGCGTTGGCCGCCGCGGCCGAGCGGGCCGGCACCACGTTCATCGGGTACCGCTCGCTCCGCGAGGCCCAGCGGCGCCGGGGGTGACGGGCGAGAAGCTAGAAGTCGGTGACCGCCCGGATCTTCTCCTGGATGGCCTTGTACTCCGGGCTCTGCGTCAGCGGCATGAGGCTCATGAGCTTGCCCATGTTGCCGGTGACCTTCATGCGGCCCTGCATGAACGCCGCGTTCGCGTCCAGCTCGCCCTTCGCGACCTTGACGCTGTCGTCGTAGGTGAGGGTGAGGGTGAACTCGGCGTTGGGGTCCTCGCCGAGCGTCGACTCCTGCATCTTGCCGTTGTCGATGACCTGGAAGTACTTGACGTCGCCCTCGGGCCCGCCGGTGATCACGTACTGCATGCGGGCGGTCGCGCCCGGGCGCTCGGGGAAGTCCTGAGCGAGATCCTTGCCCTCGTCGAGCCACTCCTGCGACAGGTACTTCGCCATCGACTTTCCTCCCGTGTGTTCTCGGCGAACGGGAGCGAGCCTACCTAGCGGATCACCTTCTCGCGGATGCCCGCGAACAGGTCGTCCTCCGGCGTCGGCGCGTCGACCAACGACCGGGCGAGGATGAAGTCCTCGAAGGGGTAGACGTCGGCCGCTGCCTCGGGTGGCAGGCCGAACCAGAACGGCGACGTGGGGTCCACCTGCGTGGCGTGCGCCATGAGCGCCCCGCGACGCACGTGCTCGAGGCCGGTGACGTCGACGCGCGTCGTGATGCGGTCGTCCTGGCTCGGGCGCTCGAACCACTTCTCGTCGAACGGCGACTCGATGCCGAGCTCGACGAACTTCTCGTGCATGGCGAGGATGCGGGCCCGGGCCCACGCCGAGTAATAGACCTTCAACGGCTGCCAGGGCTCGCCGGCGTCGGGATGCCGCTCGGGATCGCCGGCGGCGTCGAACGCCGGCATGGTGATGTCGTGCACCCGCAGGTGGTCCGGGTGCGGGTAGCCCTCCTGGTCGTCGGGATAGGTGACGAGCACGTGCGGCCGCTCGCGCCGGATGATCGCGACCAGCCGGCCGACCGCCTCGTCGAGATCGGCCCGGGCGAAGGAGCGCGGGTCGTCGTTCTCGGGGGTGTCGGGCATCCCGGAGTCGCGGTACCCGAGCATCACGACCTCGTCGTACCCGATGATCCCCGTCGCCGTCTCGAGCTCGCGCATGCGGACGTCGTGCAGGTTCGCCCGGACCTCGGGCGTGTCCATCGCCGGGTTGAGGATGTCGCCGGCCTCGCCACCGGTGCAGCAGACGAGCACGCAACGCGCGCCTTCGTGGTGGTAGCGGTGCACGCTGGCCGCGCCCTTGGACGACTCGTCGTCGGGGTGGGCGTGCACGGAGAGGAGCCTGAGTTGGTTGTCGGGCGCGACCGGCATGGTTGGAGAACCTATCCAAGCCCTCCCGCTATTCCGTCGGGAGGTGGCCGCCGCGCCGGTACCAACGACCGGTCCACACCCCGGCCGCGGTCCCGACGACGACGCCGAAGACGACCGCGACGACCAGCCCGGTGCGCACGGTGGGATCGTCGAGGCCCTTGGTCGGGTCGGCGACGCGGGCGACGAGGAACAGCGGCATCGCGACGACCGCGATCCCCGCGGCGACCACCGCCACACCCACGACGGTCGCCAGCGCGATCGATCGGGGAATCGAGCGCACGAGGAAAAGCTAGCGTCCGCCGCCGTGAAGGTTGCCTTCGTCGGATCGTTCTCCACTGGCAAGACCACCCTGGCGAACCTCTTCGCGCGCGAGTGGGAGCTGCCGCTGCTCCCCGAGGTCGCCCGCGAGGTCGTCGAGCTCGGGTTCCCGCTCGATCAGTCGGCCACCGCCGAGACCGAGACGCTGATCTTCCTGCGGCAGTGGATCGCGGAGTCGGCGCACGAGCGCTTCGTCGCCGACCGCAGCCTCTACGACGTGCTCGCGTACGCCGACTGGGTCATGGAGAACCAGCCGGAGCGCAAGGAGAACCATCTGTGGCGAGCCTCGCGTGAGATCGCGACGGCCGACCTCCGGGCCCGCTACGACCACGTCTTCTATCTGCCGATCGAGTTCCCGATCGTGCTCGACGGGCTGCGGCCGGACGACACCGCGTTCCAGGCCGACGTCGACCGCCGGATCAAGCACCTCCTCGACAGCCATGACGTCCGGTACGACACCGTCACCGGCTCCGTCGAGGAGCGACAGGAGCAGGTGCGCAAGCTCGCCGGTCGCGCCTGAGCGCGAGCGTCAGACGGACGCGATCTGGGCGACGTTGTGGCCGACGACGGCCACGTAGAAGGCCACGACCAGCCACAGCGCGATCGAGCTGGCCCGCCGGGCCGGCAGCCGGACCGTGAGCAGCCCGATGCCGACGACGACCGCCGCCTTGACCGCGCCCAGGAGATCGTGGGCCATCAGCCAGCTCGACACCGGGTTGCCCTCCGTCCCGCCGAGGTGGACGACCACCCGGTGGGTCGTCAGCAGGTCGAGGATGTTGAGGACGATCAGCAGCGTCACCGCGGTGAGCCGCACCTGCGGGTCGGTGAGCGAGGGCGCCCGCTCCCCGGCCGGCCAGCCTCCGACATTGAACCCGACTGCCACGCTGCGTCCCTCCCAGGGCTAGGTCATTCGGCCTATTTTCTAGGTCATTCGGCCTATTGCCCGGGAGGACCTGCCGGCGAAACCACTTTTCGTGGCTTTTCGCGCTACCCGTAGGTGTAGCTGCTCCCGCCGCTCGTGGTCGTCGTCGACGAGGCCTGCGCCTTGGCGGCGTGCCAGACCCCGCCGAGCCCGTCGCCGTTGGCGTCGCCCGGCGCCGTGTCGTTGCTGTACCGGTAGAGCGGGTGCCCGTTGAACGTCACCTGGGTGGCGCCGTCCGGCCGGCTCACCGTGGCCAGGCCGGTCACCCCACTGGCGGCCACCGGCTGGCCGGTGACCACGAGCGGCGGCCAGGTCTTGGCGCAGGAGTCGGTGCACACGATGGTGCCGGCGTTCTCGGGGTCGAACGTGTAGAGCGTGCGACCGGACGCGTCGACCAGCACCGCGCCCACCTTGGCGGCGGTGCCCGTCTTCACCGTGGCCATGCCGTCCGATGCGACGGTGGTGCTGGCCCCGGCCTGGTTGGCGCTCTGCTGGGCGGTGGACGACTTGCTCGATCCGCACGCCGCCAGGAGCGCGGCGACGCCGATCGCGGCCGCGAAGACTCTCGTGTTCATATGCAGAACCTACGCGCCACCCTGCCCGGGGGATGTCGCTACCTTCGCAGCGTGCTCACACGGGCCCTCGCGATCGCCGCCGCGGTGACGTTGGCGGGGTGCGGGTCGCCGTCGTCGACCACCGACGCCGCCACCCAACGCGCTCGCGACACCCGGCGGCTCGCCGCCCAGGCCGGCCTGCCACCGGCGGTCACCGACCTGCTGGCGCGTTACGCGGCGTCGGTCGGCAAGACGTTCTCGGTGACGTACGACCTGGGACAGGGCAAGTCGCTCGTCGTGTGGCAGCGGCCGCCGCGCCGTCGCGTCGATGCCGAAGGGCAGCGGGTGTACGCGCTGGCCGACGGCACCTTCGGGTGCGCGCCCACCCCGCCGGCGGGCTGGCGCTGCCTCCGGTCCGACACCGATGCCAGCCTGGCCGGGCCGCTCGACCCCGACGCGGTGACGCGCACGCTCGATGCCCTGCGCGCGTCGCGCGGTGCCTTCACCCTTCGCACCGAGCGGCGGCGCATCGCCGGCGTCACCGCCGACTGCGTCGTCAGCGAACCGAAGACCGCCGGCGCCGCCAAGCCGTCGACGCTGTGTCTGTCGCGCGAGGGCGCGGTGCTGCTCGGGTCGGGCGCGCTGCTGCACGCGGCGCGGTACACCACGAAGGTGCCGGCATCCGCGCTCGCACTGCCCGCCGCGCCCGCGCCCTAGACCACCGGTACGCTGCGGGCGTGGGCACGGGGGAGCCTTCGCCGCTCGAGTCGGTCAACGCCTTCTTCGACGAGGCCGCCGACCTCATCCATCTGCGCGACGAGATGTACGCCGTCCTCAAGACGTCGTACCGCGAGATCCAGGTGCAAGTGCCGGTCCGCATGGACAACGGCGACCTCTCCGTGTTCACCGGCTATCGGGTGCAGCACAACGGAGCTCGCGGGCCATACAAGGGCGGGATCCGCTACCACCCGGCCGCCGATCTCGACGAGGTGCGGGCGCTGGCGTCGTTGATGACGTGGAAGACGGCGCTGGTCGACATTCCGTTCGGCGGCGCCAAGGGCGGCATCACCGTCGACCCCACCGACATGAGTGCGCACGAGCTGGAGACGATGACGCGCCGGTTCACCAACGCCATCGGCCACGTGCTCGGCGTCAACCGCGACATCCCGGCGCCCGACGTCAACACCAACGCCCAGGTGATGGCCTGGATGATGGACGCGTACTCCGCGGGCCACGGCTACACGCCGGCGATCGTCACCGGCAAGCCGCTCGATCTCGGCGGCGCGCCCGGCCGCGAGGCCGCGACCGGACGCGGCGTGGTGTACGTCCTGGAGGCGGCGTGCAAGCGGTGGGGCGTCGACCTCTCGACCGCCCGCGTCGCCATCCAGGGGTTCGGCAACGTCGGATCGTGGGTCGCTCGGGCGCTGCACGAGCAGCATGTGCGGGTCGTCGCGGTGTCGGACGCGCGCGGCGGCATCTACCGGTCCGACGGGCTCGACGTCGCCGCGCTCGAGGACATCGCCACCAGCCGGCGCTCGGTCGTGGAGGTGGCCGGATACGACCAGATCACCAACGACGAGCTGATCGAGTGCGACTGCGACGTGCTCGTGCCGGCCGCGCTCGGCGACGTGATCACCCAGCGCAACGCCGACCGGGTGCGGGCGACGATCCTGCTCGAGGCGGCCAACCACCCGACCGACACCGCCGGCGACAAGATCCTCAACGAACGCGGCGTGCGGATCGTCCCCGACGTGCTGGCCAACGCCGGTGGCGTCACCGGCTCGTACTTCGAGTGGGCCCAGAACATCCAGCAGTTCAAATGGAAGGAGGGCCGCTTCAACGACGAGCTGCGCGACGTCATGACGCGATCCTTCGACGCCGTCGCCGACTTCGCCGAGTCACGCCGCATCCCCCTGCGGCCCGCGGCGTTCGCCATCGCCATCGAACGCGTCGCCCGCGCCTCGAAGATGCGCGGCTACATCTGACCAAACGGTTTGTCGGTCAGTGGGCGGGGATGAGCTCGTCCTCGCCGGTGGCTTCGTCGGCGACGAGGCGGTAGCCGCACAGCTCGGCGAGGAGGGCGTGGCCCTCGTCAGGGCCGGTCGCGATCACCTCGTCGCCCGCTTGGAGGACGACGTCACGGCGGGGGCGGTACAGATAGCGACCACCCCGGCGGATGGCGAGCACGAAGAAGCCGGTCTCGGTCTCGAGCCGCAGCGCGGCCAGCGAGGTGCCGTCGGCCGGCGAGCCGGGAGCAACCGGTACCCGCACCGCGACCTCGTCGGACTCACCGAGGGCCAGCGCCAGGATCGGGTGCAGCTCCTCACCCTTCTCGACCAGCCACACCATCTGCTGCGCGGCGTCGCCGATCTCCTCGGCGGCGCCGCCGAGGTGCAGCAGGCCGCGGAGCGGCGCCGGGTCGAGCCGCTCCGACGCGGCCCGCAGGATCCAGAGCTCGAGCCGCTCGCGCATCTCGTCGAGGCGGTCCTCGAGGTGCGTGACCTCGGCGGCCAGGCCGGCGTCGCGCAGCACCAGCGCGGAGTAGGCCAGGCCGACCGCGACCTCGGAGATGTTCTTCATCTCGACGAGCACGTCGACGGCGCGGTCGAGATCGTCCGGCGCCTCCTCGGCCGGCTGCGGCGGCTCCCACGGCGGCGCCCCGGCGAGGGCCCGCAGCTCGGCGACGCCGGCGGGCGCGCCCTGCAGGAAGAGCACGTCGCCCGGCATCAGGACCTCGTCGCCCTCGACGTCGGTGATCCACGTGCGATCGCGCCGGATGGCGACGACGCGCATGCCGACCTCGGTGGGCAGCTCGATGTCCGACAGCGTCCGGTGGGCCATCTGCGAGCTGTCGCGGACGCGGACGCGATGGCTGATCTCCTCGGCCTGGCTCAAGTCGGCGACGAGGGTCCGTGGGATCCCCAGCCGGTGGGTGACGATGCGGCTGATGTCGACCGCGGCGTTGCCGATGCGCTCGATGGCGCTGACGACCTGCAGCACCGACGCCATGGCGTCGGCGTCGCGGGGCGAACGGGCGGCCAGGACGCAGATCGCCCGCATCTCGTGCACCAGCTCGGACAGCGTGGTCTCGAGGTCCTCGACCTCCTCGGCCATGTCCGGGTCGCTGAAGTACAGGGCGGCGTACGCCAGGTCGACCATCAGCTCGGAGGTGTCCTTGGCCTCCGAGAGCATGGTCTTCAGGTTTCGAGGTCGGTCGTCCATCGACGGTCTCCAGGAGATTAGGTCAGGCCGACCAGGACGATGGCCAGGATCAGGGCGAACGCGCCGACCAGGTCCATCGACGACGTGATCAGCGGGATGCCGTGGTTGTCCGGGTCGAGCCCGAGCCGGAACGTCGCGATCGCGCCGTAGTACGCGATGACGACCGCGATCGCCGTCGCCGCGAAGCCACCGATGAGGCTGACCGCGATCATGCGGCCCACGCCGGGCGTGGCCAGCCCGGCGACGGTAGCGGCGATGTCGGACGACACCGCCACGAGGACGAACACCGGAACGGCGTAGAGGAAGGTGAGCACGAAGTCACCGAGCGCCGCCGGTCCCGGGACGGCAAGGGGCTCGAGCGTGCCGAGATGGAGCTTGCTCGCCAGCCGGCTCGACAGGATGCCCCCGAGCGCGCCGGTGTCCTCGAGGAACGGCGGGATCAGGACGAGCAGGCCCGGGAAGGCGACGAACGACTCCAGCCGCTTCTCGATCGTGAGCCCGGCGACCACGTCGATCAGCCCGGCCACGAGCAGCACCGGCAGTGACTCGCGCAGGATGCGGTTGAGCGTCGCGTACCCGGCCCGGAGCGCCGCCACCAGCACCGCGATGCACAAGGCCGACGTCGCCAGCGCGAGCACCGCGCTCACGACGTGGATGCCAACGAGATAGGTCGCGAGGAAGAGCGACGGGAGCGTCACGATGTCGCCGGCTGCGGTCACGAGCGGCGCGGCCACGTTGTCCATGTCCCAGCCGAAGCGGACCGCGCCGGACGCGACCGCGAGGGTGAGCCCCAGGACGAAGATCGACGAGACCGCCCCACCGACCACCGAGATCACGACGAAGTCGGTCACCGTGATCGTGTGGCCGAGGCCGAAACCCACGGCGACCGCTTTGGCGAGCACCGCCAGCGCCAGTGAGATCGAGAGCGTCAGTGCCAACGAGGCGAGGATGTTCTGGCCGACCTCGGTGTCCGACCGTCGCGAGACCTGGAACGTGCCGGTGTGGATCATCGTGCCGAGCCGGCTGCCCAGCGCGCCGAAGATGTTGCCCCGCATGCCGATGGCGGCCGGCACCAGCACGAGGAGGCCGGGCAGCGTCTCGAGGGTGTGGGTGATCGCGCCGAGGGTCAGCCCGGCGAGGAGGTCACCGCCCGACGAGACGAGGAGCGCGGCCAGACCCTGTCGGATCGATGCCGCGTCCGCGCCGATGACGGCGCGTACCCGCGCCAGAGCCCGGCTGCGAAGCGACGTCGCCATGACGACTCGGAGGCTCCGAGCGTGCCGTCCTCATGCGGCCAGCGTACCGGCGCGGCGCTGCGGGGTACTAGGCAGTTCGGATCATGGTGTCGCGCGCACCAGCTGCGTACCGTGAGCAACGGTGCGCGTGCTGATCTGCGACGACGACGAGGACATCCGTGTTCTCTACCGGCACGCGTTCGAGCAGCTGGGTGTCGAGGTCAGCGAAGCCACCAACGGCAACGAGTGCGTCGACGCCGCCGGGCGCGACCATCCCGACCTCATCGTGCTGGACCTGTTCATGCCGAAACGCGACGGTCTCTCGGCGCTGCCGGACCTCCGACGGATCTCACCGACGTCCCGCGTGCTGGTGGTCAGCGCGCACGCCGCTGTCGACGTGTTCGACACCGCGCGCTCGCGCGGGGCGACGGCGTGCTTCGACAAGCTGTCCTTCCTCCCGCGCATCCCGAACCTGATCGCCAGGTACGGGCCGGCGGCGTAACGCGCTCAGCCCTGCACGTTGGGGCCGGCCCGCTCGATCGCAATCTCGATCAGCACCCGCTGGTCGCGCGCCATCGCGGCGCGGTAGTCGTCCCAGTCGGGATGCTCGCCCGCGATCTGCCGGTAGTACTCGACGAGCCCGTCCATCGCGTCCGGCAGCGAGATGATGGCGACCGGCCCCTCGACCTGCACCCACGCGCCCATGAAGGCGTCGTTCATCACGCACACCGTCGCGTACGGGTCGCGGCGGAGGTTGCGGACCTTGTACGCCGTCTCTCGACTGCTGATCACCGCGTGCCCCTCGTCGTCGAGGCCGACGGTGATCGGCGACGTCTGCGGATGGCCGTCCTTCCGCTTCGTCACCAGGACCGCCCGGTGGTTGTCTCGGAGGAACGTCCGCGCCTGATCGATGTCCACGGCGCCAAGCCTGTCATCATCGGCGCGGTATGCGGGTCCTCCACCTGGCGTCGTCGTTCCCGCGCCACGAGGGCGACCCCGTCGGGACGTTCCTGCTCGACCTCGCCGCCGCCCAGGCCGATGCCGGGCTCGAGGTGCACGTGCTGGCCCCCCATGACCTCGGCGTCGCGCGTCACGCCGTCATGCGCGGCGTCGACGTCCATCGGTTCCGGTACGCGCCCCAAAGGTTCGAGCGGCTCGCCTACCGCGGCGGGATCCTCGCCGGCGCCCGCACGCCGGCTGGCGCGCCCCTCGTGCCGCCGTTCCTCGCGGCGTTCGTGCTGGCGGCCCGGCGATGCGCCCGCCTCGTCCGGCCCGACGTGGTGCACGCGCACTGGTGGCTGCCCGGCGGGCTGGCCGGCGCGCCCATCACCGGGCCGCGCTTCGTCATCACGCTGCACGGCACCGATGTCGCGCTGCTGCGCAACCGCGCCCTGCGCGCGCTGGCGAGGCGGGTGACGGCGCCGGCGGTCGCCGTCGCCGCGGTGTCCCAGCCGTTGGCCGACGAGGCCGCGGCCGCGCTGGGTCGCGAGGTCGTCGTGGCGCGCATGCCGGTCGACGTCGGCGACGTCCCGCCGAGACCGCGGCCACCACATCCGCCGCTCCGGCTCCTCACCGTCGGCCGGCACGTGCGCGAAAAGGGCATCGACGTGGTGCTCGACGCGGTCGCCGGGCTGGGTGGTGTCGAGCTCGACGTCGTCGGCGACGGGCCGGAGCTCGCCGCCCACCAGACGCGGGCGATCGGCGCCGCGGCGGTCATCCGCTTCCATCCGCCGATGCCGAAGGCGGCGCTGCTCGACCTCATCGACCGGGCGCACGCCGTGGTGGTGCCGAGCCGGCGCGAGGGCCTCGGATTGGTCGCGCTCGAGGCGATGGCTCGGGCCCGCCCGGTGATCGCGACGCGCGTCGGCGGCCTCACCGAAGTGGTGGTCGACGGCGTCGACGGGCTGCTCGTCCCGCCGGATGATCCGGCGGCGCTGGCGACCGCGATCCGGCGGCTGCCCTTGCCGGCACCCGCGGGCGCCGCGCTGGCCGCTCATCGGCCGGCGGCGGTCGTCGCCGCCCACCTCTTTCTCTACGGCGCGCCCGCGTGAGCCGCTCGACCGCGCTCAAGGGCGCCCGCATCGCGTTCGCGCTGCTGGTCGCCGCCTTCCTCGTCAAGGTCGGCGTCGACAACGCCAGCCAGCTGCGCCACGTCCACCTGCGGGCCCGACCGCGGCCGCTGATCGCCGGCGCGCCCCTGGTCGTCCTGGCCGGGCTGCTCCTCCCGCTGGCGTGGCGACGCCTGGTCTCGGCGTGGGGCACCGACGTCCCGGCGCGTGTCGCGCTGCGGATCTGGGTGCTGAGCCAGGCGAGCCGCTATCTCCTCACCGGTGTGGCGACGCTGGCGTCGCGGACCGCCCTGTCGGCGAAGGCGGGGGTCGCCCGCTCGCTGGCCGCGGCGTCGACCCTCGTCGAGATCGGGATCCTCGTCGTCCTCGCCGCGGTCGGCGCCGCGGCGTGCCTGCCCTCGCGGGTGCTGGCGGCGCCGGTGCGCTTGGCCGCCGTCATTGTCGGCCTGGCCGCGCTCGCCGCCCTGCCGGTCGTGCTGCGGTTCGGCGGCCGGGCGCTGCCGCGGCTGCACGCGCTGCGTCCCGAGGCGCTGCGGACGGGCCGGCTGTACGAGACCGTCGCCATCGACGCCGCCAGCATCGCCCTCCGCTGCCTCGCCTTCGTCCTGTTCGCGATCGGGCTGCTCCCCCACGTCGGCGTCGGCGACGGCTTCCTCCTGGCCGGCGCGCTGCAAGCCGCGGCACTCGTCGGCCTGATCGGCTTCACGCCGGCCGGCCTCGGAGTTCGCGAGGGTGTCCTCGCTGGGTTGTTGCATCGCGGGCTGCCACAGGTCACTCTCGGTGACGCGGCCGCGGTCGCAGTGGCGTGGCGCGCGTACGAGTTCGTGTTCGAGGTCGGATGGGTAGTCACGGCGACCGTGATGGGTCGAAAGACTCAGGTGCGAGCACGAGCTGCCGACAATGATGGGACCACCGGGGACGACCTCGGCGGGGGGTAGCCTGATCGCGGGGTCCATCACAGCTCCGCGGCACATGATCCTCGGCGGGAGGGAAGCCTTCGTGGCTCTGGTGAAGATCGACGAACGGGACTTGGTGGAGTCCCACCGCGCCGGTGACGTCGATGCCTTCCCAGCGATCGTCCGCGCCAACTACGGCATGCTCCTCGCGCGAGCGATGCGGCGGCTCAACGACCGCGCCGCCGCCGAAGACGCGGTGCAAGAGACGTTCCTCCGCGCGTTCCGCGCCCTCCCGGGCTTCGGCGGCGACTTCCGCCTCGCCGGCTGGCTGCATCGCATCCTCAACAACGTCTGCGCCGACGAGACCGGGCGCCGCATGCGCGACGGCGCCACCTTCGACCGGCTCGCCGTCGAGCACGTCCCCACCGCCGACGACGTCGCCGACGCCACCACCGGCCGGGCCGAGGTCGAGCACGCGCTGGCGTTGATCCCGCAGTCGCACCGCGAGGCGCTGCTGCTCCGCGAGATCGAAGGCATGGACTACCGCGAGCTGGCCGCGGCCGCCGGCATCAGCGAAGAGAACGCCCGAGCCCGCGTGAGCCGGGCCCGCAGCGCGATGCGGCGGCTGCTGTCGGCGCCGACCGCGGTGCTGCTGTTCTTCGGCGCCGCCCTGCGCCGGGTCCGCGGCCAGGCCCCGATCCAGGCCCCCGCCACCGCCCAGGCGGCGTCGGTCGGCACGGCGCTCCCCCCCGACTCCATCGCCAGTGTCGGCGCGTTCAGCCAGCTCATGGCGAGCCCGGCCGCCGTCCAGCTCACGAGCGCGGCCGCCGCGGTCGGCCCGGCGAAGTCGGTGCTCGTCTCCGCGGTGGTCACCACCGTGGCCGCGGCCACCTTCGTCGCCGCACCCCACATCGCAACGGACAACCCACCGTCGCGCGACGGCACCGTCACCGCGGTCGCCGGCGCCGCGGATCTGCCCGGTTCGACGGCGATCACGGCCGCCGCCGCGACGACCATCGCAACGTCGACGTCGACGTCCACCACCGCGCTGGAAAGCGGCGCCGCGGTCCCGTGGTCGGCCGACAGCAGCACGACCAGTACGACCGGCGGGATCGGGACCGCGCTCACGGCCAGCGGGCCGGACACCACGGCGGCCACCGCACCGACCCCGCCTCCGGCGCCGTGCCCGGCGCTGCCGGCCCCGACCAGCGATCCGCAACCAGTGCTCGTCGCCCGCGCCTGGTGGGATGGCAGCCACCTCGTCGTCCAGGGGTCGGCGTGGCTCGAGGTCGGCGACGCGATGATCGAGGGTGCGCTCACCGGCCGTGAGCGCGCGGCCGGCACGGGCGACACCTCGTTCCCGGCGGCGCTGGTGTTCACGCTCGCCGGCAACAGCGCGTCGGTCGTGCGCCTCAGCGGCGACGTCGCCCGGACCACGGACGGCGACGGCATCACGACGAGCGGCTGGTCGTCGCTCGGCTCGGTGACCGCCCGCGGGTGCCTCGCGGCCTTCGGCGATGTGCCGATCGCGCTCCACCTCACCGAGCCCGGCCGGACCTCCGACGCGACCACCACGACGTCGACCGCCAACTGAGCGTCGCGGCGGTCGACCGCAGACAGTGACCAAAGAAACGCGTCCATTCCGTTTGTCACGTTTCGGGAACTGGAAAGGTTTATTGTCACGTCGACCGACGGCACCGGCGCCAAGGCGGGCACCGATCGGCGAGCGGGCAGAGCAACCGATCCTAGGAGGACCACTTGCGTAGTTATCGGAAACGGCTGTTGGGCGCCATCGGCGCCGCAGCCCTGGTCGTGGGGCTCGCCCCGGCCGGAGTCGCCCATGCGGCCGCTCCGACGCCGAGCTTTTTCCCAGTCGGCGACAACCTGAACACGACGGCATACAGCCTGCGGTTCGCGGGCACCAACAGGTTCGCGACCGCCGCGACGACCGCGCTGACCGCGACGCAGAGCAGCGGCACCGGGTACCCGTTCGAGAATGCCGACCGCACTGGCGGTGGTTCGCAGTTCGGCTCGTTCGGCAGCCCCAGGTCGATCTTCTTCAGCGTCGGCGACACGCCGGCTGACGCGCTCTCGGCCTCCGATTTCTGGGAGAGTGGCACCTACACGTTGCCGCTCGTCGGCGGTGGCTCCGGGGACATCAACACGAGCGATTCTCCGATGCTGCTCACCGAGTCGGCTCGCAACGGCGCGACGGATCTGTCGTCCGAAGCGATCGCCGCGATCTCCAAGATCAAGCAGAACTGCGGTTGCACGCCGGACGCGGTCGTCTTCGGCGGCTCGGCTGCCATCCCCAACGGCGCGGTGTCGACGATCGACCAGCTCCTCGGCAACACCACCGTCATCGCCGGTGTCGACCGGTTCGACACTGCGAAGCGCATCGCGCTGCTCAACGGCACGAGCTCCACGGACTACTACCCGACGGCCGCGTCGCCGAGCACCTGCTGCGGCAACATCACGATCCTCAGCAACTCCGTGATCCTTGCCGAAGCACGCACTGGCGCCGACGCGTTGGCGATCGGGCCCAAGGCCGCGATCACCAACGTGCCCGTCCTGTTGACCGACACCGCCAGCTTGTCGACCTTCACGTCGACCGCCCTCGCGGGTCTGTCGCCGACCAACATCGTCGTCGCCGGCGGTCCGAATGCCATCTCCGACGCGGTCGTGAACGCGGCCAAGGCGGCGGCGGGACCGGGGGCCACGGCGGTCCGCATCTTCGGTGCTGACCGGTACGCCACCAGCGTCGAGATCGCCAAGCAGCTCTTCGGCTACTACCCGGAGAACGTCGCCCGATTCAACGGCTTCAACGATCTCACGCAGGGCCTGGCCCGCTCCGAAGGCAGCGGCGCCCAGCACCTGGGTTGGCCCGACGCGCTGACGTCGGCTGAGTTCCTCGCCGGCATCGACTTCGAGTCCAGTGCGCCGAGTCGCAAGGCGCCCGCGATCGAGAAGAACCAGGTCGAGGGCAGCTCCACGACCGAGATCGGCGGCGGCGGCGGCGACGGCTGGCGCACGCCGCTGTTGCTCACGACGCAAGGCGGGTTGCCCAGCAGCGTGGCCACCTATCTGGCGGCGCTGTACCCGGACTCCACCCAGATCATCACCGCTACGAAGCCCAGCGGAACCACCGATGGCGGATTCATGTTCACCTTCGGTGGGACGAACGCGGTGGGCTCGGGCGCTGAGATGGCCGCAGCGCAGGCCGTGTCCGGTGGCACCTACGTCACTGCCAATCAGAGCGATCTGGCGCCGACCATGGATGTTGCCAGCACGTTCTTCACCAAGCTCGACTGGAGCCCGGACGTCTCCACGGCGGGCGGCGGCGTCAGCGATGCCAACGGCCAGGCCGCCAGTGGCGCGGTCCCGAAGGCGTGCTCGCTGCGCAACGCGTTGGCCGGCACCGAGTACCTCGCCGACTACCAGGCCAACGGCAACTTCAACCAGTCCGCTCAGGCCTGGTACGAGCCGACCGGCGGTCCGTACACCGCGAACCAGAGCCGGTTCCAGTGCATCACCGACGGCAACACGGCCGACGGCATGATGAACGCCAACGGCGTGAGCCTGTCCGGTCACGAGACGGCGGCGAAGACGTTCGACTACAGCGCGGCGTCGAAGACGCTCACCGGGGCGAATAACGCACTGCCGGTCGCAACCGTCAGTTCGCACACCGGCGATCCGACCACTCCGGTCACCACCAACGGGGCGTCGTCAGCCACCACCCAGAGCTTCAGCGGCACGATGAACGTGACGTACAAGGGCGTGACCACGCCGGCGGCGCCGTACACCT
>JAODBK010000090.1 GCA_025463925.1 Acidimicrobiales bacterium | reverse complement strand
GGCGCGCGCCGCCGCCGCGCTCGCCAGGTCGGCGCGGGCGCGCGCCGCGATCGCCGCGACCAGCAGCGCGGTGCCGGCAAGGGCGATCGCGCCGAGCAAGAGGAACCACGGCAGCAGCGCGTGGCTCGGGCTGGCCCACGTCAGCACACTCCAGTCGAGCACCGGGTCGCCGACGGGGATCGACGTCGCCGACGACGGTGGCCGGAGGCCGGCGCCCGGCGAGGTGCTGAGCACGAGCGGTCCCTGCACGAGGCGGGCCGACACGAAGGGGGCGGATGCCCGGAACGACGTGCCGGCGAACGCGTCCGGTGAGTCGACGGTCGCGACCCATCCGAGCACCGCGGCCCGCCGGGCGACGACCGACGCCGGCGGCGCCCCGGGGCCGTAGACGGCCACCACGCTCAGCACCGTGACGCGTCCGTCGGCGCCGCGCGCCGCGACCGTCCGCACGTCGCCGGCGTCGCGCGCCAGGCCGACGGCCAACCGCCATGGCGCCCGGCTCGTCAGGTCGACCGGCGCGACGCCGTTCGATCCGCGGATGGCTTCGAAGGGCGCGGACCCGTCGGGTTGGAGCCGGGCGACACCGACCGCCGCGGTGGCGCTGGCGCTGATGAGGCCGCCGACGGCGTCGCGCCGGCGGGCCGGCGAGTCCGGGATCTGACCGTCGAGGGCGCGCGCCGCGGCCTGGAGCTGGGCGGCGTTGGCTCGCACCAGGGAGAGGATCGTCTCGGCCGACGTCGTCGCCGTGGCGCGGGCGAGACGGGATCGGTTCGCGTGGCTGCTGCGCCGGGTCCCGACGAACGCGAGCAGGCCGGCGACGACGAGCAGGATCGCCAACGCTGAGGAGGCCCAGCGTCGGGCCGGCCTCAGGTCGTCGAGTACTTCCACAGGGCCTCGGGGAGCCTGGCTACGTCGGCCTTGCTGATGCAGGCACGTACCCCAACTTCCGCGGCCTTGCGAATCGTGTCGGCGTCGAGGAACGCGCTGAACAGGATGATGTTCTGCGCGGGCCGCTCCGCCAGGATCCGCTCGGCCACCTCGAGCCCGGAGATGTCCGGCAGCCGGTAGTCGAGGAGCACCACGTCGGGCTGGTGCTCACGGCACCGCTCGACCGCCTCTTCACCCGTGGCTGCCTCACCGACGACGCTCAGCCCTTCGTTGGCCTGACGGATCACCGCTCGCACCAGCAGGCGGATGTCCTCTTCGTCGTCGACGATCAGTGTTCCGGTCGCTCCCACGGGCGCCATGGTCGCACAAACACCCGAACGCGAGATGGGGCCGCGTCACGACCACGCGCGCAAGGTCACCACCATGCGGGCGCCGCCGAGTGGCGATGCCTCGGCGCGCACCGCGCCACCCATCGCCTCCGCCAGCTCCCGAACGATGGCCAGGCCGAGGCCGGTGCCGACCTGGCGGGCCGGGATGCGAGCCGAGCTGTAGAAGCGCTCGAAGACGTTCGGGAGGTCGTCCGGGGCGATGCCGGGGCCGTCGTCGTCGACCCACACGACCACGCTGCCGTCGTGGCTCGCGGTGCCGACGACGATCCGGCCGGCGGCGAACTTCAGCGCGTTCTCGGTGAGGTTGGCGACGACCTGGGCCAGCCGGTCCGGGTCGGCGGCCGCGGCGGCGCGGCCGTCGGCGTCGACGGTCATCGTCACGCCGGCCTCCTCGGCCGCCGGGCGGAACCCCTCGGCCGTCACGTCGACCACCTCGGCCACGTCGGTGGACCGCAGGTCGAGCGAGAACCGGCGGGCGTCGAGCTTGGCCAGCTCGAGCAGGTCGCGCACCAGTCGCTCGAGCCGGCGCGACTCGGCCGAGATGACGCCGGCGGCGCGCGCCGCGTCGGGCGCCCGGCCCTCGGCGATCGCCTCGGCGTAGCCGCGGATCGACGTGAGCGGCGTGCGGAGGTCGTGGCTCACCGAGAGGAGGAACTGCCGCTCGAGCCCGCGGCTGCGGTCGAGGGTGGTCGCCATGTCGTTGATGGAGTGGGCCAGATCGGTGAGCTCGTCGTCGCGCGCGCCCTCCGGGATCGGCACGCGCGCCGCCAGGTCACCGTGGGCGACGCGGTTGGCCGCGGCCGCGGCGTCGGCGACCGGCCGGGTGAGCCGCCGGCCGAGCTCGCGGGCGACGATCGCCGCGACCACCATCGCCAGCAGCGACGCGATCGCGAACCACGCCAGCGCACCGCGCCGGCCGGTGCCGGTGTGGCGCGTGAGGATCACGACGTCCGTGCTCGCGCCGACCGGGTAGCCGGCCATGGCATACAGGAGCGATCCGTGGGCCCCCGAGACGACGTCACCGCTCTGGATGCGCGCCAGCGGGATGTCGGCGACGAGCACGCCCGCCGGCGGCGTGTCGGCGGTGCGTCCGGCGGGGCCGAAACGCATGATGGCGGCATCCTGCAGTTGCAGCGCGCGCCGGAACACCCGGACGAGCGTTTGCCGCCGCGCCAGGCGCTGGGCGGCGTCGCCATTCGCCAGCACGGCGCTCGACTCGAGGTCCTGCGCGCCGGCACTGAACGACGCGACCTGGCGCGTCAGCTCGTTGCGCGTGTCGCGCCGCGCGGCCGCCGCCAGCAGCACCGACATCCCGAGGACGGTGACGACCAGGGCGCCGGCGACGACGCCGACGATCGCGACCGTGATGCGCCGGGTCATCCGAGCCGGTACCCGATGCCCCACACCGTCGCGAGCGGGAGGGCGTCACCCAGCTTCTTGCGGAGCTGCCGCACGTGCACGTCGACCGTGCGGGCGTCGCCGTACCAGTCGGCGCCCCAGACGCCGTCGAGCAGTTGCTGACGGTTCAGCGCCAGGCCTGGGTTCTCGGCGAGGAACCGGAGCAGGTCGAATTCCCGCGCCGCCAGCGCCACCACCTGACCGCCGACGCGCGCTTCGCGCCGCGCGGTGTCGACCTCGACGTCGCCGGCGAGCAGCACGTCGCCGCCCGGGTCGCGGCTCGGTCCGTCGGCGCGACGCAGGATCGCCTTCACGCGCGCCACGAGCTCACGCGGTGAGAACGGCTTGGTGACGTAGTCGTCGGCGCCCAGCTCGAGACCGAGGACGCGGTCGATCTCCCCGTCGCGCGCCGTCAGCATGAGCACCGGGATGTCGCTCTGCGCCCGCAGCCGGCGGCACACCTCGAGACCGTCCATCCCGCCCGGCAGGCCGACGTCGAGGATCACCATGCGGGCCCGCTGGTCGCGCACCGCGGACAGCCCGCCTTCGCCGTGCTCGGCCTGGATGACGCGGAAGCCCTCCTGGCGGAGGTACATGTCGACGAGGTCGGCGATGTTCGGGTCGTCCTCGATGACGACGATCGTCGGGGGCTCCTTCATGGACACACGGTTATGGTCGCGCCGTGACCGCGACCGCCCAGGGACGCCCGACGAGCTCGGTGGAGCGGCACGGTTCGCAGGGTGGCGGAGAGGTGTGAGCGAACTGTGAGCGGGCGCGGCACGGGCACGGTGCTGGACCAGATCGTGGCCGCCCACCGCGCCGCCGACGCCGCCGACGCGCGGCCGGTCGACGAGCTGCTGGCGCGGGCCGACGCCTCGGCCGGCGTCACGCGCGACTTCGCGGGCGCGCTGGTCGGCGCCGGCCTGGCGGTGATCGCCGAGGTGAAGCGCCGGTCGCCGTCGAAGGGCGAGCTGGCGCCGGGCCTCGTGCCCGGCCTGGTCGCGAAGGCGTACGCCGCGGGGGGCGCGGCCGCGCTGTCGGTGCTCACCGATGCCGACCACTTCGGCGGTTCGCCGGCCGATCTCACCGACGCGCGTGATGCCGTCGACATCCCGGTGCTGCGCAAGGACTTCACGGTGTCCGAGCGCGACGTGGCCGACGCTCGGCTGATGGGCGCCGACGCGATCCTGCTCATCGTCGCCGCGCTGTCCGACGCCGAGCTCTCGCGGTTCGTCGGGTTGGCCGGGCGCTTCGGGCTCTCGGCGCTCGTCGAGGTGCACGACGAGCGCGAGCTCGGCCGGGCCCTGGCCGCGGGCGCGACACTCGTCGGCGTGAACCAGCGCGACCTGCGGACGTTCGAGGTCGACCACGATCTGGCCGCCACGCTGGCCACGCGCATGCCGGCCGGCATCGTGCGGGTCGCCGAGTCGGGGGTCCGCGACCGGGACGACTGCCGGCGACTGGCCGATGCCGGCTTCGACGCGGTCCTGGTGGGCGAGACGCTGGTGACCGCGCCCGACCCGACGGCCGCGATCCGCTCACTGAGAGGAGAGGACTGATGCGCTGGAACTTGCCGTCCGACCGTGTCCCCGAGGCGTGGTTCAACGTCACGCCGCATCTCCCCGAGCCGCTGCAGCCGCCCCTGCATCCGGCAACCAAGGAGCCGGTCGGCCCCGACGATCTCGCGCCGCTGTTCCCCATGGCGTTGATCGGCCAGGAGGTCTCGGCCGAGCCGTGGGTGGACATTCCCGGGGAGGTGCTCGACATCCTGCGCCTGTGGCGGCCGACGCCGTTGGTGCGGGCGACGCGACTGGAGCAGGCGCTCGGCACGCCGGCGCGCATCTACTACAAGGACGAATCGGTGTCGCCGGCCGGGTCGCACAAGCCGAACACCGCGGTCCCGCAGGCCTTCTACAACAAGGCCGAGGGGGTGAAGCGGCTCAGCACCGAGACGGGCGCCGGCCAATGGGGGAGCGCGCTCTCGTTCGCGGGCGCGCTGTTCGACATCGACGTCATGGTGTACATGGTCCGCGCGTCGTACGAGCAGAAGCCGTACCGCCGCATCCTGATGGAGACGTGGGGCGGACGGGTCGTCCCGTCGCCGGTCGACGACCCGTCGCACCCCGGCTCGCTGGGCACCGCGATCAGCGACGCGGTGCGGGACGCGGCCACGCGCGACGACACTCACTACTCACTCGGTTCGGTGCTGAACCACGTGCTGCTCCACCAGACCGTGATCGGGCAGGAGGCGAAGGAGCAGCTCGAGCTCGCCGGCGAGCGCCTGCCCGACGTCATCATCGGATGTTGCGGCGGCGGGTCGAACCTCGGCGGGCTCGCCCTGCCGTTCGTGCCGGACGCCGGCGTGCGCCTGGTCGCGGTCGAGCCGTCGTCGTGCCCGACGCTCACCGGCGGCCGCTTCGACTACGACTTCGGCGACACCGCCGGCATGACGCCGCTGCTGCCGATGTACACGCTCGGTCACGACTTCATCCCCCCGCCGATCCACGCCGGTGGGCTGCGCTACCACGGCGACTCGCCCATCATCTCCAACCTGGTGAAGGCCGGTCGCATGGAAGCGGTCGCGTACCCGCAGGGCAAGGTCTTCGAGGCGGCACTGCAGTTCGCCCGTACTCAGGGGACGATCCCGGCGCCCGAGACCGCCCACGCCATCCGCGCCGTCGTCGACGAGGCGCTGGCCGCCAAGGAGGAGGGCACCGAGCGGGTGATCCTGTTCGGGTACTCGGGCCATGGCCTCCTCGACCTGCAGGCCTACGACGACTACCTCAACGACCGACTCGACGCCTGAGCGACGGCGCCGGCGGCCACCGGAATCGTCGGGGTGGCTCGGGGGTGGTCCGGTAGCCTCGGACCCTCATGTTCGTGAAGGTGTGCGGAACGACGTCGGAGGAGGACGCGCTGCTGGCGGTGGCCATGGGCGCCGACGCCGTCGGGTTCGTGTTCGCGCCGTCACCGCGGCAGGTGCACCCGCAACTGGTGGCCGACATCGTCAAGCGACTCCCGCCGGACATCCTCACCGTCGGCGTGTTCCGCGACGAGCAACCCGAGCGCATCGCGCAGATCGCCAACGGCGCCGGCCTGCGCGCCGTGCAGCTGCACGGCCACGAGACTCCCGAGCAGGCGTGGTGGGTGCGCCAGCGGGTGCCGTTCCTCATCCAGGCCTTCGCGTCCGGCGATCCCACCATCGGGCGCGCCGCCGACTACCGGGCCGACGCGCTGCTGATCGACGCGCCGTCGCCGGGTTCGGGTCAGGTGTTCGACTGGCGGCTCGCCGACGGGGTGCCGGCCGGGCAGCGGCTGATCCTCGCCGGTGGCCTGGACCCCGACAACGTCGCCGACGCGATCGCCAGCGCCCGACCGTGGGGCGTCGATGCCGTCACCGGGCTCGAGTCGGCACCGGGCCGGAAGGATCCCCGCAAGGTCCGGGCGTTCGTCGCCGCCGCCAAGGAAGCGGGCCGCGCCCTCGAGCCCGAACCGGAGCTGGCGACCGCGGACGCGGTGGCGCCCTACGACTGGCAGGACGACGAGTGACGGACACGCAGTCGTTGCCGGGCGGGTCCCTGATGGGCGAGCCGTCCGAGACCGGCCGCTTCGGCGAGTTCGGCGGGCGGTTCGTGCCGGAGTCGCTGGTGCCGGCGTGCTTCGAGCTCGAGGCGGCGTTCCGCACCGCATGGGCCGATCCCGCGTTCCACGCCGAGTACGAGGCGCTGCTGCGCGACTACGGCGGCCGCCCGACCCCGGTCACCGAGTGCGCCAACCTGTCGAAGCAGCTCGGCATTCGACTCCTGCTGAAGCGCGAGGACCTCACCCACACCGGTTCGCACAAGATCAACAACGTCGTCGGCCAGGCCCTGCTGACGAAGCGCATGGGCAAGCAGCGGGTGATCGCCGAGACCGGCGCCGGCCAGCACGGGGTCGCGACCGCGACCGCGGCCGCGCTCTTCGGCCTCGACTGCGTGGTGTACATGGGGGAGGTCGACGTCGAGCGACAGGCCCTCAACGTCTTTCGCATGCGCCTCCTCGGCAGCGAGGTCGTTCCCGTCGCGTCGGGCAGTCGGACGCTGAAGGACGCGGTCAACGAGGCGCTCCGCGACTGGGTCGCCAACGTCGAGTCGACGCACTACTGCCTCGGATCGGTGATGGGACCGCACCCGTACCCGTGGATGGTGCGCGAGTTCCAGCGCATCCTCGGCGCCGAGGCGCGCGAGCAGTGCCGGGCCGTGCTCGGTCGCGACCCCGACGTCGTCGCGGCGTGCGTCGGCGGGGGTTCCAACGCCGCCGGGACCTTCTCCGGGTTCGTCGACACCGACGCGCGCCTCGTCGGCGTCGAGGCAGCAGGTGGCGCGGCCATCGGTCGCGGCATCCCCGGTGTCGTGCACGGGATGAAGTCGTTCCTCATGCAGGACGAGCACGGCCAGGTCGCGGAAGCGCACTCGATCTCGGCCGGCCTCGACTATCCGGGTGTCGGGCCCGAGCACGCCCATCTCGCGGCGTCCGGCCGGGCGGACTATCCGTCGGCCGGCGACGAAGAGGTCCTGCGGGCCTTCGAGCTGCTGGCGCGGAGCGAGGGCATCATCCCGGCGCTCGAGTCGGCACACGCGATCGCGTGGGTGGTCGCCGCGGCCGAGCGCGGCGAGCTGGCGCCTGGCACGACCGTGCTCGTCACCTTGTCGGGCCGCGGCGACAAGGACGTCGCGCAGGTGATGGACATGGTGAACGCGCGCACGTCATGAGTCTGGAAGACCATCTCCGGGCGCGCCGCGATGCCGGGCGCAAGCTCCTCGTCCCGTACGTGACCGGCGGCCTCGGCGACGACTGGGTCGAGACCGTTCGGGCGCTGGCGGCCGCCGGCGCCGATGCCATCGAGGTGGGCATCCCGTTCTCCGACCCGGTGATGGACGGGCCGGTGATCCAGCAGGCCAGCGAGCGGGCGCTGCATGCCGGCGCCACGCCGGGCGGGATCGTGCGGGCGCTCTCGGGCGTGGACGCCGGCGTCCCGCTGGCGGTGATGACCTATTACAACCTCGTGTTCCGCGCCGGCCACGAGCGCTTCGCCAGCTCGCTCGCGACCGCGGGCATCGCCGGATGCATCCTTCCCGATCTCCCGCTCGACGAGGCCGGCGAATGGTGCGCGGCCGCCGACGCCGCCGGTGTGGCGACGATCCTGCTCGCGGCGCCGACGACGCCGGACGACCGTCTGGCCGCGATCTGCGAACGGTCGCGCGGGTTCGTGTACGCGGTGGGCGTGCTCGGCGTCACCGGTGAGCGGTCGTCGTTGGCGGCTTCCGCGACCGTCATCGCCAAGCGACTGAAGGCGGTCACCGACCGGCCCGTGCTCGTCGGCGTCGGCGTGTCGAACGCCGAGCAGGCGCGCCAGGTCGCCGAGGCGGCCGATGGGGTGGTGGTCGGTTCCGCGCTTGTGCGGCGGCTGCTCGAGGGCGCCGGCCCCGAGGGCGCGGCCGCCTTCGTCGCCGAGCTCCGCGCCGGCCTCGACGGTTGACGCCGGGCGTACCCTTCGCGTGTGCGGCGCTCGGGGGTGGCGCTGGGGATGGTCATGGTCCTCTCCGCGTGCGCCCATTCGTCGGGGAAGGTCGCAATCAACGCCGGAGGCGCGGTGACCACCGCGGCCGTCCCGACCACTCGGCCGGCGGCCCCGATTGACCCGGTCGCGGCCGAGGCCGCGATCCGCCACGCGTACGACACGTGGGCCAACCCGAACGTCAGTGAGGCCGAGCGGGCCGCCGCCAACGAGATCATCACCGACCCGGCCGAGATCGCGTTCGCCAAGGAGATGTCGGACGGCAACCTGGCGCAAGCGGCCAACGTGCGGTTCGTCGTCGATGCCATCCGCTTCACCTCGGACGTCACCGCCGACGTCGACTTCCACATCCGCTACGGCGACGGGCCTTCGCCGGTCGTGCCGGGGCTCGTCCCGGGCGGCGCCGTCCTGGAGGACGGCTTGTGGCGGGTGACGCACGCGACGGGATGCTTCCTCGACGCGACCGCGATCGGCCGGTCGTGCCCCGGTTCGGCGCTGACCGCCGAGGAGCAGGCCATCGGCCAACCGTTCGCCGACCTCTCCCGCACCGATCTCTCCGACGACCAGCGGGTCGCGGAGATCGAGCGGGGCGACGAGATCCGCGACTTCATCGTTGCGACCGCGCACCGGTACGCCAATGCACTCGGCGGGTCGCTGACGGTGCTCGCGGTGCGGCACCGGCCGGACGCGCCCGACGCCGAGGTCTGGTACACGCAAGGCAGCGTCCAGCCCGGCATCGCCGTTCTCGACCGTGGCCGGTGGACCGTCAGCCGGGCGACGTGGTGCCAGCTCACGGCCAACTTCGGCGGTGGCAGCTGCCCGCAGTAGAACGGCGGTCGATGTCCACGGGTCTCGTCATCGGGCGGTTCTGCCCGCCGCATCTCGGGCACTCGCACCTGATCGCCAGCGCCGCCGGCCAGATCGACCGGCTGACGGTGATCGTGTTCTCGAAGGACGAGGAGCCGGTGCCGGGCGGGCTGCGGGCCGAGTGGCTCCGAGCGATGCATCCCGGCGTCGAGGTCGTCAACATCCACACCGACCTGGTGACGAATTGGGACGACGAGGAGACGTGGCAGCGGTGGATCGCGCTGATCCGCACCGCGGTGCCGCACGGTCCCGACGTGGTGTTCACGTCCGAGCCCTACGGGAGCGAGTTGGCCCGGCGGCTCGGCGCGGTCGAGCAGCTCGTCGACCCCGATCGGGCGACGGTGCCGGTGTCGGCCAGCATGATCCGGGCGGACCCCGGGCGGCACCTGCGACACCTCGCGCCGAAGGTCCGGGCGTGGGTCGGCAAGACATGGGTCGGCTGCGAGCTGTGCGAGGCGGCCCGGATGACTGCGTGGCACCACGAGGACGATGTCTGTTGGATCGCCGATTGCGAGGTGTGCGACACCCCGATGGTGGTGTGGCAGGAGCACGGCGCGTCGCCGCCCGAGGCCGACGTCGCACACATGCTCGCCGAGCTCGAGCGCGTCGCCGCCGCGAAGTTCGGCGCGGGGGAGTTCACCGTCGATCGCACCATGCGGCAGATCCCCGGCCACTTCCACGCCCACGCGCGCGACCGGAACTGGTGGAGCCGCCGCTTCTCGCGTTGACCGTCAGAGGCGGCGCAACTGCACGCCGGCGACGCGGTGGTCCGAGCCCTTTTCGATGATCAGGTGGGCCCGCTCACGCGTCGGCAGGATGTTCTCCGACAGGTTCACCCCGTTGATGTCGTGCCAGATCGACTTGGCGGTGGCGACGGCCTCGTCGGTGGACAGTCCGGCGAAGCGGTGGAAGAACGCGGTCTCGTCGCGGAACGCGGTGTCGCGCAAGGTGAGGAAGCGCTCGACGTACCAGTGCTCGACGTCGGACTCCTCGGCGTCGACGTAGACGGAGAAGTCGAAATAGTCCGATACCACCGGGCCGTTGCCGCCTTGCAGCACGTTGAGGCCCTCGACGATCAGGACGTCCGGCGACCGGACGACCGCCTGCTCGCCGGGAACGATGTCGTAGGCATGATGCGAGTAGACCGGCGCGGCCACCTCGGGCGCACCGCCCTTCACCGCGGCAAGGAAGGCGAGGAGCCGGCGGAGGTCGTAGCTCTCGGGGAAGCCCTTGCGGCCCATGAGCCCGCGCTCGTCGAGGATGCGGTTCGGGTGGAGGAAGCCGTCGGTCGTCACCAGGTCGACACGCGGGTGGTCGGGCCACCGCGCGAGCAACGCCTGCAGCACGCGGGCCGTCGTGCTCTTGCCGACGGCGACGCTCCCGGCCACGCCGATCACGTACGGCACGCGGGGCACCGGGCTGCCGAGGAACGCGTGGGTGACGGTGTGCAGTTGCTGGGTCGCGGCGACGTAGAGGTTCAGCAGGCGGGAGAGCGGGAGGTACACATCGGCGACCTCGTCCAGCGACAGCTGCTCGTTGATGCCGCGCAGCTCGGCCAGGTCGGACTCGTCGAGCGTCATCGGGATCGCCGCCCGCAAGCGGGACCACTCGTCGCGGCTGAAGCGCTGGTAGTTCGACGGCGTGGCGCCCGACATCGGCCGGACTCTATGCGCCGCTCCGTCGAGCAACGCGCGTGTACTTCTCCCCGCAGATGGTTGGCTGTCTATACGGTACATGATCGGTATATACTTTCGCTGTGGCGAAGCACTTGGTGGACATCGACGAGCACGCGCTGGGTGCCGCGAGGGCGGAACTCGGCACGCAGACCATCCGCGATACGGTGAACGAGGCGCTCAACCGGGCAGCAGGCCGGCGTTCGGCGGAGGTGAAGCGGTCGCTCGATCGTCTTGCTCGGCTCGAGGTCGACGATCGCGAGGAAGCTTGGCGCTGACGCATCTCGTCGACACGAGTGTCCTGACGAGGCTTCGCCACGAGTTCGTGCGCTCGATCGTGGAGCCGCTCGCGTCGTCGGGATCGCTTGCACGGGCCGGGATCACCGATCTCGAGATCGGCTACTCGGCTCGAAGCGCGAAGGAATGGGATCAAGCCGTTGACGCACTCGGTGCCTTCGAGCTGATCGAGACGTCGGCTGAGCACGTTCGTCGGGCGCGCCAGGTGCAGCGCCTCCTCGCGGCGAAGCATCAGCGCGGCCGGAAGGTGCCGGACTTGCTCATCGCGGCGGCGGCAGAGGCGAATGACCTGGTGGTCCTGCACTACGACGCGGAATTCGATCGCATCGCCACGGTCACTGGTCAGCGCGTCGAGTGGGTCGTGCCGGCGGGCTCACTGGACTGAACGGCAATGGTGACAGGGTGTAGCAGGCTGCTACGCTCGGTACAGGAGGTGTGGGCAATGCCCTCGACAATGCCGCTTCGAGTCGGTGACGATCTCTTGGCGTCCGCGAAGCTCGCGGCCGACGCTTCGGGCCGCAGCGCGGCACAGCAGATCGGCTACTGGGCGAAACTCGGTCGCGAGCTGGAGCGATCCGGAAGCGTTTCGATGCGAGAGATCGCGGAGGTTCTTTCCGGCGCACGCTCGTATGACGATTTGGATCCCAAGGCGCAGGCGAGCGTGCGGGCCGAGTGGGATGCGAGGATCGAAGCCCGTCGCGAGGCGTTGAACCTTGCCGAGCGCTTCACGGCCGAGGGTCGTTCGTGGGTGGAAGCAGGCCCTGACGGCACGACGGTGCGGCATCCCGCTGCGGGGAAAGAGACGGCGGCAAAGAAGCTCGTGAAGAAGGCGGCCGCCAAGAAGAAGGCATCCGCCCGTCGCCGGTAGTGGCTGACCCGGTCCTGCACCTGCTGGCCGGGCCCAACGGGTCGGGAAAGTCGACGCTCTGGGCGTACGTTCTCGAGCGAGAGCTCCACCTCGAGTTCGTCAACGCTGACGTGATCGCACAGGAGCGTTGGCCCGACGACCCAGAAGGCCACGCCTACGACGCCGTGGAGATGGCTGCCGCGCGGCGGCGGAAACTCATCGCCGCGCGCAAGTCCTTCGCAACCGAAACCGTGTTCTCCCACGCGTCGAAAATCGAACTCGTGAGGACTGCCATCGAAGCGGGCTATCTGGTGAGCCTCCATGTCATCGCCGTTCCAGAGGCCCTCGCGGTTGATCGCGTCGAGAACCGCGTGGAGAACGGAGGCCACGCGGTCCCGGAGGACAAGGTGCGAGGACGGTACGGTCGGTTGTGGGCTCACGTCGCCGAAGCGGTCGCGCTCGCAGAGCACGCCCGCGTGTACGACAACACAACCGCAGCGGTGCCCTTCCGACTCGTCGCTGAATTCGAACGCGGCGCGCTGCTGTGGTCGGACTGGCCACCGTGGATGCCCGAGGAGCTCTCAGCCCTTGCCTGATCGGGACACGCCCGCCCAAGGGGCGGCGCGGCAGACAGCTCGGAGCGCGCGGCGTCGGCAATTCGGTCCAGTGCAGCGGTCTTCGTCATCCGGCGCGGCTTCTTGCACCTACTGATGTCGTTCGGTTTCGTCCACGCGCCTACGGCGCAGCGGGCTGGAAGAGCTCGATGAGGTTGCCGCTCGGGTCCGCGACGAGGATCTGTCGGCCACCGGGGCCGCTCACGACGTCGTTGCGGAAGGGGACTCCTTCGCCCTCGAGCCGCGTGATCTCGCCATCGAGGTCGGCGGTGATCAGGTGGATGCGGTTCCAGCCCCCGGGCTCGGGTTGGGCGCCATCCGGCATGGGGCGGCCGGCGGAGCTGTCGGGACCGCTGAGCAGAAGTCGCAGGTTGCCCAGCGTGACGTCGGCGAACGCGGGTGACCTGATGCCGGTCTGGAAGCCGAAGTGTGTGGTGTAGAAGTCGACCGCGGCCGCGACGTCGTTGACCATGTAGCGGACGTTCACCGTGTCGTCGTTCATGTGTGCTCCTCAGGGGCGTAGATGCCCAGGGTCGGGTGCACTGCTCAGGTCGGTGTCGCAGTCCGGATTCCCAACTGCTTTGCTGCCGCGAGCATTCGGTCGTCGTAGGTCACCACCTGTGCCAGCTCGGCGCCGAAGCGCCGTGCGGTCGCCAAATGGATTGCGTCGAGCGCGCGAAGTTCGACCGGCTCGAGCGCTGCCGCGTCGATCAGCACTCGATCGTTTACCCGGACCAGGTCGACGTCAGCGAGTACCGCACGCCCGAACGCGACTGCGCGTTCGCCAGCAGGGAGGAGCGCCCGGAGAACCTCGGTGCGGGCGAGGGCGCTCGAGACCACCGACCGCCGCCGCCGCAAGTGGCGGCGGAGGGCCGTCGACTCCGGCTCGGCGACGGCCAGCTTCACGATCGCAGAGGAGTCGAGGTACGTGACGGGCATCAGCGTTCGTCGCTGCGAAGGCGGGCGAGAACCTGGGACGGCAGCTCCGAGCCGCGCGGCAGGGTCAGCGGCATCGGAAGGTCGTTGATGTCGCCGGTTGCCGGCTCGACCTCTCCAGCTGCTCGCATGCGGTCGAGCATGGTCCCATCGGGCAGCGGCGTGAGCAGCGCAACGGGTCGACCCCGATCGGTGACCTCGATCGTCTCGCCTTGCTCGACCAGGCGCAGCAATTCACTGGCCCGCTGCCGAAGCTCCCTGACACCAACACGAGTCATGCGCTACTTGTAGCACACCTGAAGCGGTCACAGTTCAAGGGCCGGAGAGTGCTCGTCGACTTCTACCCGAGCGCGTAGACCGGGTCGATCAGCGCCCGCGGGCCCGTCGTTTGGCGGGGGAAGCTGCGGCACAGATGTTGGCGATCGTCTGACGGCTGAGGCCCGTTGCCTCTGCCAGAACTCGAAGGCTGGCCCCTTCGCGCTTCGCGATGCGGATCACTCGATCCCGGTCGGAGATCTCCTCTGCGGCCCGATGCGCGAGGAGAGCGGCAGCCGCGACAGCAGCGCCGACGGCGTCGTTGCTCGGACGGGCGACAGACAGCTCAGCAAGAGCGGCGTCGGCGATTCGGTCCCGCATCAAATCCCGAGCCGTCGCCGCCGTGGAAGTAGGTCCCACGGCTCCATCTCGACGATGGGCCAGCGTACGTCGATCTTCATCGGCCTAGTCTCGTCGCATGCCGCTCAAGCCAGGTGACAAAGCCCCCGACTTCACCCTGCTCGATCAGAACGGCGACACCGTGAAGCGGTCACAGTTCAACGGCCGGAAAGTGCTCGTCTACTTCTATCCGAAGGCCGACACGCCGGGCTGCACCGCGCAGGCGTGTGGCCTGCGCGATGCCGCGCCCGACATCGGCGACGCCGCGGTGGTCCTCGGCATCAGCCCGGACAAGCCGGCGAAGCAGAAGAAGTTCGACGACAAGTACTCGCTCGGCTTCCCGTTGCTCGCCGACGAGGACCACACGGTGGCCGAGGCCTACGGCGTCTGGGCCGAGAAGTCGATGTACGGCCGAACGTACATGGGCATCGTCCGCTCGGCCTTCCTGATCGACGAGAAGGGCAAGATCGCCGACGCGTGGTACAAGATTTCGCCCAAGGACACCGCGGCCAATCTGCTCGAGGCGCTGGCGTAGGCGGAAGGTGTGGGCGCTGAGCCCCGCTGAGCGGGGTTGAGCGCCCTGACCTTCCCGCTTGCCCGTACGATGCACTGCATGGCCCGCATCGAACTCCCCGACGGTGATCAGCTCGACGTGCTGAAGGCGTTCGCCCTCCGGCCGGAGCTGGCCGCGGGCGCCAGCGCGTTCGACCAGGCGGTGTGGGCGAGCACGCTCGACTGGCGCCTGCACGAGCTCGTCCGCATGCGGGTGGCGCAGATCAACGACTGCACCGTCTGCCTCAGCTGGCGCACGCCCCAGGCGCTCGAGGCCGGCATCGACGAGGAGCTGCTCGCCAACGTGCACCGGGCCGACGAGGTCGAGGGCTTCACCCCGGCCGAGCGCGTTGCCATCGAGTACGCGGCGCGGTTCTGCACCGATTCCGCCCGCATCGACGACGGGTTGCTGGCCCGGCTGGGCGAGCACTTCGACAGCGGTGAGATCGTCGAGCTGACCCTCGTCATCGGCAAGTACCTGGCGCTCGGCCGGTTCATGCAGGTGCTCGGCCTCGACCAGACGTGCGCGCTGTCGTTCGACGACCAGGGCTCGCTGGTCACCAACGGCTAAGCCGGCAGCTGCGCCTCCAGCGCCTCGATCAGCTCGGGCGCCTCGGGATCGACCATCGGGCGGAAGCGCTGCACGACCTGGCCGTCGGGCGACACGAGGAACTTCTCGAAGTTCCATTGGATGTCGCCGGCATTGCCTTCGGCGTCGGCCTTGGCGGTCAGCTCGTCGTACAACGGGTGGCGACCCTCGCCGTTCACCTCGAGCTTCTCGTACAGCGGGAAGGTGACGCCGTAGGTCGTCGAGCAGAACGTCTCGATCTCCTCGGCCGAGCCGGGCTCCTGCGCACCGAACTGGTTGCACGGGAAGCCGAGGACGCTGAAGCCGCGGTCCTGATACTGCTCGTGGATCCGTTCGAGGCCCTCGTACTGCGGGGTGAGTCCGCACTTCGACGCCACGTTCACCAGCAGCAGCGCCTTGCCCTTGTGGTCGCCGAGGCTCGCGAGGTCGCCCTTGAGCGTGTTGAGGGTGATGTCGTGGATGGCCATGCCGCGTGCTTAGTCCACTTTCCCCTCAAGCGGCGAGGCCGTGGTCGGCCAGCGGACCGACGACCAAGCCCGCCGCGGCCCACCGTTCCGCCAGCAGCGGCAACGCGCCCAGCGCCGAACGCCACGAGCCGGGCGCCGACGTGCAGTCGGAGTCGTGCAGCAGCACCGTCCCTCCGGGTGCGAGGTCGCGCTCGACGTCGCCGGCGACGGACCGGGCGGTCGCCTCGGCCCGCCAGTCGCGGCCCCATGCCGTCCACAGCACCGGTTCCAGCGCGAGACGCCGGGCGGCGAGGAGGCCGGCCGTCGACAGCACGCCGTACGGCGGGCGGCTGAACCGCGGTGTGCGACCGGTGGCGGCAGCGACGGCGTCGAAGGCGCGCGCCAGGTCGTCGGCGACGGCCCACGGCGAGCGGGCGATCTCGTACCGGTGCTCGTCGCCGTGCACCGCCACTTCATGGCCGGCGGCCGCGACCTCGGCGGCCAGGCCCGGTGCGCGCCGCACCATCGACCCGAGCATGAAGAACGTCGCCGTGATGCCGAGGCGGTCGAGCGTGGCCAGGAACTCCGGCGTCGAGGCCGGGTCGGGGCCGTCGTCGAAGGTGAGCGCGACATGGCCCGGCCGACCGATGCCGGCGAGGCCGGGCAGCCAGCGCGTCCGGAGCGGCCGACTGCTAGTGAGCGCCGGCGCGGCGTGCGCGACGTACGCCGCGGCTGCGCTGGCGCCGAGCCACGCCGCCAGTCGCCTCGTGGTCACCGCAGGGCGGCGAGCGATGTTGCGGTGACGCGGGCGACGTCCGCCTCGGTCTGCATCCGGCTGAGCAACAGGATCACCGCGTCGGGCGAGTTCTCCTCGGCGTCGAACACGTAGATCCGGCCGGCGACGAGCGTTGGCGGAAACGCCGCCACGTCGAGACGGTGCCGGGTGACCACGACGTGCACATGGGCGAACCGGGCCGACGCCAGATCGAACCCGTCGACGCGCCGATCGGGCACGAAGTCGCGGACCGGGACGCCGGTGGCGGCGCGCAGCGCCCGCCCGGCGCGGACGACGTCCGCCCGAGCACGCGTCCACCCGCGCATGTCGTCGCGACCCCATCCGCCGTTGGCGACGTCGACGCCGGCCGCGATCAGCCGTTGCACGGCCGCCGGGTACCGCGCCGCGTCGACCGCCGGGATCACCGCGGTCGCGTGCGTGCTCGCCAGTGCGGCGGCGACGCGCGGGTCGGCGAGCAGGGTCGGGCTCAAGCGGACGCCGAGATAGATGGCGTTGGCGTGGCGGGGCGAGTGCGCGACGCCGATGCCATGAGCGGTCGCGGTGCCGACCCCGGCGGTCACGGCGGTCCAGGCGATGGCGGTGCTCATCACCGCCACCGCGGCTCGGGACGCGATCCGGCCGCCGACCGAGCCGACACTCCGCCGGGCCCGGCGTCGCGCCATCTCGTCGACCTGGGCGTGGGCGTCGGCCAGCGCGAGGATCTCGTCGGCCGGGTCGGCGCGGAACATGGTGCGGGCGGCGGCGACGCTGCGCCGACCGGTGAGGCCGGTGGCGGCGTCGAGCGCCGGCGCGAGCTCGTCGGCCGAGGTGGCGTAGATGGCGACGCCCTCGCGGTCCATGTCGATGGCGTTCTCGCGGCCGTGGCCCGGAATCGGGTTGTAGCTGACGACCGGCAGCCCGGCGGCGAACGCCTCCATGCAGGTGAGGCCGCCGGCGTTCTGCACCAGCACGTCGGCGGCCGCCATCAACTGGGGCATCTCGTCGGTCCACCCGATCACGATGCCCGCGCCCCGCGCCTCCAGATGACGCCGGAGCTTCTCGTTGCGCCCGCAGACCGCGACCGGTGTGTACCGACCGGACGCGAGCAACGCGTCGAACGTCTTCTCGACCTCGCCGACCCCCCACGACCCGGCGACGACGAGCACGAGCTTCTGACGGCCGTTGACGCCGAGCGCGGCCCGGGTGCGCGCCCGGTCGGGCAATCCGACGTGGAATCGCTCTGGCACGAGCGGGCCCGGCGCGGTCGACGACCGGCCGGTGCGACGGTGGGCGACGACCGCCGAGGACTCGTGGACGCAGATGTTGGCGTCGACGCCCTTGTGCACCCACAACGGATGGACCGCGAAGTCGGTCACGAAGGTCACCGCGGGGACGGTGAGCATCTTCTTCTGGCGGGCCCGCCCGAGCGTCAGCGACCCGAGGGGGTAGGTCGTCACGACGACGTCGGCGCCCCACTCCGTCGCCTCGTGCAGAAGGCGCCGGCGGGTGAGGCAGGTGACGAAACCGACCACCGGCCGGAGGAGGAACGGGAGGAGGTACCACAACCGGTACGTCGCCTCGTAGGCCCACGGCGCGACTTTCAGCTGCGCCTCGTACCCCCAGCGCACGAAGGCGCCGATCTTCAGCGGCGCCATCGTCATGAAGTCGACCATGCGCGCTTCGTCGCCCCGCGCTTCGACGCGGCGGCAGAGCTCGCGCGCTGCGCCATCGTGGCCGGCTCCCATGCTGGCCGATACGACGAACACTCTCCTTGCCACTCGTGGGGAACAGTAGCGTCGGGCACTGCCATGGTCGTAGCTTTCGCCCTGCTGTCGGCCCTCCTGTACGCCGTCGCGTCGGTGGCGCAGCAATGGGCGGCGAGCGACGCGCCGGCTGATCAATCGCTCCGACTCGGGCTGCTTGTCCACCTTGTCCGCCGGCCCGTGTGGGTGTTGGGAATCGTCGCCGACGTAGCTGGCTTCGCCTGCCAGTTCGCGGCCCTCCACCGGGGGAGCCTGGTGGTCGTCCAGCCGTTGCTGGTGTCGGGGCTCCTCTTCGCGCTGCCGCTCGGCGCGGCGCTCACGCACCAGCGATTCACCCGGACGGAATGGCTCGGCACCGCGGCCGTCGTCGCCGGGCTGTCGTTGTTCCTCGTCGTCAGCGGGCCGGTTCGCGGGCGGGCCCGGACCACCGGGCCGGCCTGGGCGGTGATCGTGCTGCTGACGGTGCTGCCGACCGCGGTGCTGGTGCTGGCGGCCCGCGACCGTCGCCGCTCGGCCGCGATGCGCGCCGGCCTGCTCGCCGCCGCCGCCGGCGTCGTCTACGGACTGACGGCGGCGCTGACGAAGACGTCGGCCCACCTGCTCGACCGCGGTCTCGGCCACCTCCTGACGGCGTGGCAGCCCTACGCGTTGGCGGCCGCCGGGTTGGCCGGCATGGTGCTGGCGCAGAGCGCGTTCCAGGCCGGGCCGCTGGCGGCGTCGTTGCCCGTCCTCACCGTCGCCGACCCCGTCGTGAGCATCGTCATCGGCGCGGCGGCGTTCCACGAGGGACTCCACGCGAGCGCCGGTGCGATCGCGGCGGAAGCTGCGGGCCTCGCGCTCATCGTCGCCGGGGTCGTCGTGCTGGCCCGATCGCCGCTGGTGGCGGCAGTGCACGACGTCGACGTCGGGATGGCCGCGAGCGGGAGGCCGCGATGAAGCCCGACGAGGTGTTGCCGCACCGGCCACCATTCCTCTTCGTCGACGAGATCGTCGAGGTGGTGCCGGGCGTGTCGGCACGCGGCCGCTGGCGGCTCACCGGTGACGAAGCATTCTTTGCCGGCCACTTCCCGGGTCGGCCGACATTGCCCGGCGTCCTCATGGTCGAGGCGATCGCGCAGCTCGGCGCGGTCGCGGTGCTGGCCGACCAGCGCTACGCGAGCAAGCTGCCGTTGTTCGGGGGGATCGACTCGGCCCGGTTCCGCCGGCAGGTCGTGCCCGGTGACACGCTCGACCTCGAGGTCGAGATGACGCGGCTCGCGGCGCGGGCCGGCAAGGGTCGCGGGACGGCGTCGGTGGGCGGCACCACGGCGTGCGAGGTCGAGCTGCTCTTCGTGATCGCCGACCGCTGACCCGTTACGACGCGGGCACCGGCTCCAGGAGCAGGCAGCCGTTGTGGCCGCCGAAGCCGAACGAGTTCGACAGCGCGGCGCGCGGCTCCCACGGCCGCGGCGAACCGGTGACCACGTCGATGTCGACCGCCGGGTCGGGCGTGCGGTGGCGCGCCGTCGGCGGGATGAGCTTGCGGTCGATGGTGAGGGCCAGCGCCGCCGCCTCGAGCGCGCCGGCCGCGCCCAGGCCGTGGCCGGTGACGCCCTTGATCGATGTCACCGGGACGCCGCCGGCACCGAAGACCTTCGCGATGGCTTCGGCTTCGGCGGCGTCGTTCAGTGGTGTCGACGTGCCGTGGGCATTGACGTGGCCGACCTCGTCGGTGCGGCGGCCGGCGTCGGCCAGAGCCAGCTCCATGCACGCGATGGCACCGGCGCCGCCCGGTGCCGGTGCGGTGATGTGGTGCGCGTCGGCGTTGGACGCCGCACCGGTGATCACCGCGTAGATCCGGGCACCGCGGGCGCGGGCGGCGTCGAGCGACTCCAGCACGAGCACCGCGGACCCCTCGCCGATGACGAAGCCGTCACGCTCGGCATCGAACGGGCGCGAGATGCCGGTGGACGACAGCGCCGTCATGTTGCCGAACGCCGCGACACCGATGCGCGTGATGGCCGCCTCGGCGCCGCCTGCGAGCGCCACGTCGGCTCGCCCGTCGGCGATCATGCGGGCGGCGGCGCCGACCGAGTGCGTCCCGGCGGCGCACGCCGTGCTGATCGTCTCGCAGGGGCCGCGCCAGCCGAACCGCATCGACACGTTGGCCGCGCCGGCGTTGGCCATCATCATCGGCACGGTGAACGGCGACACCCGGCGGTCGCCCTTCTCGAGCATCACGCCGATCTGCTCTTGCAAGGTGGCGAGCCCGCCGATGCCGGTGCCGATGATGACGGCGGCGCGGTCGGGATCGACGGACAGGGATCCGGCGTCGTCGAGCGCCATCGTTGCCGCCGCCATCGCGAACTGCGCGAAGCGATCGGTGCGACGCGCCTCCTTGGGCGCGAACCACGGCTCGGGGTCGAAGTCCTCGACCCGGCGCTCGGGCCGGTCCTCCGGCTCGGCGCACAGCCCGGCCCAGAAGGCGTCGATGCCGATGCCGCACGGGCTGACGACGCCGATGCCGGTGATCGCAATTGGGCGCATGAGCCCTGCCTAGCCGATCTTCGAGGTCACCAGCTCGAAAGCCTGACCGACTGTCTCGACGCCTTGGAGCTCCTCTTCGGGCACGGTGATGTCGAACGCCTCCTCGAGCGCCATCACCAGCTCGACGAGGTCGAGGCTGTCGGCGTCGAGGTCGTCGGCGAAGCGGGCCTCGGGCACGACCTGCGCGGCCTCGACCGAGAGCACGTCGACCGCGCACTTCTTGAAGGTCTCGAATGCCTGGGCGTTTTCCATCGGGATTGCTGTCTCCTTGTGGTTGATGCGACTCAGTGGCCCATGCCGAGGCCGCCGTCGACCGGCAGGACCGCGCCGGTGATCGAGGCAGCCTGGCTCGAGGCCAGGAACGTGACGGCGGCGGCGACCTCGTCGATCGTCGCGAATCGGCCGAGCGGTACGGACGCGGCCAACTCGTTGCGGCGCGCCTCGGGCAGCGCGTCGGTCATGTCGGTCTCCACCGGACCCGGGGCGACGACGTTGGCCGTGATGTTGCGGCGGGCCAGCTCGCGCGCGATCGAGCGGGCCAGGCCGACGAGGCCGGCCTTCGACGCCGCGTAGTTCGCCTGCCCGGCCGAACCGGCGAGGCCGGCGACCGACGAGACGAAGATCATCCGGCCCGTGCGGGCCCGGACCATGGGGCCGGCGGCCCGCTTGGCGCAGCGGTACGCGCCGGTGAGGTTGGTGTCGACGACGTCGCCGAAGTCGGACTCGCCCATGCGGAGCAGGAGGCCGTCCCTGGTGATGCCGGCGTTGGCGACGAGCACCTCGACCGGGCCCCACCGCTCCTCGACCGCCGCGAACGCGGCGTCGACCTCGTCGTCCGACGTGACGTCGGCCTTGAGCGCGACCAGGTTGGCGTCCTCGGGCGGCTTCGACTTGTACGTCACCGCGACGCGATCACCGAGCGCCGCGAAGGCACGCGCGATGCCGAGACCGATGCCGCGCGACCCGCCGGTCACCAGCACGACGCGGCCCGGCTCCGTCACTTGTCGGTCTCCGGCCAACGCAGGACCGCGCTGGCCCACGTCATGCCGGCGCCGAAGCCGGACAGCAGCACGAGGTCGTCGGCGCGGACGCGGCCGTGGTCGAGGGCGTCGGCCAACGCCAGCGGGATCGACGCCGACGAGGTGTTGCCGGTGCGGTCGAGGACGATGGCGGTCCGATCGGACGGGATGCCGATCCGCTGGCCGGCGGCGTCGATGATGCGCAGGTTGGCCTGGTGGGGGACGAAGAGCGCGATGTCGTCCGCGGTGACGCCGGCCCGCTGCATGGCTGCCTGCGCGGAGTCGACGGTGACCCGCACGGCGCGCCGGAAGACCTCGCGGCCCTCCATCTCCAGGTAGCCGCCGACATCGGCGTAGAGGATGGACCGCAGCGACCCGTCGCTGCCGAGGTCCCAGCCGAGCAGCGAGCCCGGACCGTCGACCGCTTCGACCACGACCGCGCCGGCGCCGTCGGCGAACAGGACCGCGGTGCCGCGGTCGTCCTGGTCGGTGATGCGACTGAGGGTCTCGGCGCCGATGAGCAGGATGCGCCCGGCGCCGAGGCCGATCAGCCCGCACGCGGTCACCAGGCCGTAGACGAACCCCGAGCAGGCGGCGTTGACGTCCATCGCGCCGCACGTCAGGCCGAGCGCGTCCTGCACCGCCGACGCGGTCGCCGGCACCGTCTGGTCGGGTGTCGTCGTGGCGAGGATGAGGAGGTCGATGTCGGCCGGTTCGAGGGCGGCAGCCGCCAGCGCGGCCGCGCCGGCGTCGGTGGCGAGCCCGGTGGTGGTGCCGCCGACGCGACGCTCACGGATGCCCGACCGCTCGGTGATCCACGCGTCGGTGGTGTCGAGGCGCGCCTCGAGGTCGGCGTTGGTGACGACCTTGTCCGGGAGCGCGGTGCCCCACCCGGTGATGACCGCGCCGCGCCCGCCGGTCATGCGGACCGCAGCCAGGCCACCGGTTGGCCGGCGGTGAGCCGCTCGCCCGGCACCGCGAGCATGCCCATCAGCCAACCGGCGAACGGCGAGCGCACCTCGTGGTCGCCCACCGTCCCGAGGAGCTCGCCGACCTCGACCAGCTCGCCTTCCGCGCCGGCCGACTCGGACGCCGGCGACGCCTCGAACACCCCGGCGGCCGGGCTGACGACCAGCCGCTCGGACATGTGCAGGTGCTCGCCGTGGGGGAGCGAGTCGCGCTCGATCGCCGGTGCCGCCAGCGCCTCGAGCAGCTTGTCGAGATCGTCGGGCGTCGCGACCGAGAAGGCCTGCGCGTCCGGCAGCGTGCGCTTGGCCAGACCGGTGAGCACGCCGCCCGGTCCGATCTCGACGAACGTCCTGGTGCCGGCCTCGGCCAGCCGGAGCAACGTGTGCCGCCAGCGCACCGGGCTGCAGAGCTGAGCGCTCAGCAGCGCCGGCCACTCGGCCGACGTCTCGTGGGGCCGGGCGTCGACGTTGGCGATCACGGTCATGTCGGGCTCGTGGGTCGCGCAATCGGCGATCGCCTTGCGCAGCCGGTCGCGCGCCGGCGCCATGAACGGCGTGTGGAACGCACCGCTCACCGGGAGCGGCATCGCCTTCTTGGCGCCCATGCCCTTGGCCGCGGCCACTGCCGCTTCCACGGCCTGCGGGTCGCCGGCCACCACGACCTGCCCGGGCGCGTTGTAGTTGGCGATCCACGCTTCACCGTCGGCCAGCCGGCAGGCGGCGTCGGCGTCGTCGTCGGCCAGGCCGAGGAGTGCCGACATGGTGCCGCGGCGGACCTCGGCCGCTTCCGCCATGGCGCCGCCGCGCTCGGTGACCACCCGGATGGCGTCCTCGAACGCGATGACGCCGGCCGCGGTCAGGGCGGTGTACTCACCGAGGCTGTGCCCGGCGCAGGCGGCGGCGTCGATCCCGACCCGCTCGACCGCGTCGAGCACGACGAGGCTCGTCAGGTAGGTCGCCAGCTGCGCGTTGTCGGTGCGCTTCAGCTCGTCGGCGTCGGCCTCGAGCAGGAGCGCGGCCAGATCGCGCCCGGCGGCATCGGAGGCGTCGGCCACCAGCTCCCATGACGGATGGTCGACCCAGGCCTGGCCCATGCCGGCGCGCTGCGACCCTTGGCCAGGGAAGGTGAAAGCAAGCATGGTGAAGTTGAGCCTCCCGGGGGCGCGCCCGTCCCGATAGAGGGTCCGACTCCCCAGTCGCCGGTTTGGTTACCGCCCGGCGTTGTCGGCCAGGCGCTTGTTGCGGAACGCGGCGATGGCGCCGCCCACCGCCGACAGCAGCAGCAGCTTGCGCAGCCGGTGCTTCTTCTTCTTGGGCGACCCCTCGGCCTCTGCGTTCTTCTTCCGTCCCATGGGCGGCAGGCTAGACGCGATGAGACCGAACATACGTGCGAATCGTCGGGCGCAGGTCCGGGATGGTCACTACGCTCAGCCGGTCCCGCGGCGGTGGCGAAATCGGCTTACGCGATGGACTCAAAATCCATTGTCCGCAAGGACATGCGGGTTCGAATCCCGCCCGCCGCACGAGTGATGCGAGTGTTGCGCACGCTGGGGGTGCGCAACGCTCGCCGGCCCCAAGAGCTTTCCCCGCAGTTGGTGTCGCTCTGCGACACCAACGATGTCCAGAACGCGGGAGGCAGAACGCGGGAGGCAGAACGCGGGAGGGGGCGAGGTCCGGCCGGTACGCTCGCTGGCGGTGGACGACAAGCGTGCCGTCGGCGATGCGTTCGACGATGCGGTGGAGGCGATCGTCCCGCGAACTGGCCGGCGGCGCCGGCCGTTGCGCACCCCGCCCCGGACGGTCGCGGCGACCACGCCGCCGCCGATGCCGGCACCGGGGGGCGCCGACCCCGAGATCGGAAGAGC
>JAODBK010000076.1 GCA_025463925.1 Acidimicrobiales bacterium | reverse complement strand
GGCGCGCGGCGGTCGGTTGAACGCCGCGGTGCCATGGCCGCCGACCGATGCGACGCGCGCCGCGTCGTGTGCCGGGCGATCGGCGGGTCTGATCACGCACTGGACCGCGCCGAGCTCGAGCAACGCGCCATCCGCGACGTCGACCGGCGCGGTCACCCACGCGCCGTCGAGTCGCGTCCCGTTGGCCGAGCCGAGGTCGGTGACCACGACGCCGCCCGCGGGATCGACCAGCACCCGCGCGTGCCGAGCTGAGACCGTCGGGTGGTCGACCACCACGTCGGCCGATGCCTCGCGTCCGATCACCTGCGCGCCGGCGACGAGCGGGATCCGCCGGCCGGCACCGGTGCCGCCGACGAGGCAGAGCTCGACCGGCGCCGGTGGGGACGGCGGCGCGATCGCGTCAGCGGCGTCACCGGCCGAGCTGGGATCGTGGGCCAGCTCGACCGATGCGCCCTGGCCGAGGCCGGCGTCGGCGATCCGCAGCTCGCGGTCGACGAACCGGCCGTCGACGCGTAGGCCCGTGCCCGGGGCGACCGGACCGTCGGCCAGCGCCTCGACCAGATCGGCGACGAGCGCGTCGGCGCCCGCGATGTCGACGTCGATGTCGAGCTCCTCGGCCCCGACGACGAAGACGACCTGCACCTCAACTCCCGCCGAGCGCGGCCGCCGCGGCCAGCAGCCGCGTCTCGGCCTCGATGCGATCGGCCTCGGCGCGCATCGCGGCTGCGGCCGACACCAGCGCGGCCCGGGCCGCGCCGAGCCGCCGCCGCCCGCCGGTCAGGTCACCAGCGAGCCGCGTCGCTGCTGGGCCGAGCCAGACGGTCGGACGCAGCTCGGACCCGGTGCGGTCGAGCGCCGGCGCCAGCCGGCCGCCGCCGGCCTCGACGCGGTCGGCGGCGGCCCGGAGGGCTGCGGGAGACACCGGCACCGGTCAGCGCGTCGCCGTCTCGATGGCGGCTCGCCGGTTGCGCACGATCGTCGCGTTGTCGGTGAGCGCCTGCCCGAGCTTCTGCAGCGCCGGCTGGAACTGGCCGCTCCAGTCCAACCGGAAGCGGTCGGCCGCCGGCCCGGTCCACGCGGTGCCGTGCAAGGTGCTGGCGATGCGCGACGTGAGGTCGGCGACCGCCTGCGCCTGGCTGGTGAACGTGCTGTCCAGCGTCTGCATCTGATCGAGGTTGCCGCCCCACATGTCTGCGCCCATCACTGCCCTCCTGTGAGCTCCGGTGTCGTTCCAGTGTCAGTGATGGTGTTCTACATGGAAACATCATGAGATGCAATGGCCAAGCGGAGAGCCAGGGGCCCGGCGGGATTCCTCGGGCGCCGACCGTCACCTACAGGATCTCGGTGCTGGCCTCGTCGGCGAGCGCCACGAGGTGCAGCCGCCCGTCGTCGACGGTGAGCACGGTGCGGCTGGCGTTCGCCGGGTGGCAGCACACGATGCGGTCGTCCTCGGTCGCCGAGCCGACCGCGACGTTGATCACGACGAAGTGGGTGAACACGACGGTGTCGTCGGCCAGCTCGGTGAGGAAGTCGACGACGCTCGCGCGCCAGCTCCGCAACGAGCGATCGACGTCCCGCCAATGCTCGCGCAGCAACCCTTCCAGCCACCGGGCCCGCTCGACCAGGTCGTCGGTCGGCGACGGGATCTCCCCCACCGCCGGCTCGACCTTCGCCACCGCGCCCCACCGCGCCTCGAGGGGCGCCGCGGTCTCGCGCGCCCGGAGCAGCGGGCTGGTGAGGATCGGCACCGGGCCGATCGGTGCCAGCCCGTCGGCCGCGGCCCGCGCCTGCGCGTGGCCGACCTCGTCGAGCCCGGGGTCGAGGTCGTCGCCGAAGCCGGCCGCCGCCCGCCCGTGCCGGACGAGGATGAGCCGCGGCGACACCTGCGGCTACTTCAACCCGGCGAAGAACTCGTCGACGGTGCCCTCGGGCGCGCCGATCCGGATGAACCACTCGGCGCTGAACCCGGCGCGGAACGCGTCGTCCGGCATGGCGAGGAAGAAATGGGTGTCGGTGATCTGGCTGGCGTGGGCGGCCATCGACGCCCGCTTCTTGTCGACGTAGTCGGAGACGTCGACCGTGGTCGTGATGCGCGAACCCGGCACGCCGAGCCCGCGTTCGTCGATGTCGGGCGCTTCGACGTCGTCGGGCAACATGCCGCTCTCCCGCCCGGCCGCCATGATGCGCATCAGCTCGTCGCGGTTGATCGTCGCCATGTACGCCTTGGGGACACCCGCGATCTCGGCCGCCCGCAGGCCGACGCGGTGCACCTGGATGTGGTCGGGGTGGCCGTAACCGCCGTGCTCGTCGTAGATCGTGAGCACGTCGGCGTGCTCCTCCTCGAGGATCGCCGCCAGGCGCGACGCCGCCTCCTCGACGTCAGCCTGCCAGAACGACTCCGGCGCGTCGTTCTCCGGCGTGTCCATCATCCCGGAGTCGAGATACCCGAGGAAGGCGACGCGTGCCACGCCGAGCACCGCGGCCGACGCGTCCACCTCGACGACCCGCCGCTGCCCGAGCGATTCGCCCTCGGCCAGCACCCCGTCGTCGACCTCGCCGTGCTCGCCCTTGGTGGCGAGGACGAGCACCACGCGGTGGCCCTCGGCCGCGGCCCGCGCCATGGTGCCGCCGGTCTGGATGGACTCGTCGTCGGGATGGGCGTGGAAGAAGACGATCGTCGCCATCAATCCACACCGACCGCGCCGGCCTCGCGCAGCGCCTCGATCTCGTCGGGCTCGAAACCCCAGTCGCCGAGTACTTCGTCGGTGTGCTCCCCCGGCGCCGGCGGGCGGCGCTGGATCTCGACGGCGGTGCGGCTGAAGCGCGGAGCCGGCGCCGGTTGCACGATGCCCTCGTGGGTGACGAAGGTGTCGCGAGCGGCGAGGTGGGGATGGTCGCGCGCCTCGGTCATGGACAGCACCGGCGCCACACACGCGTCGGTGCCCTCGAAGATCGCGGTCCACGCGTCGCGCGTCTTCGTCTTGAACAGCGCGGTGAACCGCTCCTTCATCGCCGGCCACTGCGACCGGTCCATCTGCCAAGGCAGCTCCTCGTCGGCCAACCCGAGGCCCTTGATCAGCTCGGCGTAGAACTGCGCCTCGATGCTGCCGACCGCCATGTACTTGCCGTCGGCCGTCTCGTACACCTCGTAGAAGTGCGCACCGGTGTCGAGCAGGTTGGTGCCGGGCCGGTCCTCCCAGAGTCCCATCGCCATGAACGCGTACATCATCGTCATCAGCACCGCCGAGCCGTCGACCATGGCGGCGTCGACGACCTGGCCCTCACCGGACCGCGCCGCCTCGAGCAGGCCGCAGACGATCCCGAACGCGAGGAACACGCCGCCGCCGCCGAAGTCGCCGACGAGGTTGATCGGCGGCATCGGCTTGCTGCCGGCGCGCGTGAAGTTGTTCAGCACGCCGGCCAGCGCGATGTAGTCGATGTCGTGACCGGCCACCTGGGCCAGCGGCCCGTCCTGGCCCCACCCCGTCATGCGGCCGTAGACGAGCTTCGGGTTGCGCGCCAGGCAGACGTCGGGCCCGAGCCCCAGCCGTTCCATCACGCCGGGCCGGAAGCCCTCGAGCAGCCCATCGGCCTGCTCGACCATCCGCAGCACGGTCGCCACGCCGTCGGGGTGCTTCAGGTCGACCGCGACCGAGCGGCGACCGCGGTTGAGCACGTCGCGCGTGTGGTCGGCGCCGCCCGGTGGCTTGGTGCGGTCGACCCGCACGACCTCGGCGCCCATGTCGGCCAGCAACATCGCGGTGAGCGGGCCCGGTCCGATGCCGGCCAGCTCGATCACCCGCACACCATTCAGCGGTCCACCCATGGGGTTGGAACCTACCGCCGACGGCGAACCGTCAACTGACGAGGGCGATGAGCGTGGAGTCGGGCCGGAGGTCGGCGTACGCGGCGCGGACCCGGCTCTTCAGCGTTCCCTCGGGCAGCCCGAGGAGGTCGGCGGCGCCGACGAGGGTGTGGCCGGCCAGCACGCACTCGAGCGCGGCCCGCCGCTCGGGCCGCAACCGGCGGACGGCGCGCCGGACGGCACCGGCGACCGCCGCCCGC
>JAODBK010000025.1 GCA_025463925.1 Acidimicrobiales bacterium | reverse complement strand
TCGACGGGCTCTCGATTCGCTATGCGGAGAGCGACTGCGACCACGATGATCACAACTGCGAGCACGACAACCACGTGCTCCTCACGAGCCCATGGCCGGAGAGCCTCTATGCCTACCATGCGCTCTGGCAGTCTCTTTCAGAGACAGCCCATCTGTTCGCGATCGACCTTCCTGGCTTCGGGCACTCGGAGCGTCGTAGTCAGCTTTTGTCGCCGAGCAGGATGGGTGACTTCTTGATCCGCGCCCTTGACGAGTTCGGTCTCGAGAGCCCGCATCTCGTCTGTCCTGATGTCGGCACGGGCGCTGCGCTCTTCGCGGCGGCACGACATCCAGGCCGGATGCGGAGCCTCATCGTCGGCAGCGGCGGTGCGGCGCACCCGCTTCAAGTCACCGGCGCGCTCAAGAGCATGATCGAGGCGCCGAATATGGACGCTTTCCGCGCGATCGACTCACGCGACGTTCTTCGACCCGCGCTCACCGGAATGGAGGCCGACCTTCCCGACGACGTCCTCGAGGACTATCTCTCGTCCTACGACGGCGATCGGTTCGTCGAGTCGGCGGCCTACGTTCGCAGCTACCCGAATGACCTCCCCGTGCTCGCCGAGCTCTTGCCGAACGTCGTGACACCGGTACAGATCATCAGCGGCGCCCATGACGACTTGGTGCCGCCGGCGAACGCCGAGTTCCTCCACGAGCGGCTGCCGAAGAGCAAGCTCGACATCCTCGACACCGGCCACTTCGTATGGGAGGAAGCCGCCGACGAGTACGCCGTGCTAGCGACGACGTGGTGGGCGAGCGGATATGCCGACGTCTAGCGATGCTCGGCAAAGGCGCGCCGATCGGAGCACGGCAGTGGCTTCCCGCTCCTCCTAATCCGTGTCGAGACAGGGCGCAAACGCTGGACGATGCCCTGCGCGCTCGACAACGCCTGATCGACCGGCAGCGGCGGGCGAACCGCCGGACGGCACGCTCCTTCGGTCCGTGCGCCGCAAACCGAGGTTCGAAACGCTGAGCAGGGCTTTTTGCGGCAGAGGCGGCCTTCTGGCCGCCTCCGATCCGCTCAACTGTCCTGATGCGCCGGGAGGATTCGAACCTCCGACCCGTGGATTAGAAGTCCGGCCAAACGAGCTGCAGCGCGTTGACGCACGCTGAAAATGCCTGCAAACCCGGCACCTTGGCGCTGCAACAGACTGCAGTGAATGACGCCTTGTGGGAGACAAGGTTGTACGCGCATCCGTACGCGCACGCCCGACGCTCGCGGCCGCCACTCATGATCCGAAAGCACTCCGGCTCGAGGCCCGCCACGGTAAGGCCGTGGGGCACTTTGATGGGATGACTCGTCGCGACGATGAACCCGTGCGCACGCGGCCCTGACGCCGACCAGACCCAGCGCATGATGACTCTGCTGATCGATGGGTTGCGCTATGCGGCTAGGGCCCCACGACGAAAGTCGAACACTGGCTGGGACGTCCGGAAACCTCTCCCGGAAGGAAACGCATGTCACGGCCGCTACAGAACAAGGTCGCCCTCGTCACCGGTGGCTCCCGAGGGCTGGGTGCGGCCACTGCCCGTTCCCTGGCCGACGCGGGCGCGGACGTCGCGATCACCTACGTCGCCTCGGCCGACAAGGCGGCGGAGGTGGTCAAGCAACTGGAGGACAAGGGCGTGCAGGCGGCCGCTTTCAGGTCCGACCAGGCGAACACGACCCTGGCTCCTCCACTGATCGACGACGTCGTGGCCCGCTTCGGCGGTCTGGACGTTCTGGTCAACAACGCCGCCATCGGCGTGGAGTCGGGCAAGACCATCGACGATCCCAGCGTCGACGCCGCCGCTCTCGACCGTATGCACGCCACCAACTACACCGGCGTGATCGCGATCATCCGCGCGGCAGCGAAGGTCATGCGGGACAACGGCCGGATCATCAACATCGGCTCGGGCCTCGGTTCACGCGCCGGGCGGCCCGGCTTCGCCGACTACGCCGCGACCAAGGCCGGGCTTACCGGCTACACGAAGGGCGCCGCCCGTGACCTGGCGCGGCGCGGCATCACGGTCAACATGGTGCAGGCCGGCCTGATGCAGACCGACATGCAGGCGCCGTCTCCGGAGGTCCTCAAGCTCATGGTGTCGGGGCTCGCCATCCAGCGAGTCAGCGACCCGGCCGAGACCGCAGCGGTCATCGCCTTCCTCGCCGGCCCGGCCGCCTCCTACATCACCGGTGCGGTGATCGACTCCAACGGCGGATACACCGCCTGACCGAGGCGGGCCAGACGTTTGGTCGCCCTTCAGCCATTGGCGTCGGCATCAACTGGCCGGTACCCGTCGCCTTCCACGTTGATGCCTGCTTTGGCGAGGCGCCCGAGATGATCTTCACGTCGCTCGGGGTCAACGAGGTGGAAAGCTCTATTCCCTGGTCGAAGCCATCCTTGATGAACGAGCGAAGCACGCGGTACTGCTCGTCGATGCCGTTGAAGAACCCGCAAACATGGTGATGCTGGGCGAGAGGGCTTCTGGCAAACGGCCGTGAATTGCCGCAGGACCTCCATGACCGGCGCACGAAGGGACGGATAGGACCGTCCATCGGAACAGCAAACGACCCCGGCTGTCAGCCGTAGCTTCTTCGTAATGGCTGACATGCAAATTGCAAGTCAAGTTGGGCTCGCCTGGGACGTGTACGTCGCCGACCCCGAGCCGACCCTGGACACGGATCTTCCTCCCGGCGCGACGCAGCGGGT
>JAODBK010000066.1 GCA_025463925.1 Acidimicrobiales bacterium | reverse complement strand
CGTGGTCGAGCGGACCGGCCGGCTGGTGGGTCGGGCGGTCGCGTCGGTCGCCAACCTGCTCGACCTGCGCCTGGCGGTGGTCGCCGGCTCGGTCGCGCTGGGGTTCGGGGCGCCGTTCTTCGCGGCTGCGCAGGCCGAGCTCGACCTCCGCTGCCGGCTCGACCATTCGACCGGCGCGCGCATCATCCCGGCGGGGTTGGGCGCCGCCGGCCCACTGGTCGGCGCCGGGGCCGTCGGGTGGCTCGGGATGGGACGGTTCGCGACGTGAACGGACGGTGGGTCCGCGGCGCCGCCCTCGCGGTGGCGCGGCATCCGGCGCTGTGGCCGACCGCGGCGGGCCAGCTGCTCCGCCTGGCGCGGCCCGGGTGGTGGCGGCGCTGGCCGCCGGTCCCGGCACCTGACGAGGCCTATCTCCGGTTCCGTTTGCAGACCGCGTACGGCGATCCGGATCGGCCGCCCGAGCCCGCCGACGTCGTCACGTACCTCCGATGGTGTCGGAGCACGCGCGACCTCCTGCGCTAGCCTGCGATCGTGATCGCACCACCAGGACCCGGCCGGTAAGCAGGTCTTGGCTGTGGCGCGATCGTTGGTGCTGAATGCCACCTTCGAGCCGTTGTGCGTCGTCTCCGACCGCCGGGCCGTGGTGCTCGTGATGAAGGCCAAGGCCGAGGTCGTGCACGCGTCGGACGAGGCCTTGCACGCCGAGCGGGTCACCTTTCCGATCCCGTCCGTCATCCGCCTGACGCACTACGTCAAAGTGCCGTTCCGCGCTCGCGCCGCGCTGAACCGGCGAGCGGTGTTCGCCCGTGACGGCCACCGGTGCCAGTACTGCGGCGCCGCAGCCGAGAACATCGACCACGTCGTGCCGCGCAGCCGCGGCGGCACCCACACGTGGGAGAACGTGGTGGCGGCGTGCCGGCCGTGCAACACCCGCAAGGAGGATCGGATGCTCGACGAGACCGGGCTCTCGTTGCGGCGGCGCCCGGCGGCGCCGAAGGAGCTGACGTGGATCATCGTCGCGGTGGGATCGGTGCACCCGCACTGGGAGCCCTACCTCGGCGCCGCGCTCATCGCGTAGTTGGGCCGCGCCTGGTCGGTCACGCGGGTTGCGGCGTCGCCGCAGTGGTTCCAGTGGGAACCGGAGTTCCCGTCGGTCTCCGTCGTGACGGTCGACGCGCCGCTGCTGGTGCTCGGCAGCCGGCAGCGCGACGACGTGGTCGTGCCGGACGCGCGCTCGGACATCGTGGTCGCGCGGCGGCGCAGTGGCGGGGGCGCGGTGCTGCTCGAACCGGGCCGGGTGGTGTGGGTCGACGTCGCGGTGCCGGCATCGCACCCGTTGTGGGATCCCGACGTGTCGCGCGCGTTCCACTGGCTCGGCGAGGTGTGGTCACGCGCCATCGGCCGGGGCGCCCGCGCGCACACCGGCCCGCTGGTGCGGACCGCGTCCTCCGACCTCGTCTGCTTCGCCGGCCTCGGTCCCGGTGAGGTGACGATCGACGGCCGCAAGGTCGTCGGCATCAGCCAGCGGCGCTCCCGGGGCGGCGCCTTGTTCCAGTGCGCGGCGCTGATCCAATGGGACCCGTCGCGGCTGGCGACGATGCTCGGCATCGACCCCGCGCCCCTCGCCAATGTCGCGACCGGGCTCGCGCCGGCAACCGCCGCGGAGGTGGAAGCGGCCTTCCTCGCCGCCCTCGACGGTTAATGCAGCCCGGGGGTCGTGGGGGAGGGAGGCCGATCGACGGGCGGGAGGTGGCGGTCGTAGTCGGTGACGATCTCGTCGGTGGTGAAGCGCGGCGTACCGGACCACCCACACCGGCAGCCGCCCACGGGTTGGCCGCGGCGGCCGTTGACGATCGTCAAGAGATGACGTTGATCGGCTGTCTGGATCACCGGGAGCCCCTCTCGCTGGTGGACATCGACGGGTCGGCGTCGCGGATGTCGACCACCCGGTCGAGGCCCAGAATCCCGAGCAGCCGGGCCGCCGGCGCCGAGGGCGCCACCAGGGCGAACGCCCGGCCCTGGGCGCGCAGTTCGTCCCTCACGCCCAGCAGCACACCGACCACCCTACCGTCGAGGAAGGTGACGTCGGCCAGGACGACGTCGACGTCGCGTGCCTCGCGGGTGTGCAGGACCGCGTCTCGCAGGACCTGATCGATGCTGGTGGCGACCGAGGCATCGGCATCGCCGCTCAGTCGCATGAGGACGCGGCCGTTGCTCACGTCGAGGGCCATGCCGAACGGGACCGGCTGCCAGCCGGCCGGTTCGTTGCAACGCTCCAAGCGGCGCACGTGCCGCCTCCGGTCCCGGGGTCTTGGGGATGGCCTGTTCCCACATCGAGATCAGGTCGACATCAGTAGGCACACGTCCGGGCCCCGCGGGCAAGACCGCCCCGTTCGTGCCGTGGCGTCAATGACCACTCGCCGCCCACGATGCCGGCAACCGTCGCGGATCCTCATCCGTCGTTCTCCGTTCCGAAATCCCGCCGAAACATCAGACTCCTAAGGTCGGGATCGACAACCAAAGAGCCGCCCCTAGGGTTCCGCGCCGGCAACGGCGGCCTGGTCCGAGAGGGGCAAGCGGCAACGGTGCCGCCACACGGAGGGACAAAAGCCCGGGAGATCGTCAAAGCGATCTCGCGGGCTTTTTCCATTGACCAAAGGAGGACGGTGGGCTCGTTCCACGACCACTACGGGCCGGAGGCCCGGCACGCGGTCGAAGCCGAAGCGGCGCTGCCGACCACGAAGTGGCGCGAGGAGATCGCACGGGGACTCGAGCTCGGCCTGCCGGGCGCGGCCTCGATCGTCGACAAGGACATTCCCACCTTCAGCCGGGGCGAGCTGCCGCACTACGCCGGGATCAACACGTTCTTGAAGCAGCCGTACTGCGAGGACGTGCGGCGCTGCGGCGAGTACGACGTCGCGGTCCTCGGTGCCCCGCACGACTCGGGCACGACCTACCGCCCGGGCACGCGATTCGGCCCCCAGGGCATGCGGCGCATCTCGGCGCTCTACGGGCCGTACAGCTTCGAGCTCGGGGTCGATCTGCGCGAGTCGATCACGATGTGCGACCTCGGCGACGTGTTCACGATCCCGGGCAACATCGAGAAGACCTTCGATCAGATCACCAAAGCGGTGTCACACGTCTACGCGTCGGGCGCGTTCCCCGTGGTGCTCGGCGGCGACCACTCCATCGGTTTCCCCACGGTGCGGGGCGTGGCCGAGCACCTCGACGGCAACCTCGGGATCATCCACTTCGACCGTCACGTCGACACGCAGGAGACCGACCTCGACGAGCGGATGCACACCACGCCGTGGTTCCACGCGACCGACATCCCGAACGTCCCGGCGAAGAACCTGGTGCAGATCGGGATCGGTGGGTGGCAGGCGCCGCGGCCCGGCGTGAAGGTCGGCCGCGAGCGCGGCACCACGATCATGACGGTGACCGACTGCGTCGAGATGGGGATCGACGCCGCCGCCGCCCGAGCCCTCGACGTGGCGTGGGACGGCGCCGAGGCCGTCTGGCTCAGCTTCGACGTCGACTGCCTCGACGCCGCCTTCGTTCCCGGAACCGGTTGGCCCGAGCCGGGCGGCTTCTTGCCCCGCGAGGTGCTGAAGTTCATCCAACTGGTGGCCGATCACGGCAAGCCACTCGCCGGCATCGAGATTGTCGAGTGCTCACCGCCCTACGACAACGCCGACATCACCTCGCTGATCGGCGTGCGCGTCGTCTGCGACACCTTGGGCTGCCTCGTGCGGTCCGGCCATCTCCCCCGGAGGAAGTCATGAGGCGACGTACCCCGCTCGCGATCATCCTGCTCGTCACCGTCGCGCTCGTGGCGGTGGCGTGCGGCAAGAGCAGCAAGACCAGCACCGCGTCGACGGCGACGACCGCGGCGGCCAGCGCGACCACCAGCCCGTCGACGGGCGGGAAGATCACCATCGGCTTCAGCGCGTGGCCGGGCTGGTTCCCGTGGCAGGTGGCAAAGGAGAAGGGGTTCTTCACGGCCGCCGGGCTCGACGTCGACATGAAGTACTTCGAGGGCTACCTCGACTCGCTGAACGCGCTGGCCAGCGGGCAGCTCGACGGCAACAGCCAGACGCTGAACGACACGTTGTCGTCGGTGGCCGGCGGAGCCAAGCAGGTCATCGTCCTCGTCAACGACAACTCCACCGGCAACGACCAGATCATCGTCAGCAAGGACGTCACCAAGGTGGCGGACCTGCGCGGCAAGTCGCTGGCCGCGGAGCAGGGGACCGTCGACCACTACCTGCTGCTCCTGGGGCTGAAGAAAGCCGGTCTCGGCCCGAGCGACGTCAAGTTCCAGCCCTTGGAGACCGGTGCCGCGGCGGCGGCATTCGCGAGCGGCCGGCTCGACGGGGTCGGCGTGTTCGCGCCGTTCACCACGCAAGCCATGAAGCGCAGCGGGTCGCACGCGCTGTTCACGTCAGCTGACTTCCCGGGCGCCATTCCTGACCACCTGGTGCTCACCGCCGACTTCGTGCAGAAGCGCCCGGCCGACGTGCAGAAGCTGGTCGACGTGTGGTTCAAGACGCTCGACTGGATCAAGGCCAACCACACCGAGGCGGTGTCGATCATGGCCAAGCGGGCCGGCGTGTCGACCGCCGACTACGAGACCTACGACAAGGGCACCACCATCTTCACCCTCGATCAGAACCTCGAGGCCTTCGCGCCGGGCAGCACGGTCCAGCACCTCGACCAGAACGCCCGCCAGATCTCCGACTTCCTCCTGAGCGTGAAGCTGATCGACAAGGCCCCCGACCTCACCGGCCTCTTCAACGACACGTTCGTGAAGGCCCACAAGGGGTGAACGTGGCAGTGATGGACACGCCCGCGCCCGCCCCGGCCTCGGCGCGTCCCGGGCGAATGCGGTCGCGAACGCCGGCGCGCGGCTTCTGGCGGCTGCGCGAGCCGATCCCCAAACGGCTGCGGGTCTCGCTCATGGTCGTGTCGGTCGTGGTGCCGCTCGCCGCCTGGGTGATCCTGAGTGGCACGAAGACGGTCGATCCCCTCTTCCTCCCGACGCCCACCTCGGTCTTCCGGGCGTTCCAGCGGTTGTGGTCGTCCGGCACCCTCCAAAGTGACATGAGCGCCACCCTGACCCGCGTCGGCATCGGCTTCGCCCTGGTCGTCGTCATCTCGGTGCCCCTCGGCGTCGCCATCGGCACGTTCGAGTCGGTGCAGGCGCTGTTCGAGCCCATGATCGGGTTGCTGCGTTACATGCCGGCGCCGGCGTTCATCCCCTTGCTGATCATCTGGCTCGGCCTCGGTGAGTCCTCGAAGATCACCCTCCTCGTCGTGGGCACGGTGTTCTTCAACACCCTCATGAGCGCCGACGCCGCCGGCGACGTCCCCAAGGAGCTCATCGACGCGTCGTACACGCTCGGGGCCACGCGGTGGACGGTCGTGCGCAAGGTGGTGGTGCCCCACGCGCTGCCCGGCCTGATCGACGCCATGCGGGTGAACATCGCGGCGACGTGGAACCTCGTCGTGGTGGCCGAACTCATCGCCGCGCAGTCGGGCCTGGGCTACCGGATCGTGCGGGCCCAGCGCTTTCTCCAGACCGACCAGATCTTCGCGGTGCTCATCGTGATCGGGGTGATCGGCGTGGCCATCGACCTCTCCTTCCGGGCGCTGCGGAACGTGGCCGCGCCGTGGGCCCGATGAACGGAGCCGTGCCGAAGCTCGAGGCCGTCGGGCTCGTCAAGGACTTCGGCGGCGTGCGCGCGCTGGACGGCGTCGACATCCGGGTCGGCAACGGTGAGCTGATCGCGGTGGTCGGCGCGTCCGGTTGCGGCAAGTCGACACTGTTGGCCATTGCCGCCGGCCTGGTGCCGCTCACGGCCGGCGCGGTGCTGCTCGACGGTCATCCGGTCGCAGGCCCCGGCCCGGACCGTGGCCTGGTGTTCCAGAGCTCGACCTTGTACCCGTGGCGGACGGTGCGCGAGAACGTGGCCTTCGGCCTGGAACTGCGGCATCTGCGCAAGGCGGAGATCCGAGAGCGGGTCGACGGCTACCTCGAGGTGATGCGCTTGCAGCGCTTCGCCGATCACCTGCCGAACCAGCTGTCGGGCGGCATGAAGCAGCGCACCGCGATCGCGCGGGCGCTGGCCACCGAGCCCGAGGTGCTGCTCATGGACGAGCCGTTCGGCTCGCTCGACGCGCAGACGCGCTCGGTGATGCAGGAGTTCCTGCTCGACGTCTGGCGCGAGACCGGCACGACGATCCTCATCGTCACCCACGACGTCGAGGAGTCGGTGTTCCTCTCCGAGCGGGTCTACGTGCTGTCGTCGCGGCCGGGACGAGTCGTCGAGGAGATCGACGTGCCGTTCGGCCGCGACCGGACGCGCGAGGTGCTGCGGCACCCGACGTGTCACGACCTCGTCGCCCATGTCCGCGACCGGCTGCACGTGTGGGCCGAGGCCGCGCTCGCCGAGGCATGAACCTCACCGTCCACGAGCAGGAGCGGTTGCTGGTGTCGCTGGCCGCCATGGTCGCCCGCGATCGCCAGGCGCGCGGCCTGCGGCTGAATCACCCCGAAGCGGTCGCAGTGCTGACGAGCTTCGTGTTGGAAGGGGCGAGGGACGGGCGCTCGGTGGCCGAGCTGATGGACGCCGGCCGCCGCGTGCTCCACCGCCAACAGGTGATGGACGGCGTGGCCGAGCTGGTGCCCGAGGTCCAAGTGGAGGCGACCTTCCCGGACGGCACCAAGCTCGTCACCATCCACCAACCGATCGCGTGACGATCCCGGGCGAGATCCTCGCCGCCGGCGAGCCCGTCCAGCTGTTCGCTGGTCGCGACATCGTCGACGTCGCCGTGGTCAACACCGGCGACCGGCCGGTGCAGGTGGGCTCGCACTACCACTTCTTCGAGGCCAACCCGGCACTGCAATTCGACCGTGGCGCCGCCTACGGACGACGCCTCGCCATCGCGGCCGGCACCTCGGTGCGATTCGAGCCCGGCATCGACCTCACGGTCGAATTGGTGCCGATCGGCGGGCGGCGGGTGGTGGCCGGATTGCGTGGCGCGGTGCAGGGCCCGCTCGACCGATGACCGAGCTGAGTCGCGATCGGTACGTCCGCCTCTACGGCCCGACCACCGGTGACCGGATCCGGCTCGCCGACACCGACCTCCTGATCGAGGTCGAGCAGGACCGCGCCGCCGGCGGTGGCGACGAGGCGGTCTTCGGTGGCGGCAAAGTGATCCGCGAGTCGATGGGCCAGTCGACGGCGACGCGCGCCGAAGGCACGCCGGACCTCGTGATCACCGGCGCGGTGATCCTCGACCACTGGGGCGTCGTCAAGGCGGACATCGGCATCCGGGACGGCCGCATCAGCGGCATCGGGAAGGCCGGCAATCCCGACACCATGGACGGCGTCGACCCGGCGCTCGTGATCGGGCCGTCCACCGAGATCCTGTCGGGCAACGGGCGGATCCTCACCGCGGGAGCGGTCGACTGCCACGTGCACCTCATCTGCCCGCAGTTGCTGGCCGAGGCCATCGGCTCGGGCATCACCACGATCATCGGCGGCGGCACCGGTCCCGCGGAAGGGACCAAGGCCACCACGGTGACGCCCGGAGCGTGGAACCTCGCATTCATGTTGCGGGCCCTCGACGGCTGGCCGGTCAACGTGGCGCTGCTCGGCAAGGGCAACACCGCGTCGCCCGACGCGCTGCGCGAGCAACTGGCTGCCGGCGCGTCCGGCTTCAAGCTGCACGAGGACTGGGGCACGACGCCGGCGGCCATCGACGCGTGCCTGCGGGTGTGCGACGAGGAAGGCGTGCAGGCCGCGATCCACACCGACACGCTGAACGAGGCCGGGTACGTCGAGAGCACCCTGGCCGCGATCGCCGGCCGGACGATCCACACGTACCACACCGAGGGCGCGGGCGGTGGCCACGCGCCCGACATCATCACCGTCTGCTCGCAACCCAACGTGCTTCCGTCGTCGACCAATCCGACGCGCCCGCACACCGTGAACACCATCGACGAGCACCTCGACATGCTCATGGTCTGCCACCACCTCAACCCGACGATCCCGGAGGACCTGGCCTTCGCCGAGAGCCGCATCCGCCCGTCGACGATCGCGGCCGAAGACGTGCTGCACGACCTCGGCGCGATCTCGATGATCGGTTCCGACTCGCAGGCCATGGGCCGCATCGGCGAGGTGATCCTGCGCACGTGGCAGACGGCCCACGTGATGAAGCGGCGGCGGGGCGCGGCGCCGGGGGACGGCGCCGCCGACAACCACCGGGCGCGCCGCTATGTCGCCAAGTACACGATCTGCCCGGCGGTGGCCCACGGCCTCGACGGCGAGGTCGGTTCGATCGAGGTCGGCAAGCTGGCCGACGTCGTGTTGTGGGACCCGGCGTTCTTCGGCGTGCGGCCCCACGTCGTCGTGAAGGGCGGGGTCATCGCGTGGGCCCAGATGGGCGACGCCAACGCGTCCATCCCGACGCCGCAGCCGGTGCTGCCCCGGCCGATGTTCGGCGCGTCGCCCGCGGTGGCCGCAGCGGCCAGCATCACCTTCGTCGCCCCCCGCGCCGGCGACATCGGCGACCGGCTGGGGCTGGCGTCGCGCGTCGTGCCCGTGCGTGATTGCCGCCGGTTGACGAAGGCCGACCTGCCCGAGAACGACGCCCGACCCGACGTGCGGGTGCATGCCGACACGTTCGCGGTGACCGTCGACGGCGAGCTCATCGAGGCCCACCCGGCAACCGAGCTGCCCATGGCCCAGCGGTACTTCCTGTTTTGAACGCGCTCCTGCTCGCCGACGCGCGCTTCCCGGCGGGGGGCCACGTGCACTCGGCCGGGATCGAAGCCGCGGTGGCCGATGGGCGCATCCGCGACGAGGCCGATCTGGAAGCGTTCGTGCGCGGGCGGTTGGCCGCGGCCGCGATGGTCGATGCATCGATCGCCGCGGCCGCGCACCACCGCTTGTCGCGACCCCACGACGTCGGCGTGCTGCGCGCGCTCGACAACGAGGCGGCGGCCCGCATCCCCGCGCCGCCACTGCGCGAGGGCTCGCGGCGGCTCGGCCGGCAGTTGCTGCGCGTCGCGTCGGCGTGCTGGCCGCACCCGGTCCTCGACGAGTTGGTCGGGGCGTGCCCGGCGGGCGCGTGCTACCCGGTCGCGCTCGGCGGGGTCGGCGTCGCCGCCGAGCTCGACGCCGAGGCGGTGGCCCAGCTCGCGGCCCACCACGCAGTGACGGTGCCGGCCCAAGCGGCGCTCCGGTTGTTGGGTCTCGACCCGTTCCGGGTCGCCGCCATCACCGCTCGGGCCTTGCGGGCCGCCGATGTCGTCGTGCGCCGCGCAGTGGCCGCCGCCGCCGATCCGCTCGAGGACCTGCCGGCGAGAGGAGAGCCGCTCGTGGAGATCGCCGCCATGCACCATCAGCGCTGGGACGTCCGGATGTTCGCGACGTGAGCGCGGCCCGAGCCCTGCGGATCGGCATCGGCGGGCCGGTGGGCAGCGGCAAGACCGAGCTGGTCGCCTGCCTGTGCCGCGCGCTGGCGAACGAGCTCTCGCTGGCCGTGGTGACCAACGACATCTTCACCACCGAGGACGCCGCCATCCTCGAGCGCATGGCGGTGCTCGACCCGGCGCGGATCATCGGTGTGCAGACCGGCTGCTGCCCGCACACCGCGATCCGCGACGACATCAACGAGAACCTCGACGCCATCGAGGTGCTCGAGCGCCGCTTCGCGCCCGACCTGGTGCTGGTGGAGAGCGGAGGAGACAATCTCACCGCCACGTTCAGCCACGCGCTGGTCGACGCCCAGGTGTTCGTGATCGACGTCGCCGGCGGCGACAAGGTGCCGCGCAAGGGTGGGCCCGGCATCACGATCTCCGACCTGCTGGTGATCAACAAGACCGACCTCGCGCCTCACGTCGGGTCGGACCTCGACGTGATGCGGCGCGACGCCCGCCGGATGCGCGACGGCCGGCCGACCCTGCTCGTGTCGCTCAAGGCGGATCCGCAGGCCACTCCGGTGGCCGCGTGGTTGCGCGAGCAGCTGGCGGCGTGGCCGGCAGCCTGACCACGCTGGCGGTCGAGCGTCGCGACCGCCGGACGGTCGCGACCCGGTTACGGTCGGCGCCGCCGCTGTCGTTGCGGCCGACACCCGATGCCGTCTACGTGGTCGGCAGCACCGGCGGGCCGGTGGGCGGCGACGACATCCGGATGGACCTCAGCGTCGGCGACGGCGCCGAGCTGACGGTCCGGGCCGCGGCCGCGTCGGTCGTGCTGCCGGGCCCGTCCGTCGATCCGTCACGGTTCACCATGCACGTCGAGGTCGGTCGCGCCGGCCGGCTCCGCTGGCTGCCGGAACCGGTGATCCTGGCGCGCCGCTGCGACCATCGCGCGGTCACGCGGCTGCGGATCTCCGCCGGCGCCGACGTCGTCTGGCGCGAAGAGGTGGTGTTCGGTCGTCATGGTGAGCCGAGCGGATCGCTGCGGCAGCGGCTGCTCGTCGACCTCGACGACCAACCGCTGCTGCGACACGAGCTGGCCATCGGGCCGCGCTGGCCGGGTTGGGACGGCCCCTGCGGCGTCGGTGACCACCGGTGCGCGGGCGCGCTGCTCGTCGTCGGCCCGCGCGCATCGCGCGTCGAGGTCGACGACGAACGCGCCGCGGCCCTGCGCCTCGACGGGCCGGCGGTGCTCGTCAGCGCGGTGGCGACGAGCCCGTCGCGTCTGCGCGCCGTCCTCGACCGCTGCCTCCCTCCGCCGGCCGCGGAGGCTGGTTGCGGGAGGCAGAGGTGGGAGGGGTCGGGCTAGGTCGCGCCCGGCCGGAGGCGGCGGCCCGCGGCCGCGGCCATGCGCTCGGACCGGAGGACCGAGGCCTCGGTGTCGTCGAGCGCCGGCAGCGGCCCGGTGACCCAGGACAGGATGAGGTCGGCCAGCGCCGGGTTGCGGGCCAGCACCGGCCCGTGCAGGTAGGTGCCGACGACCCGCCCGGCGATCGCCCCCTCGCCGCCGTCGCCGGCGTCGTTGCCGCGGCCGATCATGACGTGACCGAGCGGCCGGGCGCCGGCACCGAGGCGGGTGACTCCCTGGTGGTTCTCGTAGCCGGTGAGGGTCGGCAACCCGAGCGCGGGATCGGGCTCGGCCACGATCTCGCCGACCCGACGGGCGCCGGGGCCGTGGCTCGTCACCGCGTCGACGAGGCCGAGGCCGGCCGCCGGCCGCCCGTCGCCGCCGGTGAAGGATTCGCCGAGCAGCTGGAAGCCGGCGCACACCGCGAGCACTGCGGCGCCGCGGTCGACGGCGACGTGGAGCGCCCGGCTCTCGTTGAGCTCGGCGACCGCGAGCGTCTGGGGGCCGTCCTCGCCGCCACCCATCAGGTAGACGTCGCACGACGACGGCACCGGCGCGCCGGCGGTGACCTCGACGATGTCGGCGTCGATGCCCCGCCACCGGAGGCGCTGCGCGAGGACGACGGCGTTGCCGCCGTCGCCATACGTGCCGAGCAACTCCGGATAGAGCAGACAGATGCTGGTCACGCGCCGAGTTCCTTCCGAGCGTCCTGGAAGGCGGTGTAGTTGGCGGCCAGGTCGACGTGCGGGCCATCGGCCGCGGCGGCGCGCAGCGCGGCGCGGTAGCCGTCGACGAAGGCGTGCTCGACATCGGCGTAGTGGAGGCGCACTGCGAGGTCGCGGCCCCGCTCGCCGGTCGCGACCACGAAGCGGCCGGCCAGCCGCTCGAAGGGCACGTCCCACAACCATGACGGGTCACGGCCGTCGGCGATGCGGGCGTTGATGCCGACGACGACCGGCGCCGGCGCCCCGCGCAGCAGGTCGAGGGCCTCGGCCCAACCCGCCGGGTTCTTGGCGAGCAGGAGGCGGACCGGGACACCGTCGACGTCGAGCACGCGGTAGCGGCCGGCGACGTCGCCGACCTGCGCCATCGCGTCCAGCGCGTCCTTCGGCTCGACGGCGACGACCGACGCGGTCGCGACGGCCATCGCGGCGTTGGCCCGGTTGGCCCAGCCGGGGAGCTGCAGCTCGATGCGCACGCGAGTGCCGGCCGGCGTCACCAGGTCGTCGCCGTCAAGCCGCCACGCGGGCTCCGGTCTGGCCAAGTCGCACGTTTCGCACGACCAGCGCGCGCCCGGCTCGTCGCCGGCCCACGTGATCCGGCCGCCGCAGCTCGGGCACGACGCGGCGTCGAGTCGCCAGCGCTGGCCGGTGCCGACCCACACCGCGCCCGGCCGGCCGGACGCGGCCCATGCGACGAGTGGGTCGTCGACGTTGGCGACCGCGGTCGTGTCGGGCGCCTCTGCCAGTGCGTCGCGCCACCGCTTGGCGTGCGTGCGGACCTCGCCGATGCGGTCGAGCTGGTCGCGGCTGAGGTTGAGCAACGCGACCGCGCGCGGGCGGATCGAGGCGATCGCCGCCGGGAGCAGTCCCTCGTCGACCTCGAGCACCGCGGTCGCGCCGGCGGGCGCCGACGCCAGCGTCGTCACCAGTCCCGACGGCAGGTTGGCGCCCTGACCGTTGGTCGCGACCGCGCCGGCGGCCGCGACCCCGGCGGCCAGGAGGCGGGTCGTCGTCGTCTTGCCGTTGGTGCCCGAGACGAGCAGCGACACCCGGCCGGCGGCCAGCACCTCGAGCGCCCGCGGATCCAGGGCGAGCAGCACCCGCCCGCCGATCACCGACCCGCCGCCCCGACCGGCCCGGCGGGAGACCTCGGCCACGGCGCGCCCGGCCATGGCCGCGACGCGCGTGCGGAGCGGGAGTGGCACGCCGCATCTTGGCACGCCGAATTTCTCGCCTGATGCGGTTGACGAGTGGGGAGAGGGGGCGTACGGTGGCGCGAAGTGGTGAATCGGGGAGGCCGGTGGGCACCCCGGTGGTTGGGAGTGGAGCGATGGGCGGACCGGTGGAAGGGGTGAGCGACGAATGTTCTTGGGCGAGTTCCAGCACGCGCTGGACGCCAAGGGCCGCGTCATCCTCCCGGCCAAGTTCCGCGATCAGCTCGAGGCCGGCGGCTTCGTCACCAGCGAGGTCGACGGTTGCCTCGCCATCTGGACGCCCGAGGAGTTCAACGTGAGGGCGGCCGAGATGAAGGAGCGGGCCCGTACCGGGACGACCGGGCGCGACCAGGCCCGCGCGTTCTTCGGCGGCGCGGTCGAGGCGACCCCCGACCGCCAGGGCCGCATCGCGATCCCGCAGGGATTGCGCGAGTTCGCGTCGCTCGACCGCGACGTGGTGGTGGCCGGGATGTTCGACCACCTCGAGATCTGGGACGCCGAGGCCTGGCGCGCGAAGAAGCGGGCCGGAGAGGCCGGCCTGGCCGGCGGCGCGTGACGGAAGGAGACAACGAGGAAAACACGAGCACCAGCGCTTCACTCACCGGCAACCCCCCGGTCGGCAAGGTGGAAGACCCCTACTCCGCCCGCTTCCATCTGTTCGATCGGGGAGAAATCCCGACGGCGCCTGTCCGACCGGGGGGTTGCCGATGAGTGAGGTGTTTCAGCACCGGCCGGTGCTGCTCGACGAGGTGGTCGAGCTCTTCCGGCCGGTCCCGCCGGGCGTCATCGTCGACGCGACGGTGGGGGGTGGTGGACACGCCCGGGCAATCCTCGAGGCGTTGCCCGACAGCTCGCTGATCGGTCTCGACCGCGACGCCGACGCACTTACCGCCGCAGCCGCAGCGCTCGCGGGACTGGAGGACAGGGCAGTCCTCCGACAGGCCCGCTTCGACGACATCGACACGATCCTGCAGGAGTTGGGCCATGAACGTATCGCCGGTGTGCTCTATGACCTGGGAGTCAGCTCACCGCAGTTCGACCGCCCCGACCGCGGCTTCTCGTACCGGGCCGACGGCCCGCTCGACATGCGCATGGACCGGAGCCAGGCCATGAGCGCCGACGACGTCGTGAACCACTACGACGAGCGCCGCCTGGCCGGCGTGATCCGCGACAACGGCGACGAGCGCTTCGCAGCGCGCATCGCCAAGGCGATCGTCGCGGCCCGCCCGATCACCGGGACGGCGCGGCTCGCTGACGTCGTGCGCGACGCGGTACCGGCGCCGGCGCGCCGCCGCGGCGGGCATCCGGCCCGGCGCACGTTCCAGAGCATCCGCATCGAGGTCAACCGCGAGCTCGACGTGCTGCCGACGGCGATCGACAAGGGCGTGGCGCTGCTCGCGCCGGGCGGCCGCATCGTCGCCATCGCGTACCACTCCGGAGAAGACCGCATCGTCAAGGCGCGCCTGCGCGAGGCCGCGACCGGTGGCTGCGTCTGCCCGCCGGGCCTGCCGTGCACGTGCGGCGCGACACCGCTGGTGCGGCTGGTGAAGCGCGGCGCCATCAAGCCGACGGCCGGCGAGGTCGCGGCCAACCCGCGCGC
>JAODBK010000005.1 GCA_025463925.1 Acidimicrobiales bacterium | reverse complement strand
CGGTGGACGCGGCGCCGGGCGCGGCGGCGCGCGCCGCGGAGGCCGGCAGCGGCCTGGACCACGCCCGGCTCTCCGTGGCGGTCGCCGGTCGCGCCGGGCCGGGGAGCCGGGTGCGCGTGACCGTGCGGTACCACCCGGCGACCGCGGTGCCGGTCGTCGGGCGGCTGCTCGGCGGCGTCGTCCTGCGGGCGGACGCCACCATGCGGGTCGAGCGGTGATTCGTACCGATTCGGGTGGTTCGATCGGCCCATTACCTCTGGTGACCGGAAAAACGCCGGACGCGGTGGAGGAACGCCGTCATCGGGCGACGAATCCCTCGTTCAACTGGGGACCTAGCCATCGCAACGGCCCGGCCATCGGAGGCCGGTCGGCAAGGAGAACGGGGACCAATGCGCAACTTCCGTCGGGTCGGAGCTCTCGGGCTCACGGCATTCGTCGCCTCGGCATTCGTGGCCGGTTCGGCCCGCGCCGACACTCCCGAGGTCTTCCTCGGCCAGGCCACGGGCCAGGCGCTCCACCTCAACGTCCTCGGCCTCGAGGCCACCCTCGGCCAGTCGCTGGCCAAGGTGCAGTCGGCCCTGACGGCCGAGGCCAACGGTGCCGGCGACCTTGCGGTTCTGGCCAGCACGTCGACGGCCAAGGCCACGCAGAACGGCCAGACGGTCAACGATCCCAACAAGTGCGCGACGCCGGCGCTGCCCGCCGCGGTCGCCAGCGTCCTGAACGCGGGCCTCGGCTGCTCGACGTCCAGCGCGTCGATCGTCAATGGCGCGCCGGCCGCCCACAGCGAGGGCTCGGTCGCGTCGATCGACCTGTCGGCCAACAACGTGCTGAAGTCGGCGACCGCCAATCTCCCGATCGGCCAGACGCTCGACCAGGTCCTCACGCCGGTGCTCGACACCATCAACAAGGTCACCGGCCAGACGATCCAGTTGAGCGCCACCGACTCGATCAGCGATCTGCTGAACGCGCTGACGACCACGCAGACGCTGGCCGTCCGGCTCGGCAAGTCGACGTCGGACGTCACATCGAGCCCGGCCAAGGTGGTCTCCACCGGCACCGACGCCGGCGGCCAGATCGACATCCTGCCGGTCGGCGCCCTGAACAACACGCCGCTGGCGTCGATCGTCATCGGGTCGGCCAAGGCGTCGGTCGCCTACGACCGGGCCACGGGCAAGTCGGCGCCGAGCTGGGACCCGGCGATCGTCACCGTGAAGCTGGCGTCGTTCGCCGGCCTGCCGGCCACGACCCTGTCCGTCGCCCCGGGCAAGACGCAGACGCTGTTCCCCGGCACGCCACTGGAGTCGACGATCTCGGTCGCCGACGGCCGCAGCTTCACCGACGCCAACGGCGCCGTGCACGCGGTGGCCGACGGGGTGAGCCTGCACCTGTTCAAGGGACTCGGGGTCGACCTCGGAAGCGCACTGGGGCTCGCGGCGGTGAACGGCGCCGCGGCGCCGACGTACGCGGTGGCCCTCGACCTGGCCCACGCCGAAGCGCTCGGCGGTGGCGCCCTGCCGACGGCGACGCCGGTCGCGCCGGTCGTCCTCCGTGACCTGCCCCGCACCGGCGGCACCCCGTGGCTGCCCATCGTCGGTGGTGTCATGGCGCTCGTCGCATACCTCACCCGCCGGTACGCGCTCGGCCGCAGCTGACGACCACCCGTCTCTTCCACACGAACCCGCTGGGGGTCCCGGAGCCTGAGGCTTCGGGACCCTCGGTATCTTGAGGCCAGGATGACGACCCCTACGCAACCAGTCCCGCGCCGCGACGGCATCGGTTTTCTCGTCACCGCGTTGCGCAACCGGCCCCGCGCCCGGCTCGCGCTCTCGATCCTGTCGATTCTGCTGCTCGTCGGCGGGATCGCGTTGCTCGCGTATCCCTTCGCGACCAACCTCTACCAGGACCGGTTGCAGCAGCGGCTCGACCGCCAGCTGGCCAGCCCGACGCTGCGGCAGGCCTACAAGGAGCGGCGCGTCCAGACCGGCGACAGCCTGACCCGGATCAAGATCCCGGCCATCGGTGTCGATACCGTCGTGGTGGAGGGAACGTCGGCGAGCGCGCTGCGGGCCGGTGCCGGCCACTATCCCAACACCCCGTTGCCGTGTGAGACCGGCAACGTCGCCATCGCCGGCCACCGCACGACCTACGGCAAGCCGTTCGCCAACGTCGACCAGCTCAAGCCGGGCGACACCATCGAGCTCGACACGCCGATCGGCGGTTGCGTCTACCGCATCGCCGCCAAGGGTGTGACGGTGCCCAACACCGGGATGCCGTTCGTGGTCGACAAGTCCGACCTGCGGGTGATCGACGCCACCCCCGGCAAGGTGCTGACGCTGACGTCGTGCCATCCCAAGGGATCGGCCTCGCATCGCATCATCATCCAGGCGGTGTGGGAGAAGGACCTCCCGCCGATCACGTGATCCGCAAACTGGTCGCCCTCGGCTTCGTCGCGACCGCAGCAATGGTCGCCATCCCGGCGCCCGCCTACGCGGCGGCGTCGCTGGACGTGACCGCGGCGTCGACACCATCCGGCTCGACGGGGGTGGTGCAGGGCACGGTCCAGTGGAATGGCGGCACGCAACCGACGGTCGACGGCATCACGATCAAAGTGACGCGCAACGGTCAGGACATCGCCAGCGTGGTGTGGTGCAGCGGCACCACCAATGGTTGCGGGAGCGCAAGCGCGAGCTTCAGCTGGTCGACGCCCTCACTCGCGTACAACGGGCCCTATCAGGTGACGGTGCTGGCCACTGGGTCGCAGCACGCCACGCTGCTCAATCCGTGTGACGGATCGTGCGACGGCTCCGGCGGCGCGTCGCAGTCGTTCGCGCTGGCCGTCCCGCCGCTGTCTCCCAAGGCATTGGCAACAACGGTCGACACCGCTACCCACGCGGTCACGATCACGTGGACGCGCAACAGCGAGCCCGACATGGTGGGGTACGCGGTCCAGCGCACCGGCGCAAACACGTCGACCTATCAATCGCTGGCCGAGGTCGGGCAGCCGCCGCCCAACCAGAAGGTGAGCTACACCGACAGCACCGCGTCGCAGGCCGGGGGGACGTACACCTACCAGGTGGTCGCCGTCCGCAACGGGGCCAATGCCAGCAGCTACACGGTGTCGGACCCGTCCACCAGGTCGGTGTTCGTCGACGGCCCGACAGCCACGACGGCCGCCGGTGGTGGCGCACCCGGATCGGCGGGCGGGGACAGCGGGCAGGTGGCGGCGCCGGGCCGGCCACCGATCCTGACCCAGGGTGGCTCGGTCGACGCCTCGAAGTTCTCGATCCTCCAATCGCAGACCAAGATCCCGGCCAACCAGCAGGCATCGACGGCGACCACCATCGAACCCGACACCGGCTTCAACGAGAACTTGCCGTTCCGCAAGGCCACGACGGCGACGACGAAGGCCGACCCGGACGGGTCGGCGTTCCCCGCGATCGTGCACGCGTCGTCGACGGACAACCGCAAGGCCCTGTTGGTGTCGCTGGCATTCGCGGCGATCATCTTCACGCTGGCGTTCCACATCCGCTACCTGATGCGGCGGATCGACCAGGTCGCGTAGTCCTCAGCCGAGGATGGCGCGGAGCAGCGCGATCGCACCCGCCTTGTCGAGCGGCTCGTTCCCGTTCCCGCACTTCGGCGACTGCACGCACGATGGGCACCCCGCGACGCAGGGACACGCCGCGATGGCTTCGAGCGTCGCTTCCAGATGGCGCCGGCCGGCGGCGAAACCGAGCTCGGCAATGCCGGCGCCGCCGGGGTAGCCGTCGTAGATGACGATCGTGCAGCAACCGGTGTCGGCCAGGACCGCGGTCGACACGCCGCCGACGTCCCACCGGTCGCACATCGTGAACAGCGGGAGCATGCCGATGCCCGCGTGCTCGGCGGCGTGCGCCGCGCCGGGCACCTGGTGCGGGCCGAGCCGCGCCGCGCGCAGCACCGCGTCGGGGATCGTGTACCAGAACGCGCGCGTGACGAGTCGCGTCGGCGGCAGATCGAGCGGCTCCACACCGAGCGACTCGCCGGTGCGGGTGTCGCGTCGCTGGTAGCCGACGACCTGCTCGACGACCTCGACCGAGCCGAGGTGCAGGCCGGCCGCGCCCACCGCGACGCTCTGCTCCGTCTCGAGGATCGTGACGTCGAGGTCGGTGCGGGCCTGGGTGTACTCGTCGCAGTCGTCGGGTGTGGCCCACGCGGCATGGTCGTCGAGATCGAGCCGTTGCACGCGGTATTGCCGGCCCTGATGGAGGTACACCGCGCCGGGGTGCACGAGGCTGAACGCCCGCGCCTCGTCGACGGTGCCGATCAGCGCGGCATCCGCGGTGTCGACGATGCGGATCTCCGACGACGTGCCGGTGCGCAGCCCGACCGCGGCGGCCGGTGCGCCGCGCCCCGACCAGTACGCCCGGCCGTCGCGCAGCACGAGCTGGTCGTCCAGCACCAGCTCGCGGACCCCGTCGTCCAGCGCGTCGCCCCAGTACGCCTCGTCGGCGCCGGTGAGGAGCCGCTCGTACGCCGCGCACGCCAGATGGGGCAGCAGCACGAACGGGTTGTCGGGGTTGACCACCGCCGGCTCGGGGCTCCGGGTGAACACCTCCTCCGGGTGCGCCATCAACCACTGGTCGAGCTGGTCCTGGCCGGCCACGAGCACCGCCGCCGACTGCTGCTGGGCCCGGCCCGCCCGCCCGGCCTGCTGCCACATCGAGGCGATCGTGCCGGGGAAGCCGTTGAGCACGCAGGCATCGAGGCCGCCGACGTCGATCCCGAGCTCGAGCGCGCTGGTGGCGGCGACGCCGAGCAGGCGCCCGGCGAAGAGCTCGCGCTCGATCTCGCGCCGTTCGGCGGCGAGATAGCCACCGCGGTACGGCCGGACCGCCGACGCCCTCGCCGCCGGCAACCGCCGTCGCGCGTAGGCCGCGACCAGCTCGGTGCCCTTGCGGCTGCGCGTGAACGCGATGGCGCGGTGGCCGGCGTCGACGAAGCCGGCCAGCAGGTCGGCGGCCTCGACGTTGCTCGACGAGCGCGCGCCCGAGCCGTCGTCGAGCAGCGGTGGGTTCCACAGCGCGAAGAGCCGTTCGCCGCGCGGCGATCCGTCATCGGTGACCTCCTCGATCGCGACGCCGCAGAGCGCGGCCGCCAACTCGGCCGGCCGGCCGATCGTCGCCGAGCAGAACACGAACGTCGGGTCCGATCCGTAGTGCGCGCACACCCGCCGCAGTCGCCGCAGCACGTGCGCGACGTGGCTCCCGAAGATGCCGCGCAGCGTGTGCAGCTCGTCGACGACGACGTACCGCAGCCGATGGAGGAAGGGTCGCCCAACGTCCGTGATGCGGGAGCACGCCGACGTGGAGCATGTCGGGGTTGGTGAGGACGACGTTGGCGTTGCGGCGGGCCCATGTCCGGTGATCGGCCGGCGTGTCCCCGTCGTAGGTCACCGCGACGATGCCCGGGACGTCGAGCCCGCCGAAGGCGCGGAGCTGGTCCTGGGCCAGCGCCTTCGTCGGGTACAGGCAGAGCGCGGTCCCGGGCCGGTCGTCGTCGATCGCAGCTTCGGCGATCGGCAGCTGGTAGCAGAGCGACTTGCCCGACGCGGTGCCGGTCGCGACCGCGACGGAACGGCCGTCACGGGCCAGGTCGACGGCGTGCGCCTGGTGGAGCCAGAGACCGTCGGGCGGGACCAGCGCGGTGAGCGATGCGGGCAGCGGCCGGGCCAACGAGGCCGTCCGGGCGGGTCGCGCCGCGATTCGCTCGATGTGCACGAGCCGGCCGGTTTCGCCGTCGAGCGCGGTCACCACGTCGGCCAAGGTCATCACCACGACGGTATCGACGGTCTGCGACAGTGATTGCCGTGGTGGCCGGGTGGGAACGAAGGCACGAGTCGAACTAGGTTTGCGCGGCGCCGGCCGGCAACGAGAGGAGCTTCTTCCATGGACCTGGGTCTCGACGTCGACCCCGATCGCAACGGCTGGGCCGTCCTGTCGGTGCGGGGCGAGGTCGACGTCTACACCGCGCCCCGGTTCCGGGAGCGCCTCATCGAACTCGTCAGCGAGGGCAAGCACCGCATCGTCGTCGACCTCGAGGGCGTCGACTTCCTCGATTCGACCGGCCTCGGCGTCCTGGTGGGCGGTTTGAAGCGGCTGCGCAGCCATGACGGCGACCTGGCACTCGTCTGCACGCAGGCGCGCATCCTGAAGGTGTTCGAGATCACCGGTCTGACGAAGGTGTTCAGCATCTACGACACGGTCGACGCCGCAGTCGCGGCCTGACGGGATCGATGGGCGTGGGGGTTGCCGGCCAAGTCGTCGAGCTGGAGATCCCGGCGCGCCCCGAGTTTGTCGCGCTGGCCCGGATGGTGGTCGCAGCCATGGCGTCGTCGGACGCGAACCTGCCCGACGATCGGATCGACGATCTCAAGATCGCCGTCTCCGAGGCGTGCACCAACGCCATCGAAGCCCACGACGCGGTCGCGGCCGACGAGCGGGTGGTCGTGCGGTGCCGGGCCGATCAGCAGACCCTCGAGGTCCGGATCGAGGACCGCGGCGGCGGCTTCGACCCCTCCACGCTGCCGGAGCACCCGCCGGTCACCGACCCCGACCGCCTCAAGTTCGAGCGGGGGCTCGGCATCCCGCTGATCCGCAGCCTGGTCGACGAGGTCGAGATCAAGTCGTCGAGCGACGGCACCGCGGTCCGCATGGTGATGCGGCGCGAGATCCTGGAGCCGTAGCGCCCCGTCGCCCTACTTGGCGCTGATCAACAGCGACTTCACCGGGTCCTCCGAGTCGGGAGTCACCAGCGCCAGCACCTCGTCGCCCGCCTGGAACTGCGTCTCGCCGCGCGGCACCACGATGTGGCCCTTGCGGACGATGGCGACGATCGTCGCGTCGCGGGGGACACCGAGCTCAGCGATCATCTTGCCGGCCGCGGGGGAGTCCTCGGCGAGGGTGACCTCGACCAGCCGGGCCTCGCCGCCCTCGAACTGGAGCAGCTGCACGAGTGAGCCGACCGACACCGCCTCCTCCACCAACGCGGTGAGGAGGTGGGGCGTCGACACCGAGACGTCGACGCCCCACGCCTCGTTGAACAGCCACTGGTTCTTGGGATGGTTGACGCGGGCGACGACGCGCGGGACGCCGAACTCCTGCTTCGCCAGGAGCGACACGACGAGGTTGTCCTCGTCGTCGCCGGTGGCCGCCACCATCACGTCGGCGTCGGCCACGCCGGCCTCGTGCAGCGAGCTCACCTCGCAGGCGTCGGCGACGAACCAGTTCACGTCGAGGTTCGGGCGCAGCCTGCCGACCACGTCCTGGTCCTGCTCGATGACCAGCACCTCGTGACCGGCGTCGTGGAGGTCACCTGCGATGTACGTGCCGACGTTGCCGGCGCCCGCGATCACGACCTTCACGTCAGTGGCCTCCGGCGGTGTCGGCCGAGAGCTTCTCGGCCAGCTCGGGCAGCGCGTCGCGCTGGACCGCAATGTGCAGGATGTCGCCGTCCTGGCCGATCATGCCGCGCGACACGAGCTGGGTCTTGCCGCCTCTCGTCACCGCGATGACCCGGTACTTGTCGCCGTCGTCCAGCTCGCCCAGCGGCCGGCCGGCCCAGGCCGCGGGCAGCGGCCGCTCGATGAGGCTGATCGTGCCGGTGCCGTCGGTCCACTGCGGCTCCATCTGCTCGGGGATCAGCCGGCGGAGGACCTGGTCGGTGGTCCAGGCGACGGTCGCCACCGTCGGGATGCCGAGCCGGGCGTAGATCACCGCCCGGCGGGGGTCGTAGATGCGGGCGACGACGTTCGGGACCTCGAAGTTCTCCCTGGCGACGCGCGCCGTCAGCACGTTGGAGTTGTCACCACTCGTCACCGCGGCGAGGGCGCCCGCCTCCTTGATGCCGGCCTGGATGAGGTGGTCCCGGTCGAACCCGAACCCGAGGACGGCCCGGCCGGTGAACCGCTCCGGCAGCCGGCGGAAGGCGTTCCGGTTCTTGTCGATCACCGCGACGCTGTGCCCGTCCTTCTCCAGTGCGATTGCGAGCTCGGACCCCACCCGCCCGCAGCCGACGACGATCACGTGCATGGCGCACCATGCAACACGGGCCGGCGTCTCCGCACAAACGCGGCCCCGATTGCAGGCCGACGGAGGCTGGTAGGTACATTCCACGTTGTGTTGACCCGCCAGACGCCGCCGCATCCGCTCCCGGCCCAGCCGCCGGTCGAGCTGCCGGAGACCGTCGGCTACCGATTCAAGAACCGCATCCTGGGCCGGCCGCTGGACACCGACCAGCTGGCCCACCAGCGGCTCGGCATCCCCACCGCGCTGGCGGTGTTCGCATCCGACAACCTCTCGTCCGTCGCGTACGCGACCGAGGAGATCCTCCGCGTCCTCATCCCGGTGGTGGGGTTCTTCGCCTTCAGCCTGGTCGTGCCCATCACGGTGGCGATGCTCATCGTGCTGTTCTTCCTGATCCTCTCCTACCGGGAGACGATCAAGGAGTACCCCACGGCCGGCGGCGCCTATGTCGTCACCCGCGACAACTTCGGGTTGCTCCCGGCTCAGGTGGCCGGCGTCTCCCTCCTCACGGACTACGTGCTCACCGTCGCGGTGTCGGTGGCGGCCGGCACCGACGCCCTCACCTCGGCCGTGCCGTCGTTGCACAGCGCGCACGTCGCCATCGCGCTCGGCTTCATCGCCCTGATCGCGTTCGGCAACCTCAAGGGGGTGAAGGAGTCCGGCCGGATCTTCGCCATCCCCACGTACTTCTTCATCAGCGTGATGGGCCTGATGTTGCTCTCGGGCTTCATCAAGATCCTCACCGGGACGCATCTCCCGCACGCTCCGCTCAAGCCGGGCCACATCAAGATCGGCACCAAGGGCGCGACCGATGCGATGTTCTACGGTGCGACGTGGTTCGTCGTGGCCCACGCGTTCGCGTCCGGCGGCGCCGCGGTCACCGGCGTGGAGGCGATCTCCAACGGCGTCACCGCGTTCAAGAAGCCCGAGTGGAGGAACGCCCGGACGACCTTGATGATCATGGGCACGACGCTCGGCGCCATGTTCTTCGGCCTGTCGGCGCTGTCGACCAAGGTCCATCCGATCCCCTACGAGAAGGGGACGCCGACCGTGCTGGCCCAGGTCGGCCGCGCGGTGTTCGGGCACGGCGCGAGCGGCGACGTCCTCTTCTACATGCTGCAGGCGGGGACGATGCTGATCCTCGTGCTGGCCGCCAACACCAGCTTCGCCGACTTCCCGCGGCTGGCCAGCTTCCAGGCGGGCGACAACTTCCTGCCGAAACAGCTCACCAAACGCGGCCACCGCCTCGTCTTCTCGAACGGCATCCTCGCCCTGGCGGCGTCGGCGGCCGCGCTGGTGCTGGCGACGGGGGCCAAGGTCGACCGGCTCATCCCGCTGTACGCCGTCGGGGTGTTCACGTCGTTCACCATGAGCCAGTCCGGGATGGCGCGGCACCATCTGCGGCTGCGGGAGCCCGGATGGCGCAAGGGCCTCATCATCAACAGCACCGGCGCGGTGCTGTCGCTGGTCGTCGACATCATCATCCTGATCACCAAGTTCACCCACGGCGCCTGGCTGGTCGTGATGATCGTGCCGGTGATGGTCGCGCTGCTGGTCCGGCTGAACCGGCAGTACGAGGCCGAGTCGCAGGAGCTCGAGGAGAACGCCAAGACGGCGGCCGAGGCGCCGATCCTCAAGCGCCACGTCGTCCTCGTGCTCATCGACGACCTCGACCAGAGCGCGGCCCGCGCCATCCAGTACGCCCGGACGCTCGTGCCCGACGAGCTCAAGGCGGTGCACATCGCGGTCGACCCGCTCCACGCCGCCGAGCTGGCCGACGAGTGGCGCCGGCTCGGCCTCTCGCGCCTGCCGCTGGTGATCGTCGACGCGCCCGATCGCCGGGTCGCGCGGGCGGTGCTGGAGCTGGTCGCGGAAGAGGGGGCCGACGGCCAGACCGAGATCACCGTGCTCATCCCGCGGCGGATGTACAAGCGCAGCTGGCACAAGCTCCTGCACGACCGCACCGCCGAGCAGATCGCGCGCGCCGTCGGTCAGCTGCCGCACGCCAACGTGACGTTCGTCCCCTTCCACCTGGGCGAGAAGTTGGCCCTGCACAGCCACGAGGGCGAAGGTCTGCGGCCATGAAGATCCGTCGTCACAAAGGCGAGGACGAAGGCGCCGCGCCCGACGTGCCGGAGGCCGCCGACCCGAGCGTGGGCGCCATCCCCATCGCCGAGGTCCAGTGGCGCCAGCGGGCGAAGGTCGCCGGCCGGGTCCGCTCGATCGAGGTGCAACCGTGGGCCGGCGTGCCGACGCTCAAGGCGACCCTGGTCGATGGCACCGGCGGCCTGTCGGTCGTCTTCCTCGGGCGGCGTGAGGTGGCAGGCATCGGGCCGGGCACCCGGATGGTGGCCGAGGGCATGGTCGGCGACCACGGCGGGCGGCTCGCGATGCTGAACCCGGACTACGTGCTGCTGGCGTCCGCGCAGGAGGCATAGCCGCCGGCGTCGCTTGACCTTTTGGCAGGCCGAAACCTATGTTTCCCGCCGCCAAACATGGACATCACGCTGACGAAGTCCGAGCACGATCTGCTGAAGTCGGTCTACCGCCTCAGCACCGCGGACGGCGCCGCCCACACCGGCGCGCTGGCCGACCGCCTCGGCGTGTCACCGGGAACGGTGACCGCGGCCGTCAAGCGCCTGGCCGAGCGCGGGCTGCTCGACCACAAGCCGTACAAGGGCGTCGAGCTCACCAAGACGGGACGCCGGGCCGCGGTCGCGGCGATCCGACGCCATCGGATCGTCGAGCGGTTCCTCGCCGACATGCTCGGCTACGCGTGGAACGAGGCCGACCGGCTGGCCGGCACGTTCGAGCACGAGCTGCCGCAGGAGGTGGAGGACCGGCTGTTCGTCGCCCTCGACCGTCCGGGCACCTGCCCGCACGGCTTCCCGATTCCCGCGCCCGAAGCCGGCGAGATGCCGGCGACGCCGCGGCTGTACGACCTCGAGCCCGGCGACGTGGCGGTGGTCGCGATCTCGGGCTCGACGCAGGCGGACATCGTGGCGTTCCTCGAGACCCTCGGCCTCCGGCCGGGGGTGTCGGTCGAGGTGCGCGAGAAGCATCCGTTCGACGGGCCGTTGGTGCTGCGCGTCGACGGCCAGGACCGCACCGTGGGCGAGAAGGTCGCCCGCCAGATCTTCGTACGCAAGGAAGCGCGCGACAGAAGGGAGCAGTCGGCATGAATCTCCTCCTCGCCAACGAAGGGGGGTACCAGCAGTTCCACCTCGGTGGAGCCGAGTGGTTCTGGCTCATCTTCTCGGGCATCACCGCGCTCATCGCCATCGCCGTCGGGTTCGGCCTGATGAACAACGTGCTGGCCTTCGACCAGGGCACGCCGAAGATGCAGGAGATCGCGAAGGCGATCCAGGAGGGCGCGCTGGCCTACCTCCGCCGGCAGTTCCGGACGATCGCGATCATCCTGGTGCCGCTGGCGGTGCTGGTGTTCGTCACGTCGACGAAGGTCGTGAAGCCCGACGGCGTCATCGCCCTCGAGTTCTGGAAGTCGGGCCTGTTCCGCACCATCGCCTTCGTCGGTGGGTGCCTGATGTCCGGGCTCACCGGCTTCATCGGCATGGGCCTCGCCGTGCGCGGCAACGTGCGCACTGCGGCCGCGGCCAAGACCGGCTCGCTGAAGGAGGCGCTGAAGGTCGCGTTCCGCACCGGCGCGGTGTGCGGGATGTTCACCGTCGGCCTCGGGCTCTTCGGCGCGACGTTGATCATCATGATCTTCCAGAACACCGCCTCGGCCATCCTGATCGGGTTCGGGTTCGGTGGGTCGCTGCTGGCGCTGTTCCTTCGCGTCGGCGGCGGCATCTTCACCAAGGCGGCCGACGTCGGCGCCGACCTCGTCGGCAAGGTCGAAGCGGGCATCCCGGAGGACGACCCCCGCAACCCCGCGACGATCGCCGACAACGTCGGTGACAACGTCGGCGACTGCGCCGGCATGGCGGCCGACCTGTTCGAGTCGTACGAGGTCACCCTCGTGGCGTCGATCATCCTCGGCGTCGCCGCGTTCCACTCGATCTACCCCAACAACCCCGACAAGTGGGTGCTGGGCCTCATCTTCCCGGTGATCGCGCGGGCCCTCGGCGTCATCGCGTCGATCATCGGCGTGTTCGCGGTGCGGGCCACCGACAAGGACCGCACCGCGATGGCGCCGATCAACCGCGGCTTCCTGACCGCCGGGCTGCTCACCGTCATCGGCACGCTGGCCGTCGCGCTCGGCTACGTCGGGAACGGCCCCTTCAACGAGGGCTGGAAGCTGTTCGGCGCGGTGGCCATCGGGCTCGTGCTGGCGCAGGTCGTCAGCCGGCTCACCGAGTACTACACGTCCACCGAGCGGCCACCGGTGCGCGAGATCGCCGAGGCGGCCCGCACCGGCCCGGCGACGACGGTGCTCTCCGGCATCAGCTCGGGCCTCGAGTCGACGGTGTTCGCGATCATCGCCATCGCGATTGCGATCGCGGTCGCGATCTCGCTCGGCGGGGGCAACATCCAGTTCACCTTCTACCTGGTCGCGCTCACCGGCATGGGCATGCTGGCGACCACCGGCATCGTCGTGTCCGAGGACACCTTCGGCCCGGTGTCCGACAACGCCGCCGGCATCGCCGAGATGTCGGGCGAGTTCGAGGGCGAGCCCGAGCGCATCATGGTCAGCCTCGACGCCGTGGGCAACACCACCAAGGCGGTCACCAAGGGCTTCGCCATCGGTTCCGCGGTCATCGCAGCCCTCGCGCTGTTCGCCTCGTTCATCGAGACGATCGGCTCGCAGTTCAACATCAAGGACACCGGCTCGGCGCTGTTCCACCACCCGTTGACCCAGATCAACGTCGCCGACCCGAAGACGTTCATCGGCCTGCTCATCGGTGGCTCGATCGCCTTCCTGTTCTCCGCGCTGGCCATCCGGGCGGTCGGCCGGACCGCCGGCGTCGTCGTGCAAGAGGTGCGGCGGCAGTTCGCCGACGGCGGGATCATGGCGGGCACCAAGAAGCCGGACTACGGACCGGTGATCGACATCTGCACCGCAGCGTCGTTGCGGGAGCTGGCCACACCGGCGCTGCTGGCGGTGCTCTCGCCCGTCGTCATCGGCTTCGGCATCAACTACCTCGCCCTCGGCGCGTTCCTCGCCGCCGTCATTCTCACCGGCCAGCTCATGGCCAACTTCTTGTCGAACTCGGGCGGCGCATGGGACAACGCCAAGAAGTACATCGAGGACGGTCACGAGGGCGGCAAGGGATCCGAGGCCCACAAGGCGGCGGTGATCGGCGACACCGTGGGCGACCCGTTCAAGGACACCGCCGGTCCGGCGCTCAACCCGCTGATCAAGGTGATGAACCTCGTCAGCCTGCTGATCCTGCCGAGCGTCATCAGCCTCCGCAACAACGACGGCGCCCGGTACGCCATCGCCGGTGCCGCGCTGGTGGTGATCGGGATCGCGGTTGCGTTCTCGAAGCGCAAGACCACGGCGATGGACGAAGGGGTCGGCACCGCGGCCGCAGCGGTCGAAGCCGCCGAGGTGATGAACGGCGACCGCGACGCCACCCTCAAGGCCGCGATCGACCGTTGGATCTACGACCTGGGCCACGAGGAACACGAGCTGCGTGACCGCTTGCTCGAGGTCAAGCGCAAGCTGGAGACCGCGTCGTCGTAATCGGTCGTCGAAGGGTGACAGAGGGCGCCCTTGTGGCGCCCTCTGTCGCGCCCGTACCCTTGCCCGACTATGCGGCGGTGGGGTCCGGTTTGCGCAGTCTTGGTCGCGCTCGTCGCGCTGACGGTCCCGAGCCTGGGCCGGGCGCCGGTGGCGGCCGCCGCCGGCCCGCCGGTGCCGACCGGTGGTCCTTACTGGCCGGGCTGGGACATCGCCCGCGGCGTCGCGGTGGGCATCGACGGCGCCGGCGGGTTGGTGGTGGACGGTTGGGGTGGCCTGCACCCGTTCGGGCTCGGCGGCCCGCCGTTGCCGTCCGCCATCCGCGCGCCGTACTGGCAGGGTTGGGACATCGCCCGTGGGGTCGCGCTGCGGCCCGACGGCCGGTCGGGGTACGTGCTCGACGGATGGGGCGGCGTGCACGGCTTCGCGCTGGCCGGCGGCACCATGCCGCCGCGGGCGATCGGGTACTCGTACTGGACGGACTGGGACATCGCCCGGGGGATCGCGCTGCTGCCCGACGGCAGCGGCGGCTATGTCGTCGACGCCTGGGGCGGGATGCACCCGTTCGCGGTCGCCGGTGGCGCGTTCCCACCGCCGGTCGCGGTCTCGCAGTACTGGGCCGGCCGCGACGTCGCCCGCAGCGTCACGATGCGGCCCGACGGCACCGGGGGCTACGTGCTCGACGCGTGGGGCGGCCTCCACCCGTTCGCGGTGGGGTCGAGCGGACAGCCGCCATCGTCGAGCGGCAACCCGTACTGGATCGGATGGCGCATCGCGCGCGGTGTCGCGGTGCTGCCGAGCAGCACCGACGGGCTGGTGCTCGACGGGTGGGGCGGCCTGCACCCCTCGACGTTCTGCGGGGCGACGTGCCCCGACGCCGCGCAGCCGCCGTTCCCGTTGCGCGCCGCGTTCTACTACCCGTGGTTCCCTGAATCGTGGGATCACTTCGGGGTGTCGCCGTATTCGCGGTACACCCCGTCGCTCGGGTTCTACAGCTCGGACGACGGAACCGTGATCGCCAAGCACGTGGCGGCGATGAAGTACGGCGGCATCGACGCCGGCATCGCGTCGTGGTGGGGCCCCGGGACGCCGACCGACTCACGGGTGCCGGCGCTGCTCGATGCCGCCCACGGCAAGAGCTTCCATTGGTCGCTGTACTACGAGCAGGAGGGCTACGGGAACCCCTCGATCGACCAGATCCGGTCGGACCTCGCCTACATCCGCGACCACTACACCGCCGACCCGTCGTTCCTGCGCGTGGACGGCAAGTGGGTGCTGTTCGTCTATGCCGATCCCGCCGACCGGTGCGACATGGCCGATCGCTGGCGGGCCGCGGTGACGCCCGATCTCGGCGTGTACGTCGTGCTCAAGGTGTTCCCCGGATTCCGCAACTGCCCGGGCTCGCCGGCGTTCCACGAGTACGGCCCGGGCGACCGGGTCACCAACATGGCGCCGTTCTCCTACTCGATCAGCCCGGGCTTCTACCACGTGCTCGAGCCGGCGCCCCGCCTGGCCCGCGATCCGGCGGCGTGGGCCTCGGCCATCCGTTCGATGACCGCGTCCGGCGACGCCTTCCAACTCATCACCACGTTCAACGAGTGGGGCGAGGGCACCGCGGTCGAGGCCGCGCCGGACTGGCAGAGCCCGTCCGGCTTCGGTGTCTACCTCGACCTACTTCACTCGAATGGACTCTGAGCGGCGGGCCTTGCGGAGCTCGAGGAAGATCGGGATCAGCGAGACGACGATCACCACCGCGATGATCGGCACGAGGTACTTGTCGATGTGCTTCACCGACCGGCCGAGGGTGTAACCGGCGAGGGTCACGCCGCAGCCCCACAACACCCCGCCGGTCACGTTGTACGGCACGAAGAGGCGGTACTTCATCTTCGACGCGCCGGCGACGATCGGCGTGAACGTGCGGACCGCGGGCACGAACCGGGCCAGGACGATCATCCTCGATCCCCGGCTGTCGAGGTACTCCCGGGCCCGGGTCAGGTGCTGCGGCTTGAAGAAGCGGGATTCCGGCCGCCGGAAGAGGGCCGGGCCGACGCGATCGCCGAAGCCGTAGCCCACCTGGTCGCCGAGCACGGCGGCGATCGGGACGCCGATCAGCAGGGCGGCGATGTTGAGGTGGACGTCGCCGGTGTGCCGGTGGGTCGACGCCAGCAGGCCGGCGGTGACGAGCAGGGAGTCGCCGGGAAGGAAGAATCCGAAGAACAGCCCCGATTCGGCGAAGATGATGGCGAAGATCCCCCACATCCCGTAGGTGTTGATCAGATGGGTCGGGTCGAGGGCATGCACGCCTAGGAGGCTCGCATGTTTGACATTCGGGCCGCCACCTGCCGAATCTCTTGCCAGTCATGTCCAAGCCCCTCGTCATCGTCGAGTCGCCCGCCAAGGCCCGGACCATCGCCGGGTTCCTGGGCGGTGACTACGTGGTGGAGTCGTCCATCGGGCACATCCGGGACCTGCCGCGCAACGCCGCCGACGTGCCGGCCGAGCACAAGGGGGAGGCGTGGGCTCGCCTGGGCGTGGACGTCGACCACGGCTTCAAGCCGCTCTACGTCGTGTCCCCGGAGAAGAAGGAGCAGGTCGCCAAGCTCCGCAAGCTCCTGAAGGACGCCGACGAGCTGTTTCTCGCCACCGACGAGGACCGCGAAGGCGAATCCATCGCGTGGCACCTGCTCGAGGTGCTGTCCCCGCCGGCCCGGGTGCCGGTCAAGCGGATGGTGTTCCACGAGATCACGCGCGACGCCATCCGTCACGCCGTCGACAACTGGCGTGAGGTCGACCGGCGGCTGGTCGACGCCCAGGAGGCCCGCCGCATCCTCGACCGCCTGTACGGCTACGAGGTCAGCCCGGTGCTCTGGAAGAAGGTCATGCCGAAGCTCTCGGCCGGCCGCGTGCAGAGTGTCGCCACCCGCATGCTCGTGGATCGCGAGCGGGCCCGCATGCGGTTCCGCTCCGCCGGATGGTGGGACCTGGAGGGGGCGTTCGCCCGCGAGGACGCGGCGTTCAACGCGTCGCTGGTGCAGCTCGACGGCCGCCGCCTCGCCACCGGCAAGGACTTCGACGAGAGCGGCAACGTCAACCCGACGGCCGACGTCGTCGTGCTCGACGAGTCAGGCGCGGTCGGGCTGGCCGGGCGCTTGGCCGACGCCGACTTCGCGGTGCGGTCGGTGGACGAGAAGCCGTACAAGCGCTCGCCGTACCCGCCGTTCATGACGTCGACCTTGCAACAAGAGGCGGGGCGCAAGCTGCGATTCACCGCGCAGCGCACGATGCAGGTCGCCCAGCGCCTCTACGAGAACGGCTACATCACCTACATGCGCACCGACTCGACCAACTTGTCGGAGACCGCGGTCGCGGCGGCGCGCCGGCAGGCATCGGAGCTGTACGGGCCGGCCTACGTGCCCGACCGCCCGCGCGTCTACGCCAAGAAGGTGAAGAACGCGCAGGAGGCCCACGAGGCCATCCGGCCCGCGGGCGACTCGTTCCGGACGCCGGACCAGATCGCGGGCGAGGTCGGGTCCGACGAGGCCCGGCTGTACGACCTGGTCTGGAAGCGCACCGTCGCGTCGCAAATGGCGGACGCCCGCGGCAAGAGCGTCCAGGTGCGACTCGGTGGCGCGTCGTCCACCGGGGAGGATGCCGAGTTCGCCGCCGGCGGCAAGGTGATCGAGTTCCCGGGATTCCTGCGGGCCTATGTCGAAGGGTCCGACGATCCGGATGCCGAGCTCGAGGACCGCGAGGTGCACCTCCCGGCGATGGCCGCGGGCGACGGCGTCGACTGCCGCGTGCTCGAGCCGAAGGGTCACGAGACCCAGCCACCGCCGCGTTACACCGAGGCCTCACTGGTGAAGGCCATGGAGGAGATGGGCGTCGGGCGGCCGTCGACGTACGCGTCGATCATCGGCACGATCCAGAACCGCGGGTACGTGTTCAAGAAGGGCTCGGCTCTCGTCCCGTCGTTCACCGCATTCGCGGTCGTGGCGTTGCTCGAGCGCCATTTCGGCGAGCTGGTGGACTACGCGTTCACGGCGCGCATGGAGGACGACCTCGACAACATCGCCGGTGGCGAAGAGGAGGCGATCCCCTGGCTGACGCGCTTCTACTTCGGCAACGGTCAGCACGGCCTCAAGTCGATGGTGAGCGAGCAGCTCGGCGAGATCGACGCGCGCGACGTCAACTCGATCCCGATCGGCAAGGACGGCGACGGCCACGAGATCGTCGTGCGGGTCGGGCGCTACGGCCCGTATCTCTCACGGGCCGAGGAGCGGGCATCGATCCCGGAGGACATGCCGCCCGACGAGCTCACCATCGAGCGCGCGGTCGAGCTGCTCGAAGCGCCGAGCGGCGACCGCGAGTTGGGCCTCGATCCCACCACCGGCCTCATGGTGTTCGCCAAGGCCGGCCGCTTCGGGCCGTACGTGCAGCTCGGCGAGCTGGTCGACGGCGCCAAGGACAAGCCGCGCACCGCGTCGCTGCTGTCGACGATGTCGCTGGATTCGCTCACGCTCGACGACGCGTTGAAGCTGCTGTCGCTGCCGCGCGTCGTCGGCACCGACGCGGCGGACGGCCAGGAGATCACCGTCCAGAACGGCCGCTACGGCCCGTACGTCAAGAAGGGCACGGACAGCCGGAGCCTCGAGCACGAGGAGCAGCTGTTCACGCTGACCCTCGACGAGGCACTGGCGATCCTGGCGCAGCCGAAGCGCCGGCGCGGCCAGCGGGCGGCGGCGGCCGAGCCGCTGCGCGAGCTCGGCGCCGATCCCGACACGGGGTCGCCGGTCGTCGTGAGGGAAGGCCGGTTCGGGCCGTACGTCACCGACGGCACGACCAACGCGTCACTGCGCAAGGACGACGACGTGGAGTCGATCACGATCGAGCGGGCGGCGGAGCTGCTCGCCGACCGTCGGGCTCGGGGCCCGGCCAAGCCCAAGCGCGCCGCCGCGAAGCCGAAGTCGGGGTCGCGCAAGCGCAGCGCGTAGGTCCCCTAGCCTGACTTTCGTGGCCGAGCCGGGACCGGACGAACCTGCCGCGCCCGCTCGGCGCCGCGCCTTCCGGCGGGTCAAGGACGCCATCGAGCAGGCCAACGTCCACGAGATGCCGACCGTCGAGCTGACGGGTGTCGAGGCCAACATCGACCCGCCGTCGGCGTTGCGGCTGTTCGGCACCCGCTCGTTCTTCCGGCTCTGGCTGGCGCAGGTGGTGTCCTCGCTCGGCGACTGGATCGGCCTGATCGCCATCATCCAGTTGGCCACTCGCATCGGCGGCTCGGGCTATTCGGTCGGGTTCGTGATGACGGCGCGCATGCTGCCCGGGTTCTTCCTCGCGTCGGTCGGTGGCGTGCTCGTGGATCGGTGGGATCGGCGGCGGGTGATGGTGGCGTGCGACATCGGCCGGGGCATGTGTCTGGCGCTGCTCCCTCTCTGCAACGCGATCTGGCAGCTCTGGGTGATCTCGTTCGTCATCGAGATCCTCACCTTGTTGTGGACGCCGGCCAAGGAGGCATCGGTGCCGAACATGGTCGGCACCGAGCAGCTGTCGACGGCCAACTCACTCTCCTTGGCCGCGGCGTACGGCACGTTCCCGTTGGCCGGTCTGATCTTCGCGGCGCTCGCCAAGGTGTCGCAGTTCGTGGGCCACCACGCGCCGGCGCTTGACGTGCTTCGCACCGATCAGGAGTCGCTCGCCATCTACTTCGACGTGGTGACGTTCTTCGCGTCGGCGGCGTTCATCTCGACGCTCGTGCTCAAGCACAACGGCAACGGGCACGAGAAGGAAGGCATCGACTTCGGCGCCACGTTGCGCGAGCTCCGCGAGGGGTGGCGCTTCATCGGCAGCAGCCCGGTCGTGCGGTCGGTGATGGTCGGCCTGGCCACCGGCCTGTTCGGCGGTGCCATGGTCGTCCCGCTCGGTCCGGTGTTCGCCGAAGGCATCCTGCACGCGGGCGCGGCCGGCTTCGGTCTGCTGTTCACCGCGCTCGGCTTCGGCGTCGCCGCCGGAGTGGTCAGCCTGTCGGCGCTGCAGAAGCGCCTGCCGCGCATCCGCATCTTCCCCATGGCGGTGCTCGGGGCCGGCGGGTTCCTCGGCACCGCCTCGCTGATGTCCACGCTGGCGCCGGCGATCGCGTTCGTCGTCGGGATGGGGATGTGCACCGGCGCGGCGTACGTCCTCGGGTTCACCCTGCTGCAGGAGCACGTGGCCGACGAGCTCCGCGGTCGGATCTTCGCCGCGCTGTACGCGCTCGTGCGGTTCTGCGTGCTGCTCTCGTTCACCCTGGGGCCGATCCTCGCCGGCGCGTTCGACTCGCTCTCGCACAATCTGTGGGGTCGCACACTCCACTTCGCGGGGTTCAGCATGGGCCTGCCCGGCGTTCGGCTCGCGCTGTTGTTCGGGTCCTCGGTGATCGTCGTCGCCGGTCTCATCGCGCGGCGCGCGCTTCGGCCGATCGACGCCGCGCCCGACGCGGCCACGCCGTGAGCCGGCGCGGCCGCTTCATCGTCCTCGAAGGTGGCGAGGCCAGCGGCAAGTCGACGCAGTGCCGGCTGCTGGCGGAGCAGCTCGGCGCGGTGGCCACGTTCGAGCCCGGAGCCACACCGGTCGGCGCCGAGCTGCGGCGGATCCTGCTCGGCACCGCGACGCGATCGCTCGACCCCCGCGCCGAGGCGCTGCTGATGATCGCCGACCGCGCCCACCACGTCGCCGAGATCGTCGAGCCGGCGCTGCGCGACGGGCGTGACGTGGTGTGTGACCGGTACACCGGCTCGACCGTCGCGTACCAGGGCCGCGGCCGCGGGCTCGACGAGGAGGAGCTGCGTGCCATGTCGCAGTGGGCCGCGGCCGGGCTGGAGCCCGATCTGGTCGTGCTGCTGGACGTGCCGCCCGAGGAGGCCGCCCGTCGCCGGCTCGAGTCGCCGGATCGTTTGGAAGCGGCCGGCGCCGAGTTCCATCGGCGCGTCGCCGAGGGGTTTCGGGACCAGGCGGTGGGCTCGGCCAACTGGGTGGTCGTCGACGGCGTCGGGTCGGTCGACGAGGTCGCGTCGCGGGTTGCTGCCGCGGTGCGCGATGGTCTGTCGCGATGACCGATCTGTACGCCGACGTCGTGGGGCAGGAGCGGGCGGTGGCCCAACTGCGCGCCGCCGCGGTCGCGCCGGTGCACGCGTACCTCCTCACCGGCCCGCCGGGCAGCGGCAAGCGGGCCGCGGCCCGCTCGTTCGCGGCATCGCTCCTGTGTGAGTCGGGCGGTTGCGGCCAGTGCCGCGACTGCGTGCTCGCACTCGACGAGGCGCATCCCGACCAGGCGGTCTTCGAGCGGGCCGGCGCGTCGATCCTCACCCCGCAGATCGACGAGATCATCCGGCGATCGGTACTGCGGCCCACCGAGGGCCGGCGCAACGTGCTCGTCCTCGTCGACTTCCACCTCGTCAACATCCAGGCGCCCAAGCTCCTGAAGACGATCGAGGAGCCGCCGCCGAACACGGTGTTCATCGTGCTCGCCGACTTCGTCCCCACCGAGCTGGTCACGATCGCGTCGCGCTGCGCCCGCATCGACTTCGGGCCGGTGCCCGAGGCCGCGGTCACCGGCGTGCTCGTCGCGGAGGGTGTCGAGCCCGGAGCGGCGGCCGAGGCGGCGGCTGCGGCCGGCGGGCGGCTCGACCGGGCCCGCCTGCTCGCCGCCGATCCCGGATTCGCCGAGCGCCGGGCCAGGTGGCGCCACGTCCCGTCGCGCCTCGACGGCACCGGCGCGGCCGCGTCGGTCGTCGCCGCCGAGCTGCTCGAGCTCATCGGCTCGGCCGGCGTCGACACGCTCGCCGGCCGGCACGAGGCCGAGCGGCAGGCGCTGGAGGAGCGGGTTGCCGCCATCGGCGTGCGGGGCGCCGGGCGCAAGGACCTCGAGGATCGCCACAAGCGCGAGGTGCGGCGGCTGCGGATGGACGAGTTGCGGTTCGGCTTGGCGACGATGCAGACGGCCTATCGCGATGGCCTCGTTGCCGGTGCCGTCGGGCCCGCCGAAGGCGTCGCCGCGGTCGACGCGATCCACGCTGCGGTCGAGGCGCTGATCCGCAACCCGAACGAGTCATTGTTGCTCCAAGCCCTGCTGGTGCGCCTTCCGGCCCTTGCTACCGTGGCGGCCACGCCCGAGTAGCTCAGCCGGCCAGAGCAGCGCACTCGTAATGCGCAGGTCATCGGTTCGAATCCGATCTCGGGCTCC
>JAODBK010000040.1 GCA_025463925.1 Acidimicrobiales bacterium | reverse complement strand
CCGCTGCGGCGGGCGCGGGCGCGCCGGTGTGGGCCGCGGTCGCGGCCGGCGCCGCCAGGCACGCGCCACCGGTCTGGGACGACACGTACGCCGACGACGAGAAGTTGTTGGCGCCGTTCGGCAGATCGGGCCGGTTGTCAGGATCGCCGGGCAGCGCGATCACGAGACATCCGTTCGCCGGGTCGACCGCGATCGACGAGAAGTCGGCCAGGTTGCGGTTGCTCGGCTGTCCGGGGACCAGCCCGCAGAAGACGCCCTGCGTGCAGATGTCGCCGTAGTGGATGACGCCCGGCGTCACCGTCGTCTGCTGGAACGTCTTGCCGGAGTCCGTGCTGGTGGCCGCGTAGTAGCGCCACTGGTTCTTCAATCCATTGGGATCGCCGCTGGTGGTGGTGCCGAACCACCCGATGGCGACCTGACCCTTGCCGAGACCGCCGACGACCGCCGGCAGGACGTTGGCCTTGAGATCGGGCGAGTTGACCCGGACGGGCTGCTTGGACCAGGTCACCCCGTGGTCCGTCGATGTGAAGAGCCAGATGTTGGTGTCGGCCTGCTTGCCGTCGGTCTTGCCGCCGGCGACGACGTAGAGCGTGTCACCGCCGTCCACGGCCAGCGCGTTGAAGATCTTGCCGAGGTCCGCGGTGGGCTGGGTGAAGATCAGGTGGTTGTCGAAGACCGCGCCGTTGCAGCCGCCCTTGGAGACGGCGATGTAGAGGTGGTTCAAGGTGGCACCGATCGGCGGTGAGACGCGGTCGGGTTCGGTGACCTCGACGTAGACGGTGCCGTCGCTGCCGATCGCGGGCTTGGCGACGAGCGTCCCGCCAGTGGGCGTGTAGTTCTGGCCGGCCGACTGTGCGGGATTGAGGATCGACCCGCACGGCAGGAAGGTCTGCGCCTTGTCGGTGGACTTCAGGATGATCGGGAAGCCGGCGGCGAAGTCGTGGTAGGTGAGGAGGAGGTCGCCGTTCTTGGCGCGGCTGAGCCATTGACGGTCGGTCTCGGGCCCTTGTTGGTTGGTGACGATCGGGCCGCACGGGGTGGGCAGCAGCGGCCCGGCACTGAAGCTCTTGCCGTGGTCCTTCGACGCGCAGATGTCCGTCGCCACCGCTTCGAGGTCGGCCACGTAGACGGTGCCGTCGGCGCCCACCTCGACGTCGGAGTCGCCGCCGCCGTTCGTGGCGCCGATGTTGGCGTTCGAGAAGGGACCGTTCCACGACTTCCCGCCGGTCGAGCTCCGCCAGAAGCCAATGCCGTTCGACCCGGCCGGGGCGCCGAAAGCGCCGTTCGCGGCCGCGGGGATGCTCTGCGGCGCCACGACGTAGACCCAACCGTTGCGGTTGGGATCGAACGCGATCGACGGCTCGCCGCCGGCCCACTTCGGCAACTGCTGTGGCGGTGAGAACGCGAGTCGGCCGGGCAGTGCGGTCGCGGTCAACGCCGACCCGGCGAGTGCCGCGCCCGCCAGGGCGACCACGACAAGGAGGGACAGCGGCCAGCGCCGGGTCATGGGGGCTCCTCTGTGGGGTGCAGAGATCTTAGGCGTGCGGGTGGCCGATCCCTGCCGCGGCGCGCTACCCCTCGACGCGCGACCCTTCCGAGCGCAGCAGCGGGTCGGCCCGCTCGATGAGCCACCCGGTCAGCTCGGGGCCCGGCGTCGGCTTGCAGTAGTGGAAGCCCTGGGCCAGGTCGCAGCCGAGCGCCGCGATCTCCTTGGCCGCCGCCGCCGACGCGACGCCCTCGCCGACCACCGCCAGCCCGAGGCTGTGACCCAGCTCGATCAGCGCCCGGACGATCGCCCGGCTGCGGTGGTCGGACGCGATCTCGAAGACGAACGAGCGGTCCACCTTCACCTGGCTGATCGGCAAGTCCTTCAGGTACGCCATCGACGAGTACCCGACGCCGAGGTCGTCGATCGCGAAGCGCACGCCGAGCTCGCGCAAGTCGCTCATCGTCCGCATCGTGCCGTGCGAAAGGTCGGCGACGGAGCTCTCGGTGATCTCGAACGTCAGCGACGCCGCGGCCACGCCCGTGCGGGCCAGCGCGCTGGACACCATGTCGACCAGGTTGGGATCGCGCAGGCTCGGCGCGGCGAGGTTCACCGCGAGCTCGATGGCGAGGCCTTCGCTGCGCCACCGCGCGTACTGCGTGAGCGCCTGCGTCAGCACGTGCCGGGTCAACGGCCGGATGAGGCCGGTGCGCTCGGCCAGCGGGATGAACTCGTCGGGTTCGATGCGCGACCCGTCGGGCAGCGTCCAGCGGGCCAGCGCCTCGACGGACCGCACCGTGCCGGTCGCGGGCTCGACGATCGGTTGGTAGTGGACGGCGACGGTCTCGTCGTCGATGGCCTGGCGGAGCTGCGTCAGCAGCGTGAGCCGGTGGCGCCGCTGCTGTTGGTCGCGGGCGCTGTACACCGCCCACGACATCCCTTCCTCCTTCGCCCGGTACATGGCGACGTCGGCGGCCTGGAGCAGCGCGGTCGCGTCGGCGCCGTGCTCGGGGTAGTACGCGATGCCGATGCTGCCGCCGAGGTGGAGCGGCGTGCCGTCGAGCTCGACGCGACGGTCGAGCGCGGCCAGCAGCGTCTCGGCCACGACGGTCGCCGCCTCGCGGCTGCGGAGGCCGGACAGCAACACCCCGAACTCGTCGCCGCCGAGCCGCGCGACCAGGTCGCCGTCGCGCGTGGCAGCGCGCAGCCGGTGGGCGACCTCGACGAGGACCAGGTCGCCGACGTCGTGGCCGAGACCGTCGTTCACGTCCTTGAAGCCGTCGAGGTCGAGCAGCAGCAACGCCGATCCGCTCCCGGATCCGGCGATGGCCTCGATCGCGGTGTTGAGCGCCTGCCGGTTGGGCAGCCCGGTCAGCACGTCGTGGGTCGCCTGGTGGCGCAGCGCCTCCTCGGCCGCGACCCGTTCCGACACGTCGCGCACGTTGCAGACGATGCCCTCGATCGCGGGATCGTCCATGCGGTTGGTGGCGATCGACTCCACCCAGCACCACGACCCGTCCTTGCGCATGACGCGGAACGTGGTCCGCGTCTGGTGCCCCGGTCGACCGAGGATCTCGAGGAAGGTCTCGGCGACCTCGTTCATGTCGTCGGCGTGCACGAACGGCGCCATGTTGGCGTTGGGGTTGTCGTCGTCGCCCCAGCCGAGCAGGCGCTCGGCCGCCGGCGTGCTGTACTTCACCGTCCCGTCGGGCGCGAGCACGGTGATGATGTCGGACGCGTTGTGCACCAGCGACCGCCACCGGTACTCGCTCGCCTCCAGGGCCTCCTCGGCCCGCAGCTGCTCGGTGACGTCGACGGCGACGGAGTAGGTGCCGGGACCGGCGTCGTCCTCGAACTGGACGGTGACGACGTCGATGTCGACGGTCGTGCCGTCGACCCGCCGGAGGCGTTGGCGGGCCGGGCGCTCGAGCGTCGCGCCGTGGCGCAGCTGCTCGGCCCGCGACTCGGCGAGCGGCCGGAAGTCGGGGTCGATGTACTCGAAGAAGGGCCGCTCGGCCGCCTCGGCGAGCGTCGCCACGCCGAGCATCCGGAGCGCAGCCTCGTTGAGGTAGGTGGCCCGGCCCTCGCGGCAGCACAGCACACCGACGGGCAACCGGTCGGCCAGGGCCCGCATCCCGCTCCCCTCGGCATCGATGGGCATGCGGTCCGAGCCAATGCGCGCCGCGTCGGGAGTCCTCACCTGTCAGGAGATCGGCCGGAGAGGCCGGGAACTTGAGGCCCAGGCGTCGAATATGCACCGATCGCCACTCGATCGGTGAGGTCCCATGTCTGATCTGCCCTGGCAGGGTGATGCCTGCTCGCTCGTCGACGCGTTCCGGGCTGGTGAGCGGTCCCCGGTCGAGGAGCTCGAGGCCACGATCGCGGCCATCGACTCCTCGGAGCTGAACGCCTTCGCGTTCCTCGACCTCGATCGGGCGCGCGCCGCCGCCGCCCGGGCCGACGTGGCGAAGCCGTTCGGTGGGGTCCCGACGGCCGTGAAGGAGCTCGAGCCGGTGGCCGGTTGGCCGTACACAGAGGCGTCGCTGGTGTTCGAGCACCGGACCGCGGATCACACCTCGCACCACGTCGAGCGCCTGTTCGATCGCGGCGGGGTCGTCGCGGTCGGGCAGACGACCGCGAGCGAGTTCGGCGGGCTCAACGTCAGCGTCTCCAAGATCAACGGCGTGACGCACAACCCGTGGCGCCACGGGCGCACCGTCGGCGGGTCGTCGAGCGGGTCGGCGGCCGCGGTCGCCGGTGGCCTCGTCAGCCTCGCGACCGGTGGTGACGGTGGCGGTTCGATCCGCATCCCCGCCGGCTACACCGGCTTGTTGGGCATGAAGGGCACCTTCGGGCGGATCCCGCGCAGCCCGCACGCGTACATGCGGCCGAACACCGTCGTCGTGGGGAACCTGGCCCGATCGGTGCGCGACGCGGCGCGCTACTACGACGTGTGCGCCGGGCCCCATCCGTACGACCCGACCACCCTTCCCGACGCCGGTCCGTGGGAGGCGGGCCTCGGCACGCACGACCTGCGGGGCCGCAAGGTCGCGGTCGTGCCGGCGCTCGGCGGCGTCACGCTCGAGCCCGGAGTCGAGGAGCGGATCCGCGAGGAGGCGGCGGCGCTCATCGCGGCCACGGGGATGATCCAGGTCGACGTACCCGTCGAGCCGCCGAACCTGGCCGCGCAGTGGATGATGGGCAACCTGGCGACGCTGTTGGCGGATCTCGGCGACCGGTGGCCGGGCTGCGCCGGCGACCTCACCGAGGAGGTCGCCGTCGGGCTGCGGCTCTCCGAGTCCCTCTACAACCTGCACACCGCGGCGGCGGCCGAGGGCCTGCGCATCCAGGCCAACGAAGCGATGGCCGAGGCATTCGAGCAGGCCGACTTCGTGATCGCCGCGACCAACCCCGGGCCGGCGTTCGCCGCCGACGCGGTCATGAGCAGCGACTCGGCGAGCTTCATCGATTGGGCCAAGTCCAGCCAGATCGCGGCGTGGGCCTTTCGCGGGGTGCTGTTCGGCACCCGGGTGGTGAGCGCGGCGATCCCGAAGCTGCCATCGGCTCTGCTCGCCGAATCGAGCAAGCGCTTCCCCGACCTCGTCACCATGGGCGCGCTGACGATCATCTCGAACATCTATGGCAACCCGGTGGTGTCGATCCCCGCGGGCACCGTCGACGACCTGCCGGTGGGCATGCAGGTGCTGGCGCGCCACCACGCCGACGCGCTGCTGTTCGACGTCGCCCTCGCGGTCGAGCGCGACCGGCCGTGGCCGCTCGTCGCGCCGCCGGCGGCCGCGCTCGCCGAGCCCGTCTAGACGGCGTCAGCTCGCGCGCTCGCGCGCTCGAGCGCGGTCCGATCCCAGTTGCCGGGGATGGCCGCGGCCTCGTAGGTCTGCTGGAGGAACGCGAGCAGCGTGGCGTCCGGGTCGGCGGCGGTGCGGACGTCACGGTAGGGCAGGAGGAACTCGCCGAGCGTCGAGTCGTAGCGCGCGCCGGCGACGTCGACCGGCCACGCCGCGAAGCCGTCGGGCTCGGGATACGCGTACGAGTAGAAGGATCCTTCCTCGCTGCCGCCCGGCCAGAACCCGCAACTGCTCACCTCGTGGCTGTAGGCCTCCTGCATCACCCAGTCGGCGCAGTTGGGCACACCGCCGGGGTGCTTGGGCGCGGTGCGCCCCGAGAAGCGCGTCACCGCGAGGTCGAACCCACCCCAGAAGAAGTGCACCGGGCTGGCCTTGCCGACGAAGCGGCCCCGGAACACCTTGAACACGCGGTCGGCCTCGACGAGGGCGCGCCAGAAGCGGTTGATCGCGGCGCCGTCGTACGCCGCGTGCACCGTGTCCTTTTCGAACGGGATGGCCTCGACGACCTCCACCGGCCGTCCGAGCATCGTCACCTGGATGCCGAGCTCGCCGAGGGCCGCCATGAGCTCGTCGTAGAAGCTCGCCACCGTTCGGGGCTCGAGCGGGACGGTGCGCGTGCCGTTGTCGGTGGTGCGGACGACGAGCACGTGGTTCAGGAAATCGAACTCGATCTCGGCGCCACGGTCGTGCGCATGCATCAGTGACGTGGTCAGGCCGCGGGCCGAGACGTACAGCGGGATGTGCCACCAGTGGTTCACCGGCGAATCGAGCGCGAGCCGCACCTTCCCCACGATCTGCGTCCACATGTGGACGGTGTCGCGGGTGTCGGCCCACGCCGTCAGCGCGAGCTCCGGCCATCGTTGCTCGGTCATGCCCCATCATCGGCGACCGGGCGACCGATCGCATCCCGGCCGGGTGTCACCCAGATCGGCTGGCCGGTGGCTTACTGGTGGGGAGAGGCATGGGTGACCCGAGTGGTCGATTCGAGGACGAGTTCGCCGTCATGCGGCGGGACGCATACCGCACCGCGTTCGGCGTCCTGGGTGACGCCCACCTGGCCGACGACGCCGCGTCCGAGGCGCTGGCCCAGGCGTGGCTGCACTGGTCGCGGATCGGAAGCCTCGACTACCGGACCGCGTGGGTTCGCCGCGTCACTGTCAACGCCGCGTTCCGCATTCTCCGGAAGCGCCGCCGCGCCGACGTCCCGGAACACCCCGTCGACCGTGGGTTCGAGGACGAGGCGTCGGTGCGGCTGATGCTGAGCCGCGCGTTGCTCGCCCTGCCGCGCCGCCAGCGCGAGGTCGTCGCCCTGCGGTACCTGGCCGACTTGCGCGACAAGGAGGTCGCCGCCGCGCTGGGCATCTCGGTGAACTCGGTGAAGACGCACCTGCAGCGGGGCCTGGCCGCGCTGCGGAGCCGGATCGAGACGGAGGTGCTCGGCGAACATGTCACCGCGGCCCTTGCCTGACGTGCGGCCACCGACCGAGGACGACGAGGCGCTCGAGCGGGTCCGCCGGCGCGTCCAGTCGATCAAGCACCGGCGGGCGGCGGCCGGGTCGGGGCTCACCCTCGCCGTCCTCGTGGCCGTCACGACGTTCGCGCTCCGCGGTGACGAGCCGGCGAGCAAACTCGTCACCGGTGGCGGCCGCCCGACCTCGTCCACTGCGCCGGCAGTGTCGTCACCGCCCGCCACCGTTCCGGCGACGGCGCCCGGGCCGGCCGCGTCGGGTCTCGACGTCGCCGTGGTGAATTGGTACTTCGTGCGGTACCCGATCGACTGTGGCGCGACGACGGGGACGAAGCTGCTCGACGTGGTGTTCGCGAATCCGCAACCAACCGTGCGGCTCGCCATCGTGATGGTGGCGTGCGACGCCGGCGCCGGCACCCCGGGCCGGTCGATCTTCGTCTACGACCACGCCGAGTCGGTGACGTCCGCGCACCTCAGCCAGACGCTCTGGCGCGACGACTGGAGCCGGCTCACCGGCACGGTGGTCGCCCAGGGAGCGGACGTCACCACGTCCGGCTCGACTTACTCCTCGGCCACCATCCCGCGGTGCTGCCCGGACGGCACCTTCACCGCTCGGTGGACGTGGACGGGTCAGTCGTACGCGCGCGTGTCCTAGTCACGGTCCCACGGCACGCACGCCACGGTCCTGCTAGCCAGTGCCGGTCGCGAGGAGCGTCAGTGTCGCGGCTGCCATCAGAGCGACGGTCAGCCAGCCGAGGACGTTGGCGATCCGACCGTTGCCGCGGTTGCCCATGAGGTCTCGGTCGTTGGCGATCCGCAGGACCACCACCAGGAAGGGCGCGGCCGCGATCCCGTTGATCGTCGCCACCAGCACCAGCAGATGGATGGGGTCGACGTGCAGGAGGCTGAGCACGGTGCCTCCGACGGTGCCGGCCACGACGAGCCCGTAGAACACCGGGGCCTGGCGGACCGTGCGGGAGAAGCCCCACGACTTGCCGATCAGCCCGGCCATGCCGACCGCGCCGGCGCCGGCCAGCACCGGGATGGCGAGCATGCCGGAACCGATGAAGCCCAGCGCGAACAGGTCTTCGGCCCAGCGGCCGGCGATCGGCTTGAGCGCCTGGGCGGCTTGCGCGGCACTGGTCACGTCGTGATTGCCGTGGTGGAACAGCGTCTGGGCCGACGCCACGATGATCGCGAACATCACGAGGTTGGAGAACGCCATCCCGGAGAACACGTCGAGTCGGCTCATCGACTCCTTCTTCCTGGCATCGCGGCTCGATCGCTCCTTCAACGGCACCGCCCTGCGGGTCGCGCCCTCGTCGCGCAGCTCCTCCATGCGATGGGCGCTCTGCCAGAAGAAGAGGTAGGGCGAGATCGTGGTGCCGAGCACTGCAACCAGGAGCGCGATGTAGTCCTTCGACAGCTGCACATGCGGGATGAGCGTGTGGCTGGCCACCGATCCCCATGGCGGATGGGCGATGACGAGCACGCCGAGGTAGGACAGCAGGGCCAGGCAGAGCACCTTGAACACGCGGGCGATCAGGTGGAACGACCCTGACATGAGGAGCGCGGTCACCGCGACGCCGGCGATGAGACCCCACACCGCGGGCGGCCCGGCGTGCAGGAGATGCATGCCGCTTCCGACGGCCACCAGGTCGGCCGCGATGTTCAACGCGTTGGCCACCATGAGGGCGACGAGGAGGACGCCGAGGACCATCCGCCACCGTCGCGTGTAGCGCTTCACCGCGAGCTCGCCGATGCCCTTCCCGGTGGCCAGCGCGGTGCGGTCGCACATCTCCTGCACCGCCGCCATCAGCGGAAAGGTGAGCAGCGCCGACCAGAGCATCCCGAACCCGAACTTGGCGCCGACCTGCGCGTACGTGGCGATGCCGGACGGGTCGTCGTCCGACGCGCCGGTGACGAGCCCGGGGCCGAGCGCACCGACGTACTGCCGCCACCTCGCCACCGGTGGGCGTCGCGGCGCCCCCGACCGGGTCCCCTTGCGCTTCGACGGCGTCGCGCGCCCGGACTTGGTGGCGGTCGCCATGTGCGACGGCTTGTGCCCACCATCGCAGTTCTCGACACTTCCGCGGCGTGCTCCTCTCTGGTGTCGACCGCCGCATGGTCGGGTAGCGAGTCGGCGTCACCGGAAACGCGCGTGGCCGCTCGGATGTGGTGACGGTGAGCCGCCTGTAGGCGGGGTTGTGTGAGCGCACCGGCGGCGACCTGCATCGCTTGGCTCTGACCGGCACGCCAGTTCCCGGGTTCCCGGCGCTTCCCCGGATTTCGCAAGTCCCGCGCACCAAACGCGTACCAACCAGCAACCCCCCGAGTCAGCCTGTGACCTGGGTTGCCGCTCAGTGGTGCTGTGGTTGTCGGTGCCACCGTCGCGACGGTTGTGGCCGCCGCGGTCGTGACGGTGGTGATGTGAGCTTGCGTCGGCTCTCGCAAGGTGCGAACATCTGTTCGACATCCCGGGTACGGATGCGGTCGTCATGCGAGGGTGAGAAGGGACTAGGAAGCCGAAGGGAGGATGTCTTGGCATGACCCATTCGGCACACGACGTGGCCGCGCTCCTGATCCAAGAGCAGCACGCCGCCGGCCTGTCGATCGACAAGATGCAGCTCCAGAAGTACCTGTACTTGGTACAGGGAGCGAATTTGGAGTTCTGGGCCGAGAGCGCATTCCGCGAGCCGCTTCTGGCGTATCGCAATGGGCCGGTCGTGAAGGTCGTCGAGCAGACATACCGCGACGCTGCGCCGGGTCGGGAGCCCATCTCGGCGCCGCGCGGAGGCGATCCCTCGGGGCTGCCATTCGAGATCGTCGAGACAGTTCGGACGGTCCTGCGACACTTCGGGAAGTGGACCGGCCCGGACCTTGAGAGCTACGTCAAGCGCCCCGGCTCACCGTGGCGGACAGCTCGCGGAGCGCTCCCTTCGTGGGCGCCATCGAAGCAAGAGATCCCAATCCCAACGATTGCCGCATGGTTCCGTAAAACTGGCGTAGACCCGGCACCCTCGAAGGTCGAACCATGGGAAGCGACAGACGAAGAGAGGGAGCTCGCCGACCAGCGTCGACGATCACACGACGCTCAGTCGGTGTTGGCGCCATTCGAGATGACGCCTGCGCTCCAACAAGCTGCTGAACGTGCGATCGAGGCGGCTCGGGCGGCGAAGTCGCAGAACCGCTCCTGAGACTGCGGCGGCGTGGACCTCCGCCCCGTTGGATCAGGTGACCGCGCCCAACTGGCATCCTTCCGATGCGCGACGGTCGGTAATCGCTTCTCGCTTGAAGTCGAGCAGGAGATTCGCAACGATCTCGCCGATTCTCTAGACGCCGGGACCGTCGAAGCTCTCGGATCGTGGGAAGGCGATCGCCTAGTAGCGGTCATCTCGTACATACGGGGAGAATGGTGGCGGGTGCCCATATTGGCCACGGACACCGACCACCGCTTGCGCAAGCAGGCGCTTCGCCTAAAGCGAGAAGTGGTGCGAATGGCGACCGCTGCTGGAGCGCGCACGGTAACCAGCAAGGTGCACGAAGACAATGCCCCGATGCTCGCCCTCAACAGGAAGCTCGGCGCCACCGTCGAGCGGCAGGACCCGTACGACAGCCCGCCCAACCCTTACCTGGTCTGCACCATCGCCCTGGTCTGACTGGCGGGCCGCAGCGAATCTCGCGGACGAATCGCGGACTAGCGGAGTCGCAGCCAACGTCCAACACGACGTTTCCGCAGGTCAGACGGTGAGTGACGGTGAGCCGGCCTGTAGGCGGGGTTCTGTCCGGCGCCGGAGCGCCGGGGTGGCCATCCATCTGTGCGGCCTACCTGGGGATGTCGACCGGGCCGGTCATCCCACGCTTGGCCTTGCTCCGGGTGGGGGTTGCCGAGCCGCCGGGGTCGCCCCCGACGCTGGTGCGCTCTTACCGCACCGTTTCACCCTTGCCTGTGCCTTGCGGCCATCGGCGGTCTGCTCTCTGTTGCCCTGAACCGACAGGTCACCCCGTCCTGGCTCTCGCCAGCACCCTGCCCTTCGGAGCCCCGACCTTCCTCGACAGGGTCATGCCCTGCCGCGGCCACCCGGCCGGCTCACCGTCCCGGCCATTCTCCCACGTCGAACCGGCGGTCTCCGGCGGTTCGACCGGTCAGAAGTCCAGTGAGGAGAGCTCGGGGAGCCAGCCGCGGGCCTGATCGCGGGCGGCGCGCCAGCGGTCGCGGTCGGGGACGCGGGCCGACGGCTCGACGACGGCGCGGGGCTTCCAGGTCGCGGCGACGTCGTCGAAGCCCGACCACGTGCCGACGGCGATGCCGGCGAGGAAGGCGGCGCCGAGGGTCGTCGCCTCGAGCACCGGCGAGACCTCGATCGGCCGGGCGGTGGCGTCGGCCAGCGCCTGCACGAACACCGCGTTCGCGGTCATGCCGCCGTCGACGCGCAGCGACGCGATCGACCGGCCACCGTCGGCCTCGGCCGCCTCGACCAGGTCGGCGCCGCGGTGGGCGACGCCTTCCAGCACCGCCCGCACCACCTCGGGGCGGCCGGTGCCACGCGTGAGCCCGAGCAGCGTGCCCCGGGCACCGAAGTCCCACGCCGGCGTGCCCATGCCGAGCAGCGACGGCACGAACCACACGCCGCCGGTGTCCTGGCACGACGCCGCCAGCGCCTCCGACTCCGCGGCCGACCCGATCAGCCCGAGGTCGTCGCGCAGCCATTCGACCGACTGGCCGGCGGTGAGCATGAACGCCTCCGCGCCCCAGGTGTCGACGCCGCCGGCGCGCCACGTGACGATCGGGAAGCAGCCGCCGTCGCCGCGCATCTCGAACGCCGGCCGCTCGGCGCCGAGGCAGACGTCGAGCATGCCGCCGGTGCCGAATGTGATCTTCGCCAGACCCGGCCGGGTGCAGCCCTGGCCGACCAGCGATGCCTGCTGGTCGCCGGCGATGCCGGCGATCGGGGGCGCGCCGGGCAGCGCCGAGGCCGGGCCGACGACGCCGGTCGAGTCGACGACCCTCGCCATCGCGCTCCGGGGGACGCGCAGCGCGTCGAGCACGTGGTCGGCCCAGCCGGACGCGTCGGCGTGCAGGATGCCGGTGACGCCGGCGTTGGTGGCGTCGGTGACGTGCAGCTCGCCGCTCGACAACGTCCATGCGACCCACGTGTCGACGGTGCCGACGCGCCAGCGGTCGGGCGACGTCCGGTCGGGGTCGGCCATGTCCAGCAGGAACGAGGCCTTGGTCGCCGACGCGTTGGGCGCGACGCGCACGCCCTGGCCCTGCAACGCGAGGCACATGCCGACCGTCCGCAGGTCCTGCCAGCCGACGCCGGGGCCGACGGGCACGCCGGTGACGCGATCCCACACCACCGTCGACGCCCGTTGGTTGGCGATGCCGACGGCGTCGACCGGGCCGCCGTCGCGCAACGCCGCGTGCGCGACGGCCAAGACCGCGTCCGCCATCGCGGCGGCGTCGAACTGGACGAACCCCGGCGCCGGCGTGTCCGGCAGGACCTCGCGGTAGTGGGCGTGATCGACCGTCGCGTCGGGACGCACGATCGACGCCCGCACGCCCGTCGTCCCGACGTCGACGACCAGGATCCCGCTCAATTGGCCGCCATCCTCGACGGTGGCGCCGAGCGGCGCGGGGCGGTGCTCGCGGGCTCGCTCCGCATCGCTGCGCTCATCACGACGCTCGCTTCCGCCGCAGCGCGATCAGTCCGCCGACCACACCGCTGCACGACGCCAGCAGCGCGTTCAGGATCAACGTCGACCAGATCGGTGCTTCGTTGCCACAGGCACGGACCCGCCCCGCCCCGGCCACGACGACCGCGCTCACCGTGCCCACCACGACGTAACAGGCGAAGGCCGCCAGCGCGGCATGGATGAGCGGTGTGTTCAGCTCCCGATCGGCGGCGAGGTAGCCACCGATCGCCCACGCCACCAGCAGCAAGGCTTCGAACCACCACACCGAGTTGGAGTTGCACCCCACGCCGTGCACCGAGGCGTACACCCGATAGGCGACGAGCACGGGGATCGCGATCGCGAGCGACGTGATCGCGCCGACCGCGGCCGCGGTGCGGTTGATCTTCACCGGTGCATCACGGCCATCCGACCGGTCCGAAAGGATCGGGCAGTCCCAGCTTGCCCGGGTTGAGCACGCCGTTCGGGTCGAGCGCTTGTTTCAGCGCGACGAGCACGCCGAACGCCGGCCCGAGCGCGTCGGCGACGAAGCGGCTGCGGTTGAGGCCCACGCCGTGGTGATGGCTCAGCGCGCCGCCTCGCGCGAGCACGGCGCGCGTCGCCGCGTCCCAGCACGCGACGTAGAACGCGTCCTTCACCGCCGGGTCCGGCTCGGGCCGCCCGGCGAACGTGAAGTACAGGCACGCCCCGTCCGGGTAACTGTGCGACTGGTGGACCGAGGCGGCGAGCACGCCGTCGACCGCGCCGAGCGCGGCCAACACCTCGCGGTGGAGCGCCGGGAGATCGCGCCAGCGCGCCGCGACCTCGATGGTGTCGACGACGAACCCGTTGGCCACCAACGACTCGAGGGCCGACACGTCGTTGCGATGGCCCATCCATTGCTCGACGATGCCGACGTCGAGCGGCTCGGCTCCGGCGGCCATGCACTCCGCTTCGACGACCTGCATCACCGCGAAGATCAGGTCCTCGTCACCCTCGTCGAGCACGACGAGCGCGTTGGTGGCGAGCTGGAAGTTGCGCGTCGTCTCGGTCTCGTCGTAGAGCCGCAGGACCGCGGGAGTCGCGCCGCGGCGAAGCACCTGCCGGCAGACCTCCAGCCCGGCCTCGAACGACGGGAGCGACCACGCAGCGCGCCGCTCGGCCGGCGGCTCGGGATGCAGCCGGAGCCACGCCTCGGTGATCACCCCGAGCGTCCCCTCGCTGCCGACGAACACCTGCGTGAGATCGGGCCCGACCGCGGCGCGCGGCGCGCCGCCGGTGCGGATGATCCGGCCGTCGGCCAGCGCGACCTCGAGCCCGACCACGATGTCCTCGATCTTTCCGTACCGCGTCGACAGCTGGCCGGCGCCGCGGCACGCCAGCCAGCCGCCAACGGTCGACAGCGCGATGGACTGCGGCCAGTGACCCGAGGTCATCCCGTACGACGAGCGGAGCTCGTCCTCGAGGACGTCGCCGAACGTGCCCGGTCGCACATCCAGGATCATCGACTCCACGTCCACGTCGACGATCCCGGCGAGCTCGCCGAGGTCGAGCACCACGCCGCCGTGCACCGGCACCGACGCGCCGCACACGCCACTGCGCCCGCCGGCCGCGGTCACCGGCACGCCGGCCGAGCTGCAGAGGCGCAGCACGTCGGCGACCTCGATGGCGAGGGACGGCCGGGCCACCGCGCCGGCCAGCGCCGGCGCCTGCCCGTCCACCGCCCACGTCATCGCCAGCGGCCACCAGTCCCGGCCGGCCTCGGCCAGCAGCGACGGCTCGGTCGACACGTCGGCGCAGGTGGCCCGCAGCCGGGCCAGGAAGCCGTCGTCGAGCTCGACCGCCCGGCCCGGCAGTTTGCGTGCGATGGCGCCGGTGCCACCGAAGGGGATCGGCGGGGTCGGCGCGCCCCGGTTGGCATCGATCATCGGTGCTACGCGCCGATCGACGCGTCCAGCGCGGTCTCCGGCAGGCCGGCGGCCTCGCGCTCGGCCACCGCCCGCGACCGGAAGTCCTCCGCCTGGTGGGCCGCGTCCTCGGCCGACCAGCCGAGCGCAGGGGCGATCAGCGCGGCGACGTCGGCCGCGGCGCGCGCCGAGGCGTCGCGGGCCAACAGCCGGGCTCGCGTGCGGCGCGACAGCACGTCGTCGAGGGTCGTCGCCATCTCGTGACGGACCGCGTGCACCGCCTCGGCTCGCAGATAGGGGAGCGTCGGCACCAGCGGCTGCCCGAGCGACGGATCGCGGTCGATCAGGGCGGTGACCGCCGACGCGTCGCTGCCGAACCGGCCCGTCAGGTGATCGAGCTTCGTGCGGTCGAACCCCTCGGCGCCGTGGAGACGGAGCCGCTCGGTGTGCGACCGGTTGGCGAACCGGCGCTTCCGGCCGAGCGCGTGCTCGACGGCGTCGACGGTGTCCTCGGCCATCTTCCGGTACGTGGTGAGCTTGCCGCCCGTGACGGTGACGAGGCCGACGTCGTCGACCCCGACGCGGTGGCGCCGCGACAGGTCCGCGGTCCGGGCGCTCGACGCGTCCTTCACCAATGGCCGCAGCCCGGCCCACGTGCCGAGCACATCGGTGGGCTTCAACGGTGAATCGATCACGTCGTTGATCGCGCCGAGCACGTACTCCACGTCCTCGGGCGTGCAGACCGGATCGTCGAGCGGTCCGTCGTAGTCGGTGTCGGTGGTGCCGATGTAGACGCGGTCACCCCACGGCACGACGAAGATCGACCGGCGGTCCTTGCGCACCGGGAGCACCGCGGCGATGTCGCACCGGACCTTGTCCCACGGCACGGTGAGATGCACGCCCTTCGCCGGCCGGATGGACGGCAAGTGGCTGCCCTCGGCCAGCGACCGCACGTCGTCGGACCACACCCCCGCGGCGTTGACCACCACCGACGCGCGCACGGTGGTGCCGTCGGCCAGCACCGCGCCGTCGACCCGCCCGTTGCCGGACTTGGTGAGCGCGGTGACCCCGCAGTGGTTCACGACCGCGGCGCCGTGGTCGGTCGCCGTCCGGGCGATCGTCAGCGTGAGCCGGGCGTCGTCGGCCTGGGCGTCGTAGTAGAGGAACGCCGCGCCGAGCTTGGTGGTGTCGAGCGTCGGCATGTGGGCCTGGGCCTGCTCGATCGAGATGCGCTCGTGCAGCTTGCCGAGGCGGGCGCCGCCGGTGAGGTCGTACTGCCACAACACGGTCGAGTAGAGGCGGGCCAGCGCCTTGTTCGCGGTGCCGCGGCCGAAGAGCGGGATCAGGAACGGCAGCACGCGCACGAGGTGCGGCGCGTTGCGCAGCAGCCGCTGGCGCTCGTGCAGCGCCTCGTACACGAGCCGGAACTCGCGTTGTTGGAGGTAGCGCAAGCCGCCGTGCACCAGCTTCGACGACTTCGACGACGTGCCCGATGCGAAGTCGTCGCGCTCGACCATCGCCACCCGCAGCCCGCGCACCGCGGCGTCGAGGGCCACACCCGCGCCGGTGATGCCGCCCCCGACCACCAGGACGTCGAACGGCTCGTCGGCCAGGCGCGCCAGGTTGGCGGCGCGGTCGAACGTCGCCGGCTCGGTCACGTGTGGAGGTGCTCGTGTGGCGTGCGGAAGCCGTCGCGCAGGAGCTTGGGCAACCGGCGGCGGTCGCGAAGGAGGATCATCGCGCCCAAGACTAGGTACATCCCGGACACAATCACTCGCTCGACGCCGTGGGCGTGGCCGGGCACCAACGCACCGATCAGGAACTGCGCCCAGAAGAGGCTGAAGAGGGCCCACGCCTCCTTCACCGAGATCGACAGGCTCGACAGGATCGCGACCGCGAACACCGACTGCGCCGCGGTGAGCAGCAGCTCCTCGCGCTGCCCGGCGTCGATCGGCAGGCCGTGCAGCGTCCCCGACGTGATGGCGAACACCACTGGCAGCGTTCCGATCAGGAGGGTCCACTGGTTGACCTTGGCCGAGACCAACGTCGACAGGCCGGCCGACGTCTTCAGGCGCCACGCGAACATCCCGGCGATGAGCAGCTCGGGCGCCTCCGACGCCAGTGGCGCCAGCCACTGGACGAGCAGGAACTCGCTGATGCCGAACACCCGGCCGGTGCCGACCAGGGCCTCGGCGAAGCGCTCGGCACAGAGGAGGATGACCGCGGCCGCGAGCACCAGGAGGCCGGCCACTGCGGTCCGCCGTCGGCGCCGGTCGAACGAGCCGATCCACTTGGCCGGCCCGACCAGGTCCGGTTCCTCGGCCGGGCTGCCGGCGACGCGAATCGTGTACGCCACGAAGATGGCGACGAGCAGGGCGGCGTCGAGCAGCGTGATCGTGCGCTTGAGCGGCAGCGTCAGCGAGTACGCGACCGCGACCGTGAGGTACGAGAGCTCGACGGAGTGCGACCGCTCGAGCACGATCTGGCTGCCGCCCGGCATGCGGCGCCGACGGAGTGCGTACCAGGCGGCGAACACGACGAGCGACCAGCCGATGCCGATCAGCAGCCGGTTCGACCCGGTCATGTTGGCGAGGGCCAGCGAGCAGGGCGACGCATCGGGCGAGCCCGGCTTGAGACACGTGGACCCGTACTTCGAGTACGCGTTGCCGGCCTTGCCGGCGAAGATAAGGTCGACCGCGTACTCGGGCAGGACCGCGATGAACGCCAGCACCGCGATGGCCAAGCCGGCCGAGATGTCGAGCTGGGCCGCCTCGGCACCCCACGACAGGATGAACGCGGCCCCGACGATGGCGAGGCCGAACAGCAGGGCCTCGACCGGGTGGGAGGTGTGGACCGCGGCCAGCCGCATGATCACACCAGGGGCACACGCGGCCAGCGCCAGGAGCAGCGCGGTCCGGGCCCGGCCTCCGGCGCTCATCCGGCGGAGCCTATGGTCATCGCAACCATTTCTACGTAACAATCATTGTTGATTGGTGCTACCGTCCCCGTCGTGAAGACACCGGCCGAGCTCACACAGCTCTTCCGCGATCGGGGGTTCAAGGTCACCCCCCAGCGGCAGTGCATCTTTGGTGTGCTGCACGGCAACGCCGGTCACCCGACGGCCGAGTGGGTCTACCAGGCAGCGCTGGCGGAGATGCCGACGATGTCGCTCCGCACCGTCTACCAGACCCTCAACGACCTCGCCGACATGGGCGAGATCCAGCAACTCGATCTCGGGACCGGCTCGTCGCGCTTCGACCCCAACGTCGACAGCCACCATCACCTGGTGTGCGAGTCGTGCGGGAAGGTGCGCGACCTGTACGCCGATTTTCGCCGGCTCACCGTGCCCGAAGCGGCGCGGCAAGGCTTCACCGTGGGTAGTGCAGAGGTCGTGTTCCGCGGCCTGTGCGATGCCTGCGCCACCGCCACCCCCCAATGACGCAAGGAGACCCATGCCGAAGCTGAACGGCACCAAGACCCACGAGAACCTCAAGGAGGCCTTCGCCGGAGAGAGCCAGGCCAACCGCCGCTACCTCTACTTCGCCCAGAAGGCGGACGTCGAGGGCTACCCCGACGTCGCCATGCTCTTCCGCTCGGTCGCCGAAGGCGAGACCGGTCACGCCTTCGGGCACTTCGACCACCTCGCCGAGGTGGGCGATCCGGTGACGGGTGTCGCCGTCGGCCCCACCGAGGACAACCTCAGGTCCGCCATCGAGGGCGAGACCTACGAGTACACCGAGATGTACCCGGGCTTCGCCCGCACGGCGCGCGACGAGGGCCTCGAGAGCATCAGCGAGTGGTTCGAGACGTTGGCGCGGGCCGAGAAGAGCCACGCCGGCCGGTTCGCCCAGGGCCTCGAGTCCGTCAAGTAGTCCACGCATTCCACGCGAGCGGCCCCGTGACGACCACGTACGACCCGCGTGACCCGAGGTACTTCGAGGAGTCCGACCTGCGCGAGGAGCTCACGCGGGTCTACGACCTCTGTCACGGGTGCCGCTTGTGCTGGAACCTCTGCCCATCGTTCCCGACGCTGTTCGACTTCATCGACGCCAAGGACGGTGACGTCGGCGCGCTCACCGACGCCGAGCAGGACCGGGTCGTCGACGAGTGCTACCAGTGCAAGCTCTGTTACGTGAAGTGCCCCTACGTCCCGCCGCACGAGTGGCAGCTGGACTTCCCGCGGCTGATGCTGCGGGCCGAGGCGGTCGAGCACCGGCAGCGCACGCTCGACCCCGCCAACCAGTTCCTCGGCCGGACCGACCTGCTGGGCAAGGTGTCGACGGCGGCCTCACCCATCGTCAACCGCGTCACCGGCAAGCCCGGCTCGTTGTCGCGCAAGTTGATGGAGAAGACGGTGGGGATCGCGGCCGAGCGGTTGCTCCCGCCCTATGCCAAGCAGCGGTTCTCCACCTGGTGGAAGAAGCGCGACCGCCCGGTGATCCCGGAGGCCGAGCGGCGGGGGACCGTCGCGGTGTTCCCCACGTGTCTCGTCGAGTACCAGGACCCGACGATCGGGCACGACCTGGTGAAGGTCTACGAGCGCAACGGCGTGCAGTGCGACGTACCCGACGCCGCCGTGTGCTGCGGCATGCCGTGGCTCGACGGGGGCGACGTCGACAACTTCATGAAGCAGGGGCAGCGCAACGTCGAGGTGCTGGCGGCCGAGGTCCGCAAGGGAAACGACATCGTCGTTCCGCAGCCGACGTGCGGGTATGTCCTGAAGCGTGAGTATCCCGAGTACGTCGGGGGTGACGACGCCGAGCTGGTCGCCGAGAACACCTACGACGCCGCCGAGTACCTCGTGAAGGTGCACCGGGAGCGGGGTGGGCTCGACGCCGAGTTCGCCGGCGACCTGCCCGAGTCGGTGGCGTGGCACGCGCCGTGCCACCTGCGGGCGCAGAACATCGGGTACAAGTCGCGCGACCTCATGATCCTGACCGGCGCGACGGTCACGGTCATCGACAAGTGCTCCGGCATCGACGGCACGTGGGGCTACCGCAAGGAGCACTACGAGCTGTCACGAAAGATCGCGCAACCGCTCGCCGGAGCGATCCGCAACGCCGCGGCCGACGTCGTGGCCGGCGACTGCCACCTGGCCAACGGCGCCATCCTCCAGGAGACCGGCACGAAGCCGGTCCATCCGATCCAGGTCCTGGCCCGCGCCTACGGGATCCCAGCCGAATGACCAGCCAGAAACTCACTCTGGATGACATCGCCGACCTGCGCGCGTACGAGCGCGAGCGCGACGAGTTCCGGGACCGGATCATCCAGCTGAAGAAGCTCCGCCGGGTGCAGATCGGCCCGATCGTCACCGTCCTCTTCGAGAACCGCGACACCATCCGCTTCCAGGTGCAGGAGATGGCTCGGGCCGAGCGCATGCTCAGCGACGACGCCATCCAGCACGAGCTCGACGTCTACAACCCGCTGATCCCGTCGGCCGGCGAGCTCACCGCGACGCTGTTCATCGAGCTGACGTCGAAGGGCCAGCTGATGGAGTGGCTGCCGAAGCTCGTCGGGATCGAGCGGTCGATCGAGCTGCAGCTCGGTGAGGACGCCGAGGTCGTGCGGTCGGTGCCCGACGGGGCGCATGCCGCCCAGCTGACGCGCGAGGAGATCACCGCGTCCGTGCACTACATCCGCCTCCACCTCACCGACGGCCAGATCGAACGGCTGGCGGCCGGCCCGGCGTGGCTCGCGGCGAACCACCCGGCGTACCAGGAACGGGTGCTGTTGCCGGACGACACCCGCGCGTCGCTGGTCGAGGACCTTCGCGGCTGACCTCGGAACGGGTCGGGCTGTACGCTCGCCGCGAGACAGTTCGTCACGCACTCCAGGGGGATCAAGTTGCCGCATTCGTCGCGGGTGTCCCGTTCCGCTCGCTCGTCATTCGCCGCGATCGTCGTCGGCCTGGCCCTCGTCGCCGCGGCCTGCGGCGGTGGGTCGGGAAGCTCGTCGGCCGGTGGTACGAGCCCCAACGGCAGCAAGGGTGAGGGCCCGCCGCAGTCCGGCGGCTCGATCACCTACGGCCTCGGCGCCGAGAGCTCCAACGGCTTCTGCCTGAGCGGTGCCAACCTGAGTCCTGAGGGCATCCAGGTCGCGGAGTCCATCTACGACACCCTCACGGTGCCGAACGAGAAGGGCGACTACGTCCCGTACCTCGCCAAGTCGGTCGCCCCGAGCAGCGATTACAAGGAGTGGGTCATCACCCTCCGGCCGGGTGTGCTGTTCCACGACGGCACCCCGTTCGACGCCGCCGCCGTGAAGCTCAATCTCGACGCGTACCGCCACGGGCTGCTGATCCAGTTCGCGTTCGCCAACATCGCCGACACCACAGTCGTCGACCCGATGACGGTGAAGGTCACGATGAAGGTGCCGTGGGTCGCGTTCCCGGCCTACCTCTACTTCACCGGCCGCATCGGGATGATGGCGCCGGCCCAGATCAACGACAAGGCCAATTGCGCGACGAAGATGATCGGGACGGGCCCGTTCACCTTGAAAGACTGGGTCGTCAACGACCACCTCACCGTCCTCAAGAACCAGAAGTACTGGCGTCCCGGCCTTCCCTACCTCGACCAGATCACTTTCCGGCCGGTGGTCGACCCCAGCCAGCGGACGAACGGGCTCAAGGGCGGGCAGCTCAACATCATCCACACCGACAGCGCCCTCCAGATCAAGGACCTGCGGGACGCGGCGGCGCACGGCCAGTTGACGATCTTCGAGAACCAGAAGGGCGCCGAGGTCTCCTACAACATGATGAACGTGTCGCACGCGCCGTTCGACGACATCACGGCGCGCCAGGCGGTCATCCTCGCGACCGACCGAGTCGAGCTGAACAACATCGTCAACGGCGGCGTGAACACCATCGCCGACCAGCCGTTCGCGCCCGACGTCGTCGGGTACGTCCCGGACCCTGGCTACCCGAAGTTCGATCTGGCCGCGGCCAAGGTCAAGGCCGACGCGTACAAGGCCAAGCACGGCGGCCAGTTCAACGTCGAGGTGGAGACGACCATCGATCCCGAGAACGCGCGCGAGGCCCAGCTGTTGAAGTCGCAGTGGGCCAAGGCCGGCATCAACGCCACGATCAAGCAGGTCGACGAAGCCACCCTCATCAGCGACGCCATCGGCGGCGGGTACCAGATGAACCTGTGGCGCAACCACCAGGGCAGCGACCCCGACACCCAGTGGGTCTGGTGGCACGGCGGCTCGGCCATCAACTTCCAGCGGTTCAAGGACCCGGCGGTCGACCAGATCTTCGACATCGGCCGGTCGGACATCGACCCCGCCAAGCGCAAGACCGACTACGACGGCTTGAGCAAGGCGCTCAACGCCGGGGCGTACGACATCTGGAAATGGTACGCGCTGTGGGCGATCGCATCCCAGACCAACGTCCACGGGATCACCGGGCCCGACCTGCCCGACGGTGGCGGGAAGCAGGGGTTGCTGGCGAGCGTCCATCCGATGGTCGGCCTCTGGGTCTCCAAGTAGCGGCGGACGCGGGCCGGCGTGGGCGCGCTGATCGGGAAGAAGGTCGTGCAGCTCGCCGCGGTCCTGCTGGTCGTCACCTTCTTCTCCTTCCTGCTCATCCACCTGCTGCCGGGTGACCCGGCGGCGACGATCATCCCGCTGGGCACCGACGCGCAGCGGACGCAGCTCCGGAAGGACGTCGGCCTCGACAAGCCGCTGGTGTCGCAGTACACCCGGTGGCTCGGCAAGTTCGTGCGCGGCGACTTCGGCCGGTACTACCGCCAGTTCGGTGGCGAGCCGGTACGGAAGCGGCTGAGCCAGGCGCTCCCGGTCTCGCTGCAACTGCTGGTGTACGCCGAGGTGCTCGCACTGGTGATCGCCATCCCACTCGGGATCCTCGCCGCGTACCGCGCCGGTACGTGGGTGGACCGCTTCTTGAGCACCGGCGCGTTCGCGTCGCTGGCGATCCCGGATTTCGTGCTGGCCCTGGTGTTGATCTTCTACCTCGGCGTGAAGCTCAAATGGTTCCCGGTGCTCGGCTACGTGCACTTCGGTCAGAGCCCGACCGAGCACTTCAAGTCGATGTTCCTTCCGGCGTTCAGCCTGGCCCTCGCGCAGGCCGCGGTGTACATGCGGCTGTTGCGCAGCGACATGATCGCCACGCTCCAGGAGGACTACATCCTCATGGCGCGGAGCCAGGGCCTGCCGACGTGGCGCATCCTCCTGCGGCACGCGCTCCGGCCGTCGAGCTTCTCGTTGCTGACGGTGGCCGGGATCAGCGTCGGCACCCTCATCGGCGGGGCCATCGTCATCGAGGCGATCTTCACCTTGCCCGGCGTCGGTCTCACCATCTTCCAGGCCATCTCGGAGCGCCAGTACATCGCCGTGCAAGCGTGCGTCGCGGTGATCGGCTGTGGCTATGTCGTCGTGAACTTCGTGGTGGACCTGCTGTACACGGCCCTCGACCCGAGAGTCCGCCATGCCGCCTGACCTCCCGACCGATGTCGCGGTCGCACCGGAGGTCATCGCCGTCGTGGCCGGCGCCCCGTCCCGCCGGACGTTCGGCGTCGGGGCCTGGCTGGCCGTCGGGTGGCTGGTGCTGGTCATCGGCCTGGCATTGCTGGCGCCGCTGCTGCCGATCCCCAAGCCGTCCGAGATCATCGACCACGGCGCGCTCCGGGATGCCAAGCCGAGCCTGTCGCACCTCCTCGGTGGCGATGACAACAGCTACGACCTCTTCAGCCGGATCGTCTGGGGCGCCCGCAACTCGTTGGCCGTCGGCTTCTTCGCGGTCGCCATCGGTGGCACCGTCGGCGGGTTCCTCGGGCTGATCGCCGGCTACTACCGCGGGCGCATCGAGACGTTGATCACCGCGGTGCTCGACATCATGCTGGCGTTCCCCGCGCTCGTGCTGGCCCTCGCGCTCACGACGTTCCTCGGCCACTCGCTGTTCTACGTCAGCCTCGCCCTCGGCATCATCTCGACGCCGATCCTCGCCCGGATCACGCGGGCCAACACGCTGACGTGGAGCCAGCGCGAGTTCGTCACCGCGGCGCGGGCGCAAGGCGCCAAGAACCGCCGCATCATCGTGCGTGAGGTGCTGCCCAACGTCGTGCCCGCGATGGCGTCGATCGCGCTGCTGGCCGTCGCGGTGGTCATCGTCGCCGAAGCCGGCCTCAGCCTGTTGGGTGCCGGCCTCAAGGTCGACGTCCCGTCCTGGGGCAACATCATCACGTTCGGCCGCAGCGGCCTGACCAACGGGCAGGCGCCGCACATCGTGTTCTCCGGATCCGGCGCCATCTTCTTCACCGTGCTGTCGCTCAACTACCTCGGCGATGTGGTGCGGGCCCGCTTCGACGTGAAGGAAGGCGCGCTCACGTGAGGAACGACGCCGCGGCGGTCGGCGAGCTGCTCGATCCAGTGGGCCGATCGGACTTCGACGGGCCGCTGCTGGACGTGCGCGATCTCACCACCCACTTCCAGACACCGCGCGGCATCGTCCGCGCCGTGGACGGCGTGTCGTTCACGCTCGAGGCGGGCCGCACGCTGGGGATCGTGGGCGAGTCCGGGTCGGGCAAGACCGTGCTCTCCCGTTCGATTCTCGGCCTGTCGCCGAGGCGGCAGCTCGTGGACCCGCAGGGGCAGATCCTCTTCGAGGGCCGAGACCTGCGGCCGATGGACGAGCACGAGCTGCGCGAGGTGCGCGGCCGGCAGATCTCGATGATCTTCCAGGACCCGATGACCGCGCTCAACCCGGTGATGAAGGTCGGCCGCCAGATCATGGAGTCACTGCGGGTGCACTTCGACATGTCGAAGGCCGACGCCCGCGAACGGGCCATCGACCTGCTCGGCCAGGTCGGCATCCCGTCGCCCGGCGTGCGGGTCGACGAGTACCCGCACCAGCTGTCCGGCGGCATGCGCCAGCGGGTGATGATCGCGATCGCGCTGTCGTGCGAGCCGAAATTGCTGATCGCCGACGAGCCGACCACCGCGCTGGACGTCACCGTGCAGGCCCAGATCCTCGACCTGCTCGGCCGCTTGCAGTCCGAGCGCAACATGGCGGTCGTCCTCATCTCGCACGACCTCGAGGTCGTGGGCGGCCGGGCCGACGACATCGCGGTGATGTACGCCGGCCGGATCGTGGAGATGGGTCCGGCGGCCGAACTGTTCAAGGCGACGCGCATGCCGTACACCGACGCGTTGTTGAGATCGGTGCCGAACATCGAGGACCCGCCGCACACCCGCTTGCTCGCCATCGGCGGGCGGCCGCCGGACCTGGTGTCGCCGCCGCCGGGCTGCCGGTTCAACCCGCGGTGCCCGCGGGCCGGATTCCGTTGCGGCGTGCAGGAGCCGCCCCTCGCACCGGACGACGACAACGTGCACCACATCTACCGCTGCTGGTATCCGGTCGGGGGGCCCACCGGCCCCGAGGCCGAGGCCGCGGAGGCGCGGCCGCGCCGGGTCGAGCACTGATGGCCGGCAGCGGCACCGCCCCCCTCCGGGACGGGCGCGAGGACATCGTGCTGCGGGTGGAGCACCTCGTCGTCGAGTTCCCGACGAAGGGCGGGCGGGTGCAGGCGGTGTCGGACGTGAGCTTCGACGTGGCCAAGGGCGAGACACTCGGCCTGGTCGGCGAGTCCGGGTGCGGCAAGTCGACGACCGGGCGGGCCGTGATGCAGCTGCCCCGCCCGCGGAGCGGCCGCGTGGCGCTCGAGGGCACCGAGCTGACGTCCCTGTCGCCGGAGGAGCTGCGCGAGATGCGCCCGAAGATGCAGCTGATCTTCCAGGACCCGATCAGCTCGCTGAACCCGCGGCGCGTCGTCGTCGACATCGTGGCCGAGCCGCTGGCGATCTGGGGGATCGAGGAGAACCGGCGCTTTCGGGTCAACCACCTGCTCGAGACGGTCGGCCTGGACACCGACACCGCCGCCCGCCGGCCCCACCAGCTGTCGGGCGGCCAGTGCCAGCGGGTCAGCATCGCCCGGGCGCTGGTGATGGACCCGCAGGTGCTCATCTGCGACGAGCCGGTCTCGGCGCTCGACGTGTCGGTCCAGGCGCAGATCCTCAACCTGCTCGAGGACATGAAGGCGCGCTACGGGCTCACGATGGTGTTCATCTCCCACGACCTCTCGGTGGTGAAGAACATCAGCGACCGCGTGGCGGTGATGTACCTCGGCAAGCTGTGCGAGATCGCGCCCTCCGAGGCGCTCTACCGGAGGCCGGCCCACCCCTACACCAACGCCCTCCTCGCCTCGGTGCCGCATCCCGACGCCAGCCGGGTCCGGGGCAAGAGCGTGCCGCTGACCGGCGAGCTCCCCTCGGCGCTCGACCCGCCCAGCGGGTGCCGGTTCCGCACCCGGTGCCCCCGGGCCGAGGCGCGGTGTGCCGACGAGGAGCCGACGATGCGGGAGCTCCAGCCCGGCCAGTTCGTCGCGTGCCATTTCCCCGTCACGCCCGGGCGCCCGCTGGTCACGACGCCGACCGGTGCCCTCGGCGCTCCTGCCTGAGCCCACCCGCCCCTTCCTGCGGAGGCGGGAAGGAGATGGACTTTCGCAACGTTCACGTTCCATAATGGAAGGCCCCCCAAAAGGGCTGTCCCGGTGCGATTTGGGTGTTTGCCGGGCCAGCCGACGAGGAAGTGATCAGACCTGATGAACCTGTCGTGGCGCCAAAAGGGAGCGTGCCGCGGCCTCGATCCCGAAATCTTCTACCCGGTGAGCGACGACGATGCCGGCACGGCCAAGACCGTGTGCGCCACCTGCGTCGTGCGAGAGGCCTGCCTGGAGTACGCGCTGAGCAATCGTGAGCACGACGGCGTCTGGGGTGGAGCGACCGAGCGTGAACGACGCCGGATCGTCCGCCAGCGCCGCAAGACCGCGTAGGCGTCGCCCGGTCGGGGCGCCCGCCCAATCGGGTCGCTAGCGTCTCGCCACCATGGATTTCGATCTCTCGGACGAGCTGACCGCGCTCCAGCAGTCGGTCCGCCGCCTCGCCCAGGACAAGGTCAAGCCCCGCGCCCGGGAGATCGACGAGACCGGGGAGTACCCCGAGGACCTGTTCGGGGTCTTCCGGGACACCGGGCTGCTGGGGCTCTGCATCCCGGAGGCCTACGGCGGCAGCGGGGCCGGGATCCTCGGCCTCACCGTCGCCATCGAAGAGGTGGCCAAGTACTCCAACACCGCCGCGCTCATGCTCCTGCTGACGCGCCTGCCGGGCGGCCCGATCATGATCGCCGGATCGGAGGACCAGAAGCAGAAGTATCTCCCTGGGGTCGCCGCCGGCACGCAGCGGTGTGGCTTCGGCCTGTCCGAGCCCCAGGCCGGCAGCGACGTGATGGGCATGCGCACCCGGGCCGTGCCCGACGGCGGCGACTGGGTCCTGACCGGCACCAAGTGCTGGATGAGCGGGGTCGCCCAGGCGGACTGGTACACGGTGTTCGCCAAGACCGCCGACGACCCCACGTCACGGGCCCGCGACTCGATCACCTGCTTCGTCGTCGAGCGCGCCTGGGCCGGCGTCTCGGTCGGCAACCTCGACCACAAGATGGGCGTCCGCGGGGTCGACACCGGCGAGCTGTTGCTCGACGGCGTGCGGGTGCCGGCGGAGAACGTCGTCGGCGAGATCGGCGGCTTCCAGCTGGCGATGCTCGGTCTCAACGCCATGCGCCCGATCGTCGCCGCCCGCGGGATCGGCCTGGCCGAGGGCGCGCTGATGTACGCGACCGAGTACGCCGAGCAGCGCGAGATGTTCGGCAAGACCGAAGCCGACATGCAGGGCATCCAGTGGGAGATCGCGAAGCTGGCGGTCGAGATCGAAGCGGCCCGGTTGCTGACCTACCGCGCCGCCTCGCTGGTCGACGAAGGCAAGTTCACCAAGGAGTGGGTGCCCTACCTCTCGATGGCCAAGTACCACGCGACCGAGCTGGCGGTGCGGGCGTCGGGCGTGGCCCTGCAGCTGCTGGGTGCGGCCGGCTACATGAAGGACCACCCGACCGAGCTCTGGTACCGCGACGCCAAGCAGCTCACGATCGTCGAGGGCACCTCGCAGGTGCAGCTCGGCCTCATCGCGCGCGGCGTGCTCGATCGCGACCTCTGGTGGGATTGAGCTCCCGATGACGGTCCGCCTCGACGAGATGGGCGGTTGGCCCGCGGTGCTGGGGCCGCTGACCTCCGGGCTCGACCTCACGTCGGTGCAGGCCGGCGCGGCGATGGCCGAGATCCTCGACGGCCACGCCTCGCCGGCCCAGATGGCGGCGTTCATCGTGGCGTTGCGCATGAAGGGCGAGACGGTCGAGGAGATGACCGGGATGCTGCAGTCGATGCTCGACCACTCCGAGATGGTGCCGCTTTCCGACGAGCTGGCCGACCGCGTCGTCGACACCTGCGGCACCGGCGGCGACCGCAGCCACACGATCAACATCTCGACGGTCGCGGCGTTCGTCGTGGCCGGGGCCGGCATCCCGGTGTGCAAGCACGGCAACCGGGCCGCGTCCTCGGCGTGCGGGTCCGCCGACGTGCTCGAGGTGTTGGGCGTCGCCATCGAGCTGACCCCGGCGGGCGTCGCCGCGTGCATCGAGCAGGCCGGCATCGGCTTCTGCTTCGCGCCGCGCTTCCACCCGGCCATGCGCCACACCGGCCCGACGCGCCGCGAGCTCGGGGTGCCGACCGTCTTGAACTTCCTCGGCCCCATGGCCAATCCCGGCCGGGCCCGCCGCCAGGTGCTCGGCGTCAGCGATGCGTCGATGGCCGAGAAGATGATCGGCGTCCTCCGGGCCCACGGCAACCTGCGGGCGCTGGTCGTGCACGGCCACGACGGGCTCGACGAGCTGAGCACGACGACCACGTCCACGGTGATCGACTTCGACGCCAGCACCGGCGTCCGGACCTACGACGTCGACCCGGTCGCCCTCGGCCTCGCCCCGGCGACGTCCCACGACCTGCGCGGCGGCGACGGCGTCCGCAACGCCGAGCTGGCCCGCCGGGTGCTCGACGGCGAGGCCGGGCCGCACCGGGACATCGTCGTGCTCAACGCCGGCGCGGGGATCGTCGCCGGCGGCGGCGCCGACGACATTGCCGCCGGCGTCGCGCGGGCGATCGCCGCGGTCGACTCGGGCGCGGCCGCGGTCGCGCTCGAGCGCCTGGTGAAGGTCAGCCGGGAGCAGGCCGCGTCGCTCGGCCGCGTGGAGCCGGCTGGCTCGGCGTGAAGCGGGGCATGCGGGGGAGCGGGGACGCCAGCTCGCCGTCGCAGTGCAGGAGGTGCACGGTGCCCTTGGCCGTCTCGGCGTCGAGCCACGCGGCCACGCACGACAACTCGTCGGCCAGATGGCGCGGCACCGGCCCGTCGCCGGCGTCGATGTCGAGATCGTCGAGGGCGAGTTGGTCGCCGGCGATGAGGCGGCCGCCGCCGAGGACCGCGGGCTCGTCGACATCCGCCACCGTGACCTCGAGCCGGCCCGAACGCCGCAGGCCGTCGAAGCGGCGCTGCCGCACCAGGGCGCGGGCAAGCGCGTCGGCGCGGTCGCGCGTGGCGCTGGCCTCCTCGAATCGTCGGGACGCGGCCAGGTCGCGCATGCGGCCGGCCAGCGGGTCGAGCAGCAGCGCCGGGTCGGTGGTGAGCCCGCGCACGACTTGGTCGACGAGCGCGCGGTAGTCGACCTCGGAGATCGCGCCGGAGCACGGGCAGGTGGCGACGCCGAGCTGCGCCGGCGGGCAGGGCCACGGCTTCGGCGCCCGACCCGGCCGGCCGGTACACCGGCGGATGGGCACCGCCGACTCGATGGCGTCGGCCACCGCCCGGGCCGCCGCGGTCGAGCCGAGCGGGCCGAGGTAGAGGCAGCCGTCGCCCGGCTTGGCCACCCGCACGACCGAGAGCCGCGGGAAGCGCTCGTCGAGCGTGAGCTTGAGGTAGACGTACCGCCGCCAGAGCTTGGCTTGGCGGTTGAACGGCGGCTGGTGCCGGTGGATCATCCGCACCTCGAGCACCGCGGCCTCCAGCGCGTTGCGGGTGACGGTGTGGTCGATCTCGACCACCTCGCGCAGCAGCTGGTCCACCTTCCGCCGGTCGTCGCCGGAGAAGTAGGAGCGCACGCGCGAGCGGATGTCGCGCGCCTTGCCGACGTACAGCACGCGCCGGCCCGGTCCGAGGAAGAAGTAGACGCCGGGCCGCCGGGGAAGGGCGGTCGTGAGGGCCAGCTTGGCGACCTGCGGGTGGCCGCGGAGCGTCGGCAGCTCGAGCAGGTCCTCCAACCCGAGCACGCCGAACGCGGTGGCCCGTTCGAGCAGCGCGTGCAGCAGGTCGCCGGTGGCGAGGGCGTCGTCGAGGGCGCGATGGCTCGGGCGGTGCGCGAGCCGGAAGCGCTCGGACAGCGTCGACAGCTTGCAGTTGGGCACCTCGTCGCGCACGAGGCGGCGGGCCAGACCGCAGGTGTCGACGACGCGGTTGCGGATGCGGGGATAGCCATGGCGCCCGAACGCGGCGTCGAGGAACGAGATGTCGAAGCGGACGTTGTGGCCGACGAGCACCGAGTCGCGCGCGAACTCGAGGAACGCCGGCAGCACCCCCTCGATGCGCGGCGCCGGCAGCACCATCGACTCGGTGATGCCGGTGAGGTAGGTGATCGACGGCGGGATGGCGACGCCGGGGTTGATCAGCGTCTGGAAGGTGCCGAGGCACTCACCGCCCCGGAGCTTGACCGCGCCCACCTCGGTGATCGCGTCGCGCTTCGGCGAGCCGCCGGTGGTCTCGAGGTCGACGACGCAGAACGTGACCTCGCGGAGCGGTGTCCCCAGGTCCTCGAACGACCGCTGCATGGTGGCTCACGGTAAGCGAACACGTGTTCGACCACAAGCACACCCCGATTCCGGACATCGTTGGTGTCGGATACCGACACCAACGATGTTCAGAATCCGGGGTGGGGGGGTCAGCTGGATTCGTCGAGGACGCGGCCCATGAGGCCGAGGCAGGGCGAGCCCAGGGCCAGGAGGGCGGCGTGGAGGCGGGTGTGCGAGTAGCCGCGGCCCCAGCGGGCGATCGCCTCGTCGCGCAGCGTCAGGATCTCGAGCTTGCCCCAGGTGTAGCGGCCGTACGTCGGGTCGAACGTCGACCGCACCGCCTCGGACCGGGCCGCCGGGCCGAGCAGGAAGCCGTCGCGCTCGAAGCGGCCCACCGCGTCGTCCAGCGACATGGTGCGCGAGTGCACGCCGATCGAGCAGGCGAGGCGGGTCACGCGGATCAGCGCTTCGATGGCGACGCCGACGCGGTAGCGCGGGTCGTCGGCGCGGAAGCCCTCCTCGAGGCAGAGCTCCTCGGCGTAGTGGGCCCACCCCTCGACGAACGCCTCCGACTGCAGCATCCGGCGCACGTCGGTGCCGACCCGCCGCAGGGCGCGGCCATGTGCGAAGTGGCCGGGCGCGACCTCGTGCACGGTGATCGCCGGCAGCGTCGTGCGGCTGAACACCGACAGCCACTCCTCCTGCTCCTCGGGCGGCCAGCTCGGGTCGGGCGGGGTGACGTGGTACCACGAAGGGGCTTCGGGCTCGTAGGGCCCGGCCCACGCCATCATCGCCATGGCCCACCGGCGCGAGGGTGGCGCCGGCCCGACGAGGCATTCGCCGTCCAGGTTCGGTACGAGGTCGTGCTCGCGGGTGAACGCGACGACCTCGGCGACCTGGGCCCGCGCCTCGTCGAGCACCCCACCGGCGTCGGGGTGGTCGCGCAACAGGGTGGCGATGAGGTCGGCCGGCGCGGCGTCGGGATCGACGGCGCGACACGCCGCCTGCAGCATGTCGAGCAGGCGGTCGCGTTCGGCGTCGGCGCGGGCGGCCAGGCGGCCGAGGTCGACCGGCATCGCCTCGCTCGCCGAGAGCAGCGCCTGAAGACCGTCGGCGCCCAGCGCGACATCGGGGTCGCCGGACGCGGCGATGCCCTCCAGGTGCCCGACGAAGCGGGCGTGCGCGGCGAGCGCGGCTTCGGCGACCTCGCGGTCGGCGTCGCGCTGGCCGACGTCGGCGGCGAGGCCGCGGGCCGCGCCGAGCAACCCCTTCGCGACCGGGCCGGGCACCGAGTCGAGCGACTCGATGGCGTTGTCGACGGCGTCGGGCCACGCCGCGAGGTGGCGCCGGCGGGCCTCCTCGCGCGCCTCCGCCGGGGCGTACTCGCGGTCGTAGCCGGCGAGGTCGAGGTTGTCGAGGTGCACGTACGGGTTGCGCCGGTGCTCGGCCAAGCGGTCGAAACGGGTGACCATCGCGTCCTCGAAGGCGCGGAGCTGGCCCTCGTCGAACGGGTCGCGCTCCGGCGGCGTGACCCGCCGGGCCTCCGCGATCGCCGCCAGGTGGCCGGCGACGCCGGCCGGCGACAGGTCGGCGACGTGGCCGTCGTAGAGATGCAGCCCTGCGTTCTCCCGCACCCCGGGGAGCATGAGCTCGCACAGGGCGCCCAGCCGTGGATTCACGCCGGCGGACATTAGAGTACGCATCGCCGTGACGACGCCCCGCTACCGCTGCGCCGCGTGTGGCAACCTCACGCGCTTCGACGTCACCGTCACCCGCCGGACGCGGGCGTTCTTCCACTACTCGATCGGCGGCGAGCTCTCGGTGGAGGACGAGGACGTGCTCGACGAGCGGGTCGAGGACGTCGTGTGCCGCTGGTGCGGGAGCGGCAAGGCCGTCGAAGCCGTCGAAGCCGTCGATGCGGTCGCGCCGACCGGCGAGACCGCGCCCGCCGATTCCCCGGGTCGCTGAGCAAAGGAGGCGGCGGTACTGGCGGACGGCCAGGCAAGGGGGGAGGACGTCCGCCAGCCCCGCCTGTCGAGGGAACGGGCCGCCGGGCGCCGACGTACGGGCCTTCTCGGGGTTCCTGTCGTACCCCCTCGGCATACTGGGCCCATGCTGACGATCAGCTGCGACGAGTGCGTGATGCAGGGCACGGATGCGTGCGACGACTGCGTGGTGACGTTCATCTGCAACCGCGAGCCGGACGAGGCCGTCGTCATCGACGTGGCCGACGCCCGCTCGGTCCGGCTGCTGGCCGAGGCCGGGCTCGTCCCGAAGCTCCGCCACACCCGCCGCTCGGCCCACGAGCCAGGGTCCGCGGGCGCCTGAGGAGCGGATGGTACGTTCCCGCCCAGGGTGCCCGAAGTCCGGGCGCGCCGTCCCGGGTCGCGGGGAGCGCGGTTGCAGAAGCTGCACCTGGTGGGGTTCACCACCGACCACGAGGCGCTCATCTTCAGCGCCCGGAAAGGCGCCCGGTCGGGTGGCTTCGTGGTGCCGCTCGACGCCGCGCTGGTGGCGACGATCAACGACATCATCCGCCGGCGCGACGGCGCCGACGCCGAGACCGTGGAGCTGCCCGGTCCCGCGAACCGGCCCCACCGCCGCCCGGCGCCGGAGAGCAGCCTCACCCCACGCGAGATCCAGGCCCGGATCCGGGCCGGCAGGTCGATCGCCGAGGTCGCCGGCGAGGCGGGCGTCGACGAGGAGTGGGTCGAACGCTTCGCGGTGCCGATCATCGCCGAGCAGAAGCGGATCGTCGACCGCGTGCGGGGGCTGCAGTACGGCAAGCCGCGGCTCGGGCCGAGCGCGCAGCCGCTCGGGGTCGCCGTCGGGTGGAACCTCCGCGACAAGGGGGTGTCGCTCGGCGACGAGGAGTTCGAACAGGCGTGGTCGGCGTTCCAGCACCCGGACGGGTCGTGGTCGATCCGGTTCGCGTACCGGTCGCGCAGCCGCAAGCAGCTCGCCGAGTGGGAGCTCGACGTGGACGGTGAGCTGGTGGCGCGCAACCGGCTTGCCTCCGAGCTGGCGTACGTCGAGCCCGGGCGCCGGCGGCGACGCGGGCGGGTGGTCGGCGACCCGGTCGATCAGCCGGCGACACCGGCGCGCAAGGCGGCCCGGCGCAAGAAGGCCGCGCCCCGGAAGGCGGCCGCGGCCCGGAAGGCCACGGCCAAGAAGAAGGGTACGAGGAAGCCCCCCGCGAGGAAGAAGGCGACCTCACGGAAGGTGCCGGCGAAGAAGAAGGTGGCGGCCCGGAAGACGGCGCCGACGGCCGCCCCGCCGCGCCGGGCGACCGTCGCGGTGCGGCGCAGCTCGACCGGTACCGGCTCCCGCCGGCCTCGCCCGCTCCGCGCCCGCTGACCGCCGCCATCCGCGCCGGTGCCAGCATGGGCGGATGACGCCGCCCGCCGTGGAGTTGCGCGAGCTCGCCGAGGTGGCGCAGGCGGCCGGCCTGGCCGCGGGCCTCGACGCTGTCGGTGTGGCGTCGGCGCGGCCGTTCACCGGTACCCGGGCCGACCTCGAGGCCCGTCGCGCCGCCGGCCTGCACGGTGGCATGGCGTTCACCTTCCGCCGGCCGGAGCGCTCGACCGATCCGGCGGCGACGCTGCCCGGCGCCCGATCGCTCGTCGTCGGGGCGCGGCACTACCGCCGGGCGGCGCCGGCGGACCGCGAGCGCGACCGAGGCCGCGCCGGTGCCGCGCCCGTGGCGCGGGTGGCGCGATACGCGTGGTCCGACCACTACCGCGCCTTGCGCGTCGCGTTGGGCGTGGTCGCCGAGGTGGTGCGGTCCGAGGGCTGGCAGGCGCGCGTCCTCGTCGACGACAACGCGCTCGTCGACCGCGAGGCCGCCTACCGCGCCGGGCTGGGTTGGTACGGCAAGAACACCAACTTGCTCGTCGGCGATCGCGGGTCGTGGTTCGTGCTGGGCTCGGTGGTCACCGACGCACCACTCGCGCCGGCGGACCGGCCGATGGCCGACGGCTGTGGCGCGTGCCGGCGCTGCCTGCCGGCGTGCCCCACCGGCGCGCTGGTCGCGCCCGGTGTGCTCGACGCCCGGCGGTGCCTGGCCCATCTGGTCCAGGCGCCCGGGCCCTTCCCCCGCGAGTTCCGCGTCGCGTTGGGCGATCGCATCTACGGATGCGACGACTGCCAGGAGGTCTGCCCGCCGAACCGGTCCGACGAGCGCCGGCACCCGTCGCGACCGGCGGGCGCGACGGCCGAACCCACGGTCGACCTGCTGGCGCTGCTGGGCGCGACCGACGACGAGCTCATGGCGCGCCACGGCCGTTGGTACATCCCGGGTCGCGCGGCGCGCTACCTCCGCCGCAACGCGCTGGTCGCGCTCGGCAACGTCGGGCGCGGTGACGACGCCGGCGTCGCCGCCGCGCTGGCCGGCGCGTTGTCGGACGACGATCCCTTGGTGCGAGCGCACGCGGTGTGGGCGGCGCGCCGGCTCGGGCGGGACGATCTCGTCGCCGCCGCGCTCGTCGAGGAGACCGACGGCGCCGTGCTGGGCGAGCTGGCCGCGGCGGTCGAGCGCAGGTCCTGAGCAGGCGTTGCCGCACCTCCTCGTCACCAACGACTTCCCGCCCAAGGTGGGAGGGATCCAGTCGTATCTCTGGGAGCTGTGGCGCCGGCTGCCGCCCGACTCGTTCGCGGTGCTGACCACGCGGCACGCGGACTCGGCGGCGTTCGACGCCGAGCAGCCCTTCCGCATCGAGCGGTCGCGATCGCGCGTGCTCCTGCCGACGGCCGCGCTGGCCGGCGCCATCGATCAGCTGGCCGACGAGATCGGTGCCGGCCTGGTCGTGCTCGACCCGGCGCTGCCGCTGGGGCTCGTCGGGTCCCGCCTCCGTCACCGCTACGCGGTGGTCGTGCACGGCGCCGAGGTCACCGTGCCGGGCCGGCTCCCCGGGTCGCGCCGGTTGCTCGCGCGGGTGTTGCGCGGCGCGAGCCATGTCCTCGCCGCCGGCGGCTACCCGGCGGCCGAAGCGCGCCGCGCCGCCGGCCGCCACGTGCACCTCGACATCACCGAGGTGCCGCCCGGTGTCGACAACCAGCGCTTCCGGCCGATCGAGGAGGAGAGCCGGCGACGGGCCGCGCGCGCGTCGTTCGGCCTCCCGGCCGACGGGCGGCTGGTGGTCTCGGTGAGCCGGCTCGTGCCGCGCAAGGGGATGGACGTGTTGGTCGATGCCGCCGCGGCGCTGTCGCCGGCGCGCCCCGACCTCGTCGTCGCCATCGCCGGCGACGGTCGCGATCGGGGACGGCTGGTGCAACGGGTGCGGCGCGCCGGCGCGCCGGTGCGCCTGCTCGGTCGCGTCCCCGACCACGACCTGCCCGCGCTGTACGGATGTGCCGACGTGTTCGCGATGGTGTGCCGCAACCGGTGGGGTGGACTGGAGCAGGAGGGGTTCGGCATCGTGTTCGTCGAGGCGGCCGCGAGTGGCGTACCGCAGGTCGCAGGCGCGAGCGGCGGCGCCGCGGAAGCGGTGGCCCACGGTGAGACGGGGTTCGTGGTCGATCGGCCGCGCGACGCCCACGCGGCCGCGAACGCGCTGGCCACGTTGCTGGACGACGACGAGCTCCGCCGTTCCATGGGAGCCGCCGCCCGTGCCCGCGCCGTGGAGTGTTTCTCCTACGACCGCCTCGCGGCCCGTCTCGACGCCGTTCTCACGCGCTTGGGATGATCGCCGCCGTGCGACACCCGGGAGCCGAGCTGATCCGCGCCTCGTGGGCCGGCACCGTCGTGCTGGCGATCGCCGCGGTCGGCGCCGTCGCCGCGCCCGGCACCGGGCTGGCAGTGCCACTGGTGTTCGTGGCGCTGCTCATGCTGCTCGGCGGCTCCGCCGCGATGGTGTGGGCCTATGCGCTCGCGGTGCGGCGCAGCCGGACCGACGAGATCGCGGTCGCCGGGCTCTACTTCCTCGCCGGCGGTGCCGCCCCGAACGACGTCCGCCGTTCGCTGATGGCGTCGCTGGCGGCCCAGTGCGCGATCGGGTTCGCGGCCGCCGCCGCCCGACCGTTCACCGCGGCGGCGTTCGGCATCCTGGCCCCGGTGTGGGCGCTCGGCCTGACGGGTGTGTGGGCGGCCCGCCACGGCACCTACCCGAGGCGCCGGCCCGAGCCGGGAGGGCCGAAGGGTCGAGCACACCGGTAGCGTTGACGGGAGCGATGCCGATGCTCATGCCATGGCCACTGCTCCTGCTCGGCCTCGAGTTCCCCGCCATCCTCGCCCTCGTCGACTGCATCAACCGCGGGCCCGACGCGTTCAAGGGTGGGGCCGACGACCGCCGGTCGTGGCTGCGGTGGTTGGTGGTCGCCGTCCTCACCGCGTGGTTGGTGGTCGGCAACGGGATCATCCTCGGCTACTACCACGTGGTCGTGAGAGGCAACAGCATGGCCCGGCGATAACCTCCTGCCTCATGGCCGACAAGGCGTTCGAGCGCATGACCATCGCCGCCGCCCCGGCGGCGTGCTTCGCGGTGGCCACCGACTTCGAGCGTTACCCGGAATGGGCGGCCGACGTGAAGGAAGCCGCGGTCGGGGAGCGCGACGAGCAGGGCCGGGCGACGCAGGTCACCTATCGCGTCGCCGCCATGGGCCGCAGCGCGCGCTACACCCTGCGGTACGACTACTCGGGCGCGCCGCGCGAGCTGTCATGGGTGCTCGAGCAGGGCGACATCATGCGCAAGCTCGACGGGCACTATCTGTTCGCCCCCGAAGGCGACGACACCGACGTCACCTACGAGCTCGACGTCGAGCTCATCGTGCCGATCCCCGGCTTCGTGAAGCGGCGGGCCGAGGGCAAGATCATCGGGACCGCGTTGCGCGAGCTGAAGAAGCGCGTGGAAAGTGGGTAGCCCGCGCGTCCTGCTGTTCACCGGCAAGGGCGGTGTCGGCAAGACGACGGCCGCCGCCGCGACCGCGCTCCGCTGCTCCGACGCCGGCCTGCGCACCATCGTGCTCTCCACCGATCCGGCGCACTCCTTGGCCGACGCCTTCGACGTGCCGCTGTCCTCGGTCGGGTCGCCGATCACCGACCGCCTCTGGGGCCAGCAGCTCGACGCCCAGGAGCGGATGGAGGACGCGTGGGCCGACATCCAGGCCCACGTCATGGAGCTGCTGGGTTGGGCGGGCGTCGACGCCATCGAGGCCGAGGAGCTGTCGGTCATCCCCGGCCTCGACGAGATCTTCGCCCTCAGCGACATCAAGACGTACGCGACCTCCGGCGACTGGGACGTGGTCATCGTCGACTGCGCGCCCACTGCCGAGACCATCCGGTTCCTGTCGCTGCCCGACATCTTGAGCTGGTACATGGACCGCCTGTTCCCGGCCCACCGCAAGGCGGTGAAGGTGGTGCGCCCGGTGCTCGCGCGCCTGACCTCGATGCCGATCGCGGGCGACCGGGTGTTCGCCGCCGGTCAGCGGTTCTACGAGCGGCTCGACGGCGTGCGGGCGATCCTCACCGACGGCCGCCACAGCAGCGTGCGGCTCGTGGTCAACCCCGAGCGCATGGTGATCGCCGAGGCCCGTCGCACCCACACCTATCTCTCCTTGTTCGGCTACCACGTCGACGCCGTCATCGTGAACCGACTGCTGCCCGAGGCCATCACCGACCCCTGGTTCAAGGCGTGGAAGGAGACCCACGCCGAGCACCTGACGACGATCGAGGCAGGCTTCGCGCCGTTGCCGGTGCTCAAGGCCGAGCTCGCGGCCGAAGAGCTGGTGGGCATCGAACGGTTGCGCCGCTTCGGCGACGTGCTGTACGGCGACACCGACGCCGCCGCGGTGCTGCATCGCGGTGAGCCCATCCGGGTCCACAAGCGCGGTGAGCGGCGGGTGATGTCGCTCGAGCTGCCGTTCGTCGACCGCGACGATCTCGACGTGGGCCGGAACGACGGCGAGTTGCTCGTGCGGGTCGGCGCCTACCGGCGGGCCATCGTCCTGCCGGACTCGCTGCGCCGTCGGCCGGTCACCGGTGCGCGCATGGTCGGCGACCGGCTCGAGGTGAGCTTCGGTGAGGAGCCCAGTCGTGGATGAGGACAAGGTCGCCGAGCTCGGTGAGCACCTCCAGACCGCGGCCCTCGAGCTCATCGCCGCGGCCCGGGTGGTCCTCGATCTGGCCGAGGAGGTCGTGAAGGAACCCGGCGGCACGATGGCGTTGATCCAGCACCTCGGGCCCAAGCCGCGCCCGGCCGACGGGCCGGCGTCGCCCCGGGTGGAGCGCATCCGCGTCTCGTAGGCCGGCGGCCCGGCCGGACAGCAGGTTCACGGCTCGCGCGTGGCGAACTCCTTAGCGTGCGGCTACAGACATGGGACATCGAAGGCGGGCGGGTCGCGCTGCACGCCCGACTCACCGTCATTCCGGGGCTGGCCGACGACGAGCGGGCCCTGCTGGCCGGCGGCCTGGCGACGTTGGCCGGCGCGGCGCCGGCCGAGCTCGTCCTGCGGGCCGGCGACCTGCCCGGCGCGATCGTTCCGCCCGGCGTCCCGGCCGTCGACGAGCTGGTGGTCCAGGCCCGGCGGCGACGCGACCACCGCTCGACGCTCGCCACCGCATCGGACGCGGCCGACGCCGGTGTCCGCGACGCGCAGGACACGGTGGCCGACGCAAAGGTCCGCTTGACGGCCCTCGCCAGCCGGATCGACCAGGCCGCGGCCGCGGTGGCCGAGACCGCGGCGGTGACGGCGCGGTTCCGGGCCCATCGCGACGAGCTGGCGTCCGAGCCGGTGCCGCTCCGTCGCCCGAGCGACGCCGAGTTGGCCGCGGCCAGTGGGCGCGTCGACGAATGGCGCATCCGGGCCGAGTTGGTGGCCGGCTTCCGTGCCGAGGCGCCGGCCGCGCTGGTCGACGAGCTCGAGGCGGCGCACGCCGCGGTGGCCGACGCCGAAGGCGGCGGGTTGCTCGGCCGTCGCAAGCGGCCCCAACTGCGGGCGCGCGAAGCCGCGGCTGCGGCGGCGATCGGCGTCCCGTCGTACGAGGCGTGGCTGGTGCGCAGCTCCGGCATCCTCCCGGCGCGCGACGACGCCAGGGTCCTCGCCGCCCAGCGCGAGCTGGCCGAGGCGGAGGCGGCACTGGCCGCGCTGATGACGCGCGTCGACGAGGGCGCCATGTCCGAACGGAAGGCCGAGCTGGCCGGGCGCCAGGCGAGCGTGGCCCAAGCCGAGATCCGGGCGAGCGGTGCCGCGGCGGCGCTCGCGGCGGTCAACGCCGAGCGCGAGGCGGCGGAGCTCGCGCTCCTGGCCGCCGAGCGCGACCTGGCCGACGCGCTGGCCGATCGGGGCGCCATCGCCATGATCCGGGCCACGCGAAGCCCGACGGCCGGCTCCGGCGACGTGCCCGCGGTCGATCTGACCGGGGTGGACCCGGCCGAGCTCGAGCTCAGCCTGCTGTCGCTCCTGGTCGCGCGCGAGTCGGTGGGCCAGCCGCTGGTCGTCGACGACGCCTTCGCCGGTCTCGACTCGACCCGTCGCGACGCCGCCCTCGACGTCCTCGCGTGGGCGTCGGAGGCCGTGCAGGTGGTGTACCTCGAAGCCGGGCGGAGCATCGCCGCCCGGGTGGCGGCGCTCGGACCGGACCGGGCGAGCGTCGTCGACCTGCACCCGGCGGCCACCCCGTCGGGCCCGAGCGCTCCCTAGTCGCATCGCGAGTCCCATCGCGGTTTCACCGATATCCTCGCCTCGACCGCGACCAGAGCCGAGACCGTGAAACTGCTGGCATTCCGCACCTTCGGTGACGATCAGATGGAGATCGTGCTCCACCCGCGGGTCACCGTCCTCGGCGGGCTCGATCCGGCCCGCCGGGCCCGACTCGCCGCCGCCTTGGACGCCATGCTCGCGGGCGACGTCGGGGCCGGCGAAGCGGTGTTCGAGATCGACGGAGTCCGCCTCCCGCTCACCAATGCGGTGTGGCGCGACCTGGCCGTCGGCCCGGCGAGCTCGCGAGTGCTCCGGCCAGCCGACCTTCCCGGGGCCCGGGTGCTCGGCCATCGGGCGACGACCGCGGGACCGTCGCCCGATGGAGGGGCCGCGCCAGATCCGCGACCGGCCGACGGCGCGATGGACGAGGCGCGGTCGACGATCGCCGACCTCGAACGGTCGCGCGTCGGCTTGGAGACAGCTCGTGACACCGCCGCCATCGCGATGCAGGACGCGCAGGCGTACGCCGACGCGGTCGCCCGGCCGGCGGTGCCCGAGACCGTCCGGGTGGACGTGGCCGCGCTGGTGGAAGTCCCGGCGTCGCTCCTTGCCGATGCCCGGGCCAACCTCGACGCCGCCCGGCGCGAACTCGCCGAGCTCGAGCGCGAGCCGGGCGCGTCCCATCCGGCGCTCGTCGCCGAGTTGGAGGCGGCCCACGCCGAGGTCGTGGACGCGGAGGACCGGGCCGGTCGCGGCGGCAAGCGGCGGTTCGCCGGCGCCGCGGCGCGCGAAGCCGCGGTGCTCGAGAGGATGGGCATGCCGTCGTACGGCGCCTTCCTGCTGCGAACGTCCGTGCTGGAGTCCATCAGCCACGACCACCGCATCACCCAGGCTCGGCTCGCGCTCGCCGATGCCCAGGCGGTGTGGGACGAGTTGCACGCGGCGCCGGAGCCGCCGGTGACGCCGCTCGCGAAAGTGGAGGCCGACCGCGCCGCGGAGGCCGCGGCCGACGCCGCCGCGCTGGTCGCGGCGCAGCGGCTGCGCGAGTTGGCGTCGATCGAGGACGAGCTCTCGGTGATCACCGGCCAGGTCGCGGTGCTGAACGGCGAGCTCGGCGAGCTCGGCGGGCTCGCGCACGCGCCGCAGGAGCCGGCCGAACGGCGCGCCGAGCAAGACGCGGTGCTCGACCTCACGCCGAGCGCGCCGCTGATCGTCGCCGCGCCCGTCGAGGTCGACGCCAGCGGCGTGGATGGCGAAGCGCTCGAGATCTACCTCTTGTCGCGTCTGCTGGACCACCGGTCCTCCGGTGGTCGCGCCGGCTCCATCCCACTCGTGGTCGATGACGCGTTCGGCGACCTCACCGAGGACGTGCGCGAAGACGCGCTCACGTTGCTCTCGCGCATGGCGGAGGGCGTCCAGGTCGTGTACCTCACCGACCGGTCCGAGATGGAGCTGTGGGCCTTCGCCCAGGGCCCGGGCGACGCGTTGAGCGTCACCGCGCCGGAGCCGGCGTCGTCGCCCGCCGGCTCGTCGCCCGCCAACGCCCGGTAGCATCGGCGGGACACCAGCCCGACCGACGGAGGTGCCGTGACCGCCATCACCGAAGCCGCCGTTCGCCAGTTGGCCGGGTTCAAGGCGAAGAAGGCACCCGTCACGTCGTGCTATCTCGACGTCGACGGCCGGCGCCACCTCCGCCAGGGCGACTATCTCGCGGATCTCGAGCGAATGGTGAAGCGCGCGCGGGCACGCGTCGACGGTCAGGCATCGCGCCGCGACATGGAGCGCATCGAGGACCGCGTGAAGGCCGGCGTCGACCGTTCGCGTACGCGCGGCCTGGTGTTGTTCTCGTGCGAGGCCGAAGGACTGTGGGAGGTGTTCGACCTCCCGGTGCCGGTGCACAACCACCTCGTCGTCAACCACTCGCCCCACGTGCGGCAGCTCGAGGACGTCCTGACCAGCCATGATCGCTTCGCGATGTTGCTGCTCGACCGGCAGCGGGCCCGGCTGCTGCGCTTCGAGCTGGGCGAGCTGGTCGATCGCACCGAGCTGTTCGATCAACTGCCGCGGCACGACGACGACAAGGGCGACTGGAACCGCGATCACGTGCGCGACCACTCGAGCGCGGCCGCGGCCGCGCACCTGCGGCGGGTCGCGGCCGCGGCGCTGTCGGCGTTCCAGGAGCAGGCGTTCGACCATCTGGTCCTCGGTGGTCCCGACGAGGTCGTCGCGCAGCTCGAGCGCGACCTCCACGCGTACCTTCGGGCGCGCGTCGCCGCGCACGTGTCGATCCCCGTCGGCGCGTCGGACGACGAGATCCGGCAGGCCGCGTTCGACACCGAAGGCGCGGTCGAACGGCGACGGCTCGAGTCGCTCGTCGACCGCCTTCGCGACGCGGTGGGCGCCGGCAACGGTGGCGTCGCCGGGCTCGACGCGACGTTGCGCATGCTCGTCGAGCGCCGGGTCGAGACGCTCCTGGTGTCGGAGTCGTTCGAGGCGCCGGGCTGGCGCTGCCTCTCGTGTTCGTGGATCGGCACTCGCGGCCGGTCGTGCCCGGTGTGCGCGCGACCGATGGCGCAGGTCGACGACGTCGTCGAGGAAGCGGTCGAGGACGCGCTCGAGCAGTCGTGCCGCGTGCTCGTCGCCCGTGCGTCCGCCGACCTCGACGTGCTCGGGCGCATCGGCGGCCTGCTGCGCTATTGATCGTTCTCGGGCTCGACCTCGGCGGCACCAAGTGCCTCGGCCTCGCGGTGGAGGATGGTCGCGTCGTCGCCGAGCATCGGTTGCCGACGCCGCCCGCGCCGCGCGACGTGATCGACACGGTGGTCGCGGTCGCGGACGCGTTGATCGCGGCGACCGGCGAGCCGGCGGGGATCGGGATCGGCGCCCCCGGCCTGGTCGATCGCCACGGTGTGCTGCGGGCCGCGCCCAACCTGCCGGGGGGCGACGAGCTGGCGATCGGCCCTGAGGTCGCAGCCCGGACCGGCCGGCCAGTGGTCGTCGACAACGACGCGACGTGCGCCACCTTGGGCGAGTGGGTGTCGGGCGCGGGCGTCGGCGCCCGCACCCTGGTGATGGTGACGCTCGGCACCGGGATCGGCGGCGGGATCGTGGCCGACGGGCGCATCTCCCGCGGCGCCAACGGGTTCGCGGGGGAGGTCGGCCACATGGTCATCGACCCAAATGGCCCGCCGTGCCCGTGCGGCCATCGCGGTTGCTGGGAGCGGTACGCCTCGGGCAGCGGCCTCGGCCGGCTGGCCCGCGAGGCGGCCCACGCCGGGCTGGCGCCGCGGGTGGTCGAGCTGGCCGGCGGTGATCCGGAGATGGTGCGGGGCGAGCACGTCACCGCCGCACTGGCCGAGGGCGACCCGGCGGCCATCCGGATCGTCGCCGACCTGGCGTGGTGGCTCGCGCTCGGCCTGGCCAACCTGGCCAACATCTTCGATCCCGAGAAGTTCGTCGTCGGCGGCGGGCTCGTGGTGATGGGCGAGGCGCTGTTCACGGCGACGACGCAGGCCTTCAACGGGTTGGTCGATGCCGCCGACCGCCGGCCGCCGATCCCGATCAGCCCGGCGGTGCTCGGCGAGCGGGCTGGTGCCGTCGGGGCGGCCGCTCTGGCCACCGAAGCGGCGGGGACGTGAGTCGCGCGAGGAATCGGGCGGTCGAGCGTTGACCCCTAACAAGAGAGGCATGCCGGATCCTGGGCCCCCCAGCCCCCGGGATCCGGCGCCTCTTGGTCGTGTCGGTGTCGCGGTCGCTGTCGGTGTGCTCGCGGGTGCTGCGTGAAGGTCGGGATGACGCTGCCGCAGTTCCGCGAGACGGCGGACGACGCGCTCGCGGTCGCGGCCGACATCGAGGCGGCCGGCCTCGACGGCGTGTTCGTGTTCGACCACCAGTGGCCGATCGGTCGCCCCGACCGGCCGGCGATCCCGAGCCAGGTGCTGCTGGGCGCGCTGGCGACTGGCACGACGCGCGTCGCGCTTGGGACCCTCGTGGCTCGCGTCGGCCTCTACCCGAACGCGGTGCTCACCCACGCGCTGGCAACCGCGGCTCGCATGGCCGACGGACGCTTCATCGCCGGCATCGGCACGGGCGACGCGCTCAACCGGGCCGAGAACGAGGCGTACGGCATCCCGTTCGCGCCGGCCGCCGAGCGGCTGGCGGCGTTGGCCGACTGCTGCCGCCGGCTGGTCGCCGACGGGATCCCGACGTGGGCCGGTGGGTTGTCACCCGCGCTGCGCCGCGTCGCGGCCGAGACGGCGGACGGATGGAACGGCTGGGCGCTGTCGGCCGCGGATTGGGCGCTGGCGGCGTCGGACGTCCGGGCGTTCGCGGCCGAGGCCGGCCGGGCGACCGAGGTGGCCTGCACGTGGGGCGGGCAGGTGCTGGTCGCGGCGACCGACCGCGCCGCCGCCGACAAGCGCCGCCGGCTGG
>JAODBK010000026.1 GCA_025463925.1 Acidimicrobiales bacterium | reverse complement strand
CCGTCATCTCACCGGCCGAGGTGGTGGCCTACCTGGGTGAGGCCGACGTCGAGCGCATCGTGTTCGACGGGCCCAGCCGGGTGATCGACGTCGGGGTGCGCCGGCGGTTCTTCGGCGGGGCGACCCGCAGAGCCATCGAGGTGCGCGACCGCACCTGCACCCATCCCAGTGGCTGTGACGTGGCCGCCGAGGCCTGTGAGATCGACCACATCGTGCCCTGGAGCCGGGGCGGGCTCACCACCCAGGCCAACGGCCGCTGCCTGTGCGCGGTGCACAACCGGCGGCGCAACGCCGAAGAGCGGGCGCCGCCTAGCGGATGAGGCGTGACATGCGGCGGTCGGCCAGGACCTTGCCGTCGTTCTGGCACGTCGGGCAGTAGGTCACCTCGTAGGCCTCATAGGAGACGCGTCGGAGGTCGTCGCCGCACGTCGGGCACGTCTGGCCGTACCGGCCGTGCACGACCCAGTGGTCGCCGACCTTCGGCGGCAAGCCGCCCTTGCGCGCCCGCTCGTGCTCGAGGCCGTCGGCGAGCACATCGGCGATCGCGGTGAGCAGTCGCTCGCGCTCGTCGGCCGACAGCGACTTGAGCGAGGCGTACGGCGACAGCTTGGCCCGATGCAGCGCGTCGTCGGTGTAGCCGCGGCCCATGCCGGCGACGGTGTGCTGGTCGCGCAGGATGGTGTGCACGCGGCGACCGTCGGTGCCGGTGCGCACGAAGGTGGCGAACTCGTCGGACAGCGGCTCGGGCCCGAGCGTCGTGAGCGGGCCGTCGTCGCCGGGGCCGAGCACCCACCACGCGGCCTTGCGCTCGGTGCCGTACTCGTGCACCAGCACCGACGGGCGGTCGGGGTCGGCGGTGGTGATGCGCACGACGCCGCCCTTCGGCCGGGTCGACTTCGGCGGCTTCTCGATGGTGACCCGGCCGCCCTGCGACAGGTGCACGAGAACGCGGGTGCCGTCGCCGCCGACGTCGATGACGAGGAACTTGCCGCGGCGGCCGACGCGTTCGATGCGGCGGCCCCGCAACTCCTCGGGTGCGGGCGCGAAGGTCTTCAGGGCCGAGAACTGGATCGCTGTCAACGACGCGATCTCGGCGCCGGCCAGGACGTCGGTGAGCCGCTCGGCCAGCGCCTGCATCTCGGGCTGCTCCGGCACGCCACGTAGCGTACCGATGTGCCCGAGCAAGTCATCTTCGAGACCGACGGCCCGGTGGCCGTGGTCACCATCAACCGGCCCGAGGTCCGCAACGCGGTGGACGGCCCGACCGCGGAAGCCCTGGCCGCGGCCTTCCGCCAGTTCGCGGCCGACGATTCGCTCTCGGTGGCGGTGCTCACCGGCGCCGGCGGCACCTTCTGCGCGGGCGCCGACTTGAAGGCGATCGGCTCGGGGCGCGGCAACCGGGTCGAGACGGATCAGTCACTCGACGGCCCGATGGGGCCGACCCGTATGGAGCTCACCAAGCCGGTGATCGCCGCGGTCGAGGGTTGGGCGGTCGCCGGCGGGCTCGAGCTCGCGGTGTGGTGCGACCTGCGGGTGGCGGCCCAGGACGCGGTGTTCGGCGTGTACTGCCGCCGGTGGGGCGTGCCGCTGGTGGACGGCGGCACCGTGCGGCTGCCGCGCCTCATCGGCCAGAGCCACGCGCTCGACCTGATCCTCACCGGCCGCGGCGTGGCCGGCGACGAGGCGTTGCGCATGGGCCTGGCCAACCGCGTCGTCGCGCCCGGCGAGGCGCGGCGCGCCGCGGTCGCGCTGGCCCGCGAGCTGGCGGCGTTCCCGCAACTGTGCCTGCGGGCCGACCGCGCCTCGGCCCGGCGCCAATGGGGGATGGCCTTCGACGACGCCATGGCCCAGGAGACCGCGGGCGGTCTCGAGGTCATCCGCGCCGGCGAGACGCAGGCCGGCGCGCAACGGTTCGCGGCCGGTGAGGGCCGTCACGGGGAACGCGTCTGAACCGGACCTGCTTCAGAGAACGGATGCGAGGAAGGGGTAGGCCCGCTCGCCGTTGAAGCGGTGGCCGCCGTCGAAGACGTCGTGCTCGAGGCGGTCGGACGCGCCGAGGGTGTCGTACACCGCGCGGACCTTGGCCATCTCGCGGCGGGCGGCGTCGACCGGGAAGATGTCGTCGTCGGTGCCGCTCTCGACCAGCAGCGGCCGGGGCGCGACGGCCGCGGCCAGATCGGCGTGGTCGAACGCGGTGACGATCGCGGGGGCGACCTGCGAGCCGCACATGTTCCAGGGGATCGGCGCGCAGTCGTGCCACGCGTTGAAGTAGCAGCTGACGACCGCGGCGGCGACGCGCTGGTCGAGCGCGGCCAGGAAGAGCGTGCACGTGCCGCCGAACGAGAGCCCGGCCATGCCGACGCGCAACCGATCGACGAGCGGGTGGTCGCACAACAGGTCGAGCCCGCGCGCCAGGTCCCACAGGTCGAGCGCCAGCGGCATGAAGCCGAGCATCGACGCCTGCACCAGCTGGAGGTTGCACGCGTAGATGTCGGGCGGGTTCCACTCGGCCCGTTCGCCGAAAGTGCGCAGGTCCGGGGCCAGCACGACGTAGCCGCGCTCGGCCAGGTCGGCGCCGTACCCGTTCTGCGGGTCATTGGGCGCGACGACGCGGCACGTCTCGTCCTTGCCCGGCCCGTGGCCGTGCACCGCGAGCATCGCGGGACCGGGCGACGTGCGGTCGTGGGGCACGAGCAGGTACGCCGGCACGGACATGAACTGCTCGCTGTCGAACACGATGTGATCGCGCCGGTAGGAACCGCAGTCGACCGAGTCGAGGACCTCGACCGCCAGCGGCACGCGCACTGGCAGGGGACCGAGGGTCGACTCGAGGCGCGGCTCGAAGTGGGCCCGCCACAGCGAGATGGTGGGGATGTCGCCGTCGAACGGACACGGCTCGTCGACGCCCGCCTGTTCGAGGTTGCGGCGGAACCAACGCCACGACGAGTAGTTCCGGCGCGGGTGGTCCAGCTCGCTCAGCGCACCGGCGTCGATCGCGCCGGGATCAGTCACCGTCGCCCAACGCCCACGCCAACCCGCCGGCGAGGTGGTCGAGGTACCCGGGCAGTTCCCACGCGTGGGGGAAGTGGCCGAGCGTCGTCGAGAAGACTCGCCCGGCCCCCTCGGTGAAGCACCACGAGAGCGGGAAGCCGAACTCCGGCCGTTTGGCGCCCGCGACCGAGAGGTCGAGCTGGTGTTCCGGGACGCGGAGCAGCACCCGGGCGTCCGGTCGCAGGTCGCGGAACTGGTACACCTCGTCGCGGATGGTCCACGTCGGCCCGAGGTGGCGCAGCGCCGGGTGCGACGGCTCGACCACGTCGAGCTCGACCTCCTGGGTCCACGGGTGCCCGTCGAAGCGCGCCCCGACCAGCAGGCGGTAGTCGTCCCAGCCGTAGCAGGAGTCGGTGGCGGCATGGATGGCGAGGATCGACGTCCGCCCGGCGCGCACACCGTCGAGCAGCTCGCCTCGCTGGTCGTCGCGCCACGGCGTCTCGCCGATGGTGAACAGCGCGACGACGCGCGCCGCCGCGACCGCGCCGGCTTCGAGGTCGCGCACGTCGTCGACGACGCGAGTGTCGAGCCCGGCAGCACTCGCGACCTCGCCGACGCCGATCGCCGATTGCGGCAGCACGCCGTGCACGCCCGCCATGCCGGTGCGGTACGGCGCGCACTGGGTGACGTACAACAGCGTCCCGTCGCCCGGCATGACGCGGATGCTACCGATCGCCAGCCGGCCGGCGGCGGGCCTCGGCCACCACCATGGCGACATCGGCGATGTACGTCCGGCCGGCGACCAGGATCATCGCCCCGCCGAGGCAGAAGGCCGGCGCCGTGGCCAAGAGCGCGAGCCGGAGGTTGTTGCCGAAGAGGTCGGACAGCGCACCGACGAGGACGTACCCGATCGCCGAGACGAACTGCACGACGCTCCCGATCCCCGTCGCCTGCTCGCGGAGGCTCACCGGCGCGACGTCGACCAGCAGCGCGTACTGCGGTCCGGTGGCCAGCGCCGCGAACGCGGTGCCGAGCGCGATGAGCGGCGCCGACACCCAGATCATCCGGGTGCTGAACGCCATCACCAGCACGGCGCCGCCGGCCACGTACCCGAGCCCGGCCACCAGCACGCGCGCCCGCACCATCCCGCGCTTCAGCAGCCGGTCGGAGAGGAAACCGCCGACGATCACGCCGGCGAACGCGCCGCCGCCGATCAGCGGCGTCAGCGCCGCCACCTTCGCGCCGGAGTAGTGGTAGGTCCGCTTGAAGTACGGGATGCCCCAGAACATGAGCCCGTTCAACATGATCTGGGCGACGCCGATCCCGAGCGCGACCAGCCGCCACGTTCGCAAGTGCAGGATGTGGCGCAGGATCTCGCGCTTCGACGCGGTCGCGGGATCGAGCAGCCCGGGGAGCGCGACCTCCTCGGCCAGCCGGTCGAGGTCCTCCTTCTGCATCAGCGCCGCGACGAGGTCCTCGTCGGCCGCTTCGATGGCCGCGGCCTCGTCGCTCAGCTCGGCCGCCGCGTCCTGGGCGCCCCGCTCCGGCTCGCGCTGGCGCCACATCAGGTAGGTGCCGAGCGCGCCGAAGGGCACCCACATCAGGTACATGGCCTGCCAGCCGTACCGATCCACGAGCAGCCCGGCGCCGGCGATGCCGATGAACGCGCCGACGCCGGCGCCGGCATTGAAGATGCTGACCTTCTGGGCGCGCTGCTCGTGCGGCCAGAAGTCGCCGATCAGCGGATACACGGGTGGGTCGGTGGCCTCGCTCACCGAGATGACCAGCCGGACGAGGATGAACATGACGAACGTGGCCGACAGCGCGTTCAGGCCCATGAAGATCGTCCACACCAGGAACATGCCGGTGAGCACGCGGGTGCGGGCGTGCTTCACGCACAGCGATCCGATCCAGACCGCGCCGAACGCGCCGGCCATGCCACAGAAGAACTGCAGCGCGCCGAGCGCGGTGTCGCCGACGTGGAAGGAGTGGCGGAGGCTCTCGGTCGCCTGCGAGACGCCTTGGATCTCGCCGCCCTGGAGCCCGTTGGCGAAGCAGAGGGCGACCATCGTCATCGCCCCGTAGGTGGCCGCCTGGCGCGCCGGGCGACCCTCGATCATCGGGCTTTCTACACCTTCCCTGACATATCCGTCAGGTTCGGACACCGTTGTCCCGCCCAACTGAAAACGCTATTCTCACCGCGGATGAAGACCAAGGGGGTGGTGGACGACGCCGAGGAGCGGGCCCTGGTGGAGGCCGCGCACCGGGCAATGCGGCGCAACGGCTTCAACGGCGCGACCGTCGCCGACATCCTCGCCGAGGCCGGGCTCTCGACCCGGGCGTTCTACCGGCACTTCGCGTCGAAGGACGAGCTGTTGCTGGCCATGTACCGCAGGGACAGCGAGGCGGTCGCGGCGCGCATCGCCGCCCGTTGCGACGCCGCGCCAAGTGCGACGGCCGCGCTCGCCGCCTGGCTCGACGAGATGCTGTCGCTGGCCTACGAGCCGCGGCGCGCCCGCCGGGCCGCGGTGCTCGGGTCGAACGCCGCCCGGCGGGCCGACGCCTACCCGGCCGCGGAAGCGGCGGCGGTGACAGCGATGGTGCAGCCGCTGGTGGCGATCCTCGAGCGCGGCCGGGCCGACGGCTCGTTCCCGCTGGCCCGGCCCGACGTCGACGGCCCCACGATCCACGCCGTCGTGTGGAGCTTGACGGAAGGGCGACTGCACGGCCGTCCGGGCCCGACGCGTCCGGAGGCGCTGGACCACGCGCTGCGCTTCGTGCTCCCGGCGATCGGCGCCGAGATGGCGCGCCAGTGACCGACGAGCGCTACATCGACCCGCAGGAAGAGACGATGTCGCGCGCCGACATCGAGCGCGTCCAGGAGGCCAAGCTCCTCGAGCTGATCCCTTGGGCCTACGAGCATTCGCCCCTCATCCGGGCGACCTGGGACGCGGCCGGCGTGCACCCGCGTGACGTGCGCTCGCTCGCCGATTTCCGGGAACGGGTGCCATTCGTCGACAAGGACTCCATCCGTCAGTTCCGCGACGCGCATGACGATCCGTACGGCGGCACGCTCTGCATCGACGAATCGGAGATCAGCGCGGTGTTCTCGACGTCGGGCACGACCGGCGACCCCACGTTGGTCGCCGAGTCGGTGCCGCGCGGCGAGACCGGTCCCGGTGGCGCCCTGCGCCGCGAGTTCTGGGAGATGGGTGTCCGGCCCGACGATCTGTTCGCCGTCATGCTGTTCACGTTCCGCGGGCCTGGCTTGTCGCGCATCATCCGCTCGATGGGCGCGGCCCCCGTCTGGTTCGACCACCATCCCGACGACTTCGCGCGCTTCTTCGCGTGGTCGGCCGCGCTCGAGCCGGTCGCGCTGTACTCGCTGTCGGGACCGCTGATCATGGCGCTGCAGTACCTCGCACCCGCGATGGGTGTCGACGTCGCTGACGCCATGTCGTGTTACCGGGGGATCATCTACGCCGGTGAGCCGCTCGGGCTGCGGGCGAAGGCCAAGACCGACGAATGGGGCCTGGAGCTGTTCGTGCACACCGGCCTCGGCGACGTCGGCGCGGCAACCGAGTGCAAGGAGCACGACGGCTGCCATTTCTGGGAGGACGGCGCGCTGGTGGAGTGGCTCGACGTCGACGAGAGCGGTCGCGGCGAGCTGGTTGCGACATCGCTCGACGACCGCACCGCGCCGCTCATCCGGTACCGCAGCGACGACCTGGTGCGGATGACGTTCGACCGGTGCGCGTGCGGCCGGACCCACGGCCGGTTCTGGCCACTGGGCCGGAAGGGCGACGAGGTCGTCGTCGGCGGCCGCACGGTGCTGCCGCTCGACGTGTGGCCCGCAGTCGAGGCGGTCGACGATTGCGCCGCCGGCCTGTTCCAGGTCATCCGCAGCGCGCGGGAAGCCGACGTCCTGCGGCTGCGCGTCGGGTACGCCGGGTCGCCGGCGCTCGACGGGTTGCGCGAGGAGGTCATCGCATCGGTCGCGACCGTGGTGGGAGTGGCGCCGGAGGTGGAGCTGGTGCCGAACGACGCGCTGTTGCGGTTGGGCCCGCCGCACAAGATCCCGCGGGTCGCGAAGTCGTGAGTACCACGCGCCAACTGTGGGGCATCGGCCGGCTGGCCGGCGACGCCGGCAATGGCCCGCCGTACCGGGTGTCGGGCGACGACGTGCGGAAGGACTTCAAGGCGGCCATCGCGGCGTTGCAGTCGCTCGGCGTCGGCGCCGGCGATCACGTGCTGTTCGTCTCGATGCTGTCGGAAGCGGCGCAGGTCGGTCCCTTCGAGCTGGCGGCATCGCGGTTGGGCGCGCGCTACAGCAGCGCCGACGCGCAGCAGTTCGACGCCCACCGCACCGCGACGCTCGTTCGCCGTGTCCGGCCGAAGGCGGTGCTCGGCGTGAACGCCGCGGTGCTCGCGGGGTTGGACGAGATCGAGGTCGATCCGGCCGTCGGCGCCCGGCCCGATGCCATCGACCGGATCCCTGGCGCGACATGGTGGCTTCCGGTGGGGCCGGCGGTGGCCGTCGGGTGCACGGCCGGCCGGGCCGCGGGCGGGCACGTCGACGCCGGCGAGTGGCGGATCGAGACGGACAGGGAGGGACAGGTGCGCATCAGCAACGCGAGGCCCGAACGGGCGACCGCGCTCGACCGGTGGCCGACAGGGATCCTCGCGTCGATCGCCGCCGGGCCGTGCGGGTGCGGCCGCGACGACCCGCGCCTGGTGGTGACCACGACGTGAGCGGCGACTGGCTCGCCGGCAAGGCGGCGATCGTCGGCATCGGGCACACCGCGTTCGGCCGGCGCGGCGAGTTCGCCGAGCGCGGCACGTTCGCGATGGCGTGCGAGGCGGTCGTCACGGCGTGCGCCGACGCCGGCATCGACCCATCCGATGTCGACGGCTGGTCGTCGTACTCCGACGACGCCGCGGCCGCCAACCAGCTGGCCATGACATTCGGCGCCAAGCGGTTCCGGTACGCCGCGATGGCGTGGGGCGGTGGGGGATCGGGCATCTGCGGCGCGTTCCTCAACGCCGCGATGGCGGTCGCCACCGGGCAGGCCGACTGTGTCGTCGTGAGCCGGTCGATCTGCCAGGGCGAGGGCGGGCGGTTCGGTCAGGCCCTGGCCGGCGTCGGTGGTGGCGGCCTGCCGGCGCCGTTCAGCTTCTCCTCGCCCTACGGCCTGATGTCGCCGGCCCAGATGTTCGCCCTCGCCGCTCGCCGTCACATGCACCGCTTCGGCACGACCGTCGACCACTTCGGCGAGATCGCGGTCAACACCAGGCGGATGGCGTCGACCAACCCGGCGGCCCGCTTCCGCGAGCCGATGACGATGGCCGACCACCACGCCAGCCGGCCGATCGCCGACCCGCTGCGGTTGTTCGACTGCTGCATGGAGAGCGACGTGGCCGCGGCGTGCGTGCTCACCAGTGTCGATCGGGCGGCCGACCTCCGCCGGCCGCCGGCGCGGGTGGCGTCGGCGACGATGGGCGGTCCGTACCGCTACGGCGAGGGCCTGCTTGCCGGTCACCAGATGGCCGACGACGACTTCGCGTCCGCCGGCCAGCGCACCGTCGCCGACGACCTGTGGGGCAAGAGCGGCATCCGACCCGGCGACGTCGACGCCGCCATGATCTACGACCACTTCACGCCGATGGTGCTCATGGGGCTCGAGGACTTCGGGTTCTGCGCCAAGGGCGAGGGCGGTGCCTTCGTCGCCGACGGTCACATTCGCCTCGACGGCTCGCTGCCGCTCAACACCAGTGGCGGCAACCTCTCCGAGGTCTACAGCCACGGCATGACCCATGTCATCGAGGCGGTCCGCCAGTTGCGGGGCGACGCCGTCAACCAGGTGCCGGACGCGGAAGTCGTCCTCGTCGGTGGCGGCACCGGCACGTCGCCGACCAGCGCGCTGCTGCTGACGCGTTAGGAGAACCCTGTGGCCCGACTGTTGATCAGCGCCGACTCGCACGTGTTCGAGCCGTTCGACCTGTGGCAGACCCGCCTGCCGGCGGCGCTCCGCGACCGCGCGCCGCATCTCGAAGCGCGCGACGGGGTGATGCGCCTCGTCATGGAAGGGGTGGCGCCGCGTCGCATGGGTGGCGCGCCGCCGGGCGCCGGCGACGACGGTGGCGACGGGCATGCGACGTTGCCCGGCGGGTCCGACGCGGCTGCCCGGCTGCGCGATCTCGAGGTCGACGGCGTCTGCGCCGAGGTCATCTACCCGACGCTCGGGCTGTTCCTGTTCATGATCCCGGACCCGGCGCTGCAACTGGCGTGCGCCCGGGCGTACAACGACTGGTGCGCCGAGGTCTTCCTCGACCGCGCCGACGTGTTCGTCCCGTCGGCCGTCGTGCCGGTGCTCGACACCGACGACGCGGTGGGCGAGCTCGAGCGGTGCCTCGGCCTCGGGTTCCGGTCGGCGACGCTGCCGACGACCGCGCCGGACCACGCGCGGTGGAACGACGCCGTGCACGATCCGCTGTGGCGGGCGGCGGCGCGGGCCGGCGTGCCGCTGTCGTTCCACGTCGGGACCGGGGCGACGCCCACCAGCGAGCGAGGCCCGGGCGGCGCGGTGATCAACTACGTCTACGTCGGCATCGGCGCGCAGCAGGCGGTCGCCTACTTCGTCGCCGGCGGCGTGCTGGCCCGGCATCCGGACCTGCACGTGGTCATGGTCGAGTCCGGCGCCGGCTGGCTCGGCTGGCTGGTCGAGCGGATGGACGAGGCGTACACCGAGCACGAGCACTGGGTCACGCCGAAGCTCGACGCGCCGCCGAGCGACTACGTGCGCCGCCAGGTGCACGTGACGCTCGGCGCCGACCGCGCGCCGATCAACAACCGCGAGATCACCGGCGTCGAGCCATTGATGTGGGCGTCGGACTATCCGCACCCGGAAGGCACATGGCCCGAGTCGCAGTCGGTCGTCGAGCGCATCTTCAAGGGCGTGCCCGACCACGAGGTCGACGCCATCGCCGGCCTCAACGCCAAAGCGCTGTACAAGCTGTGAGCGGCCCGTCATGAGCGCGCACCGGCCGGGCTTGCCGGCGCCGACGCTGAGTGTCCTCACCGACGGGTACTGGAAGGCGGCCGGCGAGGGCCGGCTCGCGTTGCAGCGGTGCGGCCGGTGCGGCGCCCATCGCCATCCGCCGACCGCGGCCTGCTACCGGTGCCAGTCCCTCGACTGGGCGTGGGACGACGTCGTCGGCACCGCAACGGTGTTCACCTACACGTGGGTCGAGCATCCGGTGCACCCGGCGACCGTCGATTACGTGCCGTTCAACGTGGCGGTGGTCGAGCTCGACGACACCGAGGGCGAGCCGGTGCGCCTGGCGACCGCGATCCTCGGCGTCGACCGCGACGCTCTGGTCGTGGGCCTGCCCGTCACGGTGGACTTCGACCCGACCGGCGACGGCGTCGCCCTGCCGGTCTTCCGCCCTTCCGCGACGGGAAACCGGTGACAGGTCCCGGTTTCTCGCCTCAGGTCGGCGGGTCGACGGCGACCCATCGTTGCTCGGCGCTCGAGCGGCGGATGGCGTCGACCACGGCCATGTCGGCGACGCCGTCGGCGAACGTGGCCGGCGCGGGATCGCCGGCGATCGCGCGGCCGAGGATCAGGTCGCGGAAGGCCTCGCACAGGCGGGTGTACGGCGCCAGGTCGACGCCGAAGGCGTGCATGTTGTCGTACGCCGTGACCAGCAGGTCGCTCGGCGGTGGGTCCGGCGGCGCGTTGCGCAGGTCGTCGGGCACGTCGACCTGCCGCTGGCCTGACGCGTCGGCCAGGGTGACGGTGCCGAACTCGTCCCAGATCGTGCCGGTGGTGCCCGAGATGCGGGTGAGGAACACCGGCGGGCCCCACGCGCCGGTGGACGACTGCATCATGCCCTCGACCCCGCCCGCCGTCCGGAAGTGCGCGGTGTAGGAGTCTTCCGCGGTCCAACCGGCGCGATCGGTGACCGCGTTGAGGCCGGCGCTCACGCCGGTGATCTCGCCGAGCGTCGTGCGCACCTGGTCGATCACGTGCGACGCCTGCGCGCCGAGCCAGCCACCGCCCTGGGCGGCGTCGGACCACCAACCCGGCACCTCGCCGTCCGGGTCGGCCAGCATCGGCACCTGGAGCACGAACGACGCCAGTCGCGGTTCTCCGATGGCACCGGCCCGCACCAGCCGGCTCATCAACGCCTGGCCGGTCGCGAAGCGGAACTCGCAGCCGAGCAGGTTGACGACGCCGGCGCCGGCGGCCGCGTCGCGCAGCTCGACCGCTTCGGCGACGTCGCGAGCGAACGGCTTCTCGCACAGGACGTGCCGGCCGGCGGCGATGGCCGCCAGCGCGAGGTCGCGGTGGGTGTGGGGCGGCGTCGCGATCGACACCGCGTCGACGTCCTCGAAGGCCAGCGCCTCGGCCAGCGACGTGCACGGACTCGGCACGTCGAACCGCTTGGCCCGGTCGGCCGTCTTCATCTTGTCGCGGCCCACCAGCGCGACCACGTCGAAGCCGGCGGCCTGGAGTGCCCGGACGTGGGTGAGGCAACCGAAGCCGGTGCCGACGACTGCGACTCCCGGGTTGGTCATGCCGGCGTGAACGCGCAGGGCATGCGCTTGATGCCGTGGATGAATGGGGACAGCAGCATGTCGGGCTCTCCGGTCACGTGAATGTCGGGGATCCGCCGGAACAGCTCCTCGAAGATGACGGCGATCTCTCGCCGGGCCAGGTTGGCGCCGAGGCAGAAGTGTGGCCCACCGGCGCCGAAGCCGACGTGCTCGTTCGGCGACCGGACCACGTCGAAGCGGTCGGGGTCGGGGAACTTGGCCTCGTCGCGGTTGGCCGAGTTGTACCAGAGCACCACCTTGTCGCCCTCGGCGATCGGGTGGCCGCCCAGCTCGGTGTCGCGGGACGCCGTCCGCCGGAAGTGGACGACCGGCGTCGACATCCGCACGATCTCGTCGACCGCGGTCGGAGCGACGGCGTCGAAGTCGTCCATCCAGATGCCGCGCTGCGCCGGGTTGTCGGTCAGCAGCTTCAAGCCGTGGCTGATGGCGTTGCGCGTCGTCTCGTTGCCGGCCACCACGAGGAGGATGAAGAACGACCCGAACTCCTGGGTCGTGAGCCGGTCGCCCTCCACCACCGCGTTCATCAGCTTGGAGGTGAGGTCGTCGGCCGGGTCGGCGACGCGCCGCTCGCCCAGCGCCATGGCGTAGTCGTAGAGCTCGAGGCCCGCCCGGATGAGGTCGTTCATCGACGTGACGTACTCCGGGTCACCGACGCCGAGGATCACGTTGGTGCACTCGAAGATGCGATCGTGATCCTCCGGCGGGATGCCCATCATGTCGCAGATGATCCCGAGGGGCAGTGGCACCGCGATCTCGCGGACGAAGTCGCACTCGCCCAGCGGCGCGACGCGGTCGACGACCGCCCGGGCCCGCTCCACGACGAGGTCCTTGATCTGTGCCACGGTCTTCGGCGTGAAGCCGCGGTTCACGATCCCGCGCAGCTTGGCGTGCTTGGGATCGTCCATCGCGATCATCGAGCCGAAGAACTCGCTGATCTCGACGGGCAGGTCGCCGATGTTCACGCCCCTGCCCGAGCGGAAGACGTCGGGCTGCCGGCTGGCGTGCCACACGTCGTCGTACCGGGTGACGGCCCAGTACCCGGGCCCGGCCTCCTGCAGCTCGCCGTAGCGCACCTCCTTCTGGAACGAGATGGGCTGCTCGCGGCGGAGCGCGGCGAAGGCCTCGTCACGGTGCTCGTCCGGGAGCGCCCAGAACGCGATGTCCCCGAGGTCCACGTCACCGGCCCGCATGCGCGGACTCTACGACGTCAGGCCCGTTGCATCTCGGTGAAGTCCCGGAGGATGAGCCAGCACGAGCCCTGCACGTTCCGCTTGGGCGGCGGTTTGAGGGGGCATCTGCCGTCGTCGTTGACGTGCACTTGGACCGTCCGCGTCATGTGCGGCCCGGCGTGCCGGTTCGGGCCGTACCTCAAGTCGGGCACGACGGTGCCGGCGAACGAGGTGATCCGCCCCATGGCGGCGTTGAACCCGATGCGGGTGAGGTTCGGCCCGGCAAGGGTCGCGGCCTTGACGAACAGCCGCGTCTCCTCACACGTCGTCATCGCGGTGCCGGTGGACTCGAGGTTGCCGTCCCAGTCGGAGTGATTGGGGAGCGCTCGGTAGGCGGCCGGGTCCACGTACTTCTTGAAGGTGTTGTAGCAGTCCATGGCGGCAGGGATGTACGGGTGGGTGCCGACCGGTCCGTCGTCGTTGCCGAGCACCACCGACGTCGGCCCGATCTGGTCCTGGAGGTTGTACTTGAAGCCGCCGGTCTCGGCCATGCCGAGGGCCGAGGTGAGCCCTTGCTCGTAATCCGACAGCAGCAGGCGCGGCTTGAACGACTGCGACTGCGCGGCTCGGAGAAACGTCTGCATCGTGTTGTACGGGAGCAGCGGCAGGACCACGGTGTCGCCGTCCTGCTTGAACTGCTGCACTGCGACGGTGGCCTCGGCGTTGGCCTGCGCAGTGCTCTGGGTGTCGAAGTGGATGGTCTGCACGTGGGTGGGCTTCAGCCCAGCCCGGCTGAGCCCGTCGGTGAGGTACTTCAGCGCCAGGCTGTCGGCTTCGCGGGTCGCGGCCACCACACCGAACTTGACGCCCTTGGCGAGCAGCGGCGGACTCTGCGCCTGGGCCCACGCAACGAGGTTGAGCAGCGTGTCCACTTGATCGGCGTTGACCCACCACAAGTAGCCGCCCGACCGATTGACCCAGTCGGTGACCGTGGTCCACGGGCTGAGCAGCGGCATCTTGCCCTCTTGCGTGACGCACAGTTGCTGGTCGTCGTGCCAGCCGCCGTTGATGTCGATGACCGCGAACAGGTGCGGGTCGTTGCGCCAGTTGATGCACTTGGACCGCATGTCCGCTTCGTCCAGCGGGTTGTAGCTGACGATCACCGGGTCGATCTTGCGGCCGAGGACGCCTCCCCGGTCATTGACGTCGCGGACGAACGCGTTGATCGACGTCTTCTCGTCCTCGCTGGTGCCACTCAGGCCGATGCCCTGCGCGACCGGACCGAGATCGGGATAGGTGAAGACCATCCGGATGCTGGTGGCGGTGACGCCCTTGTCGCTGGCCGTCAGGGGCCCGGTGGCGGTCGCCCCGGTACCGCCCGCGCCGTTGCCGCCGTTCACGCCGCCGGCACCGCCACCCGGTCCGCCGACGCCGCTGCCGCCCGCGCCG
>JAODBK010000016.1 GCA_025463925.1 Acidimicrobiales bacterium | reverse complement strand
GGCTCGCCCGACGCGGCCGCCCGGGCGAGCGCGGCCAGCGCCGCCAGCCGCTCGCGCTCGTGGTCGTTCAGCGGTGCTCCCCGACGGGGAGCTCCCGCTCCTGTCCGCGGAGCAGGCGGCCGACGTTGCCGGCGTGGCGAACCGCGACGACCGCGGCGACGCCGGTCGCGGCGCCGACTTCCCATGCCGGGCGGCCGGAGAGGGCGACGCCGACCGGCGCGCCGGCCACCAGCACGAGCGACGCGACCGACGCCTTGCGGGTGAGGCGCGCGACCGCGACCCACGCGACCGCGGACACCGCGCCGACCGCTGGGAACGCGACCACCATGAAACCGCCGGCCGTCGCCACGCCGCGACCGCCGCGGAACCGGCGCGGCATCGGGAACACGTGGCCCAGGACCGCGGCGACGCCGGCCGCGATCCCCAGCGGTCGGCCGCCGGCCGCCAACCCGGCGCCGGTGGCGACTGCGCCCTTGGCGGCGTCGAGCACGAAGACGGCCACGCCGGCGCGGGGGCCGGCCAGGCGGTACACATTCGACGCGCCCGGGTTGCCAGAGCCCTCGCGGGTGGGATCGTGGCCGGCAGCCCGGCCGATCACCGAGGCGGTCGGCAACGTCCCGAGCACGTACGCGCCGGTGACCCACCCGGCAGCGGCGGCAGCCGTGGTCACGACCTCCATGGTACGTGAGGCCCCCTCCACGGCTACACTGGCACTCGACGCGGTCGAGTGCTAGCGCTCGTGGAGGAACGACGCTCGATGCCCACTTACGAATACCGCTGCAAGGACTGTGGCCAGCACGTCGAGGTCGTCCAGTCGTTCAAGGACGACCCGCTCACCGAGTGCCCCAACTGCGGCGGCCAGCTCCGCAAGGTCTTCGGCAACGTCGGCATCGCGTTCAAGGGCAGTGGCTTCTACAAGACGGACAGCCGCTCCTCTTCTTCGTCATCGTCGAAGGCCGGCTCGTCCGAGTCGGGCTCGGGCGGCAGCTCGTCCTCCTCCGATGCGAAGTCCTCGGACAGCAAGTCGTCGGACAGCAAGTCCTCGGATTCCAAGTCCTCCGACTCCAAGTCCTCCGATTCCAAGTCCTCCGACTCGTCGGGCGGCGGCAAGCGCGAGGCCAAGTCGGCGTAGCGCGCTGGGCGTGGACCCACGCCGCGCCCGCAAGTAGATTCGGCGGCACCGCTTCCCCCCGGTCATTCCTCGTCGGGAGGAGCGGGCCCGTGCGCCTTCGTCTTCGCCGCGCGGTGCGGTCGTCGTTCACGTTCTGGTCGGCCATGCTGGCGTTGGCCGCGGTCACCGGCTTGGCGGTCGCCGGCGCGCTCGGCGCGGCCCGCGCCGCTGAGGCCCGATGGGGCACGACCCGCGCCGTCGTGGTCGCGGTGCGGGCGATCGCGGCCGGCGACCAGATCGGCGCCGGCGACCTGACGACGCGCGCGGAGCCGGCCGGCCTGGTGCCGCCGGGCGCGGTCCGGTCGACCGAGGTCGCGGTCGGTCGCGTCGCGGTCGTCGCGCTCTTCCCTGGCCAGATCGTCCTGGCCGGCCACGTCGGAGCCGGCGGCGTCCAGGGCGCAGCCGCGCTCGTGCCGGTCGGCCGGCGCGCCATCGCGGTGCCGGCGGAATCGGCGACGACGCGGGCGCGCCGCGGCGACCTGGTCGACGTGCTCGCGGTGCCTCCGAGCGGCAGCGGCGACGCGGTGGTCGTCGCCAGCGGCGCGTTGGTGGTCGACGTCGCCGAGAGCTCGGTCACGGTCGCGGTGTCACCGGTCGAGGCTCGCCGCGTGGCGGCCGCCATCGCCCGCGGCGCAGTGGCGATCGCGGTGAGGTCGCCGGAGGAACCGTCGGCCGGCTAACGCGCTAGAAGATGCCGTAGCGCACGAGCATCGCCGCCCCGAACACCAGGCAGTAGATCGCGAACGGCGTCAGCGTGCGGGTCTCGAAGAACTTCAGGAGGAACCGCACGGCCACGAACGCCGCCAGTGCGGACACGATGCTGCCGACGAGCACCTGGCCGCGGATGTGGTCGCCGTTGTGGCCGAGCAGGTCGGGCAGCTTGTAGACGCCGGCAGCGAGGATCACCGGCGTCGCGAGGAGGAAGGAGAAGCGGGCCGCGTCCTCGTGGTCGAGGCCGCGGAGCAGACCGGTGACCATCGTCGCCCCCGAGCGGCTGATGCCGGCGAACAGGGCGAGGATCTCCGACGAACCGATGAAGACGCCCTCGGGCAGCGCGAGGGTGTCGAGCCGCCGGCCGGCCAGCGCCCGGACCTCGGACCGCTGCCGCAGCCGCTCGCCGCCGAGAAGGATCAGCCCGTTGACCATCAGGAACGCGGCCGCCGCGATCGGCTTGGCGAACACCACGCGCAGCTGGTGCTCGAACACCAGCCCGACGACGCCGACCGGGATCGTGCCGAGGACGAGCAGCCATGCCATCCGCTCGTCGCCGTCTTCGATGCGGCGCTTGCCGAGCGTCCGGAAGAAGCCCTTGATGATGCGCACCCAGTCGCGCCGGAAGTAGACGAGCAGCGCGAGCGCGGTCGCCACGTGAAGACCGACGAGGAAGGCGAGGTACGGCGACTCGCTCTGCGACTGGAACTTCACCAGGCTGTTCCACCCGAACAGCTTCGGGATGAGCACCGAGTGACCGAGGCTCGACACCGGGAACAGCTCGGTCACGCCTTGCAACAGGCCGATGACGATCGACTGGAAGTAGGAGATCAAGTCGCTGACCTTACGGTCAGCCGCCGCTCATCGTCACGTCGCGGATGACGAGGCTGACGCCGGCGGCGCCGCCCGGCAACCACTCGATGTCGGCGCCGACCGCGACCACGTCCAGCAGCATGCGCGGCAACGTCGACGCGATCGTCACCTCCCGCACGGGCTCGGCCGGCACGCCGCCGCGCACGACCATGCCCTCGGCGCCGACGGAGAAGTCGCCGCTCACCGGGTTGACGCCGGAGTGCAACCCGTTGACCGACTGCACCAGGAGCCCGTCGCCGATCTCGGCCAGCAGCGCCGGCTGCATGAGCTCGCCGGGCGCGAGCGAGAGCGCCCGGGCGCCGACGCCCGGCGCCGACTTGAACCCACCGCGCGCCGCGCAGCCGTTCGACCGGCCGCCGGTGCGCCGGCCGGTATAGGAGTTGTGCAGGAACGCCGCGAGCCGGCCGCGGTCGATGAGGACCGTGCGCCGGGTGGCCAGGCCCTCGGCGTCGTACTGGCCGGCGCCGTAGGCCTCGGGATTGGTCGGGTCCTCGGTGAGGCGCACGACCGCCGACGCCACGTCCTCGCCCAGACGGTCGGCGAACAGCGAGCGACCCTTCACCAGCGCCTCACCGGACAGGGTCGACGAGAGGACCCCGAGGAACGACGAGGTCACCAACGGGTCGAGGACGACGGTGAGCCGCGTCGACCGCGGCTGCTTGGCGCCCAGCAGTCGCGTGGCGCGGTAGGCCGCATCGGCCGCCGCCTTGGCAACGTCCAGGTCGGCCGGCACCCGAGCGACCGAGTAGCCGTAGCCGGTCTTGGTGTCGCCGCCCTCGGCCGCGATCGCGTCGGCGGCAACGGAGCAGACGGTGCGGCGGCTCGCGGCGCGGATGCCGACCGACGACGCCACCGCCGCCTCCATCATCGCGTCGCCATAGTCGGACGCCTCGAGCCCGCGGATGCGCGGGTCGGCGGCGCGGGTGGCCCGCTCGAGCTCCATCGCCAGCGCGATCTTGTCCTCCGTCGGGAAGTCGGCCAGCTCCTCGCGCCACAGGTGGTCGAGCGTGGCCGGCGCGACACCGTCGGGCTCGGGCAGCGCGAGGAACTCGTCCTCGGTGCCGAACGACGCGTTGTCGCGCGCTTCGTCGAGGGTGGACCGCAGCGACTCCCCGTCGAGGGCACCGGCGTACGCGAATCCCTGCTTGTGGCCGGACACGACGCGGACGCCGATGCCCTGCGTCTCGGCCGACGAGAACGACTCGATCTCGCCCTGGTACACCCGCACGTCGGTGTCGCGCGCGTGGGAGACGTAGGCCTCGACCTGCTCGCCGTCGCGGGCCCAGCCGGCGACCCGCTCGGCGATCTCCAGGAGCTCGGGCACCCGGCTAGGCCGCCGTGCCGCCGATGGTCATGCCGCGGACGCGCACCGTCGGCTGGCCCGACGAGACCGGCACCGACTGACCGTCCTTGCCGCACATGCCGGTCCAGGTGTCGAAGTCGTTGCCGACGGCGTCGATCGACTGCAGCACCTCGGGCCCGTTGCCGATGAGGTTGGCCGAGCGGATCGGGTCGGTGACCTCGCCGTTCTCGATGAGATAGGCCTCGGTGATCCCGAACACGAAGTCGCCGGTGGCGGTGTTGACCTGACCGCCGCCGAGCTGCACGCAGTACACACCGCGCTCGGTCTGGCGGATGATCTCCTCGGCGTCTTCGTCGCCGTCGAGCACGTAGGTGTTCGTCATGCGGACCATCGGCAAGTGCTGGTAGCTCATGCGCCGGCCGTTGCCCGACTGCGGGCGGCCTTCCTTCCGGGCCCGCAGGAAGTCCCACATGTAATCGGTGAGGACGCCGTTCTCGATCAAGGTGTTGCGCTGGGCCGGGTGACCCTCGTCGTCGATCGCGAACGTGCCCCACTCGCGGGCGTACGTGCCGTCGTCCACCAGCGTGACGAGCGGGCTGGCGACCTTCTCCCCCACGCGACCGCGGAACACCGACGCGTCCTTGCCGACGAGATCGGCTTCGAGCCCGTGGCCGCAGGCCTCGTGGAACAGCACGCCGCCGGCGCCCTTGCGCAGGACCACGTCGATGCGGCCGCTCGGTGCCGGTCGCGCCTTCAGCATGTCGAGCGCCCGGCGCGACGCCTTGCGGGCGACCTCCTCGACGTCGATCTCGTCGAACAGCTCGAAGCCGATCGACCGACCCGGCGCCTCGTAGCCGGTCTGCATGCCGGTGTCGCCCACCGCGACGGCGTTGACGCCGATGCGGGTGCGGACGGTGTCGTCCGACGCGAGCAGGCCGTCGCTGTTGGCGACGAGGATGCGCCGGTGGTTGTCGGCGTAGGTCGCGCTGACCTGGCGGATGGCGCTGCCCTCGGCCCGCGCGGCATCGTCGGCCCGCTGGAGCAGCTCGACCTTGCGGGCCTTCTCCACGTTCTCGGGAAGCACGCGCACCTCGTGCGGCCGCGGCGCGTCGCGCCGGGTGAGCGCGATCTCGCGGACGCCACCGCCACCTCCCCTGGCGGCAGCCCCCGCCGCCTCCGCCGCCGCGGTGAGGCCGGCCTCGGTGAGGTCGGCGGTGTGCGCGAACCCGGTGGTCTCGCCCCGCACCACCCGGATGCCGGCGCCCCGGTCGAGGCCCGAGGTGAGGTCCTCCACCCGGCCGTCGTCGAGGCGGGCGGAACTGCTGCGGCGGTCCTCGGCGAACACCTCGGCGAAGTCCCCGCCGGTGCGCAGCGCGGTGCCGAGAACGCGGCGAACCAGGGATTCCTCGATCATCGTCGTATCGTACCGGGGTGCCTGTGGTACCTGGACTGGCCGCATCGATCGAGTTGAAGGTCGACGAGGCCGACACCGCCGCCGCCTTGAGGTCGGGCGACGTGCCCATGCTCGGCACCCCTCGGCTGGTCGCCCTCGTCGAGGAAGCCTCCGTGGCGGCGATCAGCGGCCAGCTGGAACCGGGCATGACCACGGTCGGCATGCGCGTCCAGCTCGACCACCTGATCCCGACGCCGGTCGGCGACTCGGTGCGGGCGGACGCGACCCTCGAGCGGGTGGAGGGTCGCCGGCTCACGTTCACGTTCTCGGTGACGAGCGATCGCGGCCTGGTGAGCGCCGGCCGCATCGTGCGCGTGATGGTCAACCGCGAGCGCTTCATCGAGAAGGCCCACTGACCATCCGGCTTTTGCCTCCCCCCGAGCGCGGATTCCGCGCTCGGGGGGAGGCAAAGCCCGGGTCAGGCGAGGTTCGAGGAGCGGGGGTAGGCGATGTCCGGGTCGGTCAGCACGTTGACGAGGTAGGGGACACCGGACGCGAAGGCACGGTCGAGCGCGGGGCCGATGTCGGCCGGGCGCTCGACGGTCTCGCCGGCGCCGCCGAGCGCGTCCACGACCTGGTCGTAGCGCGTGCCGGGCCGCAGCTCGGCGGCGACGTGGTAGCCGTAGATCGCCTGCATCGGATGCTTCTCGAGCGCCCAGATCCCGTTGTTGCCGACGACCATCACGACCGGGAGGCCGTGGCGCACCAGCGTGTCGGCGTCCATCAACGAGAAGCCGGCGGCGCCGTCGCCGAGCAACGCGACGACCTGGCGATCGGGATGGGCGACGCGCGCCGCGACCGAGTAGCCGAGTCCGGTGCCGAGGCACCCGTACGGCCCGGGATCGAGCCAGCAGCCGGGCTGATACGAGTCGATGAGCTTCCCGGCGAAGGAGACGAAGTCGCCGCCGTCGCCGATCACGATCGCGTCGCGGTCGAGCCGCTTGCGCAGCTCGCCGTACACCCGGGCCGGGTGGATGGGGTCGGCGTCGGACGAAAGATCCGCGGCCTCGGCGGCCCGCGCCGCCGACTCGGTGTCGCGCAGCCGCGCGATCCAGGGCTCGTGATCGGACCGCCGGCCGCCGTACTTCGCCATCGCGCCGAGGAGGCCGGGCAGGTGGCCGGCCAGCGACGCCGCCAGCGTCGCGTGCGTCGCGACCTGGTCGAGACCGTCGACGACGTGCACGACCTTGGCCGGGCCGAAGTCGCCGAACGACAGCCGGAAGTCGAGCGGCGCGCCGACGACCACGACGACGTCGGCCTGCTTCATGAGCGGGCGGGCGCGCGAGAAGGCCAGCTCGTGGTCGGCGGGCAGGCAGCCGCGGCCCTGGCCGTTGGCAAACGTCGGCAGCCGCAGCGCTTCGACGAACGCGCGCAGTTCGTCGTCGGCCCCGCCGAGCCACACGTCGCCGCCGGCGAGCAGCACCGGCCGCTCGGCCTGGGCCACCATCGCCGCCACGTCCACCACCGCGTCGGCGTCCACCTCGTCGGCGTGCGGCGTGGGACCCGGCGGCGCGGGCGCGGTGGCCGAGCCGAAGACCACGTCCATCGGCAGGTCGACGAACACCGGGCCGCGGTGCGGCGTCGTCGCGACGTGCAACGCGTCGGCGACGTCGGCCGCGATGGCTGCCGTCGTGTTGGACGTCATCGCGTGCTTCGTGACCGGCCGGACGATCGGGACGTGGTCGAGCTCCTGCAGCGATCCGGCGCCCCATCGAGCGTGTGGTGCCCGCCCACCGAGCACGAGGAGGGGGGTGCCGTTGAAGCGGGCGGTGGTGATCGCGCTGATGCCGTTGGTGACGCCGGGGCCCGCGGTGAGCACCGCCACCCCCGGGATCCGGGTGAGCTTGGCCATGGCCTCGGCGGCGAAGGTCGCCGTCTGCTCGTGGCGGGTGTCGACGATGCGGACCTTGGCCTTCACCGCGCCGTCGTAGACCGGGAAGATGTGGCCGCCGGACAACGTGAAGATCACGTCGACTCCGTAGGCCCGGATGGCGGCGACGGCGAGGTCGCCACCGCTGCCCTCGATCGTGCCGCCCGCCGCGTCAACCATGGGCCAACCCCTCCAGGAATGAGGTGAGCGCGGCCCACCAGGCCGCGGTGTTCTCGAACTGCGGTGAGTGACCGGCGTCCGGGATGACCGCGAGCCGCGCCCCCGGGATCGTCGCCGCCATGCGGTCGGCGTGCTTGATGAACGCGTCGTCCTGCTCGCCGACGACGACGAGCGTCGGCACCGCGATCCCGGCCAACTGCGAGAGCCGATCGGGCTGGTTGACGAACCGCGGGTACATCGAGATGCGCATCGCGCCCGATGCGCCCAGTGCCTTGCGATCGCAGAACTCCTGGTAGTCCGGGCGTTCGCGGAGCAGTCGCTGGTACGCCGGTGACGACAGTGGGTCGGCCAACTGCTTGGTCAACTCGTGGAACGCCTGGACACCGTGCTCCCGCAGGACCGCGACCGCCAGTTCGGCCAACGCCGGGTCGACGTCATCGGGCGCCGCCGGGCTGGTGTCCATGAGGATCAGGGCGGCGACGCGCTCGGGATGGTCGAGCACGAGGTGGAGAACCGACATGCCACCCATCGAGTGGCCGAGCACGACGAACCGGTCCCAATCGAGCGCGTCGGCCAACGCCAGCAGGTCGGCGGCGAAGATCTCGAACGAATACGCGTCCTCGACGTCCGGTTTGTCACTGTCGCCGTGGCCCCGCAGGTCGGGGGCGACGGCGTGCCAGCCGAGAGCAGCCAGGTCGTCGAGGAAGTCGGTGAAGTCCTCCTTGGCCCCACCGAAGCCGTGCACCAACAGGAGGGGCCAACCGCCGGACCCGGACTCGGCGACCGAGAGCGTGACGGCGCCGAGGTCCAGGGCGCGGAGTCGCATGGCCAGAGGCTAGGCCGGGCCTAACCTGAGACCGTCATGCAGGCCTCTCGGGTGGGTGGCGGCGGGCGAAGCCGTGTCGTGCTGGCGGCTCGCATCGCGCTGAGCGCGGGACTTCTCGCGTTCCTGCTGACGCGCGTGCACCTGCACGCGCTCGTCCCGAAATGGGAGCACTCGGCCGTCTGGTGGCTCTCCGGCGGGCTGCTCCTCACGGTCGTCGGCGTCGTGCTGTCGACGGTGCGGTGGCAGCGCGCCCTCCACGTGCTCGACACGCCCACCCGCCTCTCGCGCCTCCTGTCCCATCAACTGGCCGGCCTGTTCGTCGGCAACTTCGCTCCCAGCACCGTCGGGGTCGACGTGCTGCGCGTGGCGCGCCTGTCGGCCGACACCCAGGACCGGCCGGGCGCGTTCGCATCGGTGATCATCGAGCGCATGAGCGGGTGGCTCGTGCTGCCGGTCATGACGCTGGTCGGGCTGCTGGCGGTGCCGCACCTGCGGCACCTCGGCACCGCGACCCGGCTCGCCGTCGCGCTGTCGACCGTGACACTGGTCGCGCTGCTCGCCGTGGTGTTCGTCGCCGCGCACCCGCGGCTCGGTGGGCGTCTGGCCGGCAACGCCGGATGGCTCCGTTTCGCCGGTGCCATCCACCTCGGCCTCGACACCTTCCGCCGCCACCCGGCCCGCGCCGCCGAGGTGCTCGCGGTCGCGGCGTCCTACCAATTGGCGATGCTGACCGCGGCGTGGATGGCCGCCGAGGCACTCGGTCTCGACCTCGGTTGGACGGTCTTCCTCGCCTTCTTCCCGGCGGTCGCCATCGCCCAGGTGGTCTCGCCGGTGGGCGGGCTCGGCCTGCGCGAGGGCGCGCTGGTGGTCTTCCTCGCCGAGAGCCCGCTCGGCGTCGCCCGGGCGCAGGCGATCACGCTGGGACTGCTCCTCTATGCCATGAACCTCGTGGTCAGCCTGCTGGGCGCGCCCTCCTTCGCGGTCGGCGGCAAGCCGGCCCGCAGCGCGGCATGACGCAGACGGTCGAAACCGAGACCGCGACCCCGCAGCCACGCGTGAAGCGGCTGCGCTGGTGGCGCGAGGTCGCGTACGTCCTCGCCTTCTACGGCATCTACACCGTCGTCCGGAACACGCAGGGATCAGCCGGCGGTGTCGGCGGATCGGCGACGCACCACGCGTTCCAGCACGCCAAGCAGATCATCCGCACCGAGCAATGGCTTCACATCTACCGCGAGCGGGCGGTGCAGCACCTCTTCATCCACGTCGGGGCCAGCGGTGAGGTTGCCGGGCAGACGCGCTTCATCGAGTTCTGGAACCTCTTCTACGGCACGTTCCACTTCATCGTCACCGGCGCCGCGATGGTGCTGCTCTTCCGTCGCTTCCCGCAGCGCTACCCCACATGGCGCAACGCCTTGGCCTGCACCACTGCGCTGGCCCTCGTCGGCTTCGCGTTCTACCCGTTGATGCCGCCGCGGCTCCTCGGCACCATCGTGCCGCACCACTACGGGTTCATCGACACCCTCGACGAGATCGGCAGCCTCTGGACGTTCGACTCGGGCACCATGCAACGGCTGTCGAACCAGTACGCCGCGATGCCGAGCCTGCACTTCGCCTGGTCCACCTGGTCGGTGTGCGTGCTGTGGCCGATGATGCGGCACTGGTGGTCGAAGGCGCTGGTCGCGGTGTACCCCATCGCGACCCTGTTCGCCATCGTCGTCACCGCGAACCACTACGTGCTCGATGCCGCCGGCGGCGTCGTCGTCCTCGTCCTCGGCTTCCTGCTCGGCAGGGCGATCACGCGGCTCACCTGGCCCGACGGCGTCCCGCCCCGCGTCGTCGAGGAGCACCGGCCGGCCGCGTAACGTTCGGCCATGGCCGCCGCCGACCGCGAGCGGGCGCGGGTGTCCTCGGTCGCCGCGCCGACGTTCCTCGAGGGGATCGCACGTGCGGTCGAGGCGCGCATCGCCGCGGTGCTCGACGAGGAGATCGCGCGCTGGTCGAGCCTCGAGGTCGACCTGGCCGAGCCGCTGACCGCGCTCCGCTCGTTCATTCTCGCCGGCGGGAAGCGGCTGCGGCCCGCGTTCTGCCACTGGGCCTTTGTGGGCGCCGGCGGGTCAGCCGGCGATTCGATGGTGGTCGACGCCGGCGCCGCGCTGGAACTGCTGCACACCTTCGCCCTGATCCACGACGACATCATGGACGGATCGTCGACGCGGAGGGCGGTCGACACCATCCACATCGAGTTCGAGTCGCGCCACGCGCTCGAGGGTTGGCGCGGCGAAGGGCGTCGGTTCGGAGAGGGCGTCGCCATCCTCGTCGGCGACCTGGCCTTCGTCTACGCCGACCGGCTGCTGGCCGGCGCGCCCGCCGATGCGCTCGACGTCTTCGGTGAGCTGCGGGTGGAGGTGAACGTCGGCCAGTACCTCGACCTGCTCGGCACCGCGCGGGGCGACGTCGACCGGGCATCGGCGCGCCGCATCAGCCTCTACAAGTCGGGCAAGTACACCGTCGAGCGACCGCTGCACCTCGGCGCCGCGCTGGCCGGGCGGCTCGACGACTTCGGCGGGCCGCTCACCGCCTACGGCCTCCCGCTCGGCGAGGCCTTCCAGCTGCGCGACGACCTGCTCGGCGTGTTCGGCGATGCCGGCGTGACCGGGAAGCCGGTCGGTGACGACCTCCGCGAAGGCAAGCCGACGGCGCTGGTCGCGATTGCCGCCGAACGGGTCGACGGCGCTGGTCGGCGGCTGCTCGACCGGCTCGGTTCGCCCGATCTCACCGACGTCGAGATCGCGTCACTGCAGGACCTGCTCGTCGACGTGGGCGCGGTCGACGAGGTCGAGGCGACCATCGAACGGCTGGTCGGTGCCGCGACGGCCGCCCTCGGATCGGTGGCGTTGGTCGGGGGTGCCGGCGTCGCGCTGGCCGAGCTGGCCGCCTATGTCGCCGGTCGGGACCGCTGACCAGCCCGACTACGTGAGGCCCGGGGTCGGCGGGTAGCGTCTCGTCACCATGCTTCTCGAGAAGATCGAGTCACCGGCGGACGTCAAGAAGTTGACCTACGACGAGCTGGCCACCCTCAGCTCGGAGATCCGTGACTTCATCGTCCACGCGGTCTCGGTCACGGGCGGCCACCTCGGGTCCAACCTCGGTGTGGTCGAGCTGACGCTGGCCCTGCACCGCGTGTTCGACAGCCCGCGCGACATCCTGCTCTGGGACACCGGGCACCAGGCCTACGTCCACAAGATCGTCACCGGGCGGCGCGAGCAGTTCCGCGCGCTGCGCCAAGGCGGCGGGCTCTCGGGCTACCCGTCGCGCTCGGAGTCGGAGCACGACTGGATCGAGAACAGCCACGCGTCGACGGTACTCTCCTACGCCCACGGCGTCGCCACCGCCATGCACCTGAAAGGCGACACCGACCGGCGGGTCGTCGCGGTCATCGGCGACGGTTCGATGACGGGTGGCATGGCGTACGAGGCGCTCAACAACCTCGGCCACAGCGGCCGGCGCGTCATCATCATCCTCAACGACAACGGCCGGTCGTACGCGCCGACGATCTCGCGCCTGTCGTCCAGCCTCACCCGCCTGCGACTCGATCCGCGCTACGTGCGCAACCGCGACCGGGTCGAGGCCGCGTTGAACGAGGTGCCGCTGATCGGCGGCAAGCTGAAGACCGGCGTCGCCGGACTGCGCGCCGCGTTCCGCGAGGTCATCGAGCCGCAGAACTTCTTCGAGACACTCGGCGTCCGCTACATCGGCCCGGTCGACGGGCATCACATCGCCGGCATCGAGGACGTGCTCCGCCACGCGATCGAGCACGACGGCCCGGTCATCCTCCACTGCATCACCCAGAAGGGGCGCGGCTACTCGTTCGCCGAGGACGACGACGAGAAGAACCTGCACGACGTGCCGGCATCGGGCTTCGACCCACTCACCGGGCCGGTGCCGGTGCCGGGCGCGCCGGTGACGTACATGAAGGCGTTCACCGACGCGCTGATCCGTGCCACCGAACGCGACCCGCGCATCGTCGCCATCACCGCGGCGATGCCCGGCCCCACCGGCCTGTTGCCGTTCGAGGCCCGCTTCCCCGATCATTTCCTCGACGTCGGCATCGCCGAGCAGCACGCGGTGACGGCGGCGGCGGGCATGGCGATGGCCGGGCTGCGGCCGGTGGTCGCGGTGTACTCGACGTTCCTCACCCGCGCCTTCGACCAGACGAACCTCGACGTCGGCCTGCACCGCCAGCCGGTCGTGTTCTGCATCGACCGGGCCGGCATCACCGGCGACGACGGTCCGTCGCACCACGGCGTGCTCGATCTGGCGCTGCTCCTGCAGGTGCCGGGCATGACGATCTTCGCGCCGTCCTCGGCGCAGGAGCTGGGGGTGATGTTCGACGACGCGATGGAGATCACCGACGGGCCCTCGGCGATCCGCTATCCCAAGACGCCGGCCCGCCAGGTGCCCGTCGACCAAGTCGGGCGCGGCCTCACCGGCCGGCGGGTGCGCCAGGGCACGGACGTCTGCATCATCGGCGTGGGCAAGATGCTCGAGTCCGCCGAGGACGCGGCGCTGCTGCTGGCCGACCAAGGCATCGATGCCAGCGTCTGGGACCCGCGCGTCGTCAAGCCGCTCGACCCGGTGATGCTGGCCGACGCCGCCGCCCACCCGTTCGTGGTGACGGTGGAGGACGGCGTGCGCCGCGGCGGCGCCGGCGCCGCGGTCGCGGACGCCATCGCCGAGCTGAGCGAGCACGGCCAGGCGCCGCCGGTGCTCGTGCTCGGCACGCCCGACCGGTACCTCGTGCAGGGCAAGCCGGCGCAGATCCTCGCCGAGCTCGGGCTCGACGGCGCGGGCGTCGCCGCCGCGGTGATCAAGGCCCTCGCCGGCACGCGCGTGGGGTGAAGGTCCGCGTCGGGTACGGGCTGGGCACCCAGGCGCCCACCGAACCCGGATCGCTCGCCGCCCTCGTCGACGAGCTGGAACGGCTGCGCTTCGACTCACTGTGGCTCTCCGAGCGGCTCACCGGCCCGGCACCCGACCCGGTCGTCGGTCTGGCATTCGCGGCGGCCCGCACCACGCGGCTCAAGTTCGGCACCAGCGTCATGGTGCTGCCCGGCCGCAACCCGGTCGTGCTGGCGAAGGAGCTGGCGACGCTCGACCGGCTGTCGGGCGGGCGGCTCCTCCCGGCGTTCGGATTGGGCGTGCGCGACCCGGCCGAGCAGCAGGCGTTCGGCGTCGAGCGCGGCGAGCGGGCCAAGTGGTTCGACGAGGTGCTCCCGTTGCTGCGGCGGCTCTGGTCGGAGGACGCGGTCGACCACGACGGGCCGCGGTTCTCCTATCGCGGGCTCACCGTGCGACCGAAGCCGGCGCAACCGTCGATGGACGTGTGGCTCGGCGGGCAGTCCGACGTCGAGCTGCGCCGGTGCGGCCGGCTCGGCGACGGTTGGTTGCCGAGCTTCTGCCTCCCGCCCGACGTCGCCGCGGGGATCCCGGTGATCGAGGCCGCGGCCGCCGACGCCGGCCGGTCCATCGACCCGGAGCACTACGGCGTGCTGGTGGCCTACCTCCCGCCCGGCATCGACCCCGGGATCACCGAGCAGTTCGCGGCGCGCGTCGCGGCGCGCCGCCCCGGCACCGACCCGGTGGACCTGCTCCCGGCCGGCCACGACGCGGTGCGGGCGCGACTCGAGGGCTTCATCGAGGTGGGCGCGTCCAAGTTCGTGCTCGTCCCCGTCACCGAGCCACCGTCGTGGACCGACGAGCTCGGCGCGCTGGCCGACGCCGTCCTGCCGCTCGAGACCTGAGCCGCGCTCGGCCTATGCCGCGGCGGCCTTGCGCCGCGCCTCGGCGAACTGCTCGATCGTCGTCCGGCAGAACGCCGGCAGGTCGTCGGGCTTGCGGCTGCTCACCAGGTTGCCGTCGATGTGCACCTCCTCGTCGACCCAGGTGCCGCCGGCGTTGCGGATGTCGGTGCGCAGGCTCGGCCACGACGTGAGCGTGCGACCCCTGACGACGTCGGCTTCGACGAGCGTCCACGGCCCGTGACAGATCACCGCGACCGGCTTGCCCGACGCCACGAAGCGCCGGAGGAACTCGACCGCGGGCTCGTCCAGCCGGAGTTGGTCGGGGTTGGCGACGCCGCCAGGAAGCACGACGCCCTCGTACTCGTCGACCGCGATCTCGCTGGTGGTGCGATCGACGCGAAACGTGTCGGCCTTGTCCAGATGGTTGAAGGCCTGGGCGGTGCCGAGCTTGGGTGCCACCAGCTCCGGCTGGGCGCCGGCCTCTTGCAGCGCGCGCCAGGGCTCGGTCAGCTCGACCTGCTCGATGCCCTCGTTCGCCACGAGGAACGCCACCTTCATTGCGGAAAGTTCGTCGGCCACGGGTGCCTCCTTCGATCGCCGTTCCCCCGCGATACCCGAGCGGCCCGGGGAGGACACTGCCAGTGAGGCGGCGAAGTGGTCCAGGCGTGTCCTGCGCTCGCACCCTCCTCGCCGCCGCGCTCGCGACCGTCACCCTCGCGGCCTGCTCGCCCCGCGCGCGCCTCGCCGACCCCGTCGCCCAGCACGGCGTCCCGGCGCAGGCCGGCGCGGTCACGGGC
>JAODBK010000013.1 GCA_025463925.1 Acidimicrobiales bacterium | reverse complement strand
GAGCACGAGCCGGCCGGGCTGAACCAGTCCTGACGCGACCCGGCCGGGCTCGACACCGTCAACGCGTGGTTCGACCCGACGGCGCCGTCGGCGACGGCCACCGACGTCCCGTCGACCACGAGGTCCTGGTCGCTGAACAGCGCGTACGGGAAGCGGCTCGGGCGGCTGAGGGTGCCGGCGACCTTGCGGATGACCGCGCCGGCCGCGCCGGTGGCGGTGACGGTGAAGTGGGCGGCGTCGACGCGTCGCGCGGTCCAGTCGAAGGTGGCGGCGCGCAGGATGCCGGCGCCGGTGTGGTCGACGGTCGGGTCGAGCCCGATGTGCACGGTGGCGTCCGCCAGACCGGCCTCGGCGGCGGCCAGGGCGGCCGACGAATCCTGGGTGCGCCGCGCCTCTGTGAGCCCGCCGACGCTGCGGGCGAGGACCGCGAGGGCCAGCGTCGTCAGGATCATGAGCACCGCGAGCGCGAGGACGAGGCTGCCGTCCTCACCGCGGCGCGTCCGCCTCAACATCCGATGCCGCCCGACTGGTGGTTGCGGACGATCGCGTCGGCCGACTCCGACGCCACCGAGGCCCGCTCGGGGCCGGCGACGATCGTGACCCGCACCGAGCGCGTGCAGTTCACGACGTCGGCCGGCGTCACGCCGGCCGGGAGCTCGGCGCCGGTGGCGCCGAGATAGCGCAGCAGGGGCACGCCGTCGGCGGCGTTGTGCACGCCGGTCAGCACGATCCGTGTCGTGACGGCGGCGCCGCCGGGCCCGTCGAGCACCGCCCGGAGGAGCTGGTCGCCGGCCAGCTGCCAGCGCACGTGTTGCCCCGCGCCATCGGCGGTGGCCGGCAGAAGGGTCAGCTCGAGGATGCTCGCTGCGGTCGCGGTGTCTGGTGGCGCCGACACCGGGTCCGCCCCGCGGATGTCGCGGACGATGTCGGCCAGCGCGAAGCGCACCGACTGGCCGTTGTCGGCGCGGGCCTCTTGGGCCCGCTCGTTGCCGGTCATCGACGCCAGCAGACCGAACAGCGCGGCGCCGATCACCCCCATGATCAGCGCGACGACCATGATCTCGACGAGGGTGAAGCCCGATTCCTCGCGGCGGCGCGGCCGGCTCACGACGGACACCCGCCCGACCCCGAGCAGATCGCGATCGACACCCGCGCCAGCACCGCGCCGGTGCCGTCCAGCACGTCGGCCGAGCGGATCCCGGTCGCCCAGCGGATCGGCGTGAGGTCCGCTTCGACCGCCGCGTGCCACACCCCACCGGCCACCGGGGTCATCGCCCGCGTCACCGCGCTCTCGCCGTCGGGCGCGACGGCAATCGAGAGGCCGGCGCACGTCCCCTGGGCCTCGACCTCGATCACCACCGGCGCGGCCAAGGTGCCAGCGGTGAGGTCGATCGTCGCCGGCGACGGGCTGGCGTGGACCGCGCCGATCCGGCACGCGCCGCTGATGGCCCCCGCCGTGCTGGCGCGGGCGGCGGTCGACCAGGCCGAGACCGTCGAGCCCGACCGGCCCCGGACGCGGAACCAGTAGGTCGTTCCCGGCGACAGCGCCGGCTCGACGAACGTCGCGGTCCCGGGCGGAAGGGACGCCGTGTCGACGACCGGGTCGGTGAAGGCGGCGTCGAGCGCGTGCTCGACCTCCCAGGTCGCGGCCGACCCACCCGACCACGCCAGATCGATCCGGCTGTCGGGCCACCCGGGATCGGGCGCCGCCGACACCGAGTCCGGGGCGCCGGGCGCGACCTCGACGTTTGTGGTGGCCGACGACTGGTCCGGCGCGACGAGGCCGTCCTGGCGCACGACGTGGTCACCGGTCTCGTCGCGCCAGGTGACCGTCACGAGCAGCCGCTTCTCGGCCTGCGGGTCGTCGCCGACCGCGACCCACACCACGCCGCGGTCGACACGGTAGGTGATCCCGGCGACGACCTGGTCGGGGCCGGTCGCCAGCACCGCCGCCAGTGCGGGGTCGACCTTGACGGTGGTGCCCTCGGGCGGGTCGACGGGCGCGGTCACGGGGTCGAAGCCGAGCGCCGGCCACGGAAGGGCGCGCAACAGGTCGGTCTCGTGGCCGGCGACGGCGACCGCCCGGCTGCGCGCCGTGGTGGCCGACGTTGCGTGCAGGGACGCCAGGAAGAGCTGCATCGTGCCGAAGATCCCGATGCCGATCACCACGATGGCCGTCAGCAGCTCGGCGAGCGTGAACCCATCCTCGGCCGAGGCGCGCCGAACGGGCCGGTCTTCCACCCCGTAGACATCGGTATGTCCTCCGGGTGGGTTGAGGTCGGCCGGTAACCTCTAGCCGTGCTCCGCTTCCTCACCGCCGGCGAGTCGCACGGCCGCGCCCTCATGGTGACGATCGAAGGCCTGCCGGCCGGCCTCCCGATCACGGTCGAGGAGGTCCAGGGCGAGCTGGCCCGCCGCCGGCTCGGCTACGGGCGGGGCCCCCGCATGCGCTTCGAGCAGGACGAGGTCACCCTCATCGGCGGTGTCCGCCACGGCCGCACGCTCGGCTCGCCGGTCGGCATCCTCATCGGCAACACCGAGTGGCCGAAGTGGGAGACCGAGATGTCGCCGGCGCCCGGCCGCACCGAGAAGCCGCTGACCAAGCCGCGGCCCGGCCACGCCGACCTCGCCGGCATGCAGAAGTACGGCTTCACCGATGCCCGGGACGTCCTCGAGCGGGCGTCGGCGCGCGAGACCGCGGCGCGCGTCGCCGCCGGCGCGCTCGCCAAGGCGCTCCTCGCGCCGCTCGACGTCGCGGTGCTGTCTCACGTCGTGCAGCTCGGTGCCGTCGTGTCGAAGGCGGCCGAGCGGCCGGGGCCGGCCGACCTCGAGCGGGTCGACGCGTCGCCGGTCCGCTGCTTCGATGCCACCGCCGAGGCGGCGATGATCGACGAGGTCGAGGCCGCGTCCAAGGCCGGCGACTCCCTCGGCGGCGTCGTCGAAGTGCTCGCCTACGGCGTGCCGGTCGGGCTGGGCAGCCACGTGCACTGGGATCGCAAGCTCGACTCGCGGCTCGCGCAGGCGCTCATGAGCATCCAGGCCGTCAAGGCGGTCGAGATCGGCGACGGGCTGGACGTCGCCGGCCGGCGCGGCTCGGAGGCTCACGACCCGATCGCGTGGGACGACGCCGCCGGCGGGTACCGCCGCGAGAGCGATCGGGCCGGCGGCATCGAGGGCGGCATGTCGACCGGCGGGCTGATCGTGGCCCGCGCCGCCATGAAGCCGCTCGCCACGCTCAACCGCCCGGTGCTGAAGACCGTCGACGTCGAGACGAAGGAAGAGACGGTGTCGTTCAAGGAGCGCACCGACGTGACCGCGGTGCCGGCAATGGGCGTCGTGGCCGAGACGATGGTCGCGCTGGTGCTCGCCAACGAGGCGCTGCGGAAGTTCGGCGGCGACTCCCTGCCCGAGATCGTGCGCAACCGCGATGCCTTCCTCGCATCCCTCACGTAACCCCTCCGCAGGTCACATCGTGCTCGTCGGCCTCATGGGCGCGGGCAAGTCGACCGTCGGGCGGCTCCTGGCCAAGCGGCTCGACCGGCCGTTCGTCGACACCGACGCGATGGTCGAGGACGGCGAGGGCACGACGGTGGCCGAGGTGTTCTCGATGCTGGGCGAGCCGGCGTTCCGGATGCTCGAGGCCGACGCGGTGCGCGACGCGTTGGGGTCGCCGTTGCTCTCGGTCGTCGCGGTGGGTGGCGGCGCGGTGGTCGATCCGGAGAACCGCGTGCGGCTCTCGACGGCCGGCCACGTCGTGTGGTTGCGAGCGCGTCCCGAGACGCTCGCGGCGCGCGTCGGCGCCGGCGCCGGCCGACCGTTGCTGGTGTCCTCGCCGGCCGAGTCGCTGACGCGCCTCGCGGCCGAACGCGACGCCGCGTACCGCGAGGTGGCCGCGTTGATCGTCGACGTCGACGACCTCACCGCGGTCGACGTCGTCGATCGCGTCGTCGCCGGGCTGGCCGGATGATCCGGGTACCGGTCGCAGTCGGCGGCGGTCGCGACTACGAGGTGCTCGTCGGCTCGGGTGCCCGGCACCGGCTCGTCGAGGTGCTGCCGCATGGCATCGGCCGGGCCGCGATCGTCACCCAGCCCGGCATCGACGTGGGGGTCGACACCGGCGTCGAGCACGAGACGTTCCTCATGCCCACCGGCGAGTCGGCGAAGCGTCTCGAGACGGTCGAGGACCTGTGCCGCGGCTTCGCCCGGTTCGGGCTCACCCGCGCCGACGTCGTCGTCGCGGTCGGCGGGGGCGTGGTCACCGACACCGCCGGGTTCGCGGCCGCGGTGTGGCACCGCGGCGTGCCCGTCGTGCACGTCGCGACGACGCTGCTGGCCCAGGTCGACGCCGCGATCGGCGGGAAGACCGGTGTCAACCTGCCCGAGGGCAAGAACCTGGTCGGCGCGTTCTGGCAGCCGGCGGCGGTGCTGTGCGACACCGAGGTCCTGGCGACGTTGCCGCCGCGGGAGTATCGCAGTGGCTGCGGCGAGATGGCGAAGTACGCGTTCCTCGGTGTCGACCGGTTGCGCGACCTGCCGCTCGACGAGGCGGTGGCGGCGTGTGTCGCGTGCAAGGCCGCGATCGTCGCCGGAGACGAGCGCGAGAGTCCGGCGTCCGTGGGCGGCCGCGCCATCCTCAACTACGGACACACCTTGGCCCACGCGCTGGAAACCGTCGGGTCGTACGACCTGCGTCACGGCGAGGCGGTCGGCATCGGACTGGTGTTCGCGGCCGAGCTGGCGGCGCGCCTCGGCCGCATCGACGACGCCCGCGTGGCCGAGCATCGCGCCACCGTGGTGGCCTACGACCTGCCCGTCAGCCTCCCGCCGCGCATCGACACCGGCCAGGTCGTCGCCGCCATGGGTCGCGACAAGAAGGCGACCGGCGGCGGCCTCACCTTCGTGCTCGACGGGCCGCGCGGCGTCGAGGTCGTGCGCGGGGTGGCGCGGGCCGACGTCGAGGCGGCACTCGGGGCGGTGGCGTCGTGACCCGCCTGGTGCTGCTCCTCAGCGGACCGAACCTCAACATGCTCGGCACGCGCCAGCCCGAGGTCTACGGCACCGCGACGCTCGACGACCACGTGGCGACGGCCCGCGCCGCGGCCGCGGCCCACGGGCTCGATCTCGAGCACCTGCAGTCCAACGCCGAGGCCGACCTGGTGGGCGCGATCCAACGGGCGCGCGGCCGGTGCGCGGCGATCGTCATCAACCCGGGCGCGTTCACGCACTACGCGTGGTCCATCCACGACGCGCTGGCCGCCTTCGAGGGGCCGGTCGTCGAGCTGCACCTCTCCAACCCGAACAGTCGCGAACCGTGGCGGCACACGTCGGTGGTCGCGCCGGTCGCGAGCGGTTCGATCGTGGGGTTCGGCGGGAAGGGCTATGCGTTGGCGATGGATGCGGTGGCAGGGTTGCTGGGATGACGGAGCTCCCCCCGATGGATGTCGCCGGCCGACTGCCCCGGCTTCGGGCATCGCTGGCCGGCGCCGGGGCCGACGCGCTGCTCGTCACCCGGCTCGTCAACATCCGCTATCTCACCGGCTTCACCGGATCGGCCGGGCTCCTGCTGGTGCAGCCCGACGATCTGGTGTTCGTCACCGACGGGCGCTACCGCGACCAGGCGGCCGACCAGCTCGCGGCGGCCGGCGTCGACGCCGACATCGGCGTCGGCCTCACCGCCGGCCGGCAGCGCGAGATCCTCGCCGCCGCGGCCGCCGCGGCCGCCGCGGTCGGGCGGCTCGGGTTGGAGGCGCTCGCGGTGACGTGGGCCCAGCAGCGCGAGTTCGCGTCGACGTGGTTCCCGAGCGCCGAGCTGGTCGCGACCGAAGGACTGGTCGAGGCGTTGCGGAAGGAGAAGGACGCAGGGGAGCTGGCGCGGATCGCGGCCGCGGCGTCCATCGCCGACGACGCGCTGGCGTCGGTGCTGCCGCAGATCGTCGGCGGCGCGACCGAGCGCGACGTGGCCATCGAGCTCGACTTCGCGATGCGGCGCGGTGGGGCCAGCGGTCCGTCGTTCGAGACGATCGTCGCCGCCGGTCCGAACGGCGCCAAGCCGCACGCCCGCCCGTCGGCTCGACCCATCGGCCGGGGCGAGCTGGTGGTGCTGGACTTCGGCGCCGTCGTTGACGGCTATTGCTCGGACATGACCCGCACCGTCTGCGTCGGCGAGCCGGCCGATCCGACCGCGGCCCGCATGGTCGAGGTGGTCGCCCGGAGCCAGGCGGCCGGCGTCGCGGCCGTCCGCGCCGGAGCCCGCGCCAAGGAGGTCGACGACGCCTGCCGGACGATCATCGCCGAGGCCGGTTGGGGCGACGCGTTCCTGCACGGCACCGGGCACGGCGTCGGGCTCGAGATCCACGAGGCCCCGCGGGTGGCGGCGTCATCCGCTGATAGCCTCGCCGTCGGCCACGTGGTCACCGTCGAGCCCGGTGTGTACCTGCCCGAGCACGGCGGCGTCCGGATCGAGGACACCCTCGTGGTCACCGAAGACGGCTGCCGCCGCCTCACCAACGCGCCGAAGGATCTCGTACTGCAATGAGTGTGTCGACCAATGACCTGAAGAACGGCATGGCCCTCGACCTGCCGGAGGGCCTGTTCACCGTGGTCGAGTTCCAGCACGTCAAGCCCGGAAAGGGCGGCGCGTTCGTGCGCACCAAGCTGAAGAACGTGCGCAGCGGCGCCGTCCTCGAGCGGACCTACCGGGCCGACGAGAAGCTCGAGCAGGCGATCATCGACAAGCGGGAGATGCAGTACCTCTATCGCGAGGGCGAGCACTTCGTCTTCATGGACAACGAGACATACGACCAGCTCCATGTCGAGCAGGCCGCGCTGGGCGACGCCGTGAAGTACCTCAAGGAGGGCGACTCGGCGGTGCTCCAGATGTACCGGTCGGACATCGTCGGGGTCGACCTGCCGGCGGCGGTCGAGCTCACCATCACCGAGACCGAGCCCGGCTTGCAGGGCGATCGCAGCTCGGCCGGGCGCAAGCCGGCCACCGTCGAGACCGGCGTCATCGTGCAGGTGCCGCTGTTCGTGAACACCGGCGACCGCATCAAGGTGGACACCCGCACCGGCGAGTACCTCACGCGCGTGTCTTGACCTTCACCCCGTCGGCCGGCCCGCGCCGCCAAGCCCGTGAGCGCGCCTTGGGGCTGCTGTACGAGGCCGAGGCCAAGGACATGGCGACCGCCGATCTCCTGGCCGAGCTGCCCGTCGAGCCCGACCCGTACGCGGCGACGTTGGTCGGCGGCGTCGGCCGGCACCTCGACGAGATCGACGGATGGCTCGCGCGGCTGTCGCGCGACTGGACCGTCGAGCGCATGCCTGCGGTGGACCGCGCCCTGTTGCGCATGGCGGCATACGAGCTGTTGCACGAGCCCACCGTGCCGACCGGTGCCGTCATCGACGAGGCGGTCGAGCTGGCCAAGTCCTACTCCACCGAGAGCTCGGGTCGCTTCGTCAACGGCGTGCTGTCGAAGTTGGCCGACGAGTGTCGAGAGCCGTCGCCGTAAGCTCGCGCTGACATGGACCGCGATGCGCTTCAGGCAGTGCAGGCGCCGTTGAAGGCGCAGTACACGTCCGACCCGAATGCCGCGGCCATCACGCTGCGGGCCGAGGGAACGCTCGGCGAGGAGACGGTGTCGTGCTCGGTGGCCACCGGTCAGGCGCTGGTCGAAGCCGGGCTCCACCCCGCGACCGGTGGCGACGGCTCGCACGCGTGCTCCGGCGACATGTTGTTGCAGGCGCTCGTCGCATGTGCCGGCGTCACGTTGCGATCCGTCGCGACGAATCGCGGCATCGACGTGCGCGGCGCGGTGAGCGCCGAGGGCGACCTCGATTTTCGGGGCACGCTCGGCGTCGATCGCGACGCGCCCGTCGGCTTCCGCGCCATCCGCTTGCTGTTCGATCTCGACACCGACGCGGATCAGGACGCCGTCGATTCGCTCATCAAGACGACCGAGCGGTACTGCGTCGTGTACCAGACGATCAAGGCCGGGACCGAGGTCTCCGTCGGCTACCGCAGCTGATCCTCCCAGCACGACATCACCGAGAGTGGGAAACTCCCGGTCGGGGGATAAGAAAGCCCTGGAGGGGGAGGCGGTGCCCACTCCAATCCTGGCTTCAACGAAGGGGAGAGTGTGATGGGGCAGAACGGTCGATCAGGCCGAAGACGGGCAATCTCTGTCGCCGCAGGTGCGGCGACGACGCTATTGCTGTTGCTGAGTGTGCCGGCGCCGGCGTTTGCCGATCCCGGCACGGGACAGGGGGCGACACACCAGAGCGCGCAGGCGACAGACAACGCTGCGGGCGCTCCGGGCAATTCGCAGAGTGACGCGCATGCGACCGAGGGGACGGCCGGCACATCCGGTGTCGTGACCTCGCCGCAGCCGCCGTCGAACGCCGATGAGAACGGGACCGGCGCCAATGTGCCGGGACCGTACGACAGCACGCGTTCGGGCCTGCCGTCGGGGAACGGCAACGGCAACGGCCAAGCAACCGGCAAGCCATGCGCCGGCTGCGTCGGCAAGGCCGACAACAAGAACCCGCCCGGCCAACTGCCGGGGCCGAGTGACAAGAACGCTGGCTACGAGTGCGACACCAACCACGGCATCGCGCGCACGAACCCGGCCCACACCGGATGCGTGCCTCCGGCGGCGTGCACCGCAAATTGCACGCCGACGACCTGCACCGCGGACTGCTCGCCATCGACGTCGTGCACTGCGGACTGCACGCCGTCATCGGTGCTCGGTGAAGAGCTGGTGAGGACGCCGGCAGTGCCGGCGGCCGTCGCAGCACTTGCGATCAGCGCACCACGCGCTGCGCCGAGCGGTGTGCTCGCCTTCACCGGCGTGAACATCGTGCTGCTCGTTGGCCTCGCCGCGATGGCGTTGATCTCGGGACTGCTCCTGCAGGCTCCCGCGTACCGACGCCGGTTGCTCGCGTCGAAGTCGTAGTCGCAGTCGAACTGTCGAGAGAGGGACCGTGAGAGCGGTCCCTCTTTCGCGTCACGCCTCATCCGCTAGGGAGGCGCCCGCTCCTCGGCATTGCGCCGCCGGTTGTGCACCGCGCACAGGCAGCGGCCGTTGGCCTGGGTGGTGAGCCCGCCCCGGCTCCAGGGCACGATGTGGTCGATCTCACAGTCCTCGGCAGCCACCTCACAGCCACTCGGGTGGGTGCAGGTGCGGTCGCGCACCTCGATGGCCCGACGGGTCGCCCCGCCGAAGAACCGCCGGCGCACCCCGACGTCGATCACCCGGCTGGGCCCGTCGAACACGATGCGCTCGACGTCGGCCTCACCCAGGTAGGCCACCACCTCGGCCGGT
>JAODBK010000083.1 GCA_025463925.1 Acidimicrobiales bacterium | reverse complement strand
GGCCCTGGCCCACGGCATCGTGAGCCGGGTCGTGGCGCCCGACGACCTCGAGGCGACCGTGCGCGAGGCCGCCGAGCAGATCGCCGCCTCACCCGCCGTCACCGTGAAGATGGCCCGGACGGTGATCCGCCACCTGTCGATCCCCGCCGTGCGCCAGTCGATGGAGGACGAGCTGATCTACCAGACGTTCGTCAACAAGAGCGATGACTTCGCCGAGTTCCGGGCCGCCCGGGCCGAGGAGCGCACGCCCAACTACAAGGGGAGCTGAGACATGCCCGAGCCCACCGGCCTTCCGCACCCGCCGGCCGTCGGCGAGTCCGCCCTCAAGCCCGGCACCTACGACGGGGTGGCCGTCGTCGTCACCGGCGGTGGCACCGGCCTCGGCAAGGGCATCGCCGCCGAGTTCGCCCGGCTCGGCGCGTCGATCGTGATCACGAGCCGCAAGGACGAGCACCTCCAGGCCGGCAAGGAGGCCATGGAGGCCATCGGCGCCCCTGTGCTGACCGTGGCCTGCGACATCCGTGAACCCGACTCGATCGCTGCGGCCTTCGACGCCGCCGAGGCCGCCTTCGGCCTGCCGCAGGTTCTCGTCAACAATGCCGCGGCCAACTTCCCGGTGCCGGCCGAGGACATGTCACCGAACGCCTGGCGCACGGTGGTCGACATCACCCTCAACGGCACGTACTTCGTGAGCCGCGAGTTCGGCCGCCGTCACCTGGCCACCGGCACGCCGGGCTCGATCATCAATGTCGGCGCGTCCTACGCGTGGACCGGCGGCCCCGGCTTCGCTCACTCCGCCGCGGCCAAGGCGGGCGTGAAGAACATGGTGGAGACGCTCGCCGTCGAGTGGGGCCCGTACGGGATCCAGGTCAACGGCCTCGTGCCGGGCCTGTTCCCGCACGAGGACATGACGGCCGACATCCAGGGCAACCTCGCCCGCACCTCGGACAAGGACACCGCGCAACCGGCGATGCGCGTCGGGCAGCGCCAGGAGCTCGGCTGGGCGGCGACGTTCCTCGCGTCGCCCTATGCCCGGTTCATCTCCGGCCACACCCTCGTCGTCGACGGCGCCAACTGGCAACGCCGCTCACTCACCAACCCTCCGGTCGTGACCGTCCGCGACCAGATGGGCAAGGGCCCGTTCGCGTTCTGAGGCAAAAGACCCGTGCACTGCGGAAGGATGGCGCGATGAACCTCGGACGAGTGAGCAGTGCGGCGTTGATGCTGTCGGGCCTGGCCGGCGCCGTGACGCCGGCGAAGGTCGCGGACGCGCTCCACTTGCCGGCAACATCCGGTCGCGCACTCGCCGAGACGCGCGCCGGGCTCGGCGGTACCTACGCCGCGCTCGGCGGCTGGGCGCTCGTGAGCCGGCATCCGGCCGCGCAGGCCGCGGTCGGGGTGACCTGGTTGGGTGCCGCCACCGCCCGCATCGGCTCGCTGGTGGTCGACCGCCCGCGGACCGACGGCGCCTTCTGGGCCTACCTCGCGGCCGAGGTGGGATTCGGCACCGCGGCCCTCGTCTCGGCGCGCCGACGGCTTCTCTCCGGCTGAACCGGCGGATGGCGCCGGTTCGCCCGGGGAGAACCGGGCTGGGCGCGATCGCCCGATGAAAGCCGCGGGCTCCGGGTAGGCAACTCGACGTGGCGAACCGCGCCTTTCGCGACCGCACGGATGCCGGGCGAACGCTGGCCGAACGACTCGGCCAGTACCGGGGCCGCGATGACGTGGTGGTGCTGGCCCTGCCGCGCGGGGGCGTGCCGGTCGGGTACGAGGTGGCGAGGGAATTGCGCGCGCCGCTCGACGTCTTCATCGTCCGCAAGCTCGGCGTCCCGGGCCAGGAGGAGCTGGCCATGGGCGCCATCGCCAGCGGCGGCGTGGTCGTCCTCAACGACGATGTCGTGCGCGGCATGGGCGTCCCGTCGTGGGCGATCGAGGAGGTCGCCCGGGACGAGGGCCGCGAGCTCGAGCGGCGCGAGCGCGAGTACCGCGGCGACCGCCCGCCGGCCGACGTGACGGGGAAGGTGGCGGTCGTCGTCGACGACGGCCTGGCCACTGGTTCGAGCATGCGCGCCGCGGTGTTGGCGCTCCGCCGGTTGAAGCCGGCCCGGATCGTCGTCGCGGTGCCGGCCGCGCCCAGGTCGACGTGCGAGGAGCTGGCGCTCGAGGTCGACGAGGTCGTGTGCGCCACGACACCATCACCGTTCTTCGCGGTCGGCCAGTCTTACTGGGACTTCTCGCAGGTCACGGACATCGAGGTCCGCAACCTCTTGCAGTTGGCCTGGTCGGCACGGCCGGCGCCGTCCGACAGTCGGGCGGCGGACGTACGCGCCGTCCGCATGGCGCTGGCGCGCGTCGACAAGGGCGAAACCGATCGTCAGGCGCTGCTCGACCTGGTCGGCGACGCCCACTACGTGCTCATCGGCGAGGCGTCCCACGGCACCCACGAGTTCTACGAGGCTCGGGCCCGGATGACCCGCTGGCTGGTCGAGGACAGGGGCTTCGGCGCGGTGGCGGCGGAGGCTGATTGGCCCGACGCGTACCGCGTCAATCGATACGTCCGGGCCCGCAGTGGCGACGCGTCGGCCGAGGAGTCGCTCCGCGGGTTCGAGCGCTTCCCGGCGTGGATGTGGCGGAACACCGTGGTGCTCGACTTCGTCGGCTGGCTGCGTGCCCACAACGACCGACTCGACGACGAGCGGGCCAAGGTGGGCTTCTACGGCCTCGACCTCTACAGCCTGTACCGGTCGATCGACGAGGTCGTCCGCTTCCTGGAGGGTGTCGACCCGCTCGCGGCTACGCGGGCTCGCGAGCGCTATTCGTGCCTCGACCACTACCGCGAAGAGGCGCAGGAGTACGGGTTCGCGGCGGCGTTCGGCGCCGGTGAGTCGTGCGAGCAGGCGGTCGTCGACGAGCTCGTCGACCTCCAGGGCCATGCCGCCGAGTACGCGCGCCGCGACGGGCTGCTGGCCGAGGACGAGGTGTTCGCGGCGGAGTTGAACGCCCGCACGGTGAAGGACGCCGAGGAGTACTACCGGACGATGTTCGGCGGACGGTCGTCGTCATGGAACCTCCGCGACCGGCACATGGTCGACACTCTCGAGACGCTCGCCGGCCACCTGGCCCGGCAGCGAGACGCACCGGCCAAGGTCGTGGTGTGGGCGCACAACTCCCACCTGGGCGACGCCCGGGCGACGGAGGTCGCGACCGAGGGCCAGCTGAACGTGGGCCAGCTCGTGCGCGAGCGCCATGGTGACGACTGCCGCCTGATCGGGTTCACCACCTTCGCCGGCACGGTCACGGCGGCCGACGACTGGGGCGGCGCGGCCGAGCGCAAGCGCGTTCGACCCGCCCTTCCGGACAGCTACGAGGCCTTGTTCCACGAGGCCGACGAGTCGGCGTTCACCATCACGTTGCGCGACGAGCGGCCGTTGGCCGAGTCGTTGCGGGTCCCGCGCCTCGAGCGGGCGATCGGGGTCATCTACCGCCCGCGCACCGAGCGCCAGAGTCACTACTTCCGAGCGCGCCTTGCCGACCAGTTCGACGCCGTCGTACACGTCGACGAGACGCGAGCACTCGAACCACTCGAGCGCACGGCGCGGTGGGAGGAAGGCGAAGTGCCGGAGACGTTCCCGTACGCCGTCTGACGAAGGGATGCGACAGCCATGGCCGTGAAACTGAACGAACGAGCCTTCGAGCACGCCAGAGGGTTGATCCACGACGGGAAGTTCGTGTTCGACGAGCGAGACGACTGGAGCGAGCACCAACCGTCGGCCGCCGACGAGAACCGGTTCATCGAGACGCACGGCTTCGGTGAGTACGCCCGCTGGCATCTCGGTGTCGACGACGATGCACCCGAGGAGACCAAGGGCCACTACAAGTTCCCGTACGGCGACTTCCAGAAGGTCCACCGTTGCGGGCTGCTGGCGGCCGAGTCGCGCGCCGGCCAGCGCAAGTACTTCGACATCGAGGTCGCGGTCGCCCATCTGCACGGCATGTTGGAAGCCCTGCATTCGGCAGCCCGCAGCCGCCGGTAGGGGCGGCCGATGACCCGGATCGCTTCTGAGCTGCTCGTCGAACGGCTGATCGACTGGGGCGTCGACACCGTGTTCGGCCTACCCGGTGATGGCATCAACGGGATCATGGAAGGTCTCCGCCGCCACCGCGACCGGATCCGGTTCGTGCTCGTGCACCACGAGGAGGCCGCCGCGTTCATGGCGACCGGGTACGCCAAGAGCACCGGCCGGCTGGGCGTGTGCCTGGCCACGTCCGGGCCGGGTGGCATCCACCTCCTCAACGGCCTGTACGACGCCGCGATGGATCATCAGCCGGTGCTGGCCATCACCGGAATGCAGTCGACCAAGGTGCTGGGCACCGGGTTCCAACAGGAGGTGCACCTCGAGAATCTCTACGAGGACGTCGCCGCGTACAACGTGATGGTGCACGTGCCCGGGTCGATCCCGGCGCTGGTCGACATCGCGGTGCGCACGTCGTTGTCCCGGCGCGCCGTCTCACACATCACCTTTCCCGTCGACATCCAGGAGTCGCCCGCCGACGAGGATCCTTGGGAAGGCGGCCTCGGCATCGCCCGCACGCCGGCGACCGCGCCGACGTACCTCGCGCCGCCCGGCGTGCCCCGCGACGCCGACCTCGCGGCGGCCGCCGAGGTGCTCGACGCCGGCGAGCGGATCGTGATGCTCGTCGGCGCCGGCGCCCTGCACGCGCGTGACGAGGTCCTCGCGACTGCCGAGCAGCTCGCCAGCCCGATCGTCAAGGCGTTGTCGGGCAAGGCTGCCGTCCCCGACGACAACCCGCTGACCACCGGCGGCATCGGCCTGCTCGGCACTCGCCCGTCGGAAGAGGCGATGGAGGGGGCCGACACCGTGTTCATGGTCGGCACGAGCTTTCCTTACACCGCGTTCTTGCCGGAACCGGGGACGGTCGCGTGCGTGCAGATCGAGGCCGATCCGGTGCGGGCCGGCAACCGGCTCCCGACGCAGGTGCCGCTCGTCGGCGACGCCAAGGAGACACTGGCGGCGCTGCTGCCGCGGCTGCGCGCGCACTCGGATCGCTCGTTCCTCCTGCGGGCGCAGGCCGGCATGCGAACCTGGCGGGCCGACATGGAGGCGTTGGAGAATCCCCAACGCGATCCCATCCAGCCGCAATACCTCGTGAGCGTGATCGACCGGCTCGCGTCCGATGACGCCATCCTGTCCACCGACGCGGGCACGGTCGCCACCTGGGCGGCGCGGCACTTCGACATCCGCGGGCGGCGCGAGTTCTACCTGTCGGCGAACCTCGCCAGCATGGCGCCGGGCGTGCCCTACACGATCGCCCACCAGCTCGCCCACCCGGATCGACAGTGCATCGCGCTCGTCGGCGACGGTGGGTTCGCGATGTTGATGGGCGAGTTCCTCACCGCCTGCCGGTACGGCCTGCCGATCAAGGTGTTCGTGAACAACAACGGGATGCTCGGGCAGATCCTTTGGGAGCAGATGGTGCTCGGCTTCCCCGAGTTCGGCGTGCGGTGGGAACGGCGGGCCGACTTCGCGCCATGGGCCGAAGCGTGTGGGGCCATCGGCATCCGGGTCGAGAAGCCGGGTGACGTCGAGGGTGCCGTCTCCGACGCGTTGAAGTACCACGGCCCGGCGCTCGTCGATGTGCACGTCAACCCCGACGAGCCGCCGTTGCCGGCCAAGGTGACCTACCAGCAGGCGACCGGCTTCGCCAAGTCGTTCCTCAAGGGGCAGCCACGCCGCGCCGCCATCGCGTCGACAGTGTTCCGCGACAAGCTTTCCGAGCTCAAGCCGTGATCGCGCCGGCGTCGTGTGGCGCGTCTCCGAGATAGCCGATCTCGCGCAACGACGCCTGGACGCGTTCGGCTTCGGGCGCCGAAGGCGCCTCGTGGTCGGTGAACACCAGCGCCGGGCCGATCACGCCGTGGAACCAGGGCGCGATTCCGTAGACGGTCTCCTCACCCTTGGCACCGTGGCGCTGGAAGGGCATCAGCAGGTCGCGGTCGCGGAGCTCGTCGAGCGCGATCGCGAAGTCCGGATCCTGCCGCAACTGCTGGTACTGCGCCCGGGTGAGGTGGTGCCCGCCATTGAGCTCGCGGAGCAATTCGATGGCGAGCGGCGACAGGGACTCCATCGCATCGACCACGACGTTGAACGCCCAGCTCTTGGGCATCACGGCGCGGTCGCCATGCCGGCCCGTCACCCGCCGGGCCCGCTCGTCGGTGTCGCGGATGAGACGATCGACGCTGCCACCGGGCGGAAGATCGACGGCGTCGTCGCGCAACTCGCCGAACAGTCCGGCGAGCAGGGCCTGCAGCTCCTGGCCGGCGTGCGGGTTCGCCGGCCCGACCGTGCCCAGCATGCGCTCCCAGGCCACCTTGATCAGCCCGCCGGTGTCGTCGGAGAGACGCTGGACCGCGGCCTGGATGGCCTCCAGCGAGCGGATCGTCTGGTTGTTGATCCCGAGTGACCGCCGGTCGACGTCGCGAGCGAACATGATCGCCACCATCGACAGCACGATGCTGACGACCGCCGCGATGAGCCCGGCCCACAGGCCGACCGTCTCCACCTCCGTGAGGGCCAGGATCGATCCCACCATGGTGGATCTGCCCGGACGTCGCGTCCCCCTACCGCCGCGTCATCCCTGACGGCCGGTGGTCGACGTCCCGCCGCCCGACACGCGTCTGACGCGCCTGCTCCTCGGACCGGCGCTGCCGACCAGCGCGGATCGCCACGAGCGGCTGAGCAACCCGGAGGCGCTGGCCATCCTGTCCAGCGACGCCTTGTCCTCGGTGGCCTACGCGACCGAGGAGATGGTCAAGGTGCTCCTCCCGGTGGCCGGCATCGCGGCGTTCGCGCTGAGCGTGCCGCTGTCGGGCGTCGTGATCCTGCTGCTCGTGACGCTGATCGTCTCCTATCGCCAGACGATCCGCGCCTACCCGAACGCCGGCGGCGCCTACATCGTGACGCGGGACAACTTCGGGCTCGTTCCCGCGCAGGTCGCGGGCGTCGCGCTGCTCACCGACTACATCACGTCGGTGGCGGTCAGCATCTCGGCCGGCGTGGCCGCCATGTACTCGCAGTTCCCGGCGCTGTTCGCGTACCGGGTGCCGATCAGCGTGGCCTTCATCTGGCTGATCACGTGCGGCAACCTCCGCGGCATCCGCATGACCGGGCGGCTGTTCGCCACGCCCACGTATCTCTTCCTGCTCGCGGTGTCGGCCTTGCTCGCGGTCGGCGGGCTCCGCGCGCTGACGGGCGGCTTGCACCCGCTCCCGCCTCCCGGTGGAATCGTGCTGCCGCCCGAGACGACCGCAGTCGGTGTGCTCGTGGTGCTCCATGCATACGCCAGCGGCACCACCGCGCTCACCGGCGTGGAGGCGATCTCGAACGGCGTGACCGCGTTCCGCCCACCGGAGGCGAGCAACGCCGTCCGGGTGCTCATGTGGATGGGCGCGATCCTGGCGGCTTCCTTCGCCGGCATCACCTTGCTCGCGTGGCGGGTCCACCCGATCCCGACGGCGAAGAAGACGCTCGTCAGCGAGTTGGGCGGCGCGATCTTCGGCAATGGGTCGATCGGTCGGAGCGGCCAGCTCGCGTTGCAGATCACGACGACCGGGATCCTCGTGCTGGCGGCGAACACCTCCTATTCGGATTTCCCGCGGCTCGCCAGCTTCCACGCCGGGGACGGCTACCTGCCGCGGCCGCTGCGCCGCCGCGGCCGCCGGCTCGTGTTCTCGACCGGCATCCTGACCCTGGCCGGTGCGTCGACCATGATCGTCGTCGCCCTCGGCGCCAGCGTGCATCGCCTCATCCCGCTCTATGCCGTCGGCGTCTTCGCGTCCTTCACGTTCTCGCAGGCCGGGATGTCGATTCGGCACTGGCGGCGGCGCGAGGAGCATTGGCGTCGCGGGCTCGCCATCAACGCGACGGGCGCGGTGGGCAGCGGGTTCGCGCTCGTGGTCGTCGCCGTCGCCAAGTTCGAACGGGGCGCGTGGGTGGTCATCCTGCTCGTGCCGGTCGTGGCGACCGTGTTCGTGGCGATCCATCGCCACTACGAGCGCACCGATCGCCGGCTAGCCGACCTCGATGCACCCGAGCAACGCGTGGACGCGGTCGTCGTCGTGGCGCGGCGCGGTGGTGCAACGGACGCTGCTCGCCGGTGGGCCGCCGCCGTCCAGCCCGGCAACGTCGCGTTGCTGTCGCCGCGCCGACTGGCGCGCCGGCTGCCTGATCCGCGGCATCCCGGCGACCGGGTGCTCGTCGCCGGTGCCGGTCACCGGCTGCGGCGACGGCTGGCTCGCCGCCCGGGCGTGGCGTTCGTGTCGCTGAGCCGTCCCGGCTGGGAGGACGTCTCGGCGGCGCGGCACGCGGTCCTCGTGGTGGCCGGTGAGACCGTCGGCCTCAGTCGCCGCGCCGTGGCGCTCGCCCGGGCGTTGGCGCCGGCCGACCTCCACGCGGCCTACGTCGAACTGGATCCCGAACGCACCGCCGCCATCGTCGATGGCTGGCACCGGTTGGGTGCAGGCGTCGCGCTCGAGGTGCTTCCGTCGCCGTACCGCGAACCGGGTGGCCCGGTGGCGGCGAAGGTCCGTGCGCTCCATGAAGATGGGGCCGACGTCGTGAGTGTCGTGATGGCGGACGTGGTGCCCCGCTGGTGGCAGCGCCCGCTCTATTCCTCCGATGCCCGGGTCGTGCGGGCCGCCGTGGCGAGCGTGCCGCGCACGGTTGTGGTCGAGGATCCAGTGCCCTTGTGAGCCATGCGGCTATGCCAGCGGGCCGACCGCCTGCTGCACGGCGACGACGATCGACCCGTCGGCGACCGCCGCGGCCGCCGCCGCCAGCTCCGGTGCAACCGGCCGGTCCGGTCCCGGTCCGCCGACACCACTCGCGCGGAGTGCATCGCGAGCCGCGCCAGTGCCCGGCGCGGCCGCGAGCGGCGATCGCAGGTCGATGCCGCGCGCCGCCGTGACCAACTCGATGGCGAGCACGCGGCCGAGATGGACGAGCGCGGTCCGCAACTTGACGCCGGCTGCCCAGCCCATCGACACATGGTCCTCCTGCATGGCCGACGTCGGGATGGTGTCGACGCTGGCCGGCACCGCGAGCCGCTTGCACTCGGCGACGAGGGCGGCGGCCGTGTACTGGGCGATCATCAAGCCGCTGTCCACGCCGGGTTCGTGCGCGAGGAAGGGTGGCAGTCCCTGGCTGCGGTTGGCGTCGAGGAACCGATCGATGCGGCGCTCGCTCATCGCGGCGACATCGGCCACCACGATCGCCAGCAGATCGCACGCGTGGCCGAGGGGCGCGCCGTGGAAGTTGCCCACCGACTCGACGCGGCCGTCGGCAAGCACGACGGGGTTGTCGATGGCCGACGCCAGCTCGCGGTCGGCGCAGGCCTCGGAGAAGGAGAGTGCGTCGCGCGCCGCACCGTGCACCTGGGGCGCGCAGCGCAACGAGTACGCGTCTTGGACGCGCGGGTCGCCGGTGCGGTGCGAGGCGACGATGTCCGACCCGGTCAGGAGCATCCGGATGTTGGCGGCTGACGCCTGCTGGCCGGGATGCGGGCGGAGCGCGACCAGGTCGGCGCCGAAGGCGCGGTCGGTGCCGAGCAGGCCTTCGACACTCATCGCGGCGGCGACGTCGGCGATGCGCAGCAGGTCGGCCAGGTCGGCGCACGCCAGCACGAGCATGCCGAGCATGCCGTCGGTGCCGTTGATGAGCGCGAGTCCTTCCTTCGCGGCCAGCGGCAGCTCCAGCGCGGCGGCGACGTGCGCCAGCGGCGCCAGGTCACCGCTGCAGCCGAGCGATCCGAACTCCGGGACCTCGGGCAGCGGCCCGTCCGACAGCAGGCCGAGCAGCGCGTTGGCCAACTCGGGTCGGGCGCCGGTGATCCCCGTCGCCAGCGTGCGGGCCCGGAGCAGCACCATGGCGCGCACGACCGCGGGCTCGATGGGATCGCCCATGCCGGCGGCGTGGGACGCGATGAGTGCCGCCTGCTGGCGCGCTCGCTGATCCGGCGGGATGTGGGTCGTGGCCAGGCCGCCGAAACCGGTCGAGATCCCGTACGCCGGTCGGTCCGACGCCGCCATCGCCTCGACGTGCGCCCGGGTGGCGGCCATCGTCGCGACCGCTTCGGCGGAGAGCTGGACGTCGGCGCCGCGACGGGCGACTTCCACCACCTGGTCCCGGGTCAACCCGCGGGGACCGAGGACGACCGCCACGGCGGGGACCGTACCCCGCGCCCCGGGCGCGCCGCTTGGCTGACGTTCGTGTCAGGTCCTCCGGTAGCATCGGCCCGTGGAGCTGCCGAAGATCATCAGCGTCGACGACCACGTCGTCGAGCCGTCCCACGTCTGGCAGACCTGGCTGCCCCAGAAGTACCGGGAGCTGGGCCCGCGCGTCGAGCGGAAGCAGTGGGGCGACTTCGTCCATCGGCCGGGCGCCAAGTACGAGATGCGCGAGGACTCCGACGGCCTGTGGGGCGACGCCTGGTACTACGAGGACCGGCTGATCTACGTGCACAAGCGCTTCGTCGCGATCCCGCAGGACGCCACCGTCGACACCGGCAACGGGATCGACTTCGACCGTTCGAAGATGGTGATGACCGCGGTCACCTACGACGAGATGCGCGACGGCTGCTACGACCGCGACGCGCGTGTCAAGGACTTCGAGCTGAACTGGATGGACGGCTCGCTGCCGTTCCCGACGTTCCCGCGCTTCTGCGGCCAGACGTTCTACGAGGGCAACGACAAGGAGCTGGGACTGGCGTCGGTCAAGGCGTACAACGACTGGATGGTCGAGGAGTGGTGTGGGCCGTCCCACGGCTACAACATCCCGCTCTGCCTCATCCCGCTGTGGGACGTCGAGCTGGCGGCCCAGGAGACGTTGCGCAACGCCCAGCGCGGTGTGCGGGCGATCTGCTTCAGCGAGCTCCCGCATCACCTGAAGCTCCCGACGATTCACTCCGGCGCGTGGGACCCGCTGTTCCAGGTGTGCAACGACTGGGGCGTCACGCTGTGCATGCACATCGGGTCGTCGTCGACCAACCCGGCGGCCTCGCCGGACGCGCCCGGCGGTGTCGGCGGCACGCTGGCGTTCAACAACTCGATGGCGTCGCTGGCCGACTGGCTCTTCTCCGGGAAGCTCATCCAGTTCCCGAAGCTGAAGTTGGCGTACTCCGAAGGTCAGATCGGTTGGATCCCCTACGCCCTGGAGCGGGCCGACACGGTGTGGGAGCAGCACGACAGCTGGCAGCACTCCAAGGAGCGCATCCCCGAGCCGCCGTCGAGCTACTACTACGGGCGGATCTTCGGCTGCTTCACCGCCGATCACCACGGGCTCCACTCGCTCGCCGAGGTCGGGCCGAACAACATCTGCTTCGAGGTCGACTACCCGCACACCGACACGACGTGGCCGAACTCCAAGGCCTACGCCGAGAAGATGCTCGCCGACTTCGACGACAAGGTCGCCTACGACGTCCTGCGGGGCAACGCCATCCGCATGCTCGAGCTCGACCGCACCTAGCCCGTGTCAGCCGGGTGACGCCTGGAAGACGACCGAAGCCGCCAGCCGCACCAGTTCGTCGGGGTCGCGGCCGACGAGGCGGACCGCCTGGTTGCCGACGGTGACGGTCACCGTGCTGTGGTCGATGTTGAGGTCGAGCGAGGCCAGGCGCCCGTTCGACAACCGCACCTCGAATCCGGTCGGGCCGGAGTCGCTGGGTCCGGAGCGCACCTCGATGACCTCGCCGTTTCGGTCGCGGTAGAGCTCCGACGTGGTGATGCGGGGCGCGGGTGTCTGCCCGCCCTGCTCGATCCGCACCCACCCCTCGGCGTAGGTGACGCCCGGCGGCGGCGTGAACTTCGGGTCGAGCTTCGACCGGATGTCGTCGGTGAGGGCGGTTGCCGTCACCGGCGACGGCGATGCGTTCACGGGCGAGGGCGTGAACGTGGCGTCGCTCACGTCGGGGTGGAGGTCGACGTTCACCGCCCGCATCGTCTGCACGAGCTTGCCGTCGAGCGTCCACCGGTAGTCCAGGATGAGGTCGTTGCCGTCGACGCACAGGTCGGTGTGGTTGCGCGCCGTGGGCTTCTTCATCGTCTCGCCCAGCGCACCGCCGCTGCGCACCATGGTGCAGGCGCGCCCGATGATCGTGCGCTTCCCCGTGACCTTTGCGAAGTGCTTGGCGATGCCGGCCCGCAGCGCGAGCGTCGGCTGCGGGTCGTCACCGGCCGGCGCGCCGCCCGGAGTGATGAGCTGCCACTGCGGCGGCTGGAGGAACCACAGGCCCTTTTCGTTCACGATCGAACCGGTGACCTGCTTCCCGTCGCGAGTCGTCGTGTACAGGGATCGGAACGGGCGGTCGACGACATGGTGGTCGGTGTTGACGACGTGGCCGTTGGTGAACTCGACGCGGTAGTCGATCGCATACGACGGCAAGGGCGTGGCGACGGCGAGGGTGCCCGGTGCCGGTTTCGTCGCCGATCGCACGACCGCGGCGATGCCGGACACCAGCGCGAACGCGACTGCGGCGAATACGGCCTGGCGGGCGACGCGGCCCGCCCGCCTCCGGCGCTCGGTCCGGCGCTGCGCCACCGTCGCCCGGCGGGCCCGCTCGGCCCGTTGCTGATCTCTGGCCGCGGCCCGGCGGTCGGCGCGCTTGGTGGATGCCATGCGCCGGGAACGGTACCGTCCGGCCGCCGGGCCGCGAGCGCAGCCGGCGCAACCCCGAGCGAACGGCCTACAGGTTCCAGACCCGGATGGCGTTGCCGGACAGGATGAGCTCGCGCTCGTCGGCCGGAACGCCTTCCAACTGCTTGGCCGCGATCGTGCGCGAGTCGGGCCAGCTGCACACCGGGTGGGGGTAGTCGGTGGACCACATGAGGTTGGTCACGCCGATGCGGTCGCGGAGGAGGCGGATGGCGTAGTCCTCCTCGATGAACGTCACGTGGATGTTGTTGCGGAAGTAGTGGCTCGGCAGCTCGGTGAGCTCCGGGAACTCGTAGCGCTGCCGCGTTGCCATGTCGTCGATGACCATCAGGTACCAGGCCAGCCAGCCGACCCCCGGCTCGACGAACACCAGCTTCAGGTCTGGGAAGCGCTCGAGCGTGCCGGTCATGATCCACATGCCGAGCGCTTCGGCGCACGACAGCGGCGTCATCGTCACCATGACTCCGCGCTGCGGCGTGGGGTCGCGCCGGGCCAGGTCGTCGAGGTTGGTGTTCAAGCCGATGTGGCAGCAGATCGGCAGCCCGGTCTCCTGGATCGCCGACCAGAGCGGATCGTACGAGTGGTCGAAGTACTCGGGCAGCCCGAGCTCGGACGGGAACACGGGGAGCTGGAGCGACTTCCCGCCGGCGGCAGCAACGCGCTGCACCTCGCTCACCGCGAACTCGATGTCGTGGATCGGGATCTGGTACGAGACGACCAGGCGTTTGGGGTCGATGGCCGCGAAGTCGCTCATCGTGTCGTTGAAGGCGCGGGTGGCGTGGGTGCCGCCGCTCTTCATCTGGTACAGGTAGCGAAACCCGCTGACTTCGGAGTAGAGGACCTCGACCTCGACGCCATCCAGGTCCATGTCCTTCAGCCGCTCGACGGGGTCGTGGTACCCGGCGCGGGTCGCGGCCGCGTGCTGGAACATCTTCGCCCGGTTGGTCTGGCCGGCGGCCGACCCGAACACGCGCTGCGTGAATGCCGCGGCGGCGTCGTCGTAGTCGGCGTGGTACTTCGATGGCAGGTGCCCCTTGATGGCGGCGTGCTCCAGCGCGACGTGCGAGTCGGCCGAGATCAGACGGTCGTCAGCGGCAGCGGTCATCGGGACTCTCCGTTCATTCGGGCAATTCGTCCGGGGCGAAAAGACTGGTGAGCGCGCGGAGCAGCACCTCGCGCTCCGGATCGCGTGGCGTGCCGCGGGCCCGGCGCACACCGGGGAAGGCGTCCACCAGCTCGGCGCCGATGGCGACGCCGCGCACGATCTCGAAGAGCGCGCCGCTGAGGCCGGGCTGCTGGCGACTGGGCTCGACGACCTGATCGACCAGCCGCTGCCAGCGCCTGGCGACGCGACCGTTCAGCTTGCTGATCGTGTCGACGGTCTCGGCGGCCGAGTTCGGATCGTGGCTCAGGTTCAGGATGATCTGGGCCACGACGAGGAACTCGGGCCGGCGGTAGTGCGACCAGATCGTGTCGGCGAGTGACGCCAACCGTTCCCGGAAGGTGTCGCCGGCGACGACCGCGTCGCTCAGCGCGGCGACGAGGTCGTCCGCCGATCGGTGCACCACCGCCAGCATCAGCTGCTCCCGCGACCCGAAGTAGTACTGGATGACGCCCCACGAGACGCCGGCGTGCCGGGCGATCTTGTTGGAGCTCGCCCGGTAGAAGCCCTCCTCGAGAATGCACTCGACCGCGGCATCCATGACCCGTTCGCGCGTATCGGGAACGTCGGCGACTGACACGGGCGTGATGGTAGCCTGCCGAACCTAGTAGTTGCTATGACGACCCGTGAGAGGAGGCAGGTGCCCCCCGTGATCCCGCCGGTTCCCGGTCACGACGACGAGTTCTTCTGGGCCGGTGTGCGCGATGGCCGGCTGCTCGTCCAGCGGTGCGCCGACTGTCACGAGCTCCGCCATCCGCCGCTCCCGATGTGCCCGCACTGCCGGTCGCTCGAGTGGGAGGCCGCCGAGCTGAGCGGGCGCGGCACCATCCACTCGTGGGTCGTCTCGCACCACCCGAGCGAGCCCGACGCCGAGCCGCGGGTGGTCGTGGTGGTGGCGATGGAGGAGGGTGTGCGGCTGGTGTCCAACCTCCAGGGCCGGGCCGAGGATGCCGCGATCGACCTCCCGGTCGAGGTGGTGTTCGAGGACTTCGGCGACGTCGTGTTGCCGCAGTTCCGGGTGGTGGCCGGGTGATGAACGCCGCCATCGTCGGCATCGGGCAGACCGAGTTCTCGAAGGATTCGGGCCGCAGCGAACTGCAGCTGGCGGCCGAGGCCGCGAGCGCGGCGATCGACGACGCGGGTCTCACGCCGGCCGACATCGACGGCATGGTGACCTTCACCCTGGACACCAACGACGAGCTGGCGCTGATGCGCGCCCTCGGCGTTCCGGAGGTCCGCTGGATGTCGCGCACGCCGCACGGTGGCGCGCTGGCGTCGGCCACCGTGCAGCACGCGGCCGCCGCGGTCGCCAGTGGTGCTGCCGACGCGGTGCTCGTCTACCGGGCGTTCAACGAGCGGTCGGGCCGGCGCTTCGGCCAGCCGGACGCGGCGCGCCGCGGTCCGGCGTGGAACTGGTACCTGCCGTACGGCCTGGACACCCCGGCCAAGATCTACGCGCTCTGGTTCCAGCGCTACATGCACACCTACGGTGTGACCAACGAGGACCTCGGCCGTTACGTCGTCCTCGCCCGGAAGCACGCCGCCACCAACCCGAACGCGTGGTTCTACGGTCGGCCGATCACCCTGGAGGAGCATCAGCGGTCGCGCTGGATCGTCGAGCCGATCATCCGCAAGCTCGATTGCTGCCAGGAGAGCGACGGCGGTGTCGCCTTCGTGGTGACGACTCGGGAGCGGGCCCGGGACCTGAAGCAGCCACCGGTGGGCGTGGTCGCGGCGAGCCAGAGCCATCTCTGGGGCGGCGACGTGATGTTCAACTACTACCACCCGGAGGTCGCCGACTTCCCCGAGGCCACCGCGCTGGCGACGCAGCTCTGGCGGACGTCGGGGCTGACGCCGGGCGACGTCCAGGTCGCGATGCTGTACGAGAACTTCACACCGGTGGTGTTCCAGCAGCTCGAGGCGTTCGGCTTCTGCGGGCGCGGCGAGGCCAAGGCCTTCATCGCCGAGGGCAACATCGAGGTCGGCGGCACGATCCCGGTCAACACCCACGGCGGCCTGCTCGGCGAGGGCTACATCCACGGCGTCAACAATGTGCTCGAGGGCGTGCGGCAGCTCCGGGGCACCGCGGCCAACCAGGTCCCCGACGTCGACCACGTGCTCGTCGCGGCCGGCCGCAGCGCCGCCATCCTCGGCCGCGTCTGACCCCCCCGACGGAGGCAGAACGCGAATGACTAGTTGTTGTTGGCCATTGTGTGACTCCGCCGGCGGGTGAAACGCTTCTCCCGGGCGGCGCGTCGAGAGCGGCGCGCCCAGAGAGGGAACCATGGCGAAGTACGTGATCCAGTGGAAGAACCGTGACGGGCTGGCGGGCAACGAAGCGGCGGGCAAGCGCCTGCTCGACCTCTACTCGAAGTGGACGCCGGCGGCCGCGACCATCTCCCAGTTCGTCTCCAACATCGACGGAACCGGCGGCTTTTCGATCGTCGAGACCGACAACCCGCTCGACGTCATGCGGGACGTCACCAAGTTCGAGACCTACCTCGAGTTCACGGTGACGCAGGTCGTCGACATCGCCGACGCCATGCCGGTGTTCAACGAGGCGGTCGACTACATGGACTCGATCCCCAAGTAGCGGAGCCGCGGCGCGAGGCCGTCAGCCCTTGCGGGCGGCGGCTTCGCGGTACTTCGTCGTCGAGTGCACGGGGTCGGGATCGATCTTCGGGATGACGTGCTTGCCCATGAGCTCGATCATCTCGATGGTCTCTTCCACGGGCGCGGGCCCGATGCCGAACACGAGCTGGTCGACGCCGGTGTCCTCCCAGCGCTTGACCTGCTCGAGGGCCTCGTCGGGATTGCCGCACAGCCCGCCGGTCTCGAGGTAGAAGTCGATCTCCTCGAGCTTGACGTCGGGGATGAGGTTCGGCCAGCTCGGGATCTCCGGCGGGTGCGGGAACGTGTCGTGGTACCGGAACACGTTGCTCACCAGGTAGTTGGGACGGGCGTTCACCATCGACTGGCGCGCGGTCTGCGTGTCCTCGGCGACGTACGCCGCGATGCAGACCATCAGGTTGTCGTTGACGAACGCGCCGACCGGCTCGGCATTCTCGATGGCCTTCTTGTACGCATCGCGCAGCGGCGGCACCTGCTCGAGCGCGCCCACCGAGAAGCCGAGCACGCCGAGGCCCTTGCGGCCGGCCATCTCCCAGCTCGTGGTGTTGCCGGCGGCGTACCACATCGCCGGGTGCGGCTTCTTGTACGGCTTGGGCAGGATGCGGCGCGGCGGCAACGACCAGAACTTGCCCTCGTAGCCCTCGTACTCGTCCTGGAGCCACATCTTCGGGAACTCACCGATGACGTCCTCCCAGATCTCCTTCGTCGCGTTGGTGTCGGTGATGCCCTCGCGGTGGAGGAAGCCGAGGATCTCGTGGCTGCCGGCGCCCCGCCCGGTGCCGAACTCGAACCGGCCGTTCGACAGATGATCGAGCATCGCCACCCGCTCGGCGACCTTCACCGGGTGGTTCACCTGCGGGAGCGGGTTGAAGATGCCCGAGCCGATGTGGATGTTCTCGGTGGCGTGGGCGAGGTAGCCGGCGATGACGTCGTTGGCCGAGAGGTGCGAGTACTCGTCGAGGAAGTGGTGCTCGGTGATCCAGACGTACTTGAACCCCGCCTTGTCGGCCGCTTGCACCGCGGCCAGCTCGTCCATGAATGCCTGGTGCTCGGCGTCGGGATTGCCCTCCCGCCGGAACCCCGGGTTGTACCCCTGGATGAACAGTCCGAACTCCACCCCGTGCCTCCTGTCTGCCGTGTCCGCTGTGTAGTACGGCTAGAGCGGTGAATTTCGAAGCGGACGAGGATCACGAGGCTATCCGGCAGGCCGTGCGGCGCGCCTGCGCCCGATTCGACGACGCCTACTGGCGGGCCTGCGACGACGACCATCGGTTCCCGTGGGACTTCTACGCCGCCATGGCTGACGGCGGGTGGGTCGGCATCGCGATCCCCGCGGAGTACGGCGGCGGTGGCCGGGGGATAGCCGAGGCATCGATCCTCCTCGAGGAGGTCGCGGCCTCGGGCGCGGCGATGAACGGGTGCAGCGCGCTGCACCTGTCGATCTTCGGGATGAACACCGTGGCCAAGCACGGGTCGGCGGAGTTGAAAGCGGCGTACCTGCCGCGGGTCGCGTCGGGCGACCTGCACGTGGCGTTCGGCGTCACCGAACCCGACTCGGGCAGCGACACCACCGCGATCGCGACGCGGGCCGAGTTGGTCGGCGACCACTACGTCGTGCACGGCCAGAAGGTGTGGACGACGAAGGCGCAGGAGTGCGAGAAGGTCGTGCTGCTCGTGCGCACCACGCCGATCGAGGAATGCCGGCGCCGCACCGACGGGATGACGCTGCTGCTGGCCGACCTGCAACGCCCGGAGGTCGACATCCGGCCGATCCCGAAGCTGGGCCGCAACGCGGTCGCGTCGTGCGAGGTGCGCTACGACGGCCTTCCGGTCCCGGTCTCGCACCGGATCGGCGAGGAGGGCGAGGGCTTCCGGTACCTCCTCGACGGGCTCAACCCCGAGCGCATCCTCGTCGCCGCCGAGGCGCTCGGCATCGGCAAGGTCTCGCTGCGCCGGGCAGTTGCCTATGCCAACGAGCGCTCGGTGTTCGGCCGCGCCATCGGGCGCAACCAGGGCATCGCGTTCCCGTTGGCCGAGGCGTACGCGCGCCTGCACGCCGCCGAGCTCGTCGTTCGCGAGGCGGCATGGCGGTACGACCACGGCCTGCCGTGCGGCGAGGAGGCCAACCTCGCCAAATGGCTCGCCGCCGAAGCCGGCCACTTCACGGCCGATCGCGCCGTGCAGACGCACGGCGGTTTCGGGTACGCGCGCGAGTACGACGTCGAGCGGTACTGGCGCGAGTCGCGGCTCATGGAGATCGCACCCATATCGCAGGAAATGGTCATGAACTACGTCGCGGAGCACGTGCTCGGCCTGCCGCGGTCGTACTGACCGACCATGGCCCAGCTCGGGGTCGCCGACTTCGCTGCGCTGATGGTGGGCATCGGCGTCAGCGTGGACGACTAGCGCGACGCCTCGCGCGACGGCGAGGGCGCGCCCCGCACCGCGGCGTCGGCCATGCCGACGAGCAGTTGCAGCAGCTGCTCGTCGGGCAGCAGCTTCGGGAACTCCGGAACCGAGTTCAACAGCTCGATGACCGCGTGGGCCATCGAGCGGGCCGCGGTCTCGCCGAGATCGGGCCGGACCTCGCTGATCGCTCGGGCCCAGGCATCGACGTAGTCGCGCTGGCGGCGCCGCAGACGGCGTCGCGACTCGGCCGGCACGTTGTGCTGCTCGGCCGCGTAGACCGCGAGCAGGGCCCGGTCGCGAATGGCGAACTCGGCGTGGCGTCGCACCAGTCCGGCCAGGTGGTCGTCGTGCTCGGCCGCCCCGAGGAGCTCTTCCACGACCCGCTCCATCAGTGCGACCAACAGGTCGGCCTTGTTCCGGAAGTGCCGGTAGATCGCCGAGCCGGTGACGCCGGCGGCGGCGCCGATGTCGGCGATGCCGACCGAGTGGAAGTCGCGCTCGGCGACCAGCTCGGCGGTGGCGTTGAGCAATCGCTCGCGACGTTCGCGGCCGCGCCGCGTCGGCGCGATCGCTTCCATCAGTAGGACTTGGGGAGGCCGAGCGTCTGCTGCGCGACGAAGTTGAGAACCATCTCGCGGCTGACAGGGGCGATGCGGAGGAGCCGGGCCAGACCCCAGAGGTCAGCGAGTCCGTACTCCGACGCCATGCCGTTGCCGCCGTGGGTCTGGATGGCGGCGTCGAGGCAGTGCAGCCCGGCTTCGGCGGCGGCGTACTTCGCCATGTTGGCGGCCTCGCCGGCGACGTTGCGGTCGGCGTCGTGGTCGTGCAGCCAGGCCGCCTTGGTGGTCATGAGGCGGGCCAGCTCCAGCTCGATCTTCGCGGTCGCCAGCGGGTGGCTGACGCCCTGGTGGGTGCCGATCGGCACGCCCCACACCGAGCGCTCGCGCGCGTAGGCCGCGGCCTTGGCCAGCGCGTAGCGGCCGATGCCGGTGGAGATGCACGCGCCGGTGATGCGCTCGGGATTGAGGCCGAAGAACACCTGCCGCAACCCGGCGCCCTCCTCGCCGACCAGCCGATCGGCGGGGACCTCGACGTCCTCGAAGAACAGCTGGAACTGCCGCTCGGGCGCGGTGATCTCCGTCGGGATGAGGGTGCGCTCGAGGCGCGGCGCGTCGGTGTCGACGACGAAGAGCGAGAGTTGCGCGTGGCCAGTGATCTCATCGACGCCCGTGCGGGTCACGACGAGCATGCGGTCGGCCTCGTCGACACCCGAGATGTAGGTCTTGGTGCCGCGAAGGCGGTAGACGTCGCCGTCGCGCGTGGCCGTCGTCGCCACCTTGTGGCTGTTGGAGCCGGCGTCGGGCTCGGTGATCGCGAACACCATCTTGTCGCCTCGGGCCAGACCGGGAAGCCAAGCCCGCTTCTGGTCCTCGTTGCCGAACCGGGTGATCACCTCGGCGCAGATCGCGGCCGACACGAGGATCAGCAGCAGGGGACACCCCTGAGCGGCGACCTCCTCGCACACGACGGCCAGCTCGCTGATGCCGCCGCCACCACCGCCGTACTCCTCGGGCAGGCCGACGCCGAGGAAGCCGTTGCGACCGAGCTCGTTCCACAGCTCGGTGGTCTTGCCGCCGCTGCGGGCCCGTTCGAGGAAGTACTCGTGGCCGTATTTGGCAGTCAGATCACCGACCGCGCGGCGGAGCATCTGGTGCTCGGCCGACTCCGAGAATTCCATCTGGCTGCCGTCCCCTTGCGCGGCGAATGTGATTGACGAATAACATACAGGACGTGCCCGTCCTGAGGACGAGCGTCGACGTCACCAGCGACGCGTACCGCGCCAACCGAACGGGGTTGGCTGCCCTCATGGCCGCCCACGACGAGCAGGTGACGCTGGCCGTCGGCGGTGGCGGTGAGCGGTACGTCGCCCGCCATCGCGAGCGCGGCAAGCTGACGGTGCGGGAGCGGGTGGAGTTGCTGGTCGATCGGGGCGCGCCGTTCCTCGAGCTGTCGCCGCTCGCCGCATGGGGCACCGAGTTCCACGTCGGCGCCAGCATCGTCACCGGCATCGGCGTGGTGTCCGGTGTGGAGTGCGTGATCATCGGCCACGACCCGACCGTGCGCGGCGGCACGATGAACCCGTACACGCTGAAGAAGAACCTGCGGGCCCTCGAGATCGCGCGGGTCAACCGGCTGCCGCTGATCAACCTCGTGGAGTCGGGCGGCGCCGACCTCCCGACACAGGGCGACCTGTTCGTGCCCGCCGGGCAGATCTTCCGCGATCTCACCGAGCTGTCGGCGATGCGGATCCCCACGGTGGCGCTGGTCTTCGGCAACTCCACCGCCGGCGGTGCCTACGTGCCCGGCATGTGCGACCACGCGGTCATGGTCGACAACCGCGCCAAGGTGTTCCTCGGCGGCCCGCCGCTGGTGAAGATGGCGACCGGTGAGGAGTCCGGCGACGAGGAGCTCGGTGGCGCCGCCATGCACTCGCGCGTGTCCGGGCTCTCGGACTACTTCGCGGTCGACGAGCTGGACTGCATCCGCATCGGCCGCCAGATCGTGGCCGACCTCAACTGGCAGAAGCTCGGGCCCGGCCCGAGCCACGCTGCCGACGAGCCGAGGTACGACGTCGACGAGCTGCTCGGGATCGCGTCGGCGGATCTTCGGGTGCCGTTCGACCCGCGCGAAGTCGTCGCCCGTGTCGTCGACGGCTCACGATTCGACGAGTACAAGTCGTTGTACGGCACCAGCCTGGTCACGGGGTGGGCGTCGATCCACGGCTTCCCGGTCGGCATCCTCGCCAACGCGCAGGGCGTGCTGTTCATGGACGAGGCCAAGAAGGCCACCGAGTTCATCCTGCTGGCCAACCAGCTCGACGTGCCGCTGCTGTTCCTGCAGAACGTCACCGGCTACATGGTCGGCAAGGACTACGAGCAGGCCGGGATCATCAAGGACGGCGCCAAGATGATCAACGCGGTCACCAACAGCGAGGTGCCGCATCTCACGGTGATCATGGGCGCGTCCTATGGCGCGGGGAACTACGGGATGTGCGGCCGCGCGTACCGGCCCCGGCTGCTGTTCACGTGGCCCAACGCCAAGATCGCGGTGATGGGCCCGCAGCAACTGGCCGGTGTGCTCTCGATCGTGGCTCGGCAATCGGCCGAGGCGGCCGGCCGGCCGTTCGACGAGGCCGCCGATGAGGTGCAGCGGCGCGCCGTCGAGGACCAGATCGAGCGCGAGTCGCACGCGTTCTTCAACAGCGGAAAGCTCTACGACGACGGCATCATCGACCCGCGCGACACCCGCACGGTGCTCGGGCTGGCGCTGTCGGCCGTGCACTCCAACGTCGTCCGCGGCCGCGCCGGCTTCGGCGTCTTCCGGATGTAGCGGTGGCGACCATCACCAAGCTGCTCGTCGCCAATCGCGGCGAGATCGCGAGCCGCATCTTTCGCACCGCCCGCGCCATGGGCATCGCCACCGTGGCGGTGCACTCGGATGCCGACGCCGCCGCGGCGTTCGTGGCCGAGGCCGATGAGGCGGTCCGGCTGCCCGGCTCGGCACCCGGCGACACCTACCTGCGCATCGACCTGATCCTCGACGCGGCGCGCCGGACGGGCGCCGACGCGGTCCACCCGGGCTACGGCTTCCTGTCGGAGCGGGCCGAGTTCGCGCAGGCGTGCGCGGACGCCGGGCTCGTATTCGTCGGGCCGCCCGCCGGGGTCATCGAGCGCATGGGATCGAAGATCGAGGCCAAGCGGCTGATGGCGGACGCCGGCGTGCCCGTCCTCCCGAGTGGTGATGACGCCGGCTTCCCGCTCCTGGTGAAGGCGGCATTCGGCGGCGGTGGGCGGGGCATGCGCATCGTTCGGTCGGCCGGCGAGCTCGACGGCGCGGTCGCCGCCGCGCGTCGCGAGGCCGAGGCGGCATTCGGCGACGGCACCGTGTTCCTCGAGCGCTACGTCGAGGACCCTCGCCACGTGGAGGTCCAGATCTTCGGCGACACCCACGGCACGGTGATCCACCTGTACGAGCGGGAGTGCTCGATCCAGCGCCGCTACCAGAAGATCATCGAGGAGTCGCCGTCCCCTGCCGTCGACGACGAGCGCCGTGCCGCCCTCGGCGCGGCGGCGGTGAAGGCGGCCGAGGCCCTCGGCTACGTGGGCGCCGGCACCGTCGAGTTCGTCATGGACCAGCAGGGTGAGTTCTTCTTCCTCGAGGTCAACACGCGGATCCAGGTCGAGCACCCCGTCACCGAGCTGGTCACCGGACTCGACCTCGTCGAGCTCCAGTTGCGGGTGGCCCGAGGCGAGGCCCTGCCGCTGCCTCCCCCGTTGCGCGGCCACGCCATCGAGGCCCGCCTCTACGCCGAGGACGTGGCCGCCGGCTTCGTCCCGGCCAGCGGGCGCATCCACCGGTTCGACGTGCCCGGCGACGTGCGGGTCGACACCGGGTACGAGGCCGGCTCGACCG
>JAODBK010000072.1 GCA_025463925.1 Acidimicrobiales bacterium | reverse complement strand
GGCATGGCGCCCGGCCGGTTCGCGGCGTGGTGGGCCGCGGCTGCGGTCGGTGGGCTGGCCGACGCGTGGCCGATCGACCCGGACGAGCTCGGCGAGGCCATCGGCGAGCTGCGCTGGTACCGGTTCGACACCGGTGAGCCCGACACCGGCTGGTCGCTCCGTCTCGCCGTCGAGGACCCGGTCGACGGCCTCGCGTGGGCGGTGTCGGCGGTCGACGCCGCCTTCTGACCCCGACCCCGACAACCGTTCGTTGAACGGGTGCCGACCTCCACGGTGGTCAGCGGTTCAAAGAACGTTGATGGGGCCGAGGACGCGGTCGGTGTACTGGTTGGCGAAGCGGCCGTCGGGGTCGAGCCGGGCCCGCACCGCCTGGAAGCGGTCCCACTCCGGGTACACCGGGGCCAGGTCGGCCGCGGTGCGGTAGTGCATCTTGCCCCAGTGGGGCCGGCCACCGACCGCCTTCATGATCGCCTCGACGCCGCGGAAGTACTGCTCCCACAACATGCCCCGGTAGACGTGGACCGCGATGTAGCAGCGCTCCTCGCCGTACGCCGTCGACAACGGGATGTCGTCCGCGGCGGTGAATCGCACCTCGACGGGAAAGCTGATCTTGAGCCCGCTGCGGTTGATGAACGCCCGCAGCTCGCGCAGCGCGTCGGGAGCGGCGGCCCGCGGGATCGAGTACTCCATCTCGTGGAAGTGGATGAGTCGCGGCGACGCGAACACCTTGTCGCTCCGCTCGATGTAGTCCTTGCCGGCGCTGCCGCCGACGGTGACGTGGTTGAGCCGGGGAATGGCCTTCGGGAACCGGCGACCGACGCGGCACAGCGCGCCGAACGCGATGTTCTCGCTCAGGTAGTCGTCGAAGAACTCGCGGGCCCGGCCGCGGGGTCGCTCCGGCTCGTCGGTCCGGTTGTTCCGCTTGGTCAGCGCGCCCCCGGTGTGCGGCACCCAGAAGAACTCGAAATGGTCGTTGTCGCGGACGTCGTCGTCGAGATGCTCCAGCAGCGAGTCGAGTCGCTCGCCGCGCTCCACGACGTGGAGGTTGAACGCCGGCACGCACTGGAGCGTCACCGTCGACACCAGACCCATCGCGCCGACGCCCACCCGCGCCGCGTGGAACGTCTCGGGCTCCTCGTCGGCGGAGCAACGCACCACCGAGCCGTCCCCGGTGACGATCGTCATCCCGACCACTTGCGTGGCGATGCCGCCGAGCTCGATGCCGGTGCCGTGGGTCGCGGTCGCGATCGCACCGGAGATCGTCTGGTACGCGATGTCGCCGAGGTTCGCCATCGCCAGACCGCGGCGGGCCAGCTCGGCGTTGAGCTCGGCGATGGTGATGCCGGCCTGGACGGTGACCCGCTGGTTGACCTCGTCGACCTCGATCACCCGCGCGTACCTGTCGAGGACGACCATGCGGCCGTCGGTGCACGCGCAGTCGGTGAACGAGTGGCCGGTGCCGACCGCCTTGACAGTCTGGCCGGCGACTGCCGCGACCTTCACGACCTGGCTGAGGCTGTGCTCGTCGTCCGGGTGCTCGACCGCGAGCGGCGCGCAGCGCTGGCTGCCCGCCCAGTTCGTCCACGTCATGGTCCGGAGCCTACGAGTGCCGGCGGACGACGGCCCAGCTCATGGCGGGGAAGTCGGGATCCAGGTGCAGCTCGAGCGGATCGTCCGGGCCACCGGGACCCGACGGGTCGACCTCGGCGATCACCGGCGTCTCCTCTTCGACCTTGAGGAGGTCGCGCAGCGTCAGCCCGAGCCCGGCGAGCATGGCGCCGGCCGCGCTCCGCCGGCTCCACCGGCTGAGTGCCGAAAGGATGTCCGGGCCGTCGGCCTCTTCGGCCTCCACGCCCCCAGGCTAGCTGCGGGCTTTGAGCAACTCGATCAGCTTGGGCACGACCTTGTGCACGTCGCCGACGATGCCGAGGTCGGCGATCGAGAAGATCGGCGCGTCCTTGTCCTTGTTGACGGCGATGATGTTCTTCGCGCCCTTCATGCCGACCATGTGCTGCGTCGCGCCCGAGATGCCGCACGCGAGGTAGACGGTGGGCTTCACCGTCTTGCCGGTCTGGCCGACCTGGTAGGCGTAGGGCACCCACCCGGCGTCGACGATGGCGCGGGACGCGCCCGGCGCGCCCTTGAGGAGCTTGGCCAGCTCCTCGATCATCTCGTACTTCTCGGCCTGGCCGAGACCACGGCCGCCGGACACGACGATCGGTGCTTCGTCCAGCTTCGGCCCCGACCGCTCCTCGACGTGCCGCTCGATGATCTTGGCCGCGCCGGCCACGCCGATGTCGGGCACCTCGACGGTGACGACCTCGGCCGCGCCGCCGCCGCCCTCTTCGGCCGCGAACGACTTCGGCCGGATGGCGACGAGGTGTGGGCCCTCGCCGGTGAACCGGGTCTTGATCAGGGTGTTGCCGCCGAAGATCGCGGTGCCGACGGCGACGCCACCGTCGGCCTCGAGGTCGAGCCCGTTGGTGAGCACCGGCCGGTCGAGCCGAGCCGACAGCCGGCCGAGGGTGTCGCGGCCGTCGTAGGTCTGGGTGAACACGATCAGGTCGGGCGTGGTGCCCCCCTCGATCATCTTGGCGATCGCGGCCGCGGCCGGCGCGCCCGGCAGCGCGCCACCGAGGTCGCCCGTCGTGTACACCTTCGACGCGCCGTACTTCCCGAACTCCGGCGCGAGGGCATCGGCGTCGGCCCCGGTGTAGAACGCGTCGACGTTGCTGCCGATCTCACGCGCCTTGGTGAGCAGTTCGAGGGTGCTCGAGAGCGGCTTGCCCTCGAACGCCTCGGCGAAGACGAGGACGTTGTCGATCGGCATCAGATCACCTTCAGCTGCTCGAGGAATGCAACGATTCGTTCGGCGCCGTCGCCTTCGTCCTCGACGATCTCGCCGGCCTTGCGCTCCTCGGCCGCCGACACGTCGGCGATCTCCTGGCGGGCGCCGGCCCATCCGACCTGCCCGGCGTCCAGGCCGAGGTCGGCGACCTTCAGCTCGTCGACCGGCTTGCCCTTGGCGGCCATGATCCCCTTGAACGAGGGATAGCGGGGCTCGACGACGCCTGCGGTCACACTCACGACCGCGGGCAGCGGGCTCTCCACCTCGTCGTACCCGGCCTCGGTCTGCCGCTGCACCTTGACGCGGTCGCCGTCGACCTCGATGTGCTTGGCGAACGTCACCATCGGCAGGCCGAGGAGCTCGGCGACCTGCGCCGGGATGGTGCCGGTGTAGCCGTCGGTCGACTCGGTCGCGGTGAGGATCAGGTCGGCGTCGGCCCGCTCGATCGCCTTGGCCAGGACCTTGGCGGTGGACAGCGCGTCGGAGCCGGCGAGGGCCTCGTCACTGATAAGGAGCGCCTTGGCGGCGCCCATCGCCAGTGCGGTGCGGAGGCCCTTGTTCTCGTTGTTCGGGGCCATCGAGACCAGGATCACCTCGCCGCCACCGGCCTTGTCCGCCAGCTGCAGACCCATCTCGACGCCGTAGGCGTCGGAGTCGTCGAGGATGATGCTGCCCGACCGTCGGAGTGTCTTGGTGCTCGCGTCGAGCTCGCCCGGTGTGGCCGGGTCGGGGATCTGCTTCACGCAGACGACGACATTCATGTGAGGCTCGAATCCCGAGCGGAGGCCGGATGCGCGTGGAATGAGAGCGTCATAGCCCGGGATTGTTCCCCACGGTTGCCGGTTTCAGCCAACCGGCCGATGCTGCATTAACTTCCTCGGCCGTGACGGACAGCGGGAGCTCGCACGGGGAGGTCCGGCTGGTCGTCCCGGCGATGCCGGAGTACCTCCGCCTCGCCCGGCTGACCGCCGCCGGCCTGGCGAGCCGCCTCGGCTTCTCGTACGACGAGGTCGAGGACCTCCGCATCGCGATCGACGAGCTGTGCTTCGTGCTGGTCGGCTCTCACGGCCGGCCGGGCTCGATCACGTTGGTGTACTCGATGTTGCCCGACGCGCTCGTCGTCGAGGGATCGGGTGTGTTCCCGGAGAACGGTCCGGCCTTCGCCGGCGTGTCCGAGCTCTCGGGCCAGATCCTCGCCGCGGTGGTCGACGAGCACGAGGTACGTCCGGGCCAGAACGGGCCGACGTTCCGACTTCGCAAACGTCACGCCAATTGACGCATGAGCTTTGACTCCGACGAGCGCGCCGAGCTGCGGCAGAAGTTCGCCGACTTTGCCGCGACCCGCGACCCGGCGCTCCGCGACCAGCTCATCGCGGCCCACCTCGGCCTGGCCGAGTACCTCGCCCGCCGCTTCGCCAACCGCGGCGAGCCGCTCGACGATCTGATCCAGGTGGCGTCGGTCGGTCTGCTGAAGGCGGTCGACCGGTTCGACCCCGACCGCGGCCTGGAGTTCTCGACCTACGCCACGCCGACCATCGTCGGCGAGCTCAAGCGCCACTTCCGCGACAAGGGCTGGGCGGTCCGCGTGCCGCGCCGGGTGCAGGAGCTGCACCTGCGACTGGCCAAGGTCGTCAACTCGCTGAGCCAGGAGCTGGGCCGATCGCCGACGATCGCCGAGATCGCCCAGCACGCCGAGGTCACCGAGGAAGAGGTGCTGGAGGCGATCGAAGCCGGGCACGCGTACCGCTTCGCGTCGCTCGACGCGCCGACCGGTGGTGGCGAGGACGACGCGTCGACGCTGTCGAGCCAACTGGGCGACGAGGACCCGGCGATGGAGGACATCGAGCACCGCGTCGCGCTCTCGCCCCTGCTGAGCACGCTGCCGCCGCGCGAGCAGACGATCCTGCACCTGCGGTTCTTCGAGGGCATGACGCAGTCCGAGATCGCCGGCCGGCTCGGCATCAGCCAGATGCACGTGTCACGACTGCTGGCTCGCAGCCTGACCCAGCTCCGTGAGCAGGCCGACGACGACACCGCGTCGTGAAGGTCCTCCTCATCGTCAACACGTCGGCCAGCGCGGTGACGGCGCGGGCGCGCGTCGTCATCCGCAAGGCGCTGTCGGCCGACCATGACGTCACCATGGTCGAGACCGGGCGCCGGGGCCACGCCACGCGGCTCGCGCTCGACGCCGCCGCCGTCGGCACCGATGTCGTCGTCGTGCTCGGCGGCGACGGGACGCTGAACGAGACCGCCAACGGGCTGGCCGGCAGCGACACCGCATTGGCCACCCTTCCGGGCGGGTCCACCAACGTGTTCGCCCGCACCATCGGCGTCGTCGACGATCCGATCGAGGCGACCGGCCAGTTGCTCGCCGCGCTGGGCCGCGGCGCGATCCGCCGCATCGGCCTCGGTTCCGTCAACGGCCGCTACTTCCTCTTCCACGTCGGGTGCGGCTTCGACGCCGCGGTCGTCGCGCAGGTCGAGCGTCGCGCCGGGCTCAAGCGGTACGCCGGCCATCCGTTGTTCGTCTATGCCGGCTTCGACACCTGGTTCCGTCATTACGACCGCAGCCGGCCGCGGTTCGCGGTCCACTTCAAGGACGGCTCGACCGTCGACGACGGGTACCTGTGCATCTGCCTCAACACCAACCCCTACACGTATCTCGGGAGCCGGCCGTTGAACCTGGCCCCCGAAGCCGATCTCGACCACGGCCTGTCGACGGTGACGTTCCGCACGATGGCGTTCCGCACGATGATGGCCGCGATCGCGTCGGCCCTCGGCCGGGGGAGCCGGCTGCGCCGGGACCGCAAGATCGACTACCGCAGTGACCTCGACGGCCTGGTCGTCGAGGGATTCGGCCCCTTCCCGTACCAGGTCGACGGCGACCACCTCGGCGAGGCCGACCGTCTCGAGTTCCGCCACGAGCCCGACCGGCTCCTCGTCGTGATGCCCAACGAGAGCTCCTGAACGGGGCGGAATTGGCCGGTTTCGCGGCTTGTGACATCTGGAACAAACGCTTGCTGGAGAAAGCAGGCAGGAGTAGGGTCGGACGGGTCGAATCTCCTTTTCACGAGCGAACCCCTGCATCACGCTTTGTGAATGCGATCACTTGCCGGGAGGCAATGTGGCCCTGACCTGGAGCAGAACCTACGAGTGGGACACCGACGACTGGCGTCGCGTCGCGGCCTGCCAGGACACCGATCCCGACCTCTTCTTCCCCGTCGGGACCACGGGCCCGGCGATCGAGCAGATCGACGCGGCCAAGGCGGTCTGCCACGGCTGTGAAGCCCAGCCCGCCTGCCTGGAGTTCGCCCTGGCGACCAACCAGGAAGCCGGCGTCTGGGGTGGCACCTCCGAGGAGGAGCGCCGCAAGCTGCGCAAGGCCTGGCTCGCCCGCCAGCGCCGCGCCGCCGTCGCCTCGTAGTCGGGGCCCCCGAACGACGTCAGCGCCGTCGGGCCGGCCGCAGGAGCCGGCCGGCGACGAGCAACACCATCACCAGCGCCACGAGCGGCAACCGCTCGTCCCCTGTCGCCGGTAGCCGACCTCCGATGGCGGCCGGACTGCCGGTCCGGCCCGTGATCGGGATGGCCGCGTCCGGGAGCCATCCCCCGTGCTCGTCGATGGCGAGATGCGGGCAGTCGCCCTGGCCCGGAGCGTCCAACATCGGATTCGGTGGCGCGCCGGTCTGGGGCTCCGGGTAGTGCAGGCAGCTGAGGTTGCTGATCTCGGCGATCGGCACCTCGAACCAGGCCGGGTTCGGATTGACGACGTTGCCCGTCGACAGGAACGTCGCCAGTTGCACCTGACCGAACGTCCTCCCCGCCTTCGTCGGGTCGGCGAGCCACCCGTGGGGGTCCGACGCGTACGTCGGTGTCCGGTCGTTGCGGTAGTACGTCACCAGATCGAAGATCTGACCGGCGCGGTAGATCGTCCCGGCGGTCGGGTTCGGAACGGTCTGGTCGCCGAAGGCCGTCTGGAACAGCAGCTTCTTCGGCGGCACGCCGGCGAGTGGGCGAAGGCGAAGGAGTGGCGTGAAGCTCTCCGGACTCCCACTGCGGTCGTACCAGTTGGCGGCCGCGAAGGACTCCTGCAGTTGGATGGCGCCGGGATAGGGATCGGTGATCGGCGGCGCGCCGCGCCGCGGGATCGATTCGGTGAACCCGTCGAGACCCGGACCGCCGTTGAGCGGGTTGGGCCGGCTGACCGCGAGCGTGTTGCGCAGGTCGTGCCGGAACCCTGACGTGCGGGCGATGTCGACGATCGGCCCACCCGGGACGTTGAGCAGACCGGCCTTGAACGCCGGGTCGACGCCCATCAGCATCGTGCCGTAGATGCCACCGAAGCTGATGCCGAAGTACGAGATGTTGGTGTGGCTCAGGAGGTCCGTGCCGACGCCGGGCACGTCCACGCCGGCCCGGATGGCTCGGGCCAGCGCCATGTCGTCCACCACCGTCTGGATCAACCCGGACTGCAGGCCGTCGACCGGTTTGTGCGACGGAAGGTCGGCGAGGACCTTCTGCTTCGGGTCACCGGGCTTGTCGACGGTCTTGTGGTCGGTGGGACCGACACCGTCGGCGAGCCCGTCGGCAATGAACCCGTCGCCGTCGAGGTCACGCCCCCGCCCGTACCGCATGAAGGTCGTCGTGACGCCCGCCGCGGTGACCTGCGTCTTGCTGTTGGGCCCGAACGCGTGGCCCGCCGGGTCGGTCGCGATGGTGGCGATGCCGGCGGCGGCGTTGTGGTCGGCGCTGACGAAGATGTCGTACGCGCTCCGGGTGAAACCGGGCCCGTAGATCGCAACCGGCCAGCCGCCGGCCGGCGGGGTGCCGCTCGGCAGCACCAGGATCGCGGCGAGCCGGTCCTTGCCGAAGGGCTGGACGCTCTGCTTGGTCGGCACCGCGGGGATGACGCCGTCGGTGTTGCCGACCGGGTCGTCGTGGTGACCGTCGCCCGACGTGTACTGGTAGCGCGGCGACTCGAAGCTGCCGAACGCGAACCACCCGGCCTCGCCCGGTGGGATGAGGTTCGGGACGGCGCTGCCCTCGAGCTTGGCGGGATCGGTGGTGGTCTGGTCGAGCCGAACCATGCCGTTCAGCGGATCCGCCAGCGACGGCGCCACGCTGGCCGCGTGGAACACGTCCGGCGTGCCGTTCTGCACGAACCCGAGCTTCCGGTTGGCGATGCCGGCGGCGTCGTAGGCCGAACCGTCGTCCAGGGCGCGGCGAACATGGTCGAGCACCGCAGTGGCGGTCCGGGTCGTGAAGCTCGCGACGCACGCCGGCCCGCCGCACGCGTCGATCGGGTTGCCGGCGGTGTCCTTGACCCCGGAGGTGACGACGATGTCGTACCGGCTGCCCTCGCCGAGCAACGCGTTGGTGATGCCGGCGAGCGTGTTGGTCGCGGGGTCCCAGACGACCTGCACGAGTTCGGTCCGGCCGCCGAGGCCCTGCACGAACACGGTGTCGGCGTTGACCGATCGCACGTCGATCGGCCCGGAGAACGGAATGGTGACGCGGGGTTGGAGGTCGAAGCCGTCGAGCTGGTCGAGCATCCGGAAACCGTCGCACGTCGAATAGGTGGTGCTGTCGCAGGCCGGATAGTCGATCCCCTGGCGCAGGTTGACGCGACGCCCGGTGAGCATGCCGGCATCGGGCACGGTGAAGGAGTCGTCCGGGAAGATGCGGGTGCGGTAGGTGCCGCCGTGCAGGACGGACACGCCACCTGATGCGGATGCCGCCGGCACGAGGGACCCGACCGCGACCAACAGCGCGGCGCAGCAGGCCAGGCGGCGGAACACCCGTGTCAGTTCGACGGACCGCGCCGAACCGCCTTCTCTCGCCCCTATCGCTCGATCCGGGGCAAAGGGGACGCGGGCATCCGCAGTTCGACGATCGTGCCCTCGTGGTCGGGCGGTCCGGTGCCGGGGTGCAATCGGATGGTGCCGGCCAACTCGCTCGTCACGAGGGTGCGCACGATCGTGAGGCCGAGGCTGGCCGCCCGCTCGAGCGAGAAGCCCGGCGGCAGGCCGGCGCCGTTGTCGGCAACCAGCGCGACCAGCTCGGTGCCGTCGTTGTGGAGGCTGATCACGACTTCACCGTCGAGCCATTCGCGGTCGTGCGGGAACCCGTGCTCGACCGCGTTCTGGAGCAGCTCGGTCATGACGACCGCCAGCGGGGTCGCCACCTCGGCGCGCAGCTCTCCGGCGTCGCCCTCGACGCGGAAGCGGATGGTGCGATCGGGTGAAGACAACCCCTCCTCCACCATGCGGCCCAGCTCGCGCACGATCTCGTTGAACGGGATCTGCTCCCCCGCGGCCTTCGACAACAACTCGTGCACCAGCGCGATCGACCGGATGCGGCGCACCGACTCCTCGATGGCGACCCGCGCCTCCGGGGACTCGAGGCGGCGGCCCTGCAGCCGCAGGAGTGACGAGATGGTCTGCAGGTTGTTCTTCACGCGGTGGTGGATCTCGCGAATCGTGGCGTCCTTCGAGATGAGCTCGCGGTCGCGGCGGCGGAGGTCGGTGACATCGCGCAGCAGCACCACCGCGCCGTCGACCCGGCCGTTCTCCAGCAGCGGGATGGCGCGCACCAGCGCGGTGACGCTGCCCTTCTCGATCTCCTCGGTGAACGGGAGGCCCATCGCGAACGCCGCCCGCACGGTGGAGTCCTCCATGCCCAGCTCGCCCAGCCGCGCGCCGACCGCGTTGGCGTGGATGCCCAGCCGGTGGAACGCCGAGACGACGTTCGGCGAGACGTACGTGACCCGCCCGGCGGCGTCGAGCAGGGCCACGCCGTCGCCGACGCGCGGGGCCTCCTCGGTCTCGGTGTCGACGGCGCCGTATGGGAACTCGCCGGTCGTGATCATGCGGGCGAAGCGGTCGAACACCTCGACGTAGACCCGCTCGAGCTCGCCCGGGCGGCGGCCGACCAGCAATGCCGACTCCCGCGTCAGCACGCCCAGGAGGGCGCCCTTCCAGCGGACCGGGATGCACTGGATGCGGGCCCGCTCGCCCCTGGCCGGCAGGTTGATCTCGCCGTCGATCAGCTGGCCGAGCCGCCACGCGCGCGCGACCAACGGTCGCTCGACCTCGTCCATCACCCGACCGAGCTGGTCCTCGCGGTAGAGCGTCTGGCTCGTCGTCGGGCGGATCTGACCGAGCACGACGAACTTCGCCCCGTCACCGCCGGCGACCGGCGCGTAGAGCAGCAGGTCGGCGAAGCAGAAGTCGGCGAGCAGGCCCCACGACGCGACCAGCCGCCGCAGGTGCCCGAGCGCCGAGCCCTCCAACCGCGTGTGCGAGCGGGCCAGCTCGTCGAACGAAGCCATGTCTCAGTGAAGGTACAGGCGGCGCTAGAGCGCCACGTCGTACCTTTGGCGCGATCGGTACCCGGCGATGGACGTGTACCCGGCCGAGTCGAGCAGGGCCCGCAGCTCCGGGCGGTGGTCGGCGACGGTCGAGCGGTCGTGCGCGTCCGACGCGGTGGTGACCGGCACGCCGCGCCGGCGGAAGCGCGTCAGCAGCGGCGGTGCCGGATAGGCCTCGCCGACCGGCTTGCGGATGCCGGCCGAGCTGACCTCGGCCGCCATGCCGCTGGCGGCGGCGGCTTCGGCCATGCGGTCGTACCACTCGTCGGGCACCGCGGGCCGGCGACCGGTGATCTTGCACAGGTCGGGATGGGCCAGGACGTCGCACACGCGCGACGCGGCCAGCTCTTCGAGGCCGCGGGTGTAGCCGTCCCACACCGCCTCGATGGCCCGGTTGTCCCACTCGGCGTCGACGACCGGATCGCCGAGGATGTCGAAGCCCCACGCGCCGATCCAGTGCACGGAGCCGAGCAGCACGTCGAACGGGTAGCCGCGCAACAGGTCGGCGACGCGGTCCATGCGCCCGGCGTAGTGGTCGACCTCCATGCCGAGCAGCACCGGCAACCCGGCCGACTTGGCCGCCAGCACGACCTCGACGAAGCGGTCGAGGTCGGCGCCGGTCTCGCTCCACCAGTAGTCGCGGAGCTGGTCCCGCAGTTGCGGGTGGGGGTCGTCGTCCCAGTGACCGGCGAGCGCCTCGGCCGGGCCGCGGAAGCGGTAGAGGTGCTCGGTGATCGCGATCTCGGTCACGCCGTTGGCCGCAGCCTGCTCGCAGTACCCGGCCAGCGCCTCGACCGTCGCGTCGATGCTCGGGGGCCCTCCGTGCGGCCAGAGGTGCGTGTGGTAGTCGAGCACGGCGAAGCGATGGTACGGGGCGCGTCAGGCGCGGCCGGCGACCGATGCCACGACGATGAAGTGGCAGACACAGGCGACGATCACCATGACGTGCCACACCTCGTGGTAGCCGAACACCCGGGGGCTCGGGTTCGGCCATCGCACGCCCAGCACGATGGCGCCGATCGTGTAGAGGACACCGCCCACGACGAGCAGGGCGACGTCACCGCCGCCGAGGTGGCGCGCCAGCTGCGGCATCGCCAGCACCGCCATCCAGCCGAGGACGATGTAGGACACGAGACCGAAGATGCGCTTCTCGGCGACACCGGTCGCCGCGAACACCACGCCCACGCCGGCGCCGACCCACGCGCCGATGAGGATCGCCGTCGCGGTCGCGCCGGTGAGTGCGAGCAGCGCGACCGGCGTGTAGGTCGCGGCGATCATGAAGAAGATCGTCCCGTGGTCGAGGCGGCGCATCCGCGTGCGGGCCGCGTCCGACCATTTGCCGCGGTGGTAGGCGGCGCTCACCCCGAACAAGGCGGTCACGCCGACCGCGTAGACGGCCGTGGCGAGCCGCGCCCGCGCGCCTCCCGCGCCGAGCACCAGCAACAGCCCGGCCGGAATCGAGATCACGAACGCGCCGGTGTGGAACCACCCGCGCAACAACGGCGGTGCCGGATCGGGGCAACGGTCCATCGCCTCCGACGGTACCGCCCGACGGGCACGACGGGTATGCGGTGTACCGTGATTGGAGCGATCTTGGGAGCGACGACCAGTCAACGGCCGTTGAACGGCCTCTTCTGAGACCCAGAGGAGGCACCATGCCCATCGCCGATCACCCTTCGACCATTCCGATCGACGAGGTGGCGCGGCAACGGGAGCGCCGGAACACTCGGCTGCTCGCCAACCCGCTCATCGAGAACCCCGAGCTGACCCTGCGTGACGTCGTCGATCTCGTCCGCGCCGCCCGTGACGAGTTGCCGTACCCGGTGGACGTCGACCAGTTCCTCGCCGACGGCGGCCACGGCTGGCGCACCATCGAGGCGGTCAAGACCTACCTCGACAGCGAGGGTGCCGCCGCCGACTGACCGACGCCGGCGCCGGCGGCGTCAGCCCCAGAAGGTGGCGCCGAGGCGGAGGAGCCCGGCCAGGTCGTAGACGTCGGTCTCGAAGTACGGCACCGTCGCGACGACGTCGGGCGCGCGGGCCAGCTCGGCCCGTTGCTCCGATTCCCGCTTGGCCACCACGGCAAAGTTGAGGAAGCTCTCACCGATCTCCTTCAACACCCGCGCGATCGCCGGCGGGTCGCCGACCTCGCGCGGCATGGCCGCGGCGATCTTCGGCGCGTCGCTGCCGAGCTTCTCGGCGATCCGGGCCGCCGCGGGGTCGAGGAGGTACGCCGGCAGCACCTTGTTCAGCACCATCGCGCCGATGTGCAGATCGTCCTCGCGCAGCGCGTCGACGAAGAACTCGGCCTCGCGCAAAGGCGCCGACTCGAGCGTCGTCACCACGACGAACGTCGTGCGCCGGTCGTGCAAGAGGTGCGTCACCGCGTTCGCCCGCTCGACGAACCCCGGGTACATCGTCTGGAACAGCAGGAAGAACTCGGCGATGTCCTCGAGGAACTGCGAGCCGAGGATCCGGTCGGCGACCTGGTAGAAGGGCCGCGTCGCGAAGTTCATGACGCGGCTGCGCGCCGGGACGGTGAGCCAGCGGAGGAGCCGCGACGAGAAGAAGTCCGCCATGCGCTCGGGAGCCCGCAAGAAGTCGATGGCGTTGCGAGTCGGCGGCGTGTCGACGACGATCAGGTCGTACCGGCCGCCGGAGTGCAGGTCGAACAGCCGCTCCATGGCGATGTACTCGTGGCTCTGCACGAACCGACCGGAGACGTTCTGGTAGAGCGGGTTCTCGAGGATCTTGTAGGCGGTCGCCTCGTCGGGCGCGTGGCGGAGCACGAGGTCGTCCCAACTCTGCTTGGTGTCGAGCATGGCGGCCCACAGCTCGCCGCGTGGCTCGACGCCGGCGGCCTTGAACGCGTCGGCCGGCACTGGCTTCTCGACGTTGCCGAACCCCTCCAGGCCGAGGGCGTTGGCCAGCCGCTTGGCCGGGTCAACGGTGAGCACCAGCACCTTGCCGCCGTGATTGGCGGCGGCCATCGCCGCCGCCGCCGCCGCACTGGTGGTCTTGCCCACGCCGCCCGAGCCGCAGCAGATGATGATCTCCTTGGCGGCGACGAGTTGCTCGATCGACGTGGCCTTGCGGCGGCGGTCCATCTGCGGCGGCGGCATCAGAACCCCAGCTCGGCGCCCAGCGCCTCGGCGACCTGGCCGGTGGCCCGCCGGCCGTGCGAGCGCACGAACAGGTACGGCACGTACAACAGCGGCACCGAAGGGTCGATGGACTCGAGCAGGTGCTCGAGGTGCGCGGCGCGGGTGCGGCGAAGGGTGACGGCCAGCCGGGCCGCCTCGAGCACCGGCTCGACGTTGCCCCCGGCGGCATCGGCGAGGGTGGCCACCATCGCCGGTTCGCGCACGCGCTCGAACAGCTCCTCCTCGCGATGGCCGAAGAGCTCCGGCAGCACCCGGTTGACGACGATCGCGGCCAGGTCGACCGTGGTCTCGGCCTTCACCCGGTGCGACAGCTCGATCGTCTCGTTGACCGGCATCTCCTCCGGCGTGGTGACGATGACGAGCCCGGTCACCACCGGGTCACCGAGGATCTCCATCATCCAACCGGTCTGGTTGCGGACCAGCCCGACCTTCACCAGGTCGTTGATCGCCTGTGGCGCCGACAGCTGGCCGATGATGTGCCCGGTCGCGGACGCGTCGACCACCACCAGGTCCCAGTTGCGCTGGTGGGTCTCGTACACCGGCTTGCCGACGGTGAGGATCTCCTTCACGCCCGGCGCCGCGGTGGCCACGAACTCGAAGGCCCGCGCCAGCGGCCCGATGCGCGCCACGACCGGGAGCTTGAGCTGGAGCTTGAGGTACTCGGCCAGCGACTCCTCGGCGTCCATCGACATCGCGAAGAGGCCGGGTTGCAGCTCGCGCGGCTTGAACGTCGTGCGGCCGGCCTCGAAGAAGTCGGCCAGGTTGCCCTTGGCGTCGAGCTCGCACACCAGCGTCCGCTTGCCGCGTTGCGCGGCCAGCAGCCCGAGCGCGGCCGCGATGGTGGTCTTGCCGACGCCCCCCTTGCCGCTGACGAACAGCAGCTTGCGGTCGAGGAGGTCGACGGCGGCCACGGAGTCAGATCGCGCTGAACCCGACCCGGCGGCCGTCGGCGGCGACGTCGATCTCGAGGTAGGCGATCTTGGCCGCGGGCACGCCGACCCGGCGGCCCTTCTTGTCGGTCAGCCAGAGCACCTTGTCGTCGCTGGCGACGGCAGTCTCGATGTCGGCGATGACCTTGTCGCGATCTGCCTCCTCACCAAGATCGACCTCGATCTCCTTGGCGGTGTAGATGACGCCGATTCGGATCTCCACTTACTCGTACTCCTCTTGGCTGACGGGCACGGGCTCAGCTGGGGGTGGGCCCTCGTCCCAGTGTCCCCACTTCGGCGTGCGACGAACGAACACCAACGCCGCCAGGCACACGGCCACCGTGACGACCGACGTCCACTGGCTCCCGGTGAGACCGAAGTGGCGGACATCTTCGCGGAGGAAGTCCTCGACGATGCGCATGGACCCATACCACGCGGCGAAGAACATGATGAGGAAGCCGTCGTAGCGTGCCCGTCGCCGGAGCCAGAGCAGCACGCCGAGCAGGACGATGGCCGAGATGAAGTCGTACAACGCAGTCTGGTGGACGATGGGGGCGAGGCACGGCGATGCGGTGGCGTTGGGGTCGATGGCGCCGTGGATCGTCGGGCACTTGTAGCCCAGGAAGAACCGGGTGGACTTGCCGAGGTGGTCGCCGACGATCAGGTCGCCGATCCGCCCGATGATCACGCCGAGCGCCATGCCGGGCGCGGCCGCGTCCATCACCTTCCAGAACGAGACCCGCGCCGCCTTGATCTTCGGCAGTGCCAGCAGGATGGCCCCGAGGAAACCGCCCAGCAGCGAGATCCCGCCGTTGTAGATCTTGAAGATCTCGATCGGGTGTGAGGTGTAGTCGCCCAGGTGGTTCACGACGTAGGCCAGGCGGGCGCCGACGATGGCGCCGATCGCGGCCCGCGTCAGCAGCGCGTAGACGAGCTCGTCGTCGATGCCCTTGCGCCGGGACTCGGGGAGCATGAGGCGCGCGCCGAGGAGGAACCCGACCGCGATCCCGATGCCGTGGGGCGAGATCGAGAACGGGCCGATGTGGATCTTGACGATCGGGTGATAGGAGATCGACCCGAGCAGTGCGAGCACGGTCCCCGTTCTACCCGCGTCCGACCTCGTGTGGCAGATCGGCGCCGACGACCTCGTCGTGCCACCGCGGACGGTGGCGCCGGGCCCATTCGGCGGACACCGAGCCCCGCAGCATCGCCCGCAGCGCCTCCGGGTCGGACAAGGCGATCCCGACGTGGCCCGTGATGGCGACGAACAGGAAGATCGCCGTCCAGTCGTGGACGAAGGTGGCGCCGGTTCGCCAGTCGACCGGGAACGGCTTGAACCAGTGCATGATCGAACCGGTCGCCAGCATGACGACGATGGCCCCGACGGTGAACGCGGCGTTCAGCTTCTGCCCCGGGTTGAACTTGCCGAGCCGGACACCACGGCCGCGGCCGCGGGTCAGGAACCACCGCTTGTCGTCGGCCGACCAACGGTTGATGCGGCGGGCGTCGTCCAGCAACGGTCCGCGCCACCGGCCGAGGAAGCCGATGAGCCACGGCAGCGGCAAGGTGAGACCGACGTAGACGTGGATGGTGCGCACCAGCGCGCGACGCCCGACCGCGACGGACAGCGGGCCGACGTAGAGGATCGCCGCGGTCGCCACGACGACCGCGATCAGTGTCGCGTTCGCCCAGTGCAGCCAACGCTCGACCGGCGCGAACCGTTCGAGCCGGGCCGGCGCGCCACGCGCGTCAGGCGCGGGCCCGTCAGGCCGTGGGCGTGTCGTCTCGGCCATTCGACTTCCCGACCCACGCGTCGGCGTCGTAGCCCCGGACCTCCCAGTAGCCCGACGGCGGTGGGGTGTCGGTGACCTGGATGCTGTCGAGCCACTTGCACGACTTGTAGCCGTACATCGGCGCGACGTAGAGCCGGACCGGCCCGCCGTGATCGCTGCTGATGACGTGGCCCTCCATGTCGTACGCGACGATCACGTCGGACCGGCGGGCCTGCTCGAGTGTCAGGCTCTCGGTGTACTCGCCGTCGAAGCTGGTGAACACGACGCCGCGCGCGCCGGGCTTCGTGCCCGCCTTGTCGAGCAGGTCGCCGAGCCGCACACCGGTCCACTTGACGTCATGGACGCGCCAACCGGTGACGCACTGGAAGTCCTTGGTCAGCTGGAGCGACGGCATCGCGGTGAGCTCGGCGAATGACAGCGTGTACGGCGAGTCGACGTGGCCGCCGACCTTCAGCGAGTACGCGGTGGTCGAGCGCGACGGCAGATCACCGGTGACGGAGTAGATCCGGAAGCGCCCGACCGGCAGCAGCGACGAGAGCCCCGTGCCGTCCTTGGCGGTGATCGGCGCGAACAGCTTCTCCATCGCGTCCTGCGCCTTGCTGCCCCACACGATCCCGGCGGCACCCAGGCCGAGCATGCCGAGGAACACTCGCCGGCCGACCGGCGACGACCGCTCGATCGGCACGTCTCCCACCTCACGACGGTACGGCACCACGGCCGGGTACGGGACCGCGCCCTTCCGGTTGTGCCTCAGGGTCAGTGGATCGTGAGCTCCTTGCGGTAGATCCGCGTGGGCGCGAGGTCGACCACGACCTTCTCGGCCAGCGAGCGGAAGGCCTGACCGGCCTCGCCGTCCGGATCGGTGACCGTGACCGGTCGGCCGTCGTCCCCGCCTTCCCGCAACGCGGTGACGAGCGGGATCCGGCCGAGCAGCGGGACGCCGAGCTGCTCGGACAGTGCCTGGCCGCCGCCGTTGCCGAAGATCTCGTAGCGCGTGCCGTCGTCGCCGGTGAACCAGCTCATGTTCTCGACGACGCCGGCCACCGCGAGGTTGACCTTGCGGGCCATGAGGGCGCTGCGCTGGGCGACCCGCTGGGCCGCCGGCTGCGGCGTCGTCACCACGAAGACCTCCGAGCGCGGCATGAACTGCGCGACCGACAGCGCGACATCGCCCGTCCCCGGCGGCATGTCGACCAGCAGGAAGTCGGGCTCGCCCCAGTACACGTCGGTGAGGAACTGCTCGAGCGCCTTGTGCAGCATCGGCCCGCGCCAGATCACCGGCTGGTCCTCCCCCGCGAAGAACCCCATCGAGATGCACTGCACGCCGTGCGCGGTGGGCGGCACGATCATCTGGTCGATCACGACGGGCGTCTGGTCGATGCCGAGCATCTTCGGCACCGAGAATCCGTAGACGTCGGCGTCGATGACGGCGACGTCGAGCCCGCGATGGGCGAGCGCGATGGCCAGGTTGACCGTCACCGACGACTTGCCGACGCCGCCCTTGCCGGACGAGATCCCGAGCACGCGCGTCTTGGCACCCGGCGCCGCGAACGGCAGCTCGCGCTCGGGCCCGTGGGCGTGGCCGTGGCCCTGTTGCCCGGCGTTCTCGTGAGCGCCATGACCCTGGAGCCGCTCGCGCACCGAGGCGCGCTCGTCGTCGGTCATCACCGTGAGGTCGACGGCGACGCGGTCGACACCGTCGAGGGGCATGAGCGCGTCGGTGACGCGCCGCTCGATCTCGGCCTTGAGGGGGCACCCGGGGACCGTGAGGGCGACCAGCACGGTGACCGCGGCGCCGTCGACGGCCACGCGCTTCACCATTCCGAGGTCGACGATGCTGGTGTGCAGCTCCGGGTCCTGGACCGGCCGCAGCGCGTCGACGACCTGGGCTTCAGTGACGGGCAAGGTGCTCTCCGATGGCGGACGGGGGATTTCTCCTATGCGCGTAGGTAGAATACTCGGGTGCCGTCGGAACACCTGACGCCTGGACAGTTCTCGGCCGCGATCTCCGCGGTCACCAACGCCTTCGGCGATCCCACCCGCCGGGCGATCTACCTCATGGCGCGAGAAGAGGACGCCGGCGTCACCGCCACCGAGGCGGCCGAGCGGTTCGACCTGCACCCCAACGTCGCCCGGCACCACCTCGACAAGCTGGCCGCCGGCGGGTACCTCGAGGTCACCGTGCCGCGCGACCACCCCGGCGCCGGGCGCCCGTCGAAGCGCTACAAGGCCTCGGCCAAGGACACCGGCCTCGACTTCGGCGCCCGGCGCGACGACCTGCTCGTCACGTTGCTCGGCCGCGCGCTGTCGCTCCTCACCGAAGGCCAGGCGGCCGAGATGGCCGAAGAGGTGGGGTTCTCGTACGGCCGTTCCCTCGCCGAGCAGATGGCGCCGGGCGACACCGCGCACCGGTCGTTCCAGCACGCGTTGCACGCGGTGGCCGACGCGCTGACCGCGCACGGCTTCGCGGCCCACGCCGAGGCCCGCGGCGGGTCGCTGGCGATCATCTCGGAGCAGTGCCCGTTCGGCGCGACCGCGACGTCCCATCCGGTCGTCTGCGCGGTCGACCGCGGGATGGTGCGCGGCATGCTCGCCGGCCTCTACGGCGACACGGTGCCGGCCACCGAGGCGTCGCGCCCGCAGGGCGACGACGTCTGCGTCACGGTCGTCTAGGTCGGGCGGGACCGACGCCGTGGCGCGCGCGTACCTCGACCACGCGTCGACGTCGCCGCTGCGCCCGGAGGCGCTCGACGCCATGCTGCCGTGGCTCTCCGGCCTGGCCGCCGACCCCGGGCGCGTCCACACCGAGGGACACCTGGCCCGGGGCGCGGTCGAGTCGGCGCGCGAGCAGGTCGCGGCATTGGTCGGCGCGCGGCCGCGCGAGGTCGTGTTCACCAGCGGTGCCACCGAGGCGATCAACGCCGCGGCGTTCGGGTGTGCCGACCGCGGTCCGCAGGCGTTGGCCGCGGTCGAGCACTCGGCCGTCCGGGACGCCGCGGCCCGGGCCGGCGACGTCGTCCCGCTGGCCGTCGATCGCGTCGGGCGGGTGGGCATCGGCGGCGCCGACCTCTCCGGTGTCGGCGTCGTGCACTGCCAGTGGGCCAACCACGAGGTGGCGACGCGGCAGCCGGTCGCCGAGGTGGCGCACGCGGCACGCGCCGCCGGCGCTCTCGTCCATGTCGACGCCGCCGCCGCGCTCGGGCACGAGCCGGTGGCGTTCGCCGACCTGCCGATCGACCTGCTGTCACTGTCGGGCCACAAGTTCGGCGGGCCGCAGGGCACCGGCGCGTTGGTGGTGCGCCGCGGGCTGCGACTGGCGCCGTTCGTCGTCGGGGGCGAGCAGGAACGGGCCCGGCGCGGCGGCCTCGAGAACGTCGCCGGCATCGTCGGCCTGGGCGCGGCCGCGGACGCGGTCGACGTGGCCGGGGAGGCGGCGCGGGCCCGCCGGCACACCGACGCCCTGCTCGCGGCCGCGCTGGCGGTCGACGGCGTGACCGCGTACGGCGACACCGTCGCGCGCGTGCCGCACATCGTGTGCGTCGGCGTCGACGGCGTGGAAGCCGAGGCAGTGCTGTTGGGGCTCGACCAGGCCGGTGTCGCCGCCCACTCCGGCAGCGCCTGCTCATCGGAATCCCTCGAGCCGTCGCCGGTGCTCGCCGCGATGGGTGTCGACGCCGAACGCAGCCTCCGCCTGTCGGTCGGCTGGAGCACCACCGACGCCGACATCGACGCCTTCACCCGTGTCTTCGCGGATGTCGTGGCGCGTTTGCGCGCCCTCCGCGCCTGACCTCAGTCGCCCCAGTAGCGCTGCTCGCGGAAGGGGTCGCCGTAGAGGTGGTAGCCGTTCTGCTCCCAGAACCCGGGTTGGTCGCCGGCCATGAACTCGATGCCGCGCAGCCACTTGGCCGACTTCCAGAAGTAGAGGTGTGGCACGAACAGGCGCAGCGGGTAGCCGTGGTCGGGCTCGAGCGGCGCGCCGTTGTAGAGGTACACCGCCATCGCGACGTTGTCGCCGGTGAGATCCGCCAGCGGGATGTTGGCGGTGAAGCCGTGCTCGGCGTGGGCCATGACGTGGGTCGCGCTCGGGTCGACGTCGACCAGCGCCATGAGGTCGGTGAACGCCACGCCCTTCCAGACGGTGTCGAACTTCGACCACTTGGTGACGCAGTGGATGTCGACCGTCACCTCGGTGGCCGGCAGCGCGAGCACGTCGTCCCACGACAGCACCTTCTCGGCGGCGACGAGGCCGAACAGGCGCAGCGACCATGTCGACAGGTCGGGATAGTCCGGCACCGGCCCGGCGTGGAGCACCGGGAAGCGGTCGGTGAAGTACTGGCCGGGCGGCAGGCGGGCCGGATCGATGCCCCGCTCCGCCAGCTCGGCCCGGTTGCGCTCGAAGAACCCCACGGGCCAGTCAACCAGTCGTCGTGGTGGTTGTTCCCGCCTTCGTCGCGTCGAGCGCCTGTTGCAGCTCGCCCTGGACGAGCTGGCGGACGTCGGCCGGCGGGTTGCCCGACAGCACCAGCTGGAACTCGATGACGGCCTGCGCCGGCTGACCCCGGTACCGGAAGAGCACGATGCCGCGGAAGACGTGAGCCTCCGGGTACGACGGGTCGATCGCGATGGCCTGCTCGAGCGACTGCTCGGCCCGCTGCAACAACGACTCGGCGGCCGCACCCGCCGACGCGCTGGTACGGGCCAGGAGCCAGCCGCGGTACGTCAGCGCCTCGACGTTCTTCGGGTCCGGCTTCAGCACCTGGTCGTAGGCCTGCAAGGCCTCGAGTGCTTGGCCCTGCTGATCGAGGAGGTGGGCCCGCGTGAGGTCGCTGTTGCCCGAACCGCCGATCGAGCCCGACACTTGCTGGCCGGCGACCCGCTGCCCCGAGGAGCCGGCCACCAGCACGCCGGCGAGCACACCCAGCGCGACGACGGCGATGGTGGCGACGGCGATGGCCCGCGTCCGGCGCCGGGCCGCCGACGAGCCCCGCTGCGGCCGGGCGGCGACGAGCGCGGCCTGGCCCTCGTCGATGGCGCGGATCACCGCCGCGGCCCGAGCGGTGTAGTCGTCCTTCAGGGTGACGTAGTCGGCTTCGTCGATGTCGCCGGCGGCGTGCTCCCGCTCGAGGTCCTGCAACGATCGCAAGAGGAAGTCGCGCTGCTCCTCGAGGTGGGCCAGCGCGTCGAGGTCGACGCGCGATTCCGTCGCCGTCACCGCAGCGCCTCCTCGACGACGCGGCGGTCCTCCTCGCTGGGGCCCCCGAGCGCGCGGGCTCGCCAGCGCCGGAAGGCGAAGCCCAGCCCGGCGACCGCGGCCACGAAGGCGACGACCGGCAGGACCCACACCAGCCCGGCGACCCCGGTGGCCGGCGGCTTGAGCAGGATGTCGGACCCGAACCGGTTGACGACCTCGGCCCGGATCTCACCGTCGGTCCGACCCGCCTCGACCAGCTTCAGGATCTCGTCGCGCAACGTCTGCGCGGTCGGCGCGTCGGACTGCGCGGCCGACAGGTCACGGCACGACGGGCAGCGGAAGTCGCCGGCGAGCCGGAGCGCCCGCCGGGCCGGCGTCTCGGGCTGGCCCGAGCCCTGCGCGCCGACGAGCAGCGCGACCGCCAGCACCGCGATCGCCCCGACCCACGACAGCCGATGGCGGCTCACAACCCCCGGGCCCTCGCTTCGCTGAGGAGGCGGTCGAGCGAGTCGGCCCGCACGGTGCCGATGATCTTCGACACGACGTTGCCGCTCCGGTCGATCAGGAACGACTCGGGCGGTCCGCGGACGCCGAAGTCGTACGCGATGTGCCCGCCGGGGTCGGGGATGATCGGCCAGGTGGCCCCCTTGTCGGCGACGAAGCGGCGCACGCTGGCCACGTCGTCGCTGAAGATCACGCTGACGACCGCGGCGTCGCCGGTCACCTGGTGACGCTGCGAGAACCGCACGAGCTCGGGGTGCTCCTGCACGCACGACGCGCACCAGGACGCGAAGAAGTTCACCAGCACGAACTTGCCCCGCAGCGCGCTGGCGTCGACCCTGGTCCCGTCGACCGCGGTGCCGGACACCGCGGGCGCCGGCTTGCCGAGCAGCGGGCTCAGCGCCTGGCGATCGGCCGCCGACGGACGGGTCGCCAGCACGGCCACGAACACGACCATCACGGTGGCGATCACGATCGCGACCCACAACCCGGTGCGGCGGGTCGTCGGCCGATCGCGCTCGTCGATCGGCACCGTCATCCGACCCCGGCCAGCTCGGGGAGCGGCTCCGAGACCGGCGCGGTGGGCAGCCGCCGGCGCCGCCCGGGCCACGCCGCCAGGAAGGTGCCGATGCCCATCAGCCCGCCACCGATCCAGAGCCACATCATCATCGGCTCGATGAGCACGCCCACCACCGCGGCGTCGGGCTCGGCCGCCGACGTGTCGGGCGGGCTCACCAACGTGAGGTAGACGTCGTCCCGCCAACCGGTCTTGACCGACGGCGAGCCGATCGCCTGCGTCGCGAACGGAAAGCGTTGGAGTGCCGGCGCGTAGACCTTGCCGCCGTCGATGCGCACGCGCGCCGAGATGCTCGTCTTGTTCCCGTGCGTCTCGGTGTTCGTCCCGAGGTAGGTGACGTGGTGGCCGGCCAGCTCGGCCGACTGGCCCGGCTTCAGCGTGAACTCGTGGCTGTGCGAGTACGCGTGGCTCGCCGCGAACGCGACCGCGATCAGCACCACGCCGAGATGCACCACCATGCCGCCGTTGGCCCGGCCGATCAGCCCGCGCCGGCCCTGCCGGCGGGCCGACAGCACCAGCTGGCGGACCGCGGCGCCGCCCGCGAAACCGCCGAGCGCGAACGCCAGCAGCGGCGTGAAACCGCGCAGCCCGCCGACCACGCACACCGCGACCACCGCGGCGGCGCTCCACGCCGGCCAGAGCAACCGCTTCGAGAGCAGCTCGCCCGATGCCTTGCGCCATGGCAACGCCGGCGCGATCGCCATCAGGAACAGCAAGGTGAAGCCGACCGGCCCGGTCATGCGGTTGAAGTACGGGCCGCCGACCGAGATGCGGTCGCCGTTCATGGCCTCGGCCAGGAGCGGGAACACCGTCCCGAGGAGCACCACGAACGCGAACGCCGCGAACAGCACGTTGTTGGCCAGGAACGCGCCTTCGCGCGACACCGGCGAGTCGATGGTGCCGGGCGACCGCAGCCGATCGCCGCGCCAGCCGATCAGCACGACCGAGACGGCGACGATCAACGCGAAGAACCCGAGGATCAGCGGGCCGATGGAAGACTCACTGAACGCGTGCACCGAGTCGAGCACGCCCGAGCGCGTGAGGAACGTGCCGAGGATCGTCAGGCTGAACGTCGCCAGCAGCAGCGACAGGTTCCAGATGCGCAGCATGCCGCGGCGCTCCTGCACCATCACCGAGTGCACGTACGCGGTCGCCGTCAACCACGGGATGAACGACGCGTTCTCGACCGGGTCCCACGCCCAGTACCCGCCCCAGCCGAGCACCTCGTAGCTCCACCACGCGCCGAGGACGATCCCGATGGTGAGGAAGCCCCAAGCGAAGAGGGTCCAGCGCCTGGTCTCGACGAGCCAGCCCTCACCCAGGCGGCCGGTGACGAGCGCCGCGACCGCGAACGCGAACGGGATGGTGAAGCCGACGTAGCCGAGGTAGAGCAGCGGCGGGTGGAACGCGACGAGCGGATGGTTCTGCAGGAGCGGGTTCGGGCCCGGGCCGTCGAGTGGCGTGGCCCCGCTCACCAGCCGGAACGGGTTCGCCGGCCCGGTCATCAGGCCGAAGAAGAACGCGGTGACCACGAAGACGGTGAGCGTCGCCCATCCGACGAGTGGGTCGGCCACCCGGTCGCGGAAGTGCCGCACCATGAGCGCGAGGTAGCCGGCCAGCACGAGCGACCACAGCAGGATCGAGCCCTCGAGGGCCGACCACATGCCGGTGATGGTGAACAGCAGTGGCGTCGTGCGACTGCCGTTCGCGGCGACGTACCTGAGACTGAAGTCGTGGCGCACCAACGCCAGCTCCATCGCGAACGTCGCCATGACCGCGGCGCTGAGGATCACCCACGCGTAGGAGCGGCCGGCGGCGAGCAGGCGGGGGTCGCGTCGGCGCAATCCCACGCCGATGGTGACGATGCCGAGCAGCGACGCGACGAGACCCAGCACGACCGCGCCGCTGCCGAGGACCGCACTCATCGGAAGCCGGCCCTCAGCCCGCGACCGTCGTGGACACGCGGTCGGGGTGCTGCACCTTGTAGGACTCCGTGTGCTTCACGAGGATGCGGTCGCTGGCGAAGTGCTGCCCCTCGAAACGGCCCTCGAGCACGACCGGGATGCCGGGCTTGAACAGCTGCGGCGGATCGCCGGTGTGCAGCACGTCCACGCGCGCGCCCTTGCTCTCGATCACGAACGCGACCTGCTGGCCGGCGGTGTGCACCGAGCCGTCGACGACCGTTCCCTCGATGCGGAAGCGCCGATGCCCGAGCTTGGCGCGCTGGGCCACCGCCTGATCCGCCGTCCGGAAGAACTGGGTCGCCTGGCCGAGGTTCACGAACAGGATGATCAGCGCGGCCGCGATGGCGGCCAGAGCCACGACGACGCGGGTGTTCACGAGTCGGGGAACCGCCGGCGCAGCGCCCGGGCCCGCATGACCGTGCGAAGGGCGTACCCGCCGAGCGCGACGATCGTGATGGAGTAGCCGGCGGCGACGTAGCCCATCAGGCCACCACCTCGGGCTCGCGGAGCGGAAGTGCCTCGGCGCGACGGGCCGCCAGCGCCACGTCGAGGCCCTCCACCTCGTACCGGTCCTCCAACTGCTCGACGCGGAAGCGGAGCACGAGCAACCACGCGTACAGCACGGTGAACGCCACGAAGCCGACCAGCATGGCGGCGACGAACGGGCCGCCGAGCGTGTCCTTGGCCCGCTCGATCGAGCTGTCCTGGTGCAACGTCGTCCACCAGTCGACCGCGAAGTGGTCGATCGGGATCACCAACGCCGACGCCAGCGCGACCACGGCCGACCGCTTTCCGCGCGCGCCGATGTCGCCCGGCACCCGGCGCAACGCGAGGTAGCCCAGCAGCAGCGCCAGCATGAGCGCGGTGAGGGTCAGTCGGGCGTCCCACACCCACCACACCCCCCACGTCGGCCGGCCCCAGATCGAGCCGGTGACCAGCGTGAGCGCGGTGAACACCGCGCTGATCTCGGCCGACGCACCCGCGACCAGATCCCAGAAGCGCGACCGCGTGCGCGGCCACAGATAGAGCGCGCTGGCCAGTGCGGTCACGCCGAAGCTGACGTACGAGGCCCACGCCAGCGGCGGGTGGATCGCGATCATCCGCGAGTACTCGTGCTGCTCGACGGTGCGGGGCAGTGCCAGGCCCATGCCGATCGTCGTACCGACCAGCGCGAGCGCGACGAGCCCGAGGATGTTCGTCGCCCGCCGGGTCATGACTCCTCCATGAGCGGGCCGAACGCCAGCACACCGAAGGCCACGTAGACCACCGCGAACACGCCGAGCAGCTGCACCCAACGCCAGCCGTTGTCGGCGCTCTGGCCGAGGGCCACCTCCCACGCGCGCGTGGCCGCGAGCAGCACCGGCGCGACGGCGGGGAGGACGAGCAACGGCAGCAGCGTCTCGCGCACCCGGAGGCCGGCGGCGAGAATCCCGTACACCGTGCCGGCCGCGGCCAGACCGATCGTCGCCACGATCGCGGTTGCGATCAGCAGCGCGGCGCCGTGCAGACGGGTGTCGTAGAAGGCGACGATCCCCACGCCGAGGAGGACCTCGAGCGCCAGCAGCTGCGCCGCGACCGCGCCGGCCTTGCCGAGGAAGATGCCGGCCGGATCGAGCCCCGACAATCGCAGGCCGTCGCGCGCCGAGTCGGCCGCCTCCACCGCGAAGCTGCGCTGCACCGCGAGCAGCGACGAGAACAGCACCGCGACCCAGTACAGGCCGGCCGCCGCCTTCACCAGCACGCCGTGGTCGGGGTCGAGCGCGAACGCGAACAGGATGAGCACCAGCACCGCGAACGGCGCGACCTGGTTCATGGCGACGCGCGACCGGGCTTCGATGCGCAGGTCCTTCCCGGCGACGAGTGCGGCGTCACGAAACACTGGCCGGCTCCCGTGCCGCGGCCGGCGGTCCCGGCGACGCGGCGTGGATCTGGCCGCCGGCCATCGTGACCGCGCGGTGGGCGATCGCGCCGGCCCGCTCCACCTCGTGCGACGCCACGACGACCGCGGCCCCGTCGGCGGCGGCCGCGACGACGAGCGCGTCGAGCAGGTTGCGGCCGTCGGCGTCGAGCCCGGCGTGGGGCTCGTCGAGCAGCCACAGCTCGGGGCGGCGCGCCACCAGCGCCGCGACCGCGACCCGTCGGCGCTGCCCGGCCGACAGGCGGGCCACCACGACATCGCGCAGCCGACCGTCGAGCTGGAGCCGGGCCAGCGCGGCGTCGAGCTCGGGCCCCGACGCCGATCCACCGGCCGCTCGGACGGCGAACCGGACGTTGTCGGCGACGGTGAGGTCGTCGTAGAGGAACGTGGCGTGACCCAGCAGGCCGATCCGGCGCCGGACGGCGCGCCGGTCGCGCGTCAGGTCGTGCCCGAGCACCGAGGCTTCACCCGACGCGACTGCGACCAGCCCGGCACAGGCCCGCAACAGCGTGGTCTTGCCGGCGCCGTTCGGTCCCTGGACGAGCACGACCTCGCCCATCCCGACGTCGAGATCGACGCCGGCGAGGGCGGGAAACCGGCCCAACAGGGAGACCGCGGCGCGGAAACGGACGGCGAGAGGCATGCGAAAACCGGCTCCACGCTACTGGTGACCCGAAACAACAATCCAAGCAGGACCGGTACCCTCAGCGCCCGTGGAGCTGCGCCGCGTCGTGGGTGGCATCGGGCGCGGGCTCATCACGTTCGGCGTGCTGGTGCTGCTCTTCGTCGTGTACCAGCTGTGGGGCACCAACATCGCGCAGGCCCGGAGCCAGAAGTCGCTGAAGCACGCGTTCCGGTCGCAACTGCTCGCGCCGACGACGACGGTACCGACCACGCCGGGACAAACCGCACCCCCGACCACCGGCCCGCAGCCCGTCCCGGCGGGCGAGGCGGTCGCCGAGATCCGCATCCCCAAGATCGGCGTCGACCAGTTCGTCGTGCAGGGCGTCGGCGTGGGCGACCTGAAGAAGGGCCCGGGCCACTATCCCAAGACGCCCATGCCAGGCCATCAGGGCAACGCCGCCATCGCCGGTCACCGCACGACGTACGGCGCGCCGTTCGGGCGACTCGACGAGCTGAACGCGGGTGACGAGATCCGCATCACCACACGCGATTCGGGCGAACAGCCCTACATCTACCGGGTCGCGTCGCTGAAGTCGGTGAACCCGAATCAGCTCGAGGTGCTCGACCCGACGCTCGACGCCCGGCTGACCCTGACGACGTGCACGCCCAAGTTCAGCGCCTCGCACCGGCTCATCGTGGTGGCCGAGCTGGTCGGCCAGGCGAAGCCGACGGACGTGGTGCCCGCCCAGGCACCGGTGACGACGGCGGGCGGCACCACGCCGGCCGACGACCAAGCCGGTCTCTCCGGCGACAGCACGGCGCGCACCCCGGCACTGTTGTGGGGCCTGCTCACCGCGCTGGTCGGCCTCGGCATTTGGCAGCTCGGTCGGCGCTGGCGGTTCTGGCCGGCGTGGCTCGTCGGCACACCGGTGTTCCTGCTCGTGCTGTTCGTGTTCTTCGAGAACTTCAGCCGCCTGCTCCCGGGCAACGTCTGACCCCGCCGCGGGGTCAGCTCCGCGCCAGCCAGGTGAGATGCAGCGCGTCCATCGCGTCGAGGATGCGGTTGGAGATCCAGTGGACGCGGTGGGTCAGCAGCAGCACGCCGAAGCCGGCCAGCGCCAGACCGGACACGAGGTTGATCGCGCGGTAGTGCCGCTTGACCCACGCGAACACCGTCGTCATCCGACCGAAGGCCAGCCCGGTGAGCACGAACGGCACGCCGAGCCCGAGTGAATACGAGAAGAGCAGCGCGACGCCGCGACTCAACTGGTCGGATCGCTCGGCCAGCGTGAACACGCCACCGAGCACCGGGCCGATGCACGGCGTCCACCCGAACGCGAACGCCATGCCCAGCAGTGGTGTCGCCCACGGCCCGAGCCGGCCCGGCGTGACGTGGAAGCGGCGCTCGACCATCAGCAGCCGCGGCGAGACCGCGCCGGCGAGGAACAGACCCATCACGATGATGACGACGCCGCTCACCTGGTCGAACCCCCGCTGGTGGTCCTGCAGCGCCCGGCCGAGGCCGCTGGCGGTCGCGCCCAACGCGACGAAGACGACGGTGAAGCCGGCGACGAAGAGCAACGTCGAGCGCACGACGCGGCTGACGTCGGCCGGCTCGCCGTCGGCCAGCTCGGCCACATTCACGCCGGAGATCATGGCGATGTAGCCCGGGACGAGCGGCAGCACGCACGGCGAGAGGAACGAGATCATCCCGGCGACGAAGGCGACGAAGAGCGCCGGCCCGAGAGCGCTCGGCAGGGTGAGGCCGATCACCGGCCCTCGAACTGCGGTGGTCGACGCTCGCGGAACGCGGCCATGCCCTCGGCCAGATCCGCGCTCGACCACGCGGCGCCGAACGCCGCCGCCACGTCGGGATCCTCCGGCGACTGCGGCTCGTTGCGGTTGAGCGCGAGCTTGTGGCCGGCGATCGTCAGCGGCGCCAGCGCGGCGATGTCGTCGGCCCACGCCAGCGCGTCGTCGAGCCGGCCGGACCGCTGCGCCAACCCGAGCCGGACGGCATCCGCGCCCGACACCACCTCGGCCGCCAGCAGCATCGCGCTCGCCGGGCCCGTCCCGGCCAGCGCGGCCAGCCGCGCCACCGTCCACTGGTCGACCATGAGGCCCAGCTTCGCCGCCGGGATGCCGAACGTGGCGTCGGGCGCGGCCACGCGGAGATCGCACGCGATCGCGACCTGCGTGCCGGCGCCCAGCGCCGCCCCCTCGACTGCCGCGATCACCGGCAACGGCGCGTCGCGCACGCCGCGCAGCAGCCGGCGCAGCGCGGTGAGGAACGACGCGTCCTCGACTCCGGTGAGGTCGGCGCCGGCACAGAAGTGCCCGCCGGCGCCGGTGATCACTGCGACCCGGCAACCGTCGTCGACGGCGCGACCGACCTCGTCGGCCAGCGCGGTCGCGGCCTCGACGTCGAGCGCGTTGCGACGCTCCTGCCGGTCGATGGTGATGACCGCGACGGCACCGCGGCGTTCGGCCGTGATGGCCACGCGACCTTCTAGTGCTCGTCGATGACGGCGATGATGTCGCCTTCGTTGACCTGGTCGTTCGGTGCCACCCGCACCTCGGCGACGGTGCCGGCCACCGGCGCCTCGACCGGGATCTCCATCTTCATCGACTCGAGGATCGCGAGCGTGTCCCCGGCGGCGACGGCCTGGCCGACGGTGGCCGGCACCTGCCACACATTGGCGGCGATCTCTGCGGGGACATCGACCACGGCGAGGCAGACTACCTGCGTGATCTCGTTCATCATCAGCCTGGCGTTCAGCGGCCTCATCATCGGCGCGCTCGGGCGGCTCGCCATCCCGGGTCGCCAACCGATGGGCTGCATCGGGACGATCCTGGCCGGGCTGGCCGGATCGTTCATCGCCGGCATCGTCGGCCGCCTGATCTTCGGCAGTTCCTACGTGCCGGGAATCATCGCGTCGATCCTGGGCGCGGCCCTCGTCGTCTGGGTCGTCGGCAAGACCCGCGATCGCCGCTCGCTGCCGTAGTGACTCACAGTTTTTCGTTGCATTTCCATCTGCAACGGACCTAGCCTGCCGGCCGATGGCCGCCGACCGGGGCATCAGCCCCACGCAGGCCCGCCGCCTGGCCCGTCATCTCGAACAGGCGGCCGAACGGATCGAGCACGAGCGGCGCGCCGCGGCCCACGAGCTGGCCGGAGCAGGTTGGCCGGCGCCCGCCGAGCTCCATGCCCTCGCCGGCCTGGCCGACCGCCTGCACGCGTCGGCCGACGACCTGCGCCGGGCCGCCGACCACGTCGAGCACCAGAAGGTCCGGCCGTTCGCGTGCTTCGGCCCGCCGCGGCGGCATGGGTCGAACCCGTTCTTCTCCTTCGGCAAGGGGGTCGCGCTCGGCGTGACCGGCACCGTGAAGGGCCTCAGCCATCTGGTCGCCGACTTCGCCACGTTGCCCGTCCAGGTCACCCAGGGCGCCATGCACGGGAAGTCGCCGGAGTCGGTGGTCGCCCACAAGGTCTGGGGCAATGTGCACGCGTTGTGGGAGAGCCGCACGACGTTTTGGCACGCGAGCCTGCCGTACCTCGCGATCGAGACGCAGCGCCACGGCGCGGCGCGCGCGGTCGACGAGTGGGCGTACGCCAACGGCGCGATCACGCCCTTCGTGGTCGTCACGATCGCGACTGCGGCCGGCGGCAGCTCGCCGTTGGCCGCCGGGCTGCGGGCGACCGGTGTCCCGGCGGCGACCGCGACGCGAACCGCGCAGATCCTCGGCACGATGAACCCGGCGCCGCCGACGATCAACGACGGCGCGTGCGAGGAGAAGCCGCCCCACGCCGCATGATCAGACCGGCAGCACGCCGTGCTTGCGCCACGGCCGGTCGATCGTCTTGTCCTTCGACACCTGCAGGCCGCGCCAGATCGCGTGCCGCGTCTCGGCCGGGTCGATGACGTCGTCGACCCGGGCGTAGCCGGCGGCGATGTACGGGTCGATGGTGGCGCGGATCTCCTCGGCCAGGCGGAGGCGCTCGGCGGTACGCGCCTCGCCCTCGGGGACCTCCTCGAGCTGGCGCCGGAAGATGATGTTCACCGCGCCGTCCGGCCCCATCACCGAGATCTCGGCGGTCGGCCAGGCGGCGATGTAGTCGGCTTCGTAGGCCGTGCCGTTCATCACGAAGTACCCGGCGCCGTATGCCTTGCGCAGCACGATCGTCACCTTGGGGACGGTCGCCTCCGACACCGCGAACAGCATCTTGGCGCCGTGGCGAATGATGCCCTGCTTCTCGACGGCCGAGCCGACGATGAACCCCGGCACGTCCTGCAGGAACACCAGCGGGATGCCGAACGCGTCGCAGAGCCAGACGAACCGCGCCGCCTTGTCGGCCGAGTTCACGTCGAGCGCACCGCCCAGCACCATCGGTTGGTTGGCGACGATGCCGACCGGCTGACCGCCGACCCGCGCCAGGCCGGTGACGACGTTCCTGGCCCACTCCGGCTTGATGGGGAAGAACTCGCCGTCGTCGACCACCGCGTGGATCACCTTGCGCACGTCGTAGGCCCGGCGGGGCGCGGTCGGCACGATGTCGTACAGCTCCTCCACCCGCCGATCGACCGGGTCGCGGGTCGGGCGCACCGGCGGCGGGTCGAGATTGTTCGACGGGAAGAAGGAGAGGTACGTGCGCACGGTGCGGAGGCAGTCGGCGTCGTCGGCCACCTCGAGATCGGCGCAGCCGGAGATCTTGGTGTGGACCGCCGACCCGCCCATCTCCTCCTCGCTCACATCCTCCCCCGTCGCCGCCTTCACGAGATGCCGGCCGCCGAGTGCCATCGAGGACGTGCCCTTCACCATCGGCACGAAGTCCGCCAACGCCGGGATGTACGCGGTGCCGGCGGCGCAGTGCCCGAGCATCGCCGCCACCATCGGCACGACGCCGCTCATCGCGACCTGCTCGCGGAACAGCGCACCGGCGCCGGCGAACGTCGATCCGACGGCCGACTGGATGCGGGCGCCGGCCGAGTCGAGCAACCAGATCATGGGAATGCGCTGGCGCACGGCGAGCTGGCGCATGCGCGACGTCTTGTCCTCGCCGATCGCGCCCATCGACCCGGCCATGACGGTGAAGTCGTACGCGCAGACGGCGACGCGGCGGCCGTCGATCTCACCGATGCCCGACACCATCCCGTCGGCCGCGAGGTAGCCCTTGTCGGCCAGGCCGGGATCCATCGAGTCGGCGAGCTGGCCGTACTCGACGAACGTGCCCGGGTCGAGGAGCAGGTCGAGCCGCTCGCGGACCGGGAGCTTGCCCAGGTCGCGTTGGCGGGCCACGCGGTCGGGGCCACCCATGCCGAGCGCCTTTTCCCGGCGGCCCCGCAGGTCGTCGACCAGCGGCGCCCAGTCGTGCAGCTCAGGATCCGCGGGCACGTCAGCGGCCCTTCCAGACCGGCGGGCGCTTCTCGGCGAACGCGGTGATGCCCTCGCGCGCGTCCTCGGTCATCGTCGTGATCGTCAGCAACGACTGGAGGAGCGGCAGCGCGTCGGCCGCCGACTGGTCGATGACCGCGTAGAACGAGTCGCGCCCGAGCTTCATCGCGACCGGCGACTTCGACGCGAGGGTGGCGGCCAGCTCGGCGACCGCGGCATCGAGCTGGTCGACCGGCACGACCTGGGTGACGAACCCGATCCGCTCGGCCTCGGCGGCGTCGACCCGCCGGCCCGTCATCATCAGCTCGAGGGCCCGCTTCGGCGGCATCGACCGCACCAAGGGCACCGTGATCATGTAGGGCCACAGGCCGCGGTCGATCTCCGGGACGCCAAAGGTGGCGTCGTCCGCGGCGACGACGACGTCGCACGCCAACGCGAGCCCGAACCCGCCGGCCAGCGCGTACCCGCGGACCCGGGCGATCGTGGGCTTGCCGAGCGCCCAGAGGTCGCCGAACAGTCGGGCCATCTCGCCCCGGGCGTCGTGGACCTCGGCCAACGCGGTGTCGCTCGCCATGCCGGACAGGTCCGCGCCCGTGCAGAATGCCCGCTCCCCCGCGCCGGTGAGGACGACCGCACGGACGTCATCGTCGGCCCGCGCGTCCGCGATCGCCCGGCGCAACTCGGTGATCGCGGCCCACGAGAGGGCGTTGTGGCGGTCGGGCCGGTCGATCGTGATCGTCGCCACGCCTTCGGCGACCTCGTACTGCAATGCCTCAAAGGCCATGGGTCGGCACGGTACTTTGGCGGGCGATGCTGTTCACCCTGCTCGCCCTCGGCCTCGGCGTCGCCATCGCGCTCGCCACCGGCGGACGCTTCCATCATCTGGCTGGGCGCAACTTCCGCTTGTGGCTGCTGCTCCCGTTGGCGATCGTGCTCCAGTTCGGGCTCGAGAGCGACGGCGTGCCGGCGCCGTTCGCCCTGCTGGTCGTCTCGTACGTGCTCCTGCTGGTGTTCGGGCTGGCGAACCTCCGGCACCGTGGCATGTGGATGGTGGTGCTCGGGTTCATGCTGAACGGGGTCGTCATCACCGCCAACCACGGCATGCCGGTACGGCAGTCGGCGCTGACGGCGATCAAGTTCCGTGGCGAGATCCACGAGGTCAAGCGGCACCGGCAGAAGCCGAGCGACACGCTCACCGTGCTCGGCGACATCATCCCGGTCCCGCCGCTCGACACGATCCTGTCGTTCGGCGACATGATCCTCGCCGTCGGCGTGATGAACCTGCTCTACAACGTGATGCGGCCGACCCGCGGCGAGCACGCCATCGACGCGACCGACCCGACCGACGAACCCGTCGAGCCAGATCCGGAGCCGGCCGACGAGGGCGACCCCTTCGACCTCGACCGCCTGTTGCCGCAAGGCGAGTGGAGCTAGTCCGCTTCCTGCGCGGTGAGATCGATCACGCGGACGCGACCCAGGCCGCTGAGCGCCGCCCAGGCCGCGGTCGCGAGACCCACCGCGCCACTCATGACGTAGAGCACGTCGGGCCCGGCCGAGCGCGCCAACCAGCCACCCGCGAGAAAGCCGACGGCGAGCGTGCCGACCAGCACGGTGCGCGATGCCATACCCACCCGCCCGAGGAGCCGGACCGGGAAACGCCGCTGCCGGAGTGACGACCAATGCGAGAGCGCCATGGCGCTGCCGACGCCGGCGGCGACGAACGCGACCGCGGCCGTCAACCGTGACGGCATCAACCCGGCGAGCAGCACACCCGCGGCAAACAGGGCGACACCGCCGATCATCGCGTCACCCCGTGTCGCCTCGCTCCGGCCGATGTACATCGCCGCCAGCACGCCGGCGACACCGGCGAGGGCGAAGTAGCCGCCGATCGCGGCGCCGTTGAGGTGCAGCAGCTGGTCGGCATACGGGATGAACTGGGCCTCCACCGCCACCGCGACGAGGTTCATGCCGGCGATCAATGTCATCGCCTTCATCACGTCGCGATCGCCGACCAGCGCTCGCAGCCCCTCGGCCACGTCTTCCCTGACGGCCGCGATCGACAGCGGCTCGATCACGCCGGTGCGGTGCCGCTCGCGCAGGCCCCGCACGCGCCGGATGCCGAGCGCCGCGGCCAGGAACGACGCCGCGTCCGCGGCAAAGGCGAGGGCGGCGCCGCCCGCGGCCATGAGGCCACCAGCCAATGCCGGGCCCACCGCATTGCCGGCTGACTCGGAGCCGTTGATCCGGCCGTTGGCGCGAAGGAGATCGGTTGGGCGGACCAGCCGCGGTAGGGCGGCGCCGGCGGCGGCATCGTGCACGACCCGCAACGCACCCATGAAGAACGCCGCCGCGAAGAGGATCGCGACCGGGAAGCTCGACCAGGCGGCGATCATGATGGCGATGCCCCCGAGCAGGCCGAAGCGGACGACGTCGGTCGTGACGAGGAGCGGCCGGTGATCGAACCGGTCGGCGATGACACCGGCGATCATGCCGAAGACCAACGCGGTGAGCCCTTCCATGGCGGCCGCCACGCCGACGGCGAGCGGGTTGCCGGTCCGGCCGTACACCGCGAGCGGCATCGCGATCATCGAGACGTTGTCGCCGAACGTCGAGACCGTCTGGGCTCCCCAGAACCATCGGAAGTCCGGATCGGTGACCGGGCCGGGACCGTCTTCGACCGCGTCGACACTGGCGGATTGCCCGTAGAGCTCGGTCGCGGTCACGTCAGCTCTGGTACTGCAGCTCGACGGCCGAGCCCATGCTCACGACTCCGGCGGCGCTCTTGACCGGGGACGCGGCCGCGATGGCTTCGACGGCGAGCCGCGGGCGCGCGAGCACCAGCTTGCGGAGCGCGGCCACCACCTGGTGCCCGTGCTTGTCCTTCGCCTCGAACGTGACGAGCTTCAACGCGTCGCGGGCCCGGCCGGCGTCATCCCCGACGAAGTCGTCGAATCGGCTGGCGATCCGCACGATCGCGGCGTCGATCGAATCCTGTTCGCCCGCCTCCGCCGAACCGGCGACGACCTCGGCCACGCCGGCGAGGAAGCCGATCTCCCCGATCAGCGCGGCACCGAGACTCGCGATCGCCTCGGGTCCCGATGCCCCGGCTTCGTCGAGCGACAGCGCGCCGATGTGGTGCAGGCGAGCCGCGGTGACCACTCGTTCGCTGGCCTCGGGCCCCAGGTTCAGCTCGACCGCCAGCGCGCGCGCGTAGCTGGCCGTCCGCTCGGCGTGGCCCAGGGGCGACACCTCGGCCACTTCAGGGACGATCGACAGCGCCTGAATCGTCTGGCGGTAGGTCTGGCGGGCCGCGGCGTACCGCTCGAAGGAGAACCGGGTCAGGAGGAGCGGGCCGAGCGCGGCCGCGGCCATCCACCATCCACCCTGCCGATACGCCAGGCCGAGCAGCGCCGCGCCACACAGCAACGAGACGTACAGCGGGCCGGCGGCCCGTGCGTCGACCAGCTCGTTGCGACCGAGGAGGCCGGTCCGCCGGAGGAACAGGTCCACCGACAGGAACGCCAGTCCGGCCGCAAGCAGGATCATCAGCGCGCGCGTGGAGTCCTTGGACCCGAGCGGCACACCGTGACGAGCGATCACATCCGTCCCGAGCGCGGCCGCGGTGCCGAGCGTCCACACTCCGAGCGACCGCGCCGCGTCGCCGACACCGCGACTGATGATCAGCACCGGCACCGTCCACAGCAACGCCATGCCGGTGATGACTGCGAACGTCGACGGTCCGACGATGATCGTGAGCGCGATGACGATCGCGTAGCCGAGCGGGGCGGTGCCCCCCCACGGCAGCTTGACCACCACGAGCAGCGCGGCGGCGACGCAGATCGAACCGGCGACCTCAGCGATCATGCCGGCATCGACTCCGACGACTCGAAGTCGCCCAAGCCGGCGGACCCCACTCCCGCTTCGGGCGGCGCCACCGCGAACTCGTGGGCGTCGACCTCGAAGCCGAGCCCGTAGTGCTCGTCCCGGCGCTCGATCGCCTTGATGAGCGCGGCCGCGCACTCCGGGTGGAACTGCGAACCCGACTTCTCGGTGAGCTCGGTGAACGCCACCTCCATGGACAAGGCCTTGCGGTACGACCTGGTCGAGGTCATGGCGTCGAACGCGTCGGCGACGGTGATGATGTACGCCTCCATCGCCCGATCGTCGGTTCGGCTGTGGTCCCCGTCGTAGTGGGCGTGCTTGTCCGACGCCACGTCGACCATCGACGCCATGAAGTCGACCTTGGTGAGGATGTCGACGCACACGTGGTTGTGGCGCTGGACGATCGCGTACTCCTCCGGCGTGAGCCTGCCGGGCTTGTTGAGCAGGTGGCCCGGAACCGCGAGCTTTCCGATGTCGTGCATCAGCGCCGCGTAGCGGAGGTGCTCCTGGCGGGCCGGCGTGAAGCCCATCTCCTCGCCCATGTACTGCGCGTACTTGGCGACCCGCTCGGCATGGCCGGCGGTGTAGGGATCCTTGGCCTCGATGGCCCGGATGAACACCCGCACCGTCGCTTCTTGCGCGTCGCGGAGCTCCATGAACGTGGTGAAGGCCTTGCGAGCGATGGCGCCGGGCACGACCAGCAGCGGAAGCGTCAACGGTCCGAGCGACCGGTAGATCGAGCCGACGACGAGTCCGAGGAGGCCGAACACGAGGTAGTTCGGCAGCACCGGCCGGATGTCGGCCCAGACGGCGGCCGGTCGCTCCTTGTAGTTCAGGACGATCTGCACGAGGACCAGGCCGACGTTGACGACCGCGAACGTCGCGACCGACAGGAAGAACGCCTGAGGCCGCACACCTCCGCCGAGCGCGATGTACACCGCGGCCGCGGCCGCGGCCGCGAGCATGCTGTCGGCGCAGTTGAACAGGACGGTCGTGTAGCGGCGCTGTCGCACGAGGCCGATCCCCACGGCACCGACGAGCTCGACGAGCGCCGCCCCCAGGACGCCGCCACCGCGGCCGAACCCGGCGATGGCCGCCATCACGATCATGAACCCGGGGCTCACGTTCGCCGCCGAGGGCAGCACGATGCTCGTGTTCTCGGCCAAGAGCAGGAGCCCGGCGAGCACCGCGACCGCGCCCCATGCCGGCTGTGGCGTTCCGCGGTACACGATGGCACCGAGCACACCGAAGGCAGCCAGGGTCACGGCAAGCTCGAATCGCCAGCCCGGCAACACGACTATGCGCTTTTTGGGCTCATCCATCGTGGGGGGTTCCGATACTCGAGGATCAACAACTGCACCAGGAAAGAGTCGGCAGGGGCGACGCACAAGTGAGTTGATCTGAACTGTCTATCGGCCGCTGAGCTGAGCGCCGCCGGCCAGAACCACGGCCGCCAGGCTCGACGCGATCGCGAGGACACGAACATACGTCTTCTTCATTTTGGGCAACTCCTTGAGTTTGTTGCCTCCTTCGCATGCGCTAGGGACGAAGTGGCGCCGCTCCGCTCAAGGTGCCGTTCGGGGCGCGCGTGGCCCCTGCTGACTCTCTCCTGATTCAGTTGTCAAGGTGCTGTCGGCGGCCCGCAGCCGCCGGGGGGTGCCGCTGGTCTATCGCTCAGCCAATCGGTCCACCAGCGCTTCGATGTCGCGACGTGGGAACCGCCGATGTCCGCCGAGGGTGACGATGTGCGGGATCTTCCCCTCCTTGGCCCACCGGGAAATGGTCTTGGGCGACACGTGGAGGAGGACCGCCGCCTCCCCCGCCTTCAGGTACTCCGCCTGCGTGGAGATCCCGGCCATGTGTCACCTCCCTTCCCTTATGCATCATGCGGACGTTCCGGCTGTTGCGGCCGGTGTGTCCGCTTTCTGGGTCGTCGACAGTGTGCAAGAAGCGCTCGAATCGGCCAATAGGCAGGTGGAGTCATTTTCGGCCTAGTCAATTGGCCATAATCACAGGGCTGTGATTCGTGAAGTTCCTGGTGGCCGGGCATCCGCACCACCGCTGGCAGCGATCGCTACGGTGAGCCCGTGGAGCCGATGGAGCCGGCTGATCTCGATGTGACAGAGATCGAGCGTGAGCTTTGTCGCCTGCCCGAGGTCAACGCCGCCCGCATCGTGATCGACGAGATCGGGCGCCCGACCGAGATCCACATCCTCGCGACGTCGGGCAAGCACGCCAAACAGGTCGCGCGAGACATCCAGTCGGTCGCCATGGCGACCTTCGGCCTCGAGCTCGACCGGCGCATCATCTCGGTCGTGCAGCTGGACGGCGGTCAGCGCGACGAGACCGTGATCGGGACGCCGATGCGGGGCGGTCGCGTCATCGTCGGCACCATCACGTCGGAGCAGAGCGGGCTGCGCCAGGTCATCCGCGTTGCGCTCGAGCGGGAGGACGACAAGAGCGAGGGCGTCGCCGAAGGCTCGGTGGCGTCGTCGTCGCGCCACCGGCTCGTCGCGCAGGCGACGCTCGAAGCGTTGCGGCAGATCGTGCCGGTGGCGGACTGCGCCGACATCGAGATGGCGATCGTGCAGCGCGTCGGCACGCGCGACGTCGCGGTGGCGTGCGTGGTGTTCGTGGTGCCGCCGCACGAGGAGATCGTCTCCGGGTCGGCCGTCGTGCGACTCAACAACGAGCCGGACGCGGTGGCGCGAGCGGTGCTCGACGCGACGAACCGCCGCCTCGTGCAGCTCGCCACCTGAACCCGACCGCCGCCGTCGTCTCGTTCCGCCTCGGCGGGCCCGACGGCGTGTCCGTCGAGGCCGAGAAGTGGCGCGGTTCGTTGGCGCGGCTGGGCTTCAACGTCGTCACCATCGCCGGAGAGGGCCGCGCCGACATCATCGTCCCGGGCCTCGGCATCGACGAGCACACCGGCCCCGACCCCGACGACGTCATGGGTGCGCTGACCGGCATCGATCTGACCGTCGTCGAGAACCTGTGCTCGCTGCCGCTCAACCGGCCGGCGCTCGATGTCGTCGCCGATGCCCTCGCCGACCGGCCGGCACTGCTCCATCACCACGACCTTCCGTGGCAGCGCGAGCGGTTCGCGTCCATCGTCGACGTGCCACCGGACGATCCGATGTGGGCCCACGTCACCATCAACGACCGGTCGCGCGCCGAGTTGCGCCAGCGGCGGGGCATCGACGCGACCACCATCCGCAACGCGTTCGACATCGACGCGCCGCGCGGTGACCGTGATCGGTCGAGGGCCGCGCTCGGTGTCGATGCGCGCGAGCGCCTGCTGCTGCAGCCGACGCGCGCCATCGCCCGCAAGGGCGTACCGGCGGGGATCGCGCTGGCGGCGGCGTTGGGCGCGACCTACTGGCTGCTCGGTCCGGCCGAGGACGGCTACGGCCCCGAGCTCGACCGGTTGCTGGCCGATGCCCCGCGGCGCCGCCTGCGGGTGCTGCGCCACCTGCCCGCCGGGCTGTCGATGGCGGACGCGTACGCCGCCAGCGACGCGGTCGCGTTCCCGTCGTCGTGGGAAGGGTTCGGCAACCCGACGGTCGAGTCGGCGATTCATCACCGGCCGCTCGCGATCGGCCCCTACCCGGTGGCCGAGGAGCTGCGGGCACTCGGCTTCCAGTGGTTCCCGAGCGACGACCCCGCCCCGCTGGCGGCGTTCCTCGAGCAGCCGGACGAGGCCCTGCTCGACCACAATCGGGACGTGGCCCGTCGCCATTTCTCGCTCGCCACCCTCGACCGCTCGCTGGCCGAGCTGCTCGATCGCCGCCGCGGCTTGCCGTCGTGACCGATCCCGTCCGCGCCCGCCGGGCCCGCATCGCCCGGCTGACCGAGGTCGGGCAGCGGGTCGGGTACGCGTGCTTCGGGATCGCGATCGCCGCCTTCGTGGTCGGCTTCGCCAGCGGCTTCGGTGGTGCCATCACCGTCGTCATCGTCGGCGCGCTGGCCGCGGGATCGCTCACCTTGGCGCCGGCGATCGTGTTCGGGTACGCCGTCAAGGCGGCCGAGCGCGAAGACCGCGAAAGCGGTCGATAATGCAGGTGGAACGCACGCCCCCCTGCACGTGCCGGAAGGATTCGCCATGACACACAAGGCCGCCGTCGCCACCGGGCTCGACCAGCCACTCGAGATCCTCGACATCGGGATCGACGAGCCGCACGCCGGGGAAGTCCGCATCAAGATGGGCGCGTCCGGCGTCTGCCACTCCGACCTGTCCGTCCAGAACGGCACCCTGATGAGCGCATTCCCGGTCGTCCTCGGCCACGAGGGCGCCGGCGTCGTGGAGAAGGTCGGCGAGGGCGTCACCCACGTCAAGCCGGGCGACCACGTGGTGGTGTCGTGGGTGCCGCAGTGCGGTGAGTGCTACTTCTGCACACGCAACCAGGGTGAGCTGTGCGAGCGGGCCAACACCGCGATGGCCACCGGCGGGCTGCTCGACGGCACCTACCGGTTCGATCTCGACGGCGCGCCGCTGGCCCAGATGGCCGCGTCCGGCACGTTCTCGCAGTACTCGATCATCCCGGCATCGGGCGCGGTGAAGATCCCCGACGACGTGCCGATGCCGGTCGCGGCGCTCATCGGGTGCGGCGTCCTCACCGGCGTGGGCGCCGCGCTCAACACCGCCGACATCGCGAAGGGCGACACCGTCGCGGTCGTCGGGTGCGGCGGCGTCGGGCTGAACGTCATCCAGGGAGCGCGCATCGCCGGCGCCGATCGCATCATCGCCATCGACCAGAACGAGACCAAGCTGGCGATGGCGAAGCAGTTCGGCGCCACCGACACGGTCAACGCGTCGCAGGTCAACGCGGTCTCACAGGTGATGGAGATGACCGAGCAGCGGGGCGCCGACGTCGCCTTCGAGGTCATCGGCCTCCAGCAGACGATCGACGACGTGATCACGATGACCCGTCGCGGCGGCCAGGCCATCCTCGTCGGTGTGCCGCGGATGGACGTCATGGTGCAGCTGCCGGCGTTCATGGGCCTGGTGCTGCAGGAGAAGACGGTGAAGGGGTGCTGGTACGGCTCCTCGAACGTCCACACCGACGTCACCAAGCTGATCGACCTGTACAAGAAGGGCGAGCTCAAGCTCGACGAGCTGATCAGCCGCGAGATCAGCCTCGACGAGGTCAACGAGGCGTTCGACGCCATGAAGACCGGCGAGATCGCCCGCTCGGTCATCGTCTACTAGCGCCACCCTCGGGGTGGGACTCGACTTACAAGCGGATGTCGGGAGGGCGCAGCCGGTAGCGGTTGCGGCGGACCCGGGCCGCGAGCAGGCCCGGCGTCACCTTGCGGGCGGGCGACGGCCGTCGGGGCTCGGGGGGTCGGCGGGCACCGGGATCGGGGAACGTGCGCGGGGGGCGCATGGCCAGTTGTTCGCCACCGAGCGCGGCGATCCCTGCTGCCTGGGCCGTCCCGTAGGGTAACCACCATGGTCGCCCGGCTCCCCGCCGTCCGCCGACGCCGGCAACTGCTCGACGTCGCGCTCGACGTGTTCGCCGAGCGGGGCTTCTACGGCGTGTCGATGAGCGAGCTGGCCGAGGCCGCCGGGGTCACCAAACCGGTGCTCTACCAGCACTTCGGCTCGAAGCGCGACCTCTACCTCGAGCTGCTCGACGACGTCGGCGACCGGCTCATGGACGAGATCACCAAGGCGACCGCGTCGGCCGGCGGCCCGCGCCAACAGGTGGAAGCGGGATTCGCGGCCTACTTCCGGTTCGTCACCAATCAGCCGGCGGCCTTCCGGCTGCTGTTCGGCGGCACCGGCCGGTCACCGAAGCCCGACGGCACGCGCCTGCGGGGCGCCGACAGCTCCGAGGGCGACCGCGACTTCGCCGCCGCGGTCCGCAAGGTCGAGGACGCGATCGCGGAAGCCATCGCGGTCCTGATCGACGCCGACATCGACGAGGACCACCGCCGGCTGCTGGCCCACGGTCTCGTCGGGCTGGCCGAGGGCACCAGCCGCCACTGGGTCCGCACTGCCGAGGGGGGCGACCCCGACCTCCTCGGCCGCCGCCTCGCCGACCTCGCGTGGGCCGGTCTCCGCAGCGTGCATCGATAGCGCGGCGCGCCAACGACGCCATTCGAGGCCTGGCCGAGCGGCTAGGGCGCGGGGACCTCGTCGGGGAAGCTGCCGGTCACCATGAACTCCACCCGCTCGCCGACGTTGACCGCGTGGTCGGCGATCCGCTCGAAGTAGCGACCGACCAGCGCGATCTGCACGGCGCGCTGCACGGTGGCCTCGTCGGCTTCCGGCCCGGCGAAGATCGCCCGAAAGAGATCGCGCTGCAAGTCGTCCATGACGTCGTCCATCTGCCGGAGCTTCCGGGCGAGGTCGACGTCGCGATGGGCGAACGCGTCGCTCGCCGCCTGGACCTGCGCGGTCGCCTGCCGGCCCATCGCCTCGAGGATGCCGCGTACCTTGGGCCCGAACTCGGCCGAGCCCAGACGCCGGATCGTCTTGTCGACGTTCACCATGAGGTCGCCCATGCGCTCGAGCTCGTGGATCACGCGCAGCACGGTGACGATCAGCCGCAGGTCGACGGCCATCGGCTGCTGCCGGGCCAGCAGCGCACAGGCCCGCTGCTCGATGCCGTGGGTCAGGTCGTCCATCTCCTGATCGCGCTCGACCAGCTCGAGCGCGGTGTCGATGTCCGCCTCGAGCAACGCCGCAGTCCCACCCTGGATGGCTTCGCCCGCGAGCGCCGCGAGATGCAGCACATCGGCACACAGCTCTTGCAGGTCCTCGTGAAAGGCGCGCCGGGTCTCACTCACGAGCGGTCATTGTCCCGCAAAACGCCCGAGGATCCGGGCATACCGGGCTCAGCGCCCGGCGGCCACCACGTCGAGCGTGACGCCGAAGAGCCGTTCGAACAGGTCGCGCTTGCGGCGCGCGCCCCACAGCTCGAGCTCGCAGTCGGCGGCCGCGTGGACGGTCAGCCGGGCGCGGTCGCGGTCGATCTCGACGTCGACGCTGTCGACCACCCCCGTGTGGCCCCGGTCGAGACCGTCGGCGATGCGCAAGAGGGCGGAGAGCTTGGTCACGCGCTCCTGGATCGCCGAGTCGAGCGCGTTGTAGGGCTCGTGCCCGGGCTTCGGGTTCGAGCGCCGGTGGTACCGCGCCAGCGCCGCGAGGGCATCGACCTCGCCGGGGGCGAAGCCGCGCAGGCTGCCGTGCTGCACCAGGTACGACGTGTGCTTGTGGTGCGACTCGATGGCGACGTGCTGCCCGATGTCGTGCACCAGCCCGGCGTACTCCAGGAGCTCGCGGTCATCGGGGCCGAGCCGGTGGAGCGGCAGCGCGTGGTCGAACAGCTCGACCGCGAGCCGCGAGACCTGGCGGCCGTGGGCCTCGTCCCAATTGCTGCGGCGGCAGAGGTTGAGCACCGAGGCCCGGCGGATGTCGCCGCGGTCCTCGCTCCAGTCGACGGGGTCGTGGTGGCCGATGGCGTCGAGCACGATGCCCTCGCGCAACGCCCACTCGCTCACCGTCAGATCCTCGAAGCCGAACAGGTCCATCGCGGTGGCGAGGAACACCGCGCCGGCGGGCAACAGGTCGGCGCGCCGGCTGTCACCGCCCGGCATGCGCGCCCGCTCGGCCGACGTCGAGGACAGCAGCTCGTCGTGCACCGCGAGGAAGTCGTCGCGCTTGAACGACAGCTGGTTGACCGAGAGCGGGACCGAGCCCCCGGCGCGCGCCGCGACCATCCCGGCCAAGCTGCACAGCGTGCCGCTGGAGCCGATGGCCATCGCCGGCTCGAGGTCGGCCACCGCCTCGGCGATCGGGGCGAGGCCGGCGCTCAGCCGGTCGCGGAGCCGGCGGAGGTCGGGAGCCGACGGCGGGTCCGACTCGACCAGCTCCGACGTCATCCGGGCGACGCCGAGCTTCACGCTGCCGGACCACAGCAGGCCGCCGCCGTCGCCCACCATCACTTCGAGGCTCCCACCGCCGAGGTCGAAGCAGAGCGCCGGCGCCGGATCGATGACCACGCTGGTGCGGATCGCGCCGAAGATCAGGCGGGCCTCCTCCCGGCCGCTGATGACGCGGATCTTCACGCCGGTCTCGGCATGAATGCGGTCGGCCAGCGCGCTGCCGTTCTCCGCCTCGCGCAGCGCGCTCGTCCCGCACGCCACGAACTCATCCACGCCGAGTGAGTCGGCCATGGCGCGGAATCGGCGGATCGTCTCGACCGCCCGCTCCGACGTGGCATCGCTCACCCGCCCGTCGCGCCCGACCTCGTCGCCCAGCCGCAACATGTCCTTCTCACGGAGGAGCGGGACGAAGGTGCCATCGCGGTGCGCGTCGACGACGAGGAGGTGGAAGCTGTTGGTTCCGGCATCGACCGCCGCGATGCGCACGGCTAGTGGCGCGCTCTCAACTCGGTGGCGGCAGGTAACGGGCGTCCGAAACGGATGCCAGCGACAGTACCCACGTCGAGCCCTTCGTACAGCGATCCCGCCACCGCACGCCGAGCGTCTCGAGCGCGGCCGGGATCATGTCGCCGTGACTGCAGAGCACCGACACCTCCTGGTCGGCCTGCGTGATGAGCTGCATGAGGGCGCTCACCGACGCGCCCTCGGCGAGCGGCGCCGCCGTCGTGACCTCGGCGCCGATCTTCTCGGCGAGTGGCTCGACCGTCTGGACGCAGCGCAAGTACGGGCTCGAGACGACCCGCGTCGGCTGGTACGGCAGCAGCAGGTCGACGAGGTCCGCCGCCTGGCGGAAGCCGGCCTTCGACAGCGGCCGGCGCCGGTCGGGGCCGTCCCAGTGGTGCCGGCTCCCGGCCTTGGCGTGGCGCACGAGCAGGATCATCGCCGTCGCGTGAACTGGTCCAGCACGCGCCGGTCGGTGTCGTACGAGAGCACGCGCCGCGCCTCGTCGAGGCCGACCCACTGCACGGCGTCGACCTCGTCCTGTGGGACGAACTCGCCCTCGCCGGCCGCCATCGACCAGTAGCGGACCACCTTCGGGCGCCCACGGCGATCGGTGTAGCTCACCGACCCGATCTCGTCGCCGAGCCGGCACTGCAGGCCGGTCTCCTCGGCGACCTCCCGAACCGCGGCTTCCTCGTCGGTCTCCCCGGGCTCGAGCTTGCCTTTCGGCAGGGACCAGTCGTCGTACTTCGGGCGATGGACGAGCAGGACCTCGTTCCCCGCTGGGCCCTCGCGCCACACCACGCCGCCCGCGGCGCGCACCGTGTCTGCTTCTACAGCCACGACCGCAGCTTCTTGGCCGAAGCCGCCTTCCACGCGTGCTGCCAGTCGTCGCGGTGCCGCCGCGCCTCTTCTCGGTTCAACGCGATGAGCTCGCCACACACGAGCGCGGCATTGGGGATCGCCGCCGCGGCCTCGCGCAGCCACCCTTCCGCGACAACCGCGTCCTGGTGGTCACCGAGGACCGACTGCAGCTCCGCCACCCCGGTGGCGAACCGCCGGGCCACCTTGCCGACGACCGGCGCCACCGCCTCGGACGCGTACCGGCACCGCTTGGCGAGGATGCGCACCTGGTGCAGGTCCGCGTCCGGCGGATCGTCGCCGAGGGCGTCGACGGCCCGCGCGAGGTGGCGCCACCGCCGGGCCACCAGGTCGGGCGCGACCTCGATCGCCTTGGCGTCGGCCTCGGGCGACAGCACCGGCGCCTGCGCGGCGCCGACCAGGAGGTCGAGCAGCGCCACGTAGCGCGGGCTGGCCATCGCCGCGAGCAGGGCGGCCCGGCCCTCGTCGCGCTGGCGGGCCAACCGCCGGAACAAACCACTCAAACCGGCGGCGTCGCGCTCCGGCAGGAGGCCGGCCTGCCGGCGGAGCCGCTCGCCCAGCACGTCGGCGTCGCGCACCGCGCCGAGGGTGCCGCCCAGCCAGCGGAGCTCGTCGGTGAGCGCGGCGGCCCAATCGGTGTCGAGCAGCGACGCCAACGTGCGGAGGTCCGAGCGCAACCGGCGCGTCGCGACCCGCGCCTGGTGGACGTCCTCGGCGTCGTCGCCGATCCGCACACCGGGGTCGTGCCGCAACAAGCGCTCGACCGACGCGGCCAGCGCACTGCGGACGAACTCGGCCGCGGTCGTGCGGTCGTCGAGGTCGGCGACGACGACGTCGGGCGGCTCCAGGGCGCGGTGGCCGAGGGCGCGGATCACCTTCGGAACCGCCGGCTCGGCTCGGCACCCGGCTTCGACCAGGCGCGCCGTGACCGCCTCCAGCAGCGCGTGCCCGGCCCGGCCTTCGACGAACAACTCGACCTCGACCTCGCGGAACCGTGCCGCGACGCGGCGGCCCTCGTAGACGGACACCTCGTCGTCCACCACGTCGGCCAATCGCGAGCTCTCGGCGTCGCGCAACGAGACTCCCGAGCGCGCCGTCTTCAACCGGGCGACCGGCGCCAGCCGACGGGACCGCATCAATGCGAGGACGAGGTCGCTCACGGGTTGCGGCGCCGCGCCGGGCGACCCGTCGAAGTTGAGCTCTCGCCGCACGAGGGCCGGGCCCTCCTCGCCGTCGGGCAGCTTCACCGTCCAGGTGCCGACGCCACCGGCGGTCCGGTAGCGCACGGTCACGCCGGCCCGGGCGAGGCGCAGATCGTCGGTGTCGTAGTAGGTCGCGTCGAGCCGCTCCGGCGTGAGCGCCTCTGCGGTCACGCCCTCGACGACGCCGTCGAGGTCGGGCATGTGGAAGCCCGCGTGCGCGACGAGCTTCGCCTCGGTCTCGCGGTTGTTGCTCACGCCGGCTCGGGCGGGTTCTCGACGCGGCGCAGGCGGGCCGGCTCGCGGCCCCGCCGGGCTCGTTCGGTCGCCCGCCGCTGCAGCGCCTCCTGCGTGCTCATGTGCTCGGCGCTCTTCACCTTCTGCCACGCGCCGTCGGGACCGAGCTCCCACGCCAGCGTGTCGTCGGCCAGGTTGACGTCGAGCACCTCCTGCAACCGCGCCTGCAGCTCCGGGTCCTGCACCGGAGCGACCGCCTCGATTCGCCGGTCGAGGTTGCGGGGCATGAGGTCGGCCGAGCCGATGTAGTAGCGCCGGTCGCCACGCGGGCCGAACGCGAAGATGCGCGAGTGCTCCAGGTACCGGCCGACCAGTGAGCGGACGCGGATGTTGTCCGAGAGACCCGGGACGCCGGGCCGCAGGCAGCAGATGCCGCGCACGATCAGGTCGACCTGCACTCCGGCGCGCGATGCGTCGTACAGCGCGTCGATCATGATGTGGTCGACGAGGCTGTTCATCTTCATCACGATGCGACCGGTGCCGTCCGGCGCCGTCCGTTGCTCGCGGATCAGCTCGAGCATCGCGTCGCGGAGCGTGATCGGCGCCACGAGGAGCTTGCGGTACCGCACCAGGCGGCTGTAGCCGGTGAGGTAGTTGAACAGGTCGCTGAGGTCGGCGCCGATGTCGGGATCGGCCGTCAGCAGCCCGACATCCTCGTAGATGCGGGCCGTTTTGCTGTTGTAGTTGCCGGTGCCCACGTGGCAATAGCGCCGCATGCCGTCACCCTCGTCGCGCACGACCAGACAGGTCTTGGTGTGGGTCTTCAGGCCGAGCAGCCCGTAGACGACGTGGACGCCCGCCTCCTCGAGGGCGCGGGCCCATGCGATGTTGGCCTGCTCGTCGAACCGGGCCTTCACCTCCACCAGCGCCACGACCTGCTTGCCGCGCTCGGCCGCCTCGATCAGCGCCTTGACGATCGGGCTGTCGCCCGACGTGCGGTACAGCGTCATCTTGATCGCGAGCACGCGCGGGTCGGTGGCCGCCTGCTGGACGAAGGCCTCGACCGAGGTCGTGAACGAGTCGTACGGGTGGTGCACGAGGATGTCGCGCTCGCGGAGGATCGCGAACAGATCGAGTGGCTCCTCCACGCCGGCCAGCGCCGGCTGCGTCACGGGTATCCAGGGCTCTTCCTTCAGCTCCGGGAGGTCGACCTCGTACACCGCCCACAGGCCGGCCAGCTCGAGGGGGCCCGGGCTGCGGTACACGTCGTCGGCGCCGAGCTCGAGCTCGCGCGTCAGGAGCTCCTCCACCTCGATCGGCATGCCGGCTTCGACCTCCAGCCGGACGGCCCGGCCGAAGCGCCGGCGGCGCAACTCCAGCTCCACCGCGAGCAGGAGGTCATCGGCCTCCTCTTCCTCGAGCGCCAGGTCGGCGTTGCGGGTGACCCGGAACGCCCAGCTCGACTCGACGTCGATGCCCGGGAAGAGCACGTCGAGATGCGCCGCGATCACCTGCTCGAGCGGGACGAAGCGCTCGCCGTCCGGCATCACGACGAACCGCGGCAGGATCGGCGGCACCTTCACCCGCGCGAACCGCCGGTCGCCCGATGCCGGGTTGCGGAGACTGACAGCCAGGTTCAGCGACATCGAGGAGATGTAGGGGAACGGGTGGCCCGGGTCGACCGCGAGCGGCGTCAGGACGGGGAAGATGCGGTCGGCGAACACGCGATCCATGTGCTCGCGATCGTCGTCGTCGAGGGTGGCCCAGTCCGACAGCACGATGCCCGACCGTGCGAGGGCTGGAACGACGTCGTTCAGGAACGTCGAGATCTGCGTCTCGACCTGATCGGCGACCCGGGCGCGGATCTCCTTCAACTGCTGCGTCGGCGTCAGCCCGTCGGGCGAGATCGCCCGGAGGCCGGCGGCCTGCTGGTCCTTGATCCCCGACACGCGGACCTGGAAGAACTCGTCGAGGTTCTCGCTGTAGATGGCGAGGAACTTCACGCGCTCGAGCAGTGGCACCGCGGGATCGCACGCCAACGCCAGCACGCGGGCGTTGAAGTCGAGCCACGAGAGCTCGCGGTTGAGGTACGCGACCTCGTTCCCCGGCGGGCTCTGCGGCATCCGTTCCGCCAGCGGCGCGACCGGCTCCGTCATGGCCCCACCACGTCGCGCACCGGATGCGGCGCGGGCATCTCGCCCACGACCATGTAGCGGACGCGTGCGCCCACGTTGACGGCGTGGTCGGCCGCCCGCTGGAAGAACCGGGCGACGAGGGCCAGGTCGACCGCCCGGCGCAGCGCGTCGGCCTCGCCGGTGCCGAGGTCGAACAGCACCGCGAACAGCTCGCGGGACATCTCGGACATCCCGTCGTCCATCTGCTCCAGCTGATCGACCGCGCCGATGTCGCACTCGTCGAAGGCCTTGGCGGCCAGGTCGAGCTGCTCGCCGACCTGGGCCCCCATGCGGGCGAGGATCCCACGAAGGCGGGGATTCAGCGTCATGACCCGGAGCCGGCCGCTGGCACTGGCCACCGACGTCATCAGGTCGCCGGTCAGCTCGAGCTCGTGGATCACCCGGAGCACCGCGACCAGGGTGCGGAGATCCGAGGCCATCGGCTGCTGCCGGGCCATCATCTCGAAGCACTGGTTCTCCAGGTGGGCGACCAGGTCGTCGATCTCCTCGTCGACCCGCAGGACCGCCTCGACCGTCCCGGCCTCGCCTGCGAGCAGCGCCTCGGTGGCGGCGGTGACGGCCTCGCGGGCCAGCGCCGCCAGGCGCAGCACGTTCGTCCGCACCTCACGGAGCTGCTCGTCGAACCCGTGGCGCGTTTGCATCAGGAAGACTCGAACTTATATCCCAATCCTCGAATCGTCACGATGCGCTGCGGAATGGACGGGTCGTCCTCCACCTTCGCCCGCAACCGCTTGATGTGGACGTCGAGCGTCTTGGTGTCGCCGACGTAGTTCGCGCCCCACACCCGGTCGATCAGCATGTCGCGGGTCACGACGCGGCCGGCGTTGACCAGGAGCACCTCGAGGACGTCGAACTCCTTCAGCGGGAGGTCGACCCGGCGGCCCCGCACGTGCACCTCGTGCTTGCCGGCATCCAGGCGCACGTCGCCGACCTCGATCGCGTCGACGCCACCGTCGTCCTCGTCCAGGCTCGGCGGCACCCGGCGGAGCGCCGCCCGCATCCGGGCGACGAGCTCCCGGAGGCGGTACGGCTTGGTGACGTAGTCGTCCGCCCCGACCTCGAGACCGACGACGGTGTCGATCTCGGCGGTCTTGGCGGAGACGATGATGATCGGTACGCGGGAGCGGGTCCGGATCTCGCGGCAGACATCCAGGCCCGACATCCGGGGCAGCATGATGTCGAGGAGGACGAGGTCGGGCTGGACGCTGTCGAACAACGCCAGCGCCTCCTCGCCATCCCGGGCCGCCTTGACCCGGAACCCCTCCCGCTTCAGCCCGACGATGAGCGCTTCGACGAACGACTCCTCGTCCTCCACGACGAGCACGGTCGTCTCGGGCGCGGCCACCCGTCAGGCGTTGACTGCTTGGAGTGCCTTGTCGAGGATCGACTGCGGCAGCGGTGCGTAGTCCAAGCCGGCGGCGGATGTCTGACCGTCGGTCAGCACCCAGGCGATCCAGTGCTTGAGCGCCGTCAGCTTGTCGGCGGCCAGCGACTTCGCGTAGATCACGTAGGTCGTCGTGCTGATCGGGTAGGCCGCGGCGTCGGCCGGCTGGTAGTTGATCTTGAGCGTGCCGTCGGCATTGGGCGTGGCCGAGGCCAGCGCCGCGGTGACCGCGGCGGTGGTCGGGCCGACGAACTGACCGCTCGCGTTCTTGATCAACGCGATCCCGAGGCCCGGCGTGTTCTTCGGATAGCTGACCTCGGCGTAGCCGATCGCTCCCGTGCTGGCCTTCACCGCGCCGTTGACGCCGTCGGAGCCCTTGGCCCCGGTGCCGGTCGGCCAGGGCACGTCCTTCGCGGCGCCGTAGGTCCACGTGGTGGGCGCCACCGCGGAGAGGTAGGAGGTGAACACCGACGTCGTGCCCGACCCGTCCGAGCGGTGGACGACCTGGATGGCCGTGCTCGGCAGCGTGGTGCCGCTGTTGTCGGCCTTGATCGCGGCGTCGTCCCACTTCTTGATCTTCCCGGCGAAGATGCCGGCGAGCGTCGGACCCGACAGCTTGAGGTCGGTGACCCCGGAGAGGTTGTACTCGACGGCGATGCCGCCCGCGACCCAGGGGATCTGGACCGGGTCGCCGACCTTCGTGGCCTCGTCCGCCTTGAGCGCCACGTCCGATCCGGCGAAGTCGACGGTCTTGGCGATCAGCTGCTGGATGCCGGCGCCCGAGCCGACGCTCTGATAGTTGATCGCCACGTGCGGGGCCACCGCCTTGTAGCCCTTCACCCACTCCTGAAGAATCGTGTTGACGAACGTCGAGCCGGCGCCGGAGAGCGAAGCGGTGTCGTTGGCCCCGGCCACGGTGGTGGCGGTGGTACCGCCGCTGCTGGTACTCGTCTTCGACTTGCTGGAGCTGCAGGCCCCCGCCACGAGCGCGAGCGTCAGCACGAGGGCCGCCACGAGCGAACTACGTCGGATCACACTGTCCTCCTGAGGTCGTCACGTTGATGACGGTAAGAGGACCGATGAACGAACTCGTGGCCTCGGAACGAACGCAGGGTGAACACGGGCTGAACCGTGGACGGCCGCACGGCCGGCGATCCACGGCGCCGGCGCCGTGGGCTACATCGTGTGGGTCAAGTCTGCCGTACTACAGCCCGAGCAGCGAGATGTACACCATCGCTGAGGTGGCAACTCAGCCGGTTGCCGCGGCGTCGGAATCGAACGACGAGATGATGACGTTGGCGGCCCGCAGCAGGAGGCGGCGGGCGTCGTCGACCATCGCCAGTTCGTTGAGGCTCCCCGCGGCCAGCAGATGGGCGTCGACGGTGTCGCGGGCGCGCAGCAACTGGCGCGCGGTCGTCGCCGGCACACCGGGATGGGACGCCGCCTCGGCCATGCGCGCGCCGGCCGACTCGAGCAACGTGCACGCTTCGTCGACGCCGCGCCCGTCCGGCGAGCGCACGAGGTCGTGCACCCGTTCGGCGTCGTGCTTCACGATCAGGAGCTCGCGCGACACCATCGCCGGCACCGGTTGGTCCAGCAGCGCCTGCCCGTTCACACAACCTCCCAGAGGACGTCGAGCTGTCGAGCGACGTTGACTGCATGGTCGCCCAGCCGTTCGAAGAATCGGGCCACGAGGCCCATCTCGATGGCCGCCGCCAGGGGCAGGTTCGCGGTCGCCAGCTCCGCCGTCAAGACGACGTGCAGATCGTCGAGCTCGTCGTCCCCGCGGCGAGGAACGTGCTCGTGCAGGCCACGATGCCTTCGCTCACCAGGGCGAACAGATGGACCACCGAGATGTCGAGGGAATCGAGGCCCGGCTCGGGCTCGGGCACCGCCCGGAGGGGTTCGATCACCACCTGTCGCCGACCCCACGCCATGTTGTCCTCCGATCGCGGTTTTCGCGATCCACCATTTCGTGGACGGCCTGTGCACAACAAGAGGGCAACATGTGGATTGACGGCCGTCACCCAGCGTTCACCGACCGGCTACCCGAGGGACACGTCCAGACTGGCCAGCAGTACCCGCACCCGACGCTCGATCTCGTCCCGGATCGGGCGGACCGCGTCGAGGCCCTGGCCGGCAGGGTCGTCGAGCTCCCAATCCTCGTACCGCGTGCCCGGGTAGAACGGGCAGGCGTCGCCGCAGCCCATGGTGATGACGACGTCGGCAGCCCGCACGATCTCGTCGGTCCAGGGCTTCGGGAACTCGCCGGTGATGTCGATGCCGACCTCGGCCATCGCCGCGACCGCCGACGGGTTGATCTCGTCGGCCGGCTCACTGCCGCCGGACCAGGCGAGCGCCCGGTCGCCGGCGAGATGGGTGAACCAGCCGAGCGCCATCTGGGAGCGCCCGGCGTTGTGGACACAGAGGAACAGCACTGCCGGCCCGGCGGCCTCGGGGCTCACGCGGCGGCCGACCGGTCGTGCGGGACGACCAACCGGTCGGCTGGGAGGTCGGGATACAGGAACCGCGCCAGGAGCACGGCGAGGATGCCACCACCGACCTGCGCCACGACGAAGGCCGGTGCCGACGACGGCTCGATGCCGGCGAACGTGTCGCTGAGCATGCGGCCGACGGTGACCGCCGGATTGGCGAACGACGTGGAGCTGGTGAACCAGTACGCCGCCGCGATGTAACCGCCGACCGCGAACGGCGCCGATGCGCTCCTGCCCGACCGGACCACGCCGAGGATCACGATGAGCAGACCGAACGTGGCCACGACCTCACCGAGCCACATCCCACCTGATGAACGGCGGTGCGTGGACCAGGTGACGGGATCGAGGTCGAACATGAGGTTTGCCACGACGGCGCCGGCGCACGCGCCGACCACCTGAGCGACGACGTACGCGCCCAGGGCACGGTTGGTGATCCCGCCGAGCAGCCGGTCGGCCAGGCTGACCACCGGGTTGAGGTGCGCGCCCGAGACGGACCCGAACGCGAGGATCAGCGCGATGAGCCCGGCGCCGGTGGCGATCGAGTTCTCCAGCAGCTGCAGCCCGATGTCGCCCGGCGAGAGCCGCTGGGCGTAGATGCCCGAGCCCACGACGATGGCGACGAGCAGCGCGGTGCCGACGGCCTCGGCGGTCGCCCGCCGAGCAAGATCGCGGTCCAACCGCGTCAACCGCAGCAGCGGGCTGCGGATTCGGGCGCCGTCGCGCAGCACCGCGCGTCGCCGTCGGGGTCGACCGTGCGGAGCTGACCACTTGGCATCTCGACGTCGGAGAGCACGGTGTAGATCTCCCACGGCTCGCCGTCAGGCGCGTCGACCCACACCTTGTCCTGCACCGCGTAGCAACACGCCACCCCGTCCTCGGTGACGCGGGCGAGGCCTTCACTCGCGAGGCGGGTGTTGGCCGCGGCCACGGCGCCGGCCGACTCGACCTCGACACCCAGGTGGTTCAACGAACCGGGCTCGCCCACGCCCTCGATGAGCACGAGCTTCAGCGGGGGCTCGGCGATCGCGAAGTTGGCATAGCCCGGCCGCACCTTTGCCGGCTCGGTCGCGAAGAGCTTCGAGTAGAAGGCCACGGCCTCTTCGAGATCGGACACGTTCAGTGCGAGCTGCACTCGCGACATCGGGGCCTCCCTGGTACATTCGTCATCGTCGATGCATTGACTCTTGCAAAATGCATCGACGGTTGTCAATGGGAAAGTCCCAGGAGGCTCCATGGCCAGGAAGTCGGTCGCCGTGCTGGATGCCGAGGACCAGTGCTGTGCGTCGGTGCTCGCCGCCCCGCTGGCCGAGGACGAGGCCGACCAACTGGCCCGAGTCTTCGCCGCGCTCGCCGACCCGGTGCGACTCCGATTGCTCAGCATGGTCGCGGCGGCCGACGAGGTCTGCTCCTGTGATCTGCAGGTACCGCTCGGCAAGGCGCAACCCACGATCAGCCACCACACCAAGGCACTGGCCGACGCCGGGCTCATCGTCGGCGAGAAGCGCGGGCGCTGGGTCTACTGGCGCGCCGTGCCCGAGCGTCTGGCGACACTCCGGCGTGCGCTCGCGCCTTAGGTAACGTGCCGACCGTGACGCTCGAGGACGGGTTCGAACGGGCGATCGCGCTCACCGGTTGCTTCAACTTCCGCGACCTCGGCGGCTACGAGACCATGGACGGCCGGCGGATGAAGTGGCGGCGGCTGTTCCGCGCCGACGGACTCAGCCGGCTGACGCCGGACGACCTCGGGGTGCTCGGTCCGCTCGGCCTGGCGACGGTGCTCGACCTGCGCACGACGGCCGAGCTCGACGAGTTCGGCCGCTTCGTCGGCGCCGGGCCCGGCGGCTCTGCGCCGGCGTACCACCACCTGCCGATGATCGACGTGCTCCCCGACCGGAAGGACTTCCCCCGGTGGGTCGATCCGTCGATCGTCGCCGACCGGTACGTCGAGATGCTCGGCAACGGCCGCGCCGCCGTGGTCGAGGCGCTCACCGTGCTCGGCGACCCCGGCAACCTGCCGGCGGTGTTCCACTGCTCGGCCGGCAAGGACCGCACCGGCATCCTCGCGGCCATTGTCCTCGGCCTCGTCGGCGTCGCCGACGAGGTCATCGTCGCCGACTACGCGTTGAGCGCGGCCGCGATGGAGCGCATGGTCGCGTTCTTCCGCAGCGAGAACCGCGAGGACCCAGAGCGGGCAGAAGCGATCGAGACCTACGCCCCGGCGATGGTCGCGGCGGCACCCGAGACGATGGCCGCGTTCATCCGGTCGGTCGAGGACGAGCACGGCGGGTTCGCCGGACTGGTCGAGGAGCTCGGCGTGCCCCAGGCTGGTGACCGTCTCCGGATGGCATTGCTCGACTGATGTCGGCCGGGCTCACCCGTCGGCGCTTCCTGGAGCTCGGAGCCGCCGGACTGGTCGTGGCCCGTCGGGGTCTGCGCTCGCTGCCGGCGTGGGCGCTCGGCGCGGTGCGACCGCCGGGGTCGCTCCCGGATCCCTTGCGACCCGCGGGCGAGCCCGACCCCCGCATCCCGATCGATCACGTCGTCGTCGTGATGATGGAGAACCACTCGTTCGACAACTACCTCGGCATGTTGCCGAAGCGCGGTCGCCCGGCGGCCGACGGCTTCACGTTCGACGCAGGGGGGCGGCCGACCAACGCCAACCCGGCCCCCGGAGGCGTGATCCGCGCCTTCCGCATGCCCACCGAGTGCCAGATGGAGCACGAGCCCAGCCAGGCCTGGACCGCCACCCGGACGTCGATCGCCGGCGGTGCGATGTCCGGCTTCGTGGCCGCGTCCGGCGACGTCGCCATGGGGTACTGGGACGAGACCGATCTGCCCTTCTACTACTCGCTGGCGACGACCTTTCCACTGGCGAACCGGTGGTTCGCCTCCTGCACCGCGCAGACCTATCCGAACCGGCGGTTCCTCATGGCCGCGACCGCGCTCGGCCTCATCGACGACCCGGTGCCACAGCCGTCCGACCCACCGCCGCCGAACGGAACGATCTTCGATCGGCTCAACGCCCACGGCCTCAATTGGCGCAACTACTTCACCGACCTGCCGCAGACCGCGCTGTTCCCCTCGGTGCTCGAGCACAATGCCCAGCACGTCGTACCGATCGCGCAGTTCTTCACCGACGCGGCCGCCGGGTTGCTGCCCGCGGTGTCGATCGTCGACCCGGACTTCGGCGCGGCCGACGTCGCCGGTGGGTTCATTCCGGGAGAGGCGGCCCCACCCGAGCTCCGCGCCCAGGGCGGCGACGAGGAGAACCCGCAGAACGTGCAGATCGGTGAGGCGTTCGTCGCCGGCGTCGTCGACGCGGTCATGCGGTCACCGCAGTGGGCCCGCACTGCGCTCATCTGGGTCTACGACGAGCACGGCGGCTATTACGACCACGTACCGCCGCCGGCCGCGATCCCACCGGACTCCATCGCGCCGAAGCTGGGTCGTGCCGACACCCCCGGGCGCTTCGACATCTACGGCATCCGCGTGCCTGCCGCGATCGTGTCGCCGTGGTCCCGCCGGAACTACGTGTCGCCGGTGGTGCACGACCACACCTCGATCCTCAAGCTGATCGAGACCAAGTGGAACCTCCCGGCGCTCACCTATCGTGACGCCAACGCCGACGATCTCCTCGACTTCTTCGACTTCACCAGCCCGGCGTTCGCCGAACCACCCGCACTGGCGGCGGCCGCGAACCCGGCGCTGGCCGCGTGCTCGACTGCCGATCCGCACGCGAGGGTCGAGTCGCTGGGCGCGGCCGCGGGGGCGACGGGCGCGAGCGGCGGCACGGGCCCGGCCGGCCGACTTCCTGCGACCGGCGGAGACTGGTGGTCCTCCCCGACCGGCGGGATCGCGGCGCTGGCCGCGGCCTGGGGCGCCCGGCGAGTCACCCGAAATGCCGACTCCGGCGCTCCAGCGCGTCCATCGTCATCATGAACGTGAGTGCGACGACGCCGAAGGCGGTCATCGCTTCACCGTACGGCGAACCCCCGTTCTTTGAACGTTTGCCCACCGCGGCGGTGGTCAGCGGTTCAAAGAACGGGGGTTTCACCGCGGAGTTGGAGAGCGATCACGACCGCGCCGATCGCAACCGCCAGCGCGGCCGCGGCGTCGACCCAGCGCCAGCCGAACGCGGCGTTGATCGCGGTGCCGATGACGGTCACGGCCGCGAGCAGCGCGCCGGTGGTGGAAACCCACCCGTCGGCCACCAGCGCATGACTCGGGATCCGCCGGCCGACGATCCGCTTCCGCCGGCCGAGAGCGGCGAGCACCACCGCCGACGCCGCGGCCAGCGCGGTGCCCTCGAGCGCGCGGTCGGCGTGGGCGTCGCTGACGAGCCGCCGGACGCTCTCGGCCGCCGTCACGACCCCGAGGACGATCAAGCCGATGGTGATGACGTGCAGCGCGACGCGCTCGCGGCGTTCGGACATCGCCTCGTGGCGCAGGGCGTGCCGGAAATGGACGACCAGCGCGGCCGAGCCGACGGCGTCGAGCACGCCGATCGCACCGAACGCGACCAGCACGAGGCTCCGGCGCGTCAACCCGATCGCCATCGCCGCGGTGCTGCTGGCGACCGTCCACGCCAGCGACACGTTCGAGACCGCGAGCCCGGCTCGGACCGAGCGATCGTCGTCCACCCGGTCGTCAGGTCGCGTCGGTCGCGAGGCTGTGCAGCACGGCGCGCTCGATCTCCCCGAGCTGGTGGGGGTCGGTGATCTTCTCGCCCGAGGAGTCGCGCACGTAGAACGCGTCGACCACCTGCTCGCCGAGCGTCTGCACCTTGGCCGAGCGGATGTCGAGATCGAGCTCGGCCAGCGCGCGCGTGATCCGGAAGAGCACACCGATCCCGTCGGTCGCCTGCACATCGATCACGGTCGCGGTCGCCGATGCCTCGTTGTCGAAGTGGACCGTGCCGCGGGTGATGCTGGGCGCCCGCGGCCGGGTCCGGTCGTAGGTGCGGGCTCGCTCGGCGAGCCGGGCGTTGATCGCCAAGCGGCCGAGCAGCACCCGCTCGAGGTCCGCGTTGATCCGCTCCCATGGGACCTCGTCGCGGACCGGGTCGACGACGTGGAACTCCTCGAGGGCGCGCCCCTCGTCGGTCGAATAGGCAGCGGCGCGCAGCACATCGAGGCCGTGCAGGGCGAGGACGCCGGCGACGCGGCTGAACAGACCCGGTCGGTCGTCGGCCATCACGGTGAGGCAGTCGGCGTTCGTCTCGAAGCGCCGGCCACCGGCGGCCAGCCGCGCCAGCTGCTCGGCCGACGGGAAGGACTCGCGGATCACGCCCCGCGGGTCGGCGCCGGCGAGCACCTGCGTCACCCGCTCGACGAGCTGGTCGACCAGCCCGGCCTTCCACGGACCCCACGCGGTCGGGCCGGTCGCGGTCGAGTCCGCCTCGGTGAGCGCGGCCAGCAACTCGAGCCGCTCGACCGAGCCGACCGCGGCTGCGACCCGTTCGATGGTGGTGGGGTCGTCGAGGTCGCGGCGGGTGGCGACGTCGGGCAGCAGGAGGTGGTGCTCGATCACCGCGACGACGGTGGCGATGTCGTCGGCCGGTAGGCCCATGCGCGCGCAGATCGGTGCCGCCAGCCCCATGCCCGCCGTGGTGTGGTCGCCGTCGTATCCCTTGCCGAGGTCGTGCAGCAGGGACGCGATGACCAACAGGTCGGGGCGGCCGACCCGGCTCGCCAGCCGAGCCGCGTTCGCCGTCGTCTCCAGCAGGTGCCGGTCGACGGTGTAGCGGTGGTAGGCGTTGCGCTGCGGCCGGGCCCGCACCGGCAGCCACTCGGGCAGGACGCGTGTCCACAGACCGCGCTGGTCGAGCGCCTCGATCACCGCGACCGCGGGCGGGCCGGCGAGGAGCAGCTCCACGAACGCGTCGCGGGCGCCGGGCGGCCATGGGTCTGGCAACGCCGGCGCGCTGGCCGCCAGGCGCTCGAGCGACTGGCGGTCGATGACCGTGCGGTTGGTCGCCGCCGCGGCCGCGGTGCGGAGCACGAGCGCGGCGTCGGCCGCGGGATCGGTGCCGTTGTCGAGATGCACCTCTCCGTCGCGCATCTGCACGCCGCCCTCGAGGCTGCGGGTGTGGCGGGACACCCGCCCGAGCGGGCCCCGCAGCGCCGAGCGGATCCGGCGCCAGGTGTCGTCACTCCGCCACGCGATGGCGCGCGCCGCTTCGGCGACCTGTGACATCAAGACGTCGGCATTGGCCACGCCCAAGGCGGCGGCGACCGCGTCCTGGTCCTGGAGGACGAGCACGTTGGACGAGCGGCCGGTGTGACGCTGGAGCTCGACGCGAGCGTCGAGCAGCACCGCGTACGCCGCGTCGAGGCTCGATTCGTCGTGGTCGAGGAGGATGCGGCGCGCCGCCTGCGCCCAGCGCAACGAGTGGACGTCCCGCAATCCCCCGCGCCCCTCCTTCAGGTCGGGTTCGAGTCGGAAGGCCACCTCGCCCGCCCGCTCGTGCCGCAGCTCGACGCGCGCGCCCAACTCGGTGAGCCAGCTCTTCGACCGCTTCTCCCATTGCCCGGTGGCTCCGGACGCGAGAGAAGCGGTGACCTCCGGGTCGCCGGCGACGTGGCGCGAGTTGAGGAGCGCGGTCGCGGTGTCGAGATCGTCCGATGCCAGGCCCAGCGCCTCGCGCACCGTGCACACGCTGTGCCCGAGATGCAGGCCTTCGTCCCAGATCGGGTACCAGACGTGATCGGCGATGGTCGCGACATCGCGCTTTCGGGAGTGCACGAGCATGACGTCGATGTCACTCTGCGGGCACAGCTCCGACCGGCCGTAGCCGCCGATGGCCACCAACGCCAGTCCGTCCATCTCGCGGCTGGTCGCCCGCTCGAACAGGTCGGCGAGCCATTCGTCGATGAGGTGGCTGTGCGCTCGGCACCACGCCGCGCCGGAGAGCGAGTCGTCGGCGAGCAACGGGCCGCGCTCGAGGCTCATCGCGTCACGCTATGCGGCGAAGCCGTCGACAGTGCCCTTGAGGCGAAGTTGTTCACGCGGCCGAAACGTTCGGCAAATGGCTGTGTAACGCGGCTTCCGTATGGTCCGACCATGCGAACCAGACTTCACAGATTGCGCCAGCGGGATGCTCGCCGGATGGTCGCAACGATCCTGGGCGGCAAGATGCTCGGGATCGCTGCACTGCTCGGGATCATGAAGATCTTCGCGGTGCTCTTCGAGACCCCGGCCGGCGCCACACCAATGGCCGCAGTCGCGCACAATGCGAACGACTTCGTCAGCCCGATCAACACGGTGTGGGTGCTCGTCACCGCCTTCCTCGTGTTCTTCATGCAGGCGGGCTTCATGGGACTGGAGGCCGGCTTCGCCCGGTCTCGAGAAACCGTGAATGTGCTCCTGGAGTGCGTGTTCGACACCTGCCTGTGCGGGCTCCTCTACTGGGCGATCGGATTCGCGTTCCAGTTCGGCAACGGCAACGGCCTCATCGGGCATCAGTACTTCTTCCTGCACGGCATGACGGCGGCCTACGGCACGACCAGCGTGTCGTTCCTCGCGTTCTTCCTGTTCCAGTTCGCCTTCGCCGACACCGCCTCGACCGTGACGTCCGGCGCGATGGTCGGTCGGACCGGGTTCAAGGGCGACATCCTCTACAGCACGATGGTCTCAGGCTTCATCTACCCGATCTTCGGCCACTGGGTCTGGGGCCCGGGCGGGTGGCTCGGCAACACCATGGGCTGGTTCCACGGCTGGACCGGCGGCACGGTCTTCCGCGACTTCGCCGGTTCGACCGTCGTGCACACCGTCGGCGGGTTCATCGCCCTCGGCGGCTGCATCGCACTCGGTCCTCGTCTCGGACGGAAGTTCAAGCGGGACGGTGGCGGCCCATTGCCGCCGCACGACCTCACCATCGGCGCCATCGGCGGCGTGATCCTGTGGTTCGGTTGGTACGGGTTCAACCCTGGCTCCACGCTGTCGGCCATGGACTGGGAGGGCATCGGTCGGGTCGCGGCCAACACCACGCTCGCGGCCTGCGCCGGTGGCTTCGTGTCGGTGTTCTGGGTGTATCGAAAACTGAAGAAGTGGGACCTCGGCATATCGGTCAACGGCTTCCTCGGCGGGCTCGTCGCCATCACCTGTCCGTGCTACTGGGTCTCGCCGTGGGGTGCGATCGTGATCGGCGCGGTCGCCGGTGTGGTGGTGCCGCTCGGAATCGACTTCATGGAGTGGCGGCGCTGGGACGACCCGATCGGTGCCGTCGCGGTCCACGGCTTCGCCGGGATCTGGGGCACGTTGAGCCTCGGCTTGCTCGCCGCCGGGAAGTACGGCGTCCCGACGGCGGACGGCGCCGACACCTCGACCGTCGTCAAGGGTCTCTTCTACGGCGGCGGGACCGCGCAGTTGCGGGCCCAGGCCATTGGGAGCGCGACCTGCGTGGTCGTCGTGCTCAGCGTCACCTTGCTGATCATGTACGCCATCAAGTCGATCAGGGGCTCGTGGAATCTCCGGGTCTCGGCCGACGGCGAGCTCGAGGGCCTCGACATCCACGAGCACGGCACGCCGGCGTACCACATGGAGTTCGGTCAGGGCATGACGTACTCGACCCCGGCCAATCTGCCCGGGAGCGGACCGCCGCCCCTGCGGGAGGCCGCCCCAACGGCGAGGACAGACGCGCCCGTGTAGCGACGTGAGAGATGGCCGGGGCGAAAGGGCCCCGGCCATCTCTCGGCTGCGCACCCCGGCACCGCGAACCCATTCGAGGAGAGGAAGAGTCAAATGCCGCATCTCGTCACCGCCATCATCAAGCCGTTCAAGCTGGAAGAGGTGAAGGAGGCACTGCGCGGCGCCGGAGTCGTCGGGCTGACCGTCAACGAGGTCCAGGGCTACGGGCGGCAGGGGGGCAAGACCGAGACGTTCCGTGGGTCCGAGTACAAGATGGAGTTCGTCCCCAAGGTCGAGATCCAGGTGCTGGTCGAGACCGGCCAGGTCGACAAGGTGATCGATCTCATCGCGGCGTCGGCGCGGACCGGCAAGATCGGCGACGGGAAGATCTGGTCGTACGACCTCGACCGGGTGATGCGCATCCGCACGGGCGAACTCGGCGACGAAGCCGTTTAGCTCAGCTTCGAGCGCCGGGCGTGCGAAATCGAGAGACGCCGGCGAAGGCCACGTCGCGCCGCCAGACCGTCGAGGTCGAGCTCGTGGAGCTCGACGCCCGCGACCGGCGTGTCCTCTCGCGGCGGTACCCGGAGGTCAAGGGCCACGGCACCGCGTTCGTCGTCGCCGGCTCCACCAACGCGCGCCGCCAACTCCTCGCGGTCCTCGACGCGTTGGTCGCAGCGGTGAACGCCGGCGAGCGGCTGCACGTCGACCGCCTCGTCAACGCGATCATGCCGGCCGTCGAGGTCCCGACGCCGAGGCTGCTCGAAGAGGCCCGCCGCGAGGCGCACCGCCGCACCCGCATCCTCCAGGACTTCGGCGCCTTCACCGGGCCCGAGCTGGCCGACCTCGCCGGATCGAGCGCCGGCAACCGCTCGTCGACCGCCCACCGCTGGAAGCGCGACGGGCTCGTGTTCTCGGTGCCGGCCGAAGGCGCCGAGGTCTACCCGACCTTCCAGTTCGGGCCCGACGGCAAGCCGTTGCCGGTCGTGGCGTTGGTCCTCCGCGAATTGCAGCGGTGGCCGGCGTGGGACATCGCGCAATGGTTCGTCGCCGGCAACGGGCATCTCGAGCTGCGCCGGCCGGTCGACCTGCTGGGCGAGGACCCCGACGCGGTCGCCAACGCGGCCCGCTACGACGCCCACAAGCCGCTCGCCGACGCCCGCCCCTCCTGACCGCGCCCACATCCACCCGGTTCTGGACATCGTTGGTGTCGCTGTGCGACACCAACTGCGGAGAAAGCGGATGGTTTCAGCTGGCGAGCAGCAGCCGGCCGACGACGCCGCGGTCGTTGCCGCCTTCGAAGTTGGCATTGGTGTCGCGGCAGGCGGGATCGCGCTGCGCGTCGAGCGCGGGCTCGGCACTGCACGGCGAGAAGAAGCTCGCCCACGGGCTGCCGTCCGGCCCGATGGCGACGTCGATGAAGTCGTCCTTCGCACTCACCGGCGGGCCGTTCATCAACGGCCGGTGCGGATCGTTGACGGTGGCCGTCCAGATCACCGGCGACGTCGCCATCGCGTTCCGCATGACGCTGACATAGCCGTGGTACGCGCCCTTGGTCGGCTGCGCGATGTACGACACCGCCAGCTCACTGCCGCGCGTGCTGACGGCCCAGCGGTCGATGCTCAAGAGACCCGCCGGCGTCAGGTTCACCACCGGGCCCCACACGAAGTCGGCGGCGACGGTGACCCCGTTGACGTACCGCGGCACGGTCGCGGTCCGCAGCAGGATCGCCGGCCCCTTGGGCGTGTTGGCCTGATAGGTGAGGTACAGCACGTCGGCGGCACCCACGCGGGCGACCCGGAGTTCAGGCCAATCGGCGTCCGACGGGACCGGCAGCTTCACCGCGGCGCCGGTTCCGGCGCGGTGGAGGATCGGGAAAGTGCCGGCTTCATCGGTGCTGCGGGCGAGGTAGGTGCTGCCGCTGTGACTGGTCGGCGACGTGGCCGACGTGCACGACACCATGACGTACAGCGACCCGTCGGCGGCGCCCTGCGGATAGTTGCCGTCCAGCGAGTTGAGGTCCTCACGGTTGGCGCCGCACTCGGCGTGCTGGGGCACCGGGTTGGTGAAGAGGATCGCCCGCATCTGCCAGGTGACCCCGCCGTCGAGTGAGCGGTAGCACTCGCGCTCGAGGATCAGCGGCTCGAGGAGTCCGACGTCGCGGTTGCCGCACCAGTAGGTGACGTTGGGATAGCCGCCGGCGGTGGTCGACTGCCCGGCGACCGGCGGCGCCGAGGTGAAGCGGGCATTCTCCTGGAAGAGGAACCCGGTCAGCGCGGTGGCATTCCAGTTCCGGCCGCTGTCCGGGCTGGCGAGCAGATACGCGTGGCCACCTGGTGTCTGGTCCTGCGGGGCGATCTGGCTGTTCGACGGGATCTCGCCCGGCGACAGCGTCTCCTCGAAGATCCGGCCGGTCGTCGGGTCGGCGTAGAGGGCGGCGTCGGCACCCGTCCAGAGCGATCCGGCCGGCTTCACGAAGTCCCACGTCTTCCCACCGGTGCGCGACACCACGATCCCTGCCGGGCTCGTGGGCTGCCACGGGTGCGGACCCGGCGCGCCCGGGACGAAGGCGGTGCCGGCGAGTCCCGGCGTGATCACCGCCGGCTCGTGCACGACGGTGCCGTCCTTGGTGACGACGACGTGCGTCTCCTGCGTCGCGAACCCGGTGAACGTCATGCACGGCACCGGCGCGCCCCCCGGCTGGCGCGCCAGCACGTTGCCGTGCCCGTCGTAAGCCGTCGCGATGCGAGACGGGGAGCACCCGGCGCGGGCGTCGCCGGTACCGAGCGCGGGTCGCGTCGCCGCGAGCAACACCCCGACCGCCGCAACCACCAGCAGGCCCGTCCCCCGGCCGCGCGCCCCCAACCGCATGGAGAGGCAATTCGCCGGAGTGCCGGGCCAGACCTCCCCCAGCGGCGCCCTACTGGATGTGGATGCCCGAGATCGCCCGGCTGATGATCAGCCGCTGGATCTCCGACGTCCCCTCGAAGATCGTGTAGATCTTCGAGTCGCGGTGCCACCGCTCGACCGGGTACTCACGGACGTAGCCGTAACCGCCGAGGATCTGGATGGCCTCCTCGGTGACCCACACCGCGGTCTCGCCGGCGAACAGCTTGGACATCGAGCCCTCGCCGTTCTCGAACGTCTTGCCGCTGTGGGCCATCCACCCGGCGCGCCACACCAACAGGCGGGCGGCGTCGATACGCGTCTTCATGTCGGCCAGCTTGAACGCGATCGCCTGGTTCTCGATGATCGCCTTCTTGAACTGCTTGCGCTCCTTGGCGTAGTCGAGGGCGTACTCGTACGCGGCGCGGGCGATGCCCACCGCCTGCGCGCCAACCGCCGGACGCGACGCCTCGAACGTCGACATCGCGGCCTGCGTGCCGGTGCGCTTGCCTTCGCGCGCCCGGGCCAAGCGCGCGTCGAGCTTCTCCTTGCCGCCGAGGAGCCAGCTGCCCGGGACGCGGCAGTCCTCGAGGATCACTTCCGCGGTGTGGCTGGCGCGGATGCCCATCTTCTTGAACTTCTGGCCCTGGCGGAGCCCAGGGGTTCCGGGCCCGATGATGAAGCTCGCGTGGCCGCGCGACCCGAGCTCGGGGTCGACCGACAGCACGAGCACGTGGACGTCGGCGATCCCGCCGTTGGTGATCCACGTCTTCGTTCCGTTCAGGACCCACTCGTCCTTGGCTTCGTCGTACACCGCGCGGCTGCGCAGCGACGAGACGTCGGACCCGGCGTCGGGCTCGCTGACGCCGAACGCCGCCAGCGCGACCTTGTCAGGAGTGCCGAAGCACTGCGGCAGCCACTCGGCGATCTGCTCGGGCGTGCCGTTGCCCATGAGGCCGGCGACACCGAGGGTCGTCCCGAAGATGGCGAGGCCGATGCCGGCGTCGCCCCACGCGACCTCCTCCATCACGAGCGGCAACCCGAGGCCGGTGGGATCGGAGAAGGCGTTGGCGACGAAGTCCAGGGAGTAGAGCCCGATCTTGGCGGCCTCCTCGATGATCGGCCAGGGAGTCTCCTCCCGCTCGTCCCACTCGTGGGCCGCCGGGCGCATCACGTTCTCGGCGAAGTCGTGGACCCACTTCTGGATCTGGAGCTGGTCCTCGTTGAGATCGAGGGAGAAATCAGACATGGCAGCACCTCACGGAACGAAGGGTCGCGACCCAACCGAAGTTACCCGACGGTAACATACGGAAAACCTAACGTCACCCCCGATGCGAGCGGTCGCGTACCAAGCCGATGGGACGCTGGCCGTCGTCGAGAAGCCCGACCCGGTGGCCGGCCGGGGCCAGGCGGTGGTGGCGGTCGAGCGCTGCGGCATCTGCGGGAGCGACATCCACCTCCGCCGCTCCGGCATGTTGGGGCCGGGCGCGGTCATGGGCCACGAGTTCGCCGGCACGGTGGTCAGCGCCGGCGAAGGTGAAGGCGTCGACGACGGGCGCGGTCTCGTCGGGCAGCGCGTCGCGGTCCTTCCGTTCCGCCGCTGCGGCGCATGCCCGCGCTGCCTCGAGGGCCGGACCGCGCTGTGCGTCGAGGGCATGGCCCACGGCCTCGGGCTCGGCGGCCTCGACGGCGCGTTCGCCGAGTACGTCACCGTGTCGAGCCGCAGCTGCCATCCCGTACCGCCCGGCATGACCGCCGACCAGGGCGCGCTGGTGGAGCCGTACGCCGTCGCGCTGCACGGCGTGCGCCGCAGCCGGGTCGAGCCCGGATCGGTGGTCGGCGTGATCGGCGCCGGGCCGATCGGGCTGATGACGATCGCGGCGCTGCGGGCCGCCGGGGTCGAGGCGATCGTCGTCGCCGAGCGCAGCGACACCCGCGCCGAGCTCGCGGTCGCGCTGGGCGCGTCCGCGGTGGCGGCGGACGCGCATCAACTGTCGAGCGCGATCGGTGACGACCTCGACGTGGTGTTCGAGTGCGCCGGCGTGCCGGAGACGCCGCAGATCGCGCTCGAGCTGGTGCGACCGGGCGGGCAGGTGGTGCTCGTCGGCGTCACCAACCCGGACGAGCCGCTGACGATGGTCAGCTTCCTCTGGATCATCAAGGAGGTCGACATCGCGGGATCGTTCGCGTACGACGACGTCGACTACGCCGACGCGGTCATCGCGGTCGCCGGCGGCGCGGTCGACCCGGCGTTGGTCGTCTCCGAGGTCCGGCCGCTCGAGGACGCGGACGCGTCGTTCGACGAGCTGCTCGAGCCCGGCGGGCCGATCAAGCTTCTGCTGGCTCCCTGACCGGCCGGAGGGCCAGCGCGCACAGCGCCATCACCACGGCACCGGCGAGGTAGGGCGACTGCTGGCCCACCCGTTGGAAGAGCAGCCCGCCGGCGATCGGGCCGACGACCCGGGCCAGGCCATTGGCCGACTGCTGGACGCCGAGCGCGCGCCCCCGGCGCTCGGCCCGCGCCCGACCGGCGAAGGCCGCGGTCAACGACGGCGCCGCCAGACCCTGCCCGACGACCAGCGCCAACAGCGCCGGCACGAGCGTCCAGTACGAGTGGACCGTCGCCAGCAACGCCAGGCCGACGGCGTTGATCGCCAGGCCGAGCCGCAGGGTCCCGGCCTCGCCGAGCCGCGCGACCGCCGGGTGCACGAGCGTCGACTGGACGAGGGCCAGCACGAGCCCGATGCCGGCGAACACCGCGCCGGTCGACGACAGGTGGAACCCGAGCCGCCGCTCGCCGAAGAGCCCGAACGTCGCCTCGAACGCGCTGAACGCGACCAGCGACGAGAAGGCGATCACGAGCAGCCCGACCACGTTTCCCGGCGTTCTCGTCGCGGATACGGGACCGTTCCGGTCCTCTTCGCCGGAAAAGAACGGTGGTGGCGGGGTGTGGGTCGGGTTGGTCTCGGGGAGGCGGCGGACCGCCACGACCGCGTTGGCGCCGGCGATGCCCGCGGCGATCAGGAACGGGAGGCGGGCGTCGCCCAGCGCGGCCAGGGCGCCGATGGCCGGACCGGCCACGAAGCCGAGGCCGAACGCCGCGCCGAGCAGGCCGAACAACCGGGCCCGCTCCCCCGGTGGCGCCAGGTCCGCCACCGCGGCGTGGGCCACCGACACGCTGGCGCCGGACATCCCGTCGACGATGCGGCCGCCGAACAGCAGCGGCAGCGAGCCGGCCAGGCCGGTGAGCAGGCTGCCGATCGCGGTGCCGGCCAACGACAGCACCAGCACCGGCTTGCGGCCGATGCGGTCGGACAGCCGGCCCCACACGGGCGCGAACACCAGCTGGGCCACCGAGAACGACGCGAAGAGGGCGCCGACCGTCGCCGGCGAGGCGTGGAACCGCTCGGCGTACTGCGGGAGCAGCGGCAGCACGATGCCGAAGCCGATCAGGTCGAGGGCGACGCTCGTCCAGATCGTCCCGAATCCCGGCGGCAGCGGCCGCCTCCGTGCGCTCACCCCGTCATCAAACCGCAAGGAGAACGTCTACAGCACGTTGAAACAAGGAGGTGATATGGCGCGTATGTCGTCACCCAGAGCGAGCGACTTCCTGAGCGTCGACGACGACGCCTCACTCGTGGCCAAGGCCGCGGGGGGCGAGGTCGCCGCCTTCGAGGAGCTCTACCGCCGGCACAGCCAGGCCGCGTGGCGGGTCGCCCAGGCGGTGGCCCACAACAGCGACGACGCCGCCGACGCGGTGGCCGAGGCCTTCACCAAGGTGCTGGCCAGCCTGCCGGGCGGCCGCCTGGCCGCGGGCGCGCCGTTCCGCCCGTACCTGCTGGCGGCGACGCGCAACGCGGCCATCGACATCCTCCGCCGGTCCGGGCGGGTGCGGCCCGCCGACGACGAGGAGCTCGATCGCCCGGCGGCCAGGCCGACGCCCGCGGAGCATGCCGAGCTGACCCACGACTCCGAGGTTGTCGTGCAGGCGTTCCGCGAGCTGCCCGAGCGGTGGCGATCGGTGCTCTGGCTCACCGAGGTCGAGGGCGTGCCGGCCCGCGACGCCGCCGCGATGCTCGGGCTCACCGCCAACGGCACCGCCCAGCTGGCGGTGCGGGCCCGCGCCGGGCTGCGCGAGCGGTACCTGCAGGCCCACGTCCGCAATCACGCCCGCCCCGAGTGCGTGTTCACCGTCGAGCGCCTCGGCGCGTACGCCGGCAGCGCGCTGGCGGCCCGGGACACCGCGAAGGTCGACCAGCACCTCGCCGGCTGCTCGGACTGCCGCGACCGCCTGGCCGAGCTCGAGGACCTGGCGCCCCGGCTCCGGCGGGCCGCCCTCCCGATCCCGATCGGGCTCGCCGGCCTGGCGGTCGGCCGCTGGCAGCTCGCCGGCGCGACGCGCG
>JAODBK010000119.1 GCA_025463925.1 Acidimicrobiales bacterium | reverse complement strand
CTCCAGAAAATCGATGCCACGCGCGTGCGCCGTCCTTGCCATCACATCCATGACGTAGCGATCGATCGTGAACGTGATGACGAGATCCGGATCCAGATCATCGAAAGCACGTTCGATCGCCTGCGCCATGCCCCCGATCATCCGCAGCGCAAGGCCGCGCTCCAGGCTGCGCAGAACCCGGCAGCGAAGAATGATGTCGGCACATCCGTCATCGCCAAAGCGCGCGATCGCAGCCGCGGCGGCGTCGCCTTTGCCCATGAAATGATAGAAGTCGTCGACCAGCGAGCGGTCGCCCTCGCCGCGCAAATCGCTCAACACCGTAACGTCCGCGAAATCAATTCGCGAACCGAGATACTTCCACCACCGCGTCGTGCTGTGAATGGTAAAGAAAACCAGGCGAGGCATCAGCTTTTGTTCGCGCGTGCCTGCTCGCTTGCGGCCAGAAACGGGCTGCTCGGCAGATTGACGCAGCGCGTACTCATGTCCTCCGCGACCGGCAGCCGCGAACGCGGACAATTCTGATACATCGGAAGCATGTGCATCGGCGTCCACAGCGGCCTGGCGTGAATGCCATGGGCATGAAGTGCTGCAAGCAGCCGGTCGCGCTCGCCGGCGAATTCGCGGTCGATCACCAGCGTGTTGAGCCAGTAATTGCTCCGCGCCCCCTCTGGTTCGCGGAAAATACCGGCATTGGGGAAATCCTTGAACACTTCCAGATAGCGTTCCGCGAGTTCCCGCTTGGCCTCGACCATCGTCGACAACCGTTCCATCTGCGCGCAACCGAGCGCCGCATTGATGTTGGGAAGCCGGTAATTGTAGGCGATTTCGTCGTGGTCGAACGACCAGGCGTGCGACTTCTTGGCCGTCGAGGTAAAATGCCGCGCGTGGCGGGCATGTTCGTCGTCGTTGGTCAGGATCATGCCGCCGCCGCCGGTGGTGATGATCTTGTTGCCGTTGAAACTGAGCACCGCGGAATGGCCGAAGGTGCCGCAGGCCTGCCCGTTCCAGGTCGAGCCGAGCGATTCCGTGGCATCCTCGACAACGACCAGGCCGTATTTCTCCGCGACCGCATTGAGCGGCGCCATATCGACCGGATGCCCGAAGATATGGACCGGAACGATCGCGCGCAGGCGCCGCCCGGTTTCTCTGTTCATCGTCTCGCCGTTGCTGCGAACCGAGATCTGCGCCAGATGCGCATCGAGCGCCACCGGGTCCAGACCCAGCGTGTCCCAGGTCGAGTCGACCAGATGCGGGATCGCGCCGGCATGGCTGACCGCGTTGGCGGTCGCAACGAACGTAATCGTGGGCAGGATCACTTCGTCATTGGCTTGCACGCCCTCGAGCAACAACGCCGCATGCAGTGCCGCAGTGCCGTTGACGATCGCGATGGCATGACGGGCCCCGGTGGCCGCCGCGACCATCTGTTCGAACTGGGTGACATATTTGCCGGCGGAGGAGACCCAGTTGGTATCGATGCAATCGAGCACCAGTTCGCGCTCGCGCGCACCCAGTCGCGGTTCATGCAGCGCCACCGGACGCGCCGCCGACAGGACAACCGTATCGACCGCCGCGAGCACGGCATCCACATCGAACTCGGCGGCGCGGTTGGCAATGGCGGGTGAACGGCTCATCGGGCTCACAGATTGTAGGCGTTGGTGCGATAGCGGGAAAGATTCTCGTTCCTGGTGAACCAGGATATCGTCTGTTCAAGACCTTTGCGGAGCCCCTCGACGCCGCCAAAGCGGGGCGACCACCCGAGCAGTTTTTGCGCCTTGTCGTTGCTGGCCCACAGCCGGTCGACCTCGCTGCGTTCGGGGCGCACCCGAACGTCGTCATGTTCGATTTCGATCTTGGCATCCATCAATTCCGCGATCATCCGCGCGGTATCGCCGATCGAAACCTCGAATCCGCTGCCGATGTTGATGACTTCACCGATGCCGGCTCTTTTCTCCAGCGCAGCCAGAAAACCGCCGACCGTGTCTGCGACAAAATTGAAGTCGCGCGTCGGATGGATGCAGCCGAGCTTGAACTTGCTCTGGCCCGCCGCGATCTGGGTGATGATGGTGGGAATCACCGCGCGTGCGGATAGACGCGGACCGAAGGAGTTGAAAGGCCGTATCACCGTCACCGGCGTTCCGAACGAACGCTCGAACGACAGCGCCAGCTGGTCGGCACCGATCTTGCTCGCGGAGTACGGCGACTGCCCCTGCAGCCGGTGCTCTTCGGTGATCGGCTCGTACTGCGCGGTGCCATAGACTTCGCTGGTCGAGGTGTGCAGCAGGTGGGAGACGTCAAAATCCCGCGCCGCCTGCAGCACATTGAGCGTGCCGCGGATATTGGTTTCGACGTAGGTATCGGGCGAGTGATACGAATAGGGTATCGCGATCAGGGCGGCGAGATGACAGACGGCGTCGCACCCCTTCATCGCGATCCGCATGCCGTTGGGATCGCGGATGTCGCCGGCGAACACATCCAGCTGACCCCGGATCTCGGCCGGCAATGAATCGAGCCAGCCGTGCGAACTCGCGCTGTTGTAGTGCACGACGGCGCGCACGCTGAAATTCCGGCGGACCAGTTCTTCCGCAAGATGCGACCCGATAAATCCGCCGGCGCCTGTGAGCAGTACTTTTTGCAAGGTTCCCGTATCCTTCGCCGGG
>JAODBK010000045.1 GCA_025463925.1 Acidimicrobiales bacterium | reverse complement strand
ACGGTGTTGTAGTTGACCTCGATGCCGGCGCGGTCGAGTGCCTTGGCGACCGGTTTGCCGCCGACGCCCTTGTTCGTCAGGTCGATGAGGATGAGGTGGTTGTCGGTGCCGCCGGACACGAGGTCGTAGCCGTGCGCGTTCAGCTCGTCGGCGAGTGCCTTCGCGTTCACGACGACGGCGTGCGCATAGTCGCGGAACGACGGCTGGCTCGCCTCGTGCAGCGCGACGGCGATCGCCGCCGTGGTGTGGTTGTGAGGACCGCCCTGGAGCCCTGGGAAGACCGCCTTGTCGAGAGCGTCGGCGTATCTGGAGGTGCTGAGGATCATCGCACCGCGTGGGCCGCGAAGGGTCTTGTGCGTGGTGGTGGTGATGACAGGGGCATGTCCGACTGGAGAGGGGTGCGCGCCGCCGGCGACAAGTCCGGCGATGTGCGCGATGTCTGCGACGAGGACTGCGCCGACCTCGTCGGCGATCTGGGCAAACGCCGGGAAGTCGATGGTGCGCGGGATCGCGGTGCCGCCACAGATGATGATCTTGGGTCGCTCGCGGCGGGCGAGGTCGCGTACCTGATTCATGTCGACCCGACCGGTGTCGCGGCGTACGCCGTAGCGCACCGGACGGAACCACTTGCCGGTCACGGAGACGCCCCAGCCGTGGGTGAGGTGCCCGCCGTCCGGCAGCGCCATCCCCATGATCGTGTCGCCGGGCTGGCAGAACGCCGCATAGACGGCGAGGTTCGCGGGCGATCCCGAGTACGGCTGGACGTTGGCGTGCTCGACTCCAAAGAGTGTCTTGGCCCGCTCGATCGCCAGCGCCTCGACTTGGTCCACGACCTGCTGACCTTCGTAGTAGCGCTTGCCGACGTAGCCCTCGGAGTACTTGTTCGTCAGCTCGCTGCCGGTCGCCGCAAGGACCGCGTGCGAAACATAGTTCTCCGACGGGATCAGCCGGATCTTGCGCCGTTGACGCTCGCGCTCGTCATCAATGAGCTGCGCGATCTCAGGATCGGTTGCCGCAACCGACATGGGGCCTCCACGGCGGCGCGACGCCCAGGCGTTCGGCGTCGCAACCTTCCGCTCCCTGGTGGTTAACCCACCCACGGCACGCCAGTCGCGATAGGGGAAGAGTACCGAGCACTTCATGCCGGCGCTACATCAGGCCTGATGGAGTTGTGCTGGCGGCGACTACGGGCATCGGCCGGTCGTGGCGACGCTGATAGTCGGTGGACTGGCGAGTACCCCAGCCTTCAGCCCGCGGCGATCTTGCGGTAACCCTCGCGACGAACCTTGGCGTGAGCGGCCGGAAGCGTGATCAGGTCACCTTGAACCAGCGCTGAAAGGTTCGCATTGTGGAGGGCTGGGTGCGCAAGAAGTGAGCAGGTCAGTCAGAGGCGACTTCTTGGGTTGCTGAGCTGCTCCGAACGGGCGCGTTCCCCATCCAAATCGCCACTCTTGCCCATCCGATGCGCGATGACGGCCGGCGCGGCCGGGTCCGCCAACGCGGGAAGCAGTGGGGGGAGGTCCGCGCGTTCGTCGGCAAGGACCCGGTCAGCGGCAAGAAGCAGTACGTCACCAAGACCATTCGTGGCGAGCGCCGTGAGGCCGAGGTCGCACTCGGTCGCATGCGAACGTGTCAACTCCACGCGTACTCGCTGACGAGGGCTCAATGAACTACACGATCGACTTCACGATCTCGAGGGTTGCGAGCTCCTGTTCAACGGGGTAGCCGCGGGCGAGCACCGACGATGCGAAACCTCCGACAAGCGGGTCTTCCGTCAGCACGCGCAAGCCTCGAGCCGCAATCCCATCGACGGGGAAGGCCGCGCGCGCCGGATGCGGCCAGCTGCCAACGTCGACGATCTCGGCTCCTGGCGCTGCCTCCACAATGCGGCGAGCAATGCGAACGCCACCCAGATCGGCATCGACAATCCCGACGATCCGCTTGCCGCTGGCGGCGAGTCGGCTGAGAAGGCTCGCGGCGTCGTCGCCGAACTGGCCGGCGGTGTAGATGACGGGCAGGGTCGAGTAGCGCGCGCAGACGATCTCGGCAGGCTGAAGGTTCTCGATCACGACGACCGTCTGCGCATCCGTGGAGACCTCGAGTCCGGGTTGATCGAGCCGAATGATCACCGGGCCTCGCATCGGGCCGAAGTCGACGCGACCCGTGAGCGTCGATACGGAGATGGGGCCGCCCAGACCGATTCGGTCGCCGCGTCGAAGCCCGAGCTGTTCGAGCACGGCTCCGGGGACGCCGGCGGCGGTGAGGACGGCCCGCACATCGTGCGCCTTGGTGCCGTCGAAGTGCGCCTGCGCGAACGCGCGCGGGCCAGCGTGGTCGATGCCCGCGAGAAGGTCGGTTGCGGCAGCCGTGATCACGGCGATCGCCACGGGCGACTTCGCGGCCTTCAACGCGTCGGCGATCTCGCGATAGTCCGAAGCCAGCTCGGCCGCGAGCGACTCTCGCTCGGCATCGCGCTGCTGGGTTGTATGTGCCGTCTGGGCGCGCGCTCCTGATTCTGCGATTGCAGCGTTGTCGGTCGGTTGCCACCAGCGAGGGTCGCCGAGGTTGCCGCGCTCGTCGACCTGGCACGCCAGGTGCACGACGCCCCCGCGCACGAGCGAGAGCGCAAGGTCGAAAGCCTGATCGCCGTATCGACCGACGACGGTGGTCCAACGCCGCCGACCGGCGCCGACTGCGAACGTGCGGGCCTCCTCGGCAACTGATCCCAGCGGGTGCGCTGGGTCAGCAATGAGAACGACCTCGTTCGTCTTCCGTCGCCGTCGACGATCACGTACTTCGACGAGCTCGCCGTCTCGCTCGACGACGTCAACCAACGGCACAGCTCGACAGCCGAGAGGCACTCCGCCGACAGACGCGGGAGGGCCGGCAGGGTCCCAGTGCCTCACAGCTGCCGCCCGGCCTCCACTGCCGATCGGGTGAGCTCAACCCGTCGGCCGTCGGCGTCGAATCCCCAGACTCGAGTCGGGCGGCACAACGCCGACGCGTCCGACAGTCGTTCGAACCACAGGAGGAGACGGGCGGCTCCGAGCGCCGCGACCTCCTCGAGGACCTTGTCCTGGCAGGCGGCGATCACGGTGACCCCATGCGCGTCGGCGACGTGGGCGAAGGCGGACAGCACTTGCCGCAGGTGCTCACGACCGAAGTCGTTGCCAGCCTCGTCAACGATGAGGACGCGGCCGGCGGGGTCCTGTGCGGCGAGCAGTGCGGCAAGGACAAGGTGAGTGCGGTGCTGTTTCTGCATCGCTGAGTTGGCCTGCCGCGTGTAGGCCAACCACTTGGCGCCATGCCCTCGTCGCCACTCGGGTGTCACCTCCCAGACCCAGAGATCCGTCGGGTGCACGGGCCGGATCGATCGCCAGTGGAGCTTCGCGCCGTACCCACCCGCGGTGGCATCGAGCTCGCCGTAGCGCGCGCTGACGTGACCGAGGGTGGCCTCGATCTGCTGCTCGACCATGTCTCGATGCCGATCGAGGAGATCGCCTTGGGTTTCGCACTCGTGACGGGCGGCTCCGATGAGTTCCTCCCACCGCTGCCGTTCGGCCGCCACGTCCTCGCGAAAGGTCGTGTCGTGATCGGATTGGTCGTCGAGCCAGTCGACGAGTGGTTGGGCGACCGTGTCGAACCGGCGAACCTCGTTGGTCGGAGCCACGTCGTCGTCGAGTCCGCGCCGCGCGCGGATGACGCTCTCGATCGCCGGAGTGGGCGCGCGGTCGCCCGTGGTCGAATCGATGCCGACACGCTCCAGTGCGACGCCGAGCTGCTCGGTGGCTCGCCTACGCAGTGAGTCCTCCGGTCGATCGTCACCGTCAAGAGCTGCGGCAGCCGCCTCGTCGGTGTCGGCCCACGCACGGCGCCATCCGTTGATGTCGAGTCGTTCGATCGCTGCGTGGGTGACCTGCAGGTCGCGAACGACACGCGCGACCTCTTCTTGGGAGGCTTCGAGATCGAGGTTGAGACGGTCGCGACCCTGGGTGGCGGTCTCGTGCTGCACGCGTGCTTCGAGCAGCGCCGTGATCGCCGCGGTGCGGACGCCGTCGGCGTCGGCAAGGGCGTGGGAGAACCCTGCCATCGCTTGGGATCGTTCGGACTCTTCCAAGCGGACGGTCGCAAGTTCTTCGGCAACATGCACGCGCTCAGCGACGTCGATCGCCAGCTCATGGGCGAGACGGGCGCGTTCGTGGTTGTCGAATTCATCGGCGTGCGCGCGCTCGACTCGTTCCACCTCGGCATGTGCTCGGGCGATGGCGGCATCTCGGCCGCACAGCTCGTGTTCGAACCCACCGGTCACGACGACGCCAGCGGCGACGTCGACGTAGGGAGCGTCCGACCGGCCGAGCAGAGTCTCCAGGAACCGGGCGGTCCCGGCCGGCGCTTCGGTGACGCCATCGGGTGGTTGCTCGATCATGTCGGGCTCGACGATGACGAGGACGGTGCCGGGCGGTGCCGCTGCGATGGCCCGGTCGCGATGGTGGGAGGGGATGACGAAGGCGCCTCGCCATGGGGCGAGCAGCGGCTCCCAGAGCTGTCGTGCGGTGTCTTCGAGGACGATGCCGTCGATGAGCGAGGTCGCATCGGTCTGGGCTGCGTCGAGCGCCGCGCGCGCTCTGGGGTCGGAGTCGCCGTGCTCTGTGATGGCGGCAAGCGTTGCGTTCGCCCGCTGCAGGTCGACCTCGACGGCACCCAGCGTCCGTACGGCTCGGTCGAGCGATGAGGTTGTGTCGGCGACGCGTCCGTCGCATTCCTCCGGGCTGATCCCAGGCGGTGCGGCGAGCGCCTTGGTTGTGAGCGCGCTGATCTGTTGTGCGAGCTGCTCGAGCTCGAGCCGGCGGCGCACGACATCTTCGTTTGCTGTCGTGTGTCGCGCATCGGCGTCCTCGTGCGCGCGCCGCGCCGACTCGACGACCTCAGCCAGCGCTGCGGCGTCGGGCAAGTCAGCCAGACGAGCCTCGAGATCGCGGACTGCGCTCTCTGCGATCTGTTGCCGCGACGACAGCTCGGTGAGCTGCGCCTCCGCCTGTTGTTGCTCGGACAGGGCATCGAGGAGCTTGCGCGCGAGGCGGAGTCGCCAGAGCCGCTTTCCGTCGGTGATGGCAGCGCGTGCGCTGTCGCGTGCGTCGATCTCAGTGAGTGTGGCGGCCCACTCTCGTTCGCGGCGCTCGTGATCGTCGATGCGCACGGCGAGGCGCTGTTGCGCGTCGGCGAGCTTGGCGCGCAGATCGCGCTCGCCGTCGATGAGGTGCTCGAGGCCGAGTAGGACGATGAGTTCGCTGCCGATCCGAGCTGGGCTGAGCCGCGCTTGGAGCTGCATCAGAGATGTGTCGGTGTCGCGGTTGCCGCGGCTGGTGACGTACGCGAGGCAGCGGCCGGTGCCGCCGTAGAGCTGCTCGACAAACGCGGTCGGGCCGATCTGGCGCTCGCGGCCGAGGCTGTTCCACATGGCGGCTGCTTCGTCGCGCTCAGCGACGAGGTGGACGCCGGGAGCCCAGCGCGCGGCAAGCCGCGGTGAGTCGTCAGAAGAGATCCGCACCCAGACGGTCAGCTCGTCGTAACTGCCGTCCGCGGTCATGTGCGCGAACACGCCGGCGACGTAGCCGACGCGGGCTGGGTCATAGAGCCCGGCAGCGTCGCCGGACAGGTCGGGGTCGAAGAGCAAGCCAAGGGCATCGGCGCCGCCGGTGGTCGCCACCCTCCATTCAGGATCGCCGAGAAGCAAGGACACCGACGCCAAGAAGGTCGTCTTGCCGCTCCCGTTCGAATCGCGCTCGGGGCCGGTACCCGACACGGCGACGAGCGCCGACGGCACGAGCGGCACCGGGTGATGGGTGAGGCGCCCGAGTTCGATGGTCTGCACGGCGATCAGCTGGCGGCGGCCGACGATGCCGCCGACGGGCGCGCCGAACAGGGTGGAGTCGTTCATGTGGGTGCTGCTCCTCGGCGACGGTGGATAGCTCGGGCAAGGTTCGAGCCGGGTGCGGTGGCTACGACCATGTTCTCCCAGATCATGCGGCGGCGATCCTCGGTGAGTCGGCGGAACTGCGGGCCCGGTAGGAGCTTGGACCGAAGCCCGGTCCGCAAGACGCCGGCGTCGCGAAGGCGGCGCAGCGAGGCACGGACGGCGCGTTCGTTGAGGCGCCGATCGCGGTTTGCGGTAAGCGCAGCGACGTCAGGCGCGGGGAGGTCGTCGCTCGACCAGTCCGTCGTGTCGGTGGTGCCGCGGGCCGCGGGAATGGCGACGGCGTGAAGCAGGACGAGCGTCAGAACGGCGGCGTCAATCGGCGCCAGGACTCCAGTCCCCTCGTGCGCGAGCCGGTCGGCGACGGTGTCGTCGTAGCCGGAGATCCACGCGTCCTCACCGACGCGGATGAGCGCGCGCCCGGCTCCGAGCAGTGACTGCCCGACGAGCTCGCGAAGAGCCGGGTCGGCAAGTGCGGCGAGCTGCGCTTGGGGAACGGGTTCCACCGACTCCTCCACGGCGACGGCGGCGTTCAGGACTGCGTCGCGGTCACGCGAGGACAGGGTGGCGAGGGAGGTAGTCACGCCGGCTCCTGAGCCGATTCGGGAAGCGCATCAAGGTTGCGCCGGAACGCTTCGAGATCAGCGTCGGACCACCCAGCGATGACGGGGCCGAGTCGGAGGACGTTCTCGTCGATGTCGACGAGTCGGGCCTGCGTAAAGATGTGGCGGAGCGCACCGATGATGTGACGGCTGGCGGCGACGTTGATGCGCATGGCGCGCGCAGCTGCCGCTACGTCATCGATCGTGAACGTGCGGCCCGGGTACGGATGGGCATCGCGGTCATCCCAGGCCAGGCCGACGCAGAGCCCGAGCGCGACGAGCGCCGAATCGGAAAGTGTGGTCGGCACCAGTTCGAGATCGGTCGCGGAGGGAGCTTCGGGGTGGCGGGCGAGCACGACCTCGTGGCCGGCGCGCTGGAGGGCGCGCCCGACGTTGGCTGCGGGTCGCTCGAGGGACGCCGGATCGGCGACCGCGGTAGCCGCGATCGCGCGCAAGCGGGCGAGGTCGATCGCACTCATCGGGGCGCGCGTTCCTCGGCGTCCGCGGCTGGCTGGGTGATGGGGGGCCTCTCCACCGTGAGGCGCGCGTCGGACGTCCAGGTGGTGTGCGCATCGGTGTCGATGATGAGGCTGTCGGCCAGATGCAGCCGGTAGGCCGCGTGCTCGTCGACGTCGAGACTGGCGAGCTCGACGACCACCCTGAGCGCGGCCGGCCACGGCGTCGCCCGGAGGTGCGCTGACAGCTCAATCGAGGCTTCGCCCTGCAGCAACAGCTCGGCGGCGTGCCGGCGCTGCCGCCTGATGAGGTCGAGACGCTCGTCGAGGCCCTCGAGCGGGTCGGCAGTCGGCTCCCGTGCGAACGAGTCGACCGGCGGTCGCCGTGGTTGGCGGCGGTTGGGGCGGTACGCGCGCAGAGCGGCCACCACATCGGCGGGCGACACCTGCGGTCGAGGTGGATCCCACACGACGCTTTCGAAGACTGCGGCGAGCGCTTCGACCGTTCCGGTTGTCGCCAGTCGTGCGTAGTCAGCCGGATCGAGCAGCGAGAAGTCTCGGGTCGACGCGCCCTCGTCGACAATGCGCTCGAGTAGCCGCTGGGTCGCGAGCAGGTATGACTGCGCCGCGGTGAGCAGCGCCGTCGCTGCGATGCGCAGGTTCGGGTGGTGCTTCGTGACGACGTCGACCACGCGCTCCACGTGCGCGAGCATCCGGTCGCCGTCGTGCTGCGCGCGCTCGGCAACCAGTTCGGAGAGCGTGGCGGTGTCGGTGAGACGGTTGACGGCAGCGGTCCACAACTCGACGTAGCCGCGCTGTTCGACGAGGGCGTCAGCGACCTTGCCCGCATCGTGCCGCCCGTCTTCGATGGCGTCAGCTGTGGCACCGAGCAGCTGCAACAGCTCCTCGATGCCGCCGTCGGTCAGTCCCTTGCGGAAGAACAGGCTGCCGGCCACGGCGTCGGTGCTGACGACGTAGCGCTGTTGGTGCGCTTTGTCCCGGTAGGGCAGGAGCATCGCGAGCTCGACGAAGGTGTCGATGCGACCGTCGAGCTCCACTCGGTCGAGGTCGGCGATGCGCAGCGCGCGCTCGATGATCTGCGCGCGGGTGAGCCCTTGGTCGATGTCGCCCTGGCCGAACGCACCGATGACCGCGCCGGCATACCGCAACAACGACGGGTCGTCGACGACGGCCCCGCCGTGGGACGCGACAGGAGCGGCCATGGCGCCGAGGCGACGAGCGGCTCCGCTCCTCCGCTGTCGCTTCCCGACGAAGTCGAGCTGGTCATCCTGCACTGCCATGACCATACGCAGGGGGTGTGACGGTGTCCCGAGGGACTTGCTAACTCCGGGTGCGTCACCAAGCGGTGGCTCCCGTGTTCAGCGATCTAGCGCGCGTGCCGGGTCAGCGAGCGAGTTCATCGCTCAACCGGAGCACAGGGATGACCAGCGCGCGCAGTTACGAGATCGCTGAGATCGCGCTCGGACACAGGCCGGTAGGCCCACACGTCGACACCGACGTTGATCATCCGATCGCGCACCTGCCAGCGTTCGTGCACGTGGCCGTGGAGCAGCCACGCGCCTTTGTCCACGGGGCGATGAGCGACATACCGATCGTGGTCGTGGCTGTCGCCCCGGTACGGGAAGTGGCAAGCGGTCACGCGCCTGCCAGCCAGATCGAGCTCGACCCTGTCTTGCCAGATCTCATCGAACCCGGCGTCGAGGTAACGAGCGGTGCTCGTTTCGACGCCCTTGCGGTGACCGAACCAGCAGCGATCGTGATTTCCCGTCAGAAGCACCTTGCGACCGTGCAGCACGCCGACGAGCGGCAGCGTTTCGTCGATTCGGCCCATGGCGAAATCGCCGAGCACGATGACCTCGTCTGCGTCGTCGACCGTCTCATTCCAGCGCTCGATGAGGGCAACGTTCATCTCGTCGACATCGCGGAAGGGCCGACCGCTGTAGTCGATGATGTTGCGATGGCCGAGATGGAGATCGGCTGTGAAGAACCTCGTCATACCCGTCCAGGGTCCCAGCCGCGGCTCTACGCCGCCCCTGCATTTCGGTGCTGCACTGAACCCGTACCGGATACCAGGCCCACGACCACCTGATTCGATATTCGGGTATACTCGAACACCGAATGACCAGGACGCGAGCCACACCCGAAGCCCTCGAGGCTCAAGCCGTCGATGCGGCGGTTGCTGCCCTTCAAGCTGCGGATATCGAGGTCGACGAGGCGACTGATCACGATCACGTGAAGGCTCGCGTCGACGGACGGCCGCTCAGCATCACGGTCGTGGCGGTGTCGTACTGCACCGGACAGCGAGCCCGTGAGTTGGTTGAACGACAGCAGGCGCGGGCGGGTGGCGTGAATCTCCTCGTTGCTGATCGCGTGACCGCCGAGGCGAAGGCGGTGCTCAGCGATGCCGGATGGTCGTGGCTCGACCGGCGGGGCCAGCTTCATTTGCGCGGTCCTGGCGTGCGCGTCGATCTGGAGGTCGAGGGGATCAACGCCGGGACAACGGCGCACACCGATCCCCCGATCGCCGGACGCAGCGGCATCACGATCGCGTACTGGCTGTGCGAGCACCCCGGAGAGAGCTTGTCTCCGACGCGCAGCGCGCCACAGCTCCGGCTCGCGCCATCGACGATCTCGACATCGGTGCGGCGTCTCGCCGATGCCGGTCTCGTCGACGACGACGGCGCCGGCGTGTTCCCTGAGCTGTTCTGGGAACTGGCCGATGCGTGGCCCGTCGAACGGACGTGGCTCATCTCCGCACCTGATCCGGCGAACCACACCAGTCCGGATCCCCGAGCGCCGCGGTGGCGACGGACGGGCACAGCGGCCGCCGCGGCGTACGGAGCTCCAGTTGTCAGCACTGCGGGAGGCCCGATTGAGCTCTACGTGGCCGGTCCCGTTGAGGTGTCCGTTGCGGTGCGTCGCCACGGCAGAGCTGAGCCCGGAACCGGAGCAGCTGCGATCGCGGTGGCACCGGTCTCCGAGGTGGTCGCCGGACCTGCCGACGACGACGCCCCGGTGCTCGACGGATGGTTGGCCGCGCCGGTGCTCGCGGTTGCCCTCGATCTCGCCCAAGACCGCGCACGGGGTCGCGAGATCCTCAGCGACTGGAGCATCGACGATGCCGTCTGGAAGTGACCTCGTCGTCCTGCCGGGCGACGCCATGGTGCCCCTCGTGCGCGCAGTCGCAGCGCTCGCCGACGCTGGCGTCGTTAGGTACGCAGTTGTCGGTGGCGTCGCAGTTGCGGCGCGACTCGGCCAGGCGCATCGCGCGACCGCGGACGTCGACACCGTCGTCGACGAGACGATGCCGCCGGATGCAGTCGAAGCGCTGCTTGCACTGCCCGACGCTGTCCGCGACCCGAGCGCCGACCATCGAGTCTTTGTCGCTGGTACGAAGGTCGAGATTCTCGGCGTCGGTCCACTCGACGAGCCCGATCTCGAGGGCATCCCGACCAAGGACGCGCTGTTCGTCGCGTCGCACGTGTGGGCGCTTGAAACCGCGACGCCGATCACCGTTGTTGCGGGCGCCGATCTCGACGTGAGCGCGACAGCACCGTTCTCAACACCTGCCGCGCTGATCGCGATGAAGCTGCATGCGATCGAAGATCGGAGCAACACCAGCGGTCAGCACAAGCGCGCTGGCGACGCGTGGGACATCTACCGGATCCTCGTCGACCTCGACGTCGACGGTTCGGTTCGCGGAGCGTTCGCTGCGGCATCCGGCACCCTTCGCTACCTCGTCCGCGACGCGGCCGAGCGAGTCCTCGTCACCGCCGCCGCGAGAACGCGCGGGTGGCTACGAGCGGGCGACGATGCGATGGCCGCGGTGACGACCGAGGAGCTGCGGTTGGTCGGGCGCGCGCTCGTCGACGCGTTGGACTGACCGATCAAGGCCGTTGCGTTTTTGGAGTGCGTCGATCCTTGCCGGCGGCTCAGCGGGCCTCGTCGATGGTGTCGATCTCCTCGCCGATGACGAGACCGCGCCGCCGCGCCGCGTCGACCGCTTGGTCGATCAGTCGGCCGTCGAGATGCCGCTCGGTTCCATCGAGGATGGCGCGCAGCGGCGTCACGACGGCGATGCCTTCGAATCGCGTGATGTTCGCTGGGTCGAGATCTCGTACGTGCACCTCGTACGGCGGAAGTGCGGTACGTCGAATGCGAGCGGTCTTGGGCACGGATACGTGAATCCTCGCGGGGTTCACGTCGCATAGATCCCACAAGTCGAGTGCGGAGTCATGAGAGATGACGCCGAGCCGACGCGGCCACAGCGTTGCCTGCATCAGCTCGTCCAGAGGACCCACCGGCAGAGCCCGAAACCGATACAGCCCGCGGTCGACACGGTCGACTTGGCCGTGTCGGTGCATGTCGACCAGCACCTGAGCTGAGCCGCCTACATCCCGAGCGTCGTCGGTCGTGATGTAGCCGTTCTGACCCGCGGCAACCTCGAACATCTTCGTGTACCAGCGTCCGGGCATGTCACGACCATGGAAGAAATCCATAGATGTGGCAAAGGAGTTGCCCGTCCGCCTCGGATGGGCAACTTCGCGTCTTCGCCGGCCGGGAACTCGAAATGGCGCGCGCCGCGCGCTAGCGCCTACGCGACGTCGCAGCGACGTACGGTTTCGGGACCGTTGGTCACGACACCATGCCGTTGCACCACGTTGTCGTTCGAAGGCAAAACCTGCCCATCAAGCTGCCCGTCTCGGCAACGAAAATCCTTGTTTGCAACAGAACTCACTGTGCGAACTCCTGCGCGCGACGTGGTTCTTTGCGCCAGGTGAGCGCAACATCACATACTGAGAATGATTCCTAAACCGTGCGTCGGAGGTTCGACTCCTCCCGGGGGCGCAAACCTCCGTCGAGTCGATTCGGCGGGCCGTGCCGGTGGCCGGAAGATTGAACAAGGTAGAACCTTGTTCAAGGTTATACTCCAACCTTGAACAAGGAGGGGACGTGAGCAAGGTTGTCCGTCGCCGATGGCAGTCGTCGCTCGACAGTGGCCGGGCGCGCCGCGATCGACGGGGATGCGAGTACGAAGCGTACGTGCCAGACCTCCTCGCCGATCGTCGCTTTCGGATCGATGGCGACGTGGCAGCCGATGTCGCTGACGCGGAGGCTGCGATCCGGCGGCTCAACTCCGCTGCGACCGCGCTCGTGGACACCGAAGCGCTCGCCCGACTCCTGCTGCGCGCCGAATCGGTGGCGTCGTCCCACATTGAGGGCCTCGTCATTGGCGGACGTCGGCTGCTTCGGGCCGAGGCGGCGCGGGAGATGGATGCGGGTTCGGGAGATGTGACCGCAGAGGAGGTGCTGAGGAACATCGAGGCGATGAGCTGGGCCGTCGAGGGTCTCGCCGCGTCTCGAACGATCACCGTCAAAGGTCTTCTCGAGGTTCATCGCCGGCTACTGACTGGCACGCGCCTCGACGATCATGCCGGCCGCGTGCGAGACGACCAGAACTGGATCGGCGGCAGCAGCTTCAACCCGTGTTCCGCGGCGTTCGTGCCGCCCCCTCCCGAACACATCGACACCTTGCTCGCGGACCTCTGTGCGTTCGTCGACGACGATGCGCTTCCGGCAGTGGTGCAGGCCGCCGTCGCGCACGCCCAGTTCGAGACGATCCATCCGTTCGTTGACGGCAACGGACGAACGGGCCGGGCGTTGATACATGTCATCCTCCGGCGCCGTGGGCTCGCGCCGCGCATGCTCCCGCCGATCTCGCTCGTGCTCGCGACCTGGTCGAGGTCCTACATCGAAGGACTTACGGCAACGCGCTACCGCGGGCGCTCGGACTCGAGTGCCGCGCACGAGGGTCTGAACGAATGGGTCGCACGGTTCGCTGCCGCCTGCCGGCGAGCGGTTGACGATGCAACCGCGTTCGAGGCGAGAGTGGCAGACATCGAGAGGAAGTGGCACGTCGCGCTCGGCCGCGTTCGCGCGAAGTCCGCTGTCGAGCTCCTGCTCGGCGCGCTGCCCGGTGCCCCGATCGTCTCCGTTGGGACTGCAGCGGAGCTCATTGGTCGGAGCTTCCAAGCGACGAACGAGGCGATGCGCCGGCTCGAGGCTGCGGGCGTCGTGCATCCGATCACGGTCGCACGGCGCAACCGCGCCTACGAGGCGAAAGCGATCGTCGACGCCTTCACCGCGCTCGAGCGTCAGCTCGCCAGCCCGACCGGCGACACGCGCGCGGCACGGCCGCAGCGTCCGGCGCCAGCGCGCGCTGCGCACCTGCGCACTGCTGGTGCCTGACCAGCTGGCGGTCCGTGTCCGACCTTCGCGATGCGGGTCGTGCCGTACCGCGCGACCACACTCACGCTTGACTTTCTATCATTGATAGGTACACTGCCTATCAATGATAGGAAGCGTGGCCGACCGACGTGAGGCGAAGGTGGCGTCGATCGTCGCCGTCGCGTGGGAGCTGGCCCGAAGCCACGGCATTGGTGGGGTGACGCTGCACGCGCTGGCCCGCGAGGTCGGCATGCGCCAGCCGTCCCTCTACGCCTACTTCGACTCCAAGCTGGCGTTGTTCGACGCGATGTTCGCCGACGGCAACCGCCAGCTCCTCGCGCACGTCGACGCGTTGCGACTGCCGAGCGACCCGCGCAACGCGCTCAAGGTCTACATGCGCGCCTTCGTTGACTTCGCCACCGAGGACCCGGCCCGGCAGGCGCTCCTCTTCCAGCGCATCATCCCGGGCTTCGAGCCCTCCGAGGAGTCGTACGCCGCCGCCCAGCAGTTCATGGCGCGCAGCGTGTCGGTGATGAACGCCGCCGGCGTGGTCGACCAGGACGACATCGACTGCCTCATCGCGATGGTCGGCGGTCTCGTCGACGCGCAGCAGAGCAACGACCCTGGTGGCCACCGCTGGACCCGGCACCTCGATCGGCTCATCGACATGTACCTCGACGACATCAAGCGAAGGAGAAGGCGCCGATGAACCGCATCACGCGGCCCGAAGCACGGGTCCTCGCCGAAGAGGAGTTCGCCCGTTTCGCGGACCTCATGACCTCGCTGTCACCCGACGAGTGGACGCGGCCGACCGACTGCACCGCGTGGGACGTGCGTCGCGTCGCGCTCCACGTCCTCGGGTCGGGCGATGCCCAGGCCTCGTTCCCGCAGTTCGTCCACCAGCTGCGCCGCGGCGTCCCGCTCAACAAGGAGATCGACTCGCACCACTGGGTCGACGGCATGAACGAGCTGCAGATCCGCGAGCGGGACCATCTCACCAACGAGGAGGTCGCGAGCCAACTGGCGACCGTCGGCCCCCGCGCGGTGAAGGGTCGGTGGCGAACGCCGCCGCCGATGCGGTACCTGCCGATCCCGTTCGGGCCGCCGATCGGCTGGACGTCGTTGAAATACCTGCTCGACGTCGGCTTCACGCGCGACGTGTGGGCCCACCGCATCGACATCTGCAAGGCGACCGGCCGTGACATGCACCTCACCGCCGACCACGACGGCCGCCTCGTCGCCGACATCGTCGGCGAGTGGGCGTCGATCCACGGCGAGCCGTTCGAGCTCGTGCTCGAGGGCCCGGCCGGCGGCAAATTCACGCAGGGCGTCGACGGCGAGCGCGTCGACATCGACGCCATCGACTTCATCCGCGTCCTGTCCGGTCGCCTCCCCGGCACCGGTGTCCTCAGCCACCCGCTCCCGCTCTAAGGAGGCACCACCATGGAAACCCGCGTCGACGAGATCGCCGATCGCATCTTCCGCCTGTCCACCTTCGTCCCCGACATCGGCCCGACCGGCTTCACGTTCAACCAGTTCCTCGTCGACGCCGACGAGCCGTTGCTCTTCCACACCGGCCCTCGCGGCATGTTCCCGCTGGTGTCGGGGGCCATCGGAACGGTCATGCCGATCGAGCGCCTCCGCTGGATCACCTTCGGCCACGTCGAATCCGACGAGTGCGGCGCCATGAACCTCTTCCTGGCGGCGGCGCCGAACGCGCAGATCGCGCACGGTGGCCTCGGCTGCATGGTGTCGATCAACGACATGGCCGACCGGCCGCCCCGACCCCTCGGCGACGGCGAGGTGATCGACCTCGGTGGCAAGCGCGTCCGCCACATCGACACCCCGCACGTGCCCCACGCGTGGGAGGCCCGCGTGCTGTACGAGGAGACGACCAACACGCTGCTCTGTGGTGACCTCTTCACCGCGGTCGGCGACGGCCCGGCGGTCACCACCGGCGACGTGGTCGACGCAGCCGCGCAGGCCGAGGACATCTTCGGCGCGACCTGTCTCACGCCGAACACCGGCCCGACGATCCGCCGACTCGCCGAGCTCGAGCCGGGCACCCTCGCGCTGATGCACGGATCGTCCTACCGCGGCGACGGCGCCAAGGCCCTGCTGGCTCTGGCCGACGAGTACGACCGCCGCCTCGCGGCCGCCGGCTGACCGGGGCGCACTCAACTACGTTCGGGCAGTGGCCGCGGCACCCGGCAGATTGACGCAACGGCACCTCAACCGGGCACTGCTGGCTCGGCAACTGTTGCTCGAGAGAGCCCGCGTCACGGTGCCGAAGGCGCTCGAGCGCGTCGGCGGGCTGCAGGCGCAGTACGCGCCGGCGATGTACCTCGGGTTGTGGTCGCGCGTCGACGGGTTCGCGCGCGACGACCTCACCAACGCCCTCGAGACGAAGAAGGTCGCGCAGGGCACCCTGCAGCGCGCCACCATCCATGTCGTCTCGAAAGGCGACTACTGGCCGTTCGCGGTCGCCATCGCCGACGAGCGCCGGCGGTGGTGGCTCGCGGCGACGCGGAACGAGGTCAGCGCGAGCGAGATGGGGCTCATCGCCAAGCGCGTCCGCGCCCGGCTGCACGAGCAGAGCCCCATCACCCGCAAGGACATCGACGCCATCGCCGGCGACGCCCACCGCACCAACGGCGTCAACCTCTGGCTCGACCTCCTGCGGGTGCCGCCGTCGGGGACGTGGGATCGCCGGCGGGCCGACATCTTCGCCGCCGGCCGGGACTGGCTCGGTCCGCCGCCCGACGATCTCACGCCCGAGAAGGCGACCGCCCATGTCGTGAAGCGCTACCTGGAGGGCTACGGGCCGGCCACGGTCGCCGAGATCGCGAACTGGGCCGGCCTCAAGCCGACGACCGTCACCGAGGCGCTCGGGAGCATCGCAACCAGGACCTTCGAAGCGGAGAACGGCGACGCCCTCGTCGACCTGCCGCGGGCACCCCTCCCCGACCCCGACACGCCGGCACCGGTACGGTTCCTTCCCGTCTGGGACGCGACCCTCCTGGCCCACGCCCGCCGGGCACTCGTCATCAAGGAGGAGGATCGCACCAAGATCTTCAGCACCAAGACGCCGCACTCGCTCAACACGGTTCTCGTCGACGGCCAAGTGGCCGGCACGTGGCACTTCGAGAAGGGCAAGATCACGTTCGATCCGTTTGGCAGGCTCGACGCGAAGACGAAACGGGAAGTCACCGCCGAAGCCGATCGGCTGGCGGCGTTCCACAACTGAGGGGGAAGTGATGGCGAAGTCCGATCCGTGGCCGACGATCCACACCGAGCGCGAAGCGCTGGCCGGCGACCTCGAAGGGCTGACCGACGATCAGTGGCGCACCCGGTCGCTCTGCGAGGACTGGACCGTGCGCGACGTGCTCGGCCACATGACCGCGACGGCCAAGATCGGCGCCGGCGCGTTCTTCCCGAAGCTGATCGGCTCGGGGTTCAGCCTGGAGCGCATGCAGGCCAAGGACCTGGTGGTCGAGACCGCGGGCGCGCCGACCGACACGCTGGCCGGTTTCAAGGCCCAGGTGCAGTCGACGAAGAGCCCGCCGGGGCCGGCCGACACCTGGTTGGGCGAGACCATCGTCCACTCGGAGGACATCCGACGGCCGCTCGGGATCGCCCACGACTACCCGGCCGAGGCGCTGATCCGCGTGGCCGACTTCTACAAGCGCTCCAACCTCGTCATGGGGTCGAAGAAGCGCATCGCCGGGTTGAAGCTTCGGGCGACGGACACCGACTGGTCCACCGGCGACGGCCCCGAGGTGGCCGGGCCGATGCTGTCGTTGGTGATGGCGCTCTCCGGTCGCAAGGTCCCCGTTGCCGATCTCACCGGCGACGGTGTGGGCACGCTGACGTCGCGCGTCGGATGACCTAGCGCGCCGCGGCGCGCAGCACCGTGGCGAGCAGGCCGGGGAAGCGGGCGTCGAGGTCGTCGATTCGAAGGGCGTGGAGCCGACGCGTCCCCTCGTGGCGTTCGTGCACCACGCCGGCCTCGCGCAACACCTTGAAATGGTGACTCGCGGTCGACTTGCCGACCGGCAGCGGGAACTGGCCGCATGCCACTTCGCCATCGGCGCGGTCGAGCACCTGCACGATCTGGAGGCGGACAGGATCGGACAACGCGTGGAGCACCTCACCCAACTGCAGCTCGTCGCGGACTGGGTGGTGCAGCTCCGTCGCGTGGTCCGTGGACATCACGCCGCTTCCAGGGCCAGCACCTCATCGACGTGCTCGACCTGCGGCCGCAGCACGAACGACACCAGGGCCGATGCCATGAGAGCGACGCCGACCGCGACCAGCATCGTGATGTCGAACGCGTGGACGTACGCCGCTCGCGCCGCGTGGGCCAAGTCGGTTCCGGCCGGGCCGGGCAACGCCGACGCCGCCTGCAACCCGGCGCCCAACGACGCGGTGGCGGCGTGCGCCGAAGCCGGCAGGTCGCCCCGGTAGAGCGACGCCACGACGCTTCCCATCACCGCCACGCCGAGGGCGCCACCGAGCTCGCGAGTGGTGTCGTTGACCGCGGACCCGACGCCGGCCTTGTTGAGCGGCAACGAGACGATGATGGCGCCGGTCGACGGCGCGGTGACCATGCCCATGCCGGCCGCCGTCACGACCAGCGAGAGCGCGAGCAACGGATAGTTGGCGTGCAGGCCGCTCAGCGCGAGCAACGCCAGCCCGGCGGCCACGACCGCCATTCCCGACGAGACGACGACCCGCTGGCCGAACCGCTCGACCAGCCGGGACGACCGCGGCGCCGAGATCATGTACACGATCGCCCAGGGCAGCATCCGCACGCCGGCCTCCAGCGGCCGGTACCCGAGCACGAGCTGCAGGTACTGCGTCAGCGTGAAGATCATGCCGAACATCACGAAGAAGATCAGCGTGATGGTGCTCGTCGCGGCGGCGAACTGCGGGTTGCGGAAGAAGCGGAGATCGAGCATCGGCTCGGCGGTGTGGAGCTCCCACGCCGCGAAGGCGAGCAGGATCGCGACCGCGACCCAGAAGGACAGCACCGTGCTGGCCGAGAGCCAGCCGCGGGTCGGCGCTTCGATGATGGCGTAGATCAGCGCGCCGAGACCGGCGATCGACAGCAGCGCGCCAACGAGGTCGAGCGCCGGCTCATGGTCGTCCCTGGCCGGCGGCACGAGCACCGCGCCGGCGATCAACGCGACCACCACGACACCGACATTGGTCAGGAAGATGGACCCCCACCAGAAGTGCTGGAGCAGCCAACCGCTGATGACACCGCCGAGGGCCGCGCCGACGCCGGCGAACCCGGCCCAGATCGCGATGGCCCGCTTCCGCTCCTCGGGCGGGAAGACGTGGGCCAGCACCGAAAGCGTCGCCGGCATCACGAGCGCGGCGCCGATCCCCATCACGGCACGGGCCGCGATCAGCTGGCCCGACGAGCTGGCGAACACCGCGAGGCCGGACGCCCCGCCGAAGATCAGGAGCCCGCCGTTGAGGGCGAGCCGCCGGCCGTACCGGTCGCCCAGCGACCCAGCGGTGAGGAGCAGCCCGGCGAACACCAGGCTGTAGGCGTCGACGATCCATTGCAGCGAGCTGGCGCTGGCGTGGAGATCCTTGACGAGGGTCGGGAGCGCGACGTTGAGCGAGGCGTTGGCAACGACGATCATCACCAGGCTGAGGCACAGCACGCCCAGCGTCCACCAGCGACGTTCGTAGTCCCGCGCCGTCAATTGTTCGGGAGTCATTGCCGTCCCCAACGTTCGACGATCGTCGAACTATTCCGGCCACGTCCATCCACTCGCCTGGGCGTGCTGCAGTTCGTCGAACGTCCTCGGCGCGTCAGTTGCTGGCGCGGATGGTGCTGAGCAGGGTGTTGCCGTGGGCGCGGGCGCCGTCGACATCGAGCACGGCGACGTCGAAGCCGCGGTACTGCTGGTGGAAGCGGAGCGCGATCCAGTCCGACACCGTGCGGTCGTCGGCCAAGGCCTTGGCGAACGGGTAGCTCGGCAGGTCCTCCATGTCGCTGCGAACGTTACGCCCGTCGGGGTGGAGGAACGCGACCCGGAAGTGCTCGACCCGCCAGATCTGCCCTTCGACGTACCGCACCGACGCCACGCGACGAGGGTACCGAGGGCGCGCCGCGGTCGCCTCTAGGGATGCTTGGGCCCGGGCGGCGCCCCGGCGAGCTCGAACATCACCTCGTCGACGTAGCACCAGAACCAGTCCTCACCGGGCTCGTACGACCGGATGACTGGATGGCCGGTTGCATGGAAGTGCTGGGTGGCGTGGCGTCCGGGCGAGTTGTCGCAGCAGCCGACATGGCCGCACGTCGTGCAGAGTCGCAGGTGCACCCAGTCGCGCCGGCCACTCCTGAGGCAGTCCTCGCACCCCGACGACGACGGCGTCACGTCCTGGATCAGGCTGATGTGGTTGCAGACGGGCATGCCCACGCCGTACCCGCACCGAGCGTGGCCATCACAATCCATCTGCGGCCAGACTGGCGCCCATGCCAGGGCTGCTCGACGGGATCCGTGTCCTCGACCTCACGATCTGGCGGCCGGGGCCGTACGCCACCCAGCTGCTGGCCGAGATCGGCGCCGACGTCATCAAGGTCGAGCCGCCCGGTGGCGACCCCATGCGGACCTTTCCCGAGCTGTTCGCCTCGCTGAACGCCAACAAACGCAGCGTCGTGCTCGACCTCAAGTCGGCCGACGGTCGTGGTCACGCCCTGGCGTTGGCGGCCGACGCCGACGTGGTGATCGAGGGCTGGCGGCCGGGCGTCGCCGCCCGGTTGGGCGTGGCCGACACCGATGTGCGGGCCGTCAACCCGTCGGTCATCTACTGCTCCCTGTCGGGACTCGGCCAGGACGGGCCGCTGGTCGACGCGCCGGGCCACGACCTCTGCTATCTGGCCTGGGCCGGCGCGCTGTCGCCCGAGGGCGGCGCGCCGCGCGAGCCGGCGGTGCCGGTGGCCGATCTCTCCGGCGGCATGGCCGCGGCCCTCGGTGTGTGCGCCGCTCTGGTGCGCAAGCTCCGCACCGGCGAAGGCGAGTACGTCGACGTCGCGATGACCGACGTGCTGGCGACGTGGACCGGCGCGGCGTCACCGCGATCGGAGGGCACCGATCCCGATGCTCGCGGCGTGCCGGGCTACGGCACGTTCGAGACGGCCGACGGTGGTCACCTCACGCTGTCGGTGCTGACCGAAGACCATTTCTGGCGCGCCGTGTGCGCGACCCTCGGCCTGGCCGACGACGTCGCGGCGCTCGGGTTCGTCGACCGCATGGCGAGGACCGCCGAACTGCAGTCGTCGATCGCCGACGCCGTCGCGCTCCGCAAGCGCGACGAGCTGGTCGACGCGTTCCTCGCCGCCGGTGCTCCGTGCGCCCCGGTGCTCGATCGGGCCGAGATGCTGAAGCTCGACCAGTTCCGCGCTCGGGGTGTCGCCACCGCCGACCCGTGGCTCGACCCGGCGATCGGCTACCCGATCAAGCTTCGGGAGCACCCCGCCATGCGCACGTCACCACCGCCGGAGCCCGGGCAGCACCAGGACGCGACGTTCCGCTGAGCGCCTACGGGACGACGATCATCTGTGGCAGCGCGTCAGCCGCGAAGTCCGCCGATCGCTCGAGCGTCTCCAACATGACCGACCCCGGCATCGGCCGACCAAAGAGATAGCCCTGCGCGGCCGGGCATCCCATCTCTTGGAGCCGGTCACGGCTGGCCTCGTCCTCGACGCCTTCGGCGACGACCGAGATGCCGAGGTTCTGGCCGAGGTGCAGGATCGTGCCGACGATCATCTCGTCGCTGTGGTCGCTCAGCATGGACAACACGAACGACTTGTCGATCTTGATCTCGCCGACCGGCAGCCGCTTGATGTAGGCCAGCGATGAGTGCCCGGTGCCGAAATCGTCCACCGCGATGGTGACGCCCAGCGCCCGCAGGCCCTCGAGCGTGGCCGTCGTCCGTCGGGGATCGCACATGATGGAGCTCTCGGTCACCTCGAGGCACAACCCGCCGGCCGGCACACCATGCCGCTTGAGAAGGGCGGCGACGTCGTCGACGAGCTCGGGTTGCAACAGGCTGCGCGCCGACAGGTTCACCGAGATCCGGAGCGGATGCCCGGCGTGGCGCCACTGGCGCAATGCGGCAAGGGCTTCGTCGAGCACGAAAAGCGTCAGTGGGCGGATGAGGCCGGTGTGCTCGGCGACCGAGATGAACTCGTCCGGGTGGATGATGCCGCGCGTCGGATGGAACCAGCGCACCAACGCTTCGGCGCCGAACATCGTGCCGTCGCGCAGATCGACCTGCGGCTGGTAGAAGACCTCGAGCTGATCCTCCTGCACCGCCTGCCTCAGCTCGCTCACCAGCGTCAGCCGCTCGGGGCTGTACCCGTCGCGCTCCGGCCGGTACATCTCGACGCCCGTCTGGTCCGCCTTCGCGGTGTACATCGCGACGTCCGCCCGCTGGACGAGCGTGACCGCGTCCACGCCGTCGCGCGGCGAGACAGCGATGCCGATGCTGGCGCCCACGTCGACCGACATGTCGCCGATCAGGAATGGCTGCTCGAGCAGATCGACGATGCCCAGCGCGGCATGAAGGGCGGCGTGCTCGCCTTGGATGTCCGGGAGCAGCACCGCGAACTCGTCGCCGCCGAGGCGGGCGATGACGTCGCCGCGGCGCAGCGTGCCTCGCAGCCGGTCGCCGACCTGCTGGAGGAGGAGGTCGCCGTTGTGGTGTCCGAGCGTGTCGTTGACCTCCTTGAACCGGTCGAGATCGAGGAGAAGGACAGCAGCCGCGGTATCGCTCGCCACCGCATCTTCGAGGCGCCGGGCGAAGAGCACGCGATTCGGGAGGCCGGTGAGCGAGTCGTGGAGCGACTGATGCTCGCTCTCGGCCGCCTTCACCCGGAGCCGTTCCACCAGCAGATCGTTCTCCATCGAGACGCCGGCGTGGTTCGCGATGGTTGCGAACAGGCGAAGGTCGTCCTTGTCGAACCCGCGGACGGAACCGCTCCGGTCGGCGACGACAAGTGTCCCGACCGGGCCCGAACCGCCGAACAGCGGCGCCGCGAGGATCTCGCGCGCGCCGGCCGCGAGCACGAGATGGCCGAGCTCCGAGTCGCCGGCCGTGATGCGGAGCGGCGCGCCCGCGGCACACGCGGCGGCGTGCAGGCCGTCCTGACCGTGGTCGATCCACGCCCGCTCGGCGTGCATGAGGTCGCGGGCCCGTTCCAGCAGTGCTTCGATCACGCGGCCGTCGAGCAACGCGTCGCCCATGACGCTGGTGAAGTCGTACAGGTGGCCCAACTCGCGGTGCCGCTCACCGAGCGACCGGTGGGTCTGATACGACAGCAGCACCAAGGCGGTGACGACGCCGAGCGGCAGCAAGGCCGCCGGCTGGCTCGTCCAGAGACTCAGGGCGACGATGCCGAGGCTCGTCTCGACGCCAGTGGCGACGATGCTGACGAGCGCCGAGGTGACCAGGCTCGCCTCCCACCGCCGCTGGTAGAGGCTGATCGCCGACGTCAGCACGATGCTCTGGGCAATGTCGCCGATCAGGACCGCGGCGAACGCGCCGGGCCAGTTGCGCGGCCCGACGCCATGCAACTGCAATGCGCGGAACACGACGACGCTGACCGCCGTCTGCATCCAGAACGACGCGAGATTCACGCTCAGCTTGAGCGGGCGTTGGCGCCGGTGCAGGACGAGCGTGATCGCCGACCCGGCAAGGCGCGCGCCGATCAACACGACCGGGCTCATGGCGAACAGGCCGACGACGAGCGGGACGGTGCTGAGCGTGATCGACACCGCCTCGCGGCGGTGCTCGAAGTGGACGGGCAGCGCTTCGGCGAGCGCGAACGCGGCCGCCATCGTGACCAACCCGATGCCGGGCAAGTGCACCAACGGCCTGAGGCCGGCCAGCGACGTGATGGTGATGACGAACGATGCCGCGGCGGCGCTGACAGCCAGCGCCATGACGCGCGCCGAGGTCGACGCCGAGCGCGACGGCGTGTTCACCGGTCGAGGGCTCAACGTCCGGCGGCGCTGGTCCACGACTTGCCGGTCCACGACTGGCCGGTCCAGCTCTGCCCGGTCCAGCTCTGCCCGGTCCATGACTTGCCGGTCCAGGACTGGCCGGTCCACGACTGGCCGGTCCACGACTGGCCGGTCCACGACGCGCCGGACCAGCTCGTGGCGCAGAGGCAGGCGCCGGTCCAGTCGGTGCCGTTCCACGTGCCGCCGGTCCACGCCACCGCGGCCGCCGAGTCCTGCGCCCAGGTCGCGCCGTTCCAAGGCTGGCCCATGATGTCCTGCTCGCCGGTCAGCTCGACGCCGTTCAGCGCGACGTGACTCCCGCCCCGCGCCTGCTCGATCGAACCGGTACCGGTCGCCGTCGGCCACGTCTGCGTGGCGCCGAACGGCACCCGCCCGTTCGCCGCGGCGAGGACGTTGATCATCCCGGAACCTTCAGCGCGCTGGTCGAGGAGCGCGAGCGGCGCTGCGGTCGTCTTCAAGAGCGCCTTGACCTGGTCCGGGGTGAGCGTCGGCCGGGCCTGCAACAGCAGCGCAACCGCGCCCGACAGCACGGCCGCCGCTTGCGAGGTGCCGGATCCACGGAAGAACCGGGTGTCGACCACGGCGCCCGGGTGGGCCTGGTCGATCGCCGAGCCCGGATCGCGCAGGCTCTGGATGGACACGCCCGGCGCGATCACGTCGACCGAGCGGGAGGAGCTGCGGCTCGAGAACGGGGCCACCGAGGCGCAGGCGAGCAGCGAGGAACCGTTGAGGTTGGCCGCGCCCGTCGCCAGCACATAGGGGTCCATCGCCGGATCGGTGAGTGAACCGCGCGTCGTCCCGTCGTTGCCGCCGGCCACGACCGTGACGATGCCATGACGCCAGGCGTTCTCGACCGCGAACGCGATCGGGTCGAGCTGGGGACTCTGCAGGCCCGCAGTCCCGTACGAGAGGTTCAGGACGCGGATGTTCATGCCCGGGTCGTTGCGATGCTGGACGACCCAGTCGATGGCGGCCAGGACCTGGGAGACGTCGGCGGCGCCATCGTGACTGGCCACCTTCAGCGACACGATCCTGGCGCCGGGGGCAACGCCCTTGAACGAGCCACCGGCGCCGTCGTTGCCCGCGGCGATCCCTGCCATGTGGGTGCCGTGGCCGTAGGTGTCGAGGTATTGGCCGTCGGCGTACTGCGATTCGAACGACAGGTCGGGTCCGTTCACGACCTTGCCGGCGCCGGTCAGGCCCGCGACCGGCACGACACCCGAGTCGACGATGGCGATGCCGATGCCGGATCCGGTGATGCCCTGGGCCTGGAGCGAACTGGCGCCGATCGCCTGCTCGACCTGCGCCATCGTCGTGGGCGGCGTGTTGGCGCCGTCGTCCCACCCCGCGCCCAGGACGCCGGTCAGCGTGTTCACGACCGGGCACAGCAGGCTGCCGAGGAGACCGGCCGTCGCCGGCGGGGCCGCGGCGACATTGGCCACGATCACCGTCCCGGCAAGCGTCGCGGTCAGCAATCCGGTTCCAATGCGCGTCCGCAGCCGCCACTGCCGCCGGTCTCGACGACTCATAGGGAGTATCAGACCACGAGCGGTGGTGAGCGGGAAGGCACATTCCGACCGGGCCATGCGCCGGCTAGTCACTTGACGATGATGTCGCTCCGGTTTCCCGCGAGACTGCATCGCGATGAGCAGCTGGCTGGGTGTCGACCATCCCCTCGACCTGATCCCCGTCGCCCGTGATCGGCTCACCGATCTGGTCGACGTGATCCACGCCGCCGACGTCGACCGCACCATCCTCGACGTCGTGCATCGACGCATCGAATCGCTGATCGCCGGACGGCCGATGCCGCTCGCCGATGCCCTCTCCCCCGATCAGCAGGTGGCACTGGCGTTCGCCGAGCAGTTCGTGCTCGACGGGCGCGGCTTCACCGACGCCGACGACGCCATGCTGCACGCCCACTTCACCGACGGTCAGCTCACCACGCTCACGTTCGCGGTCGCGGTGTTCGATGCGGTGGCCCGCACCCACGTGGTGCTCGGCCGATGAGGATCCGGCGGCCCGAGGGTGGCGCGTCGTTCCTCGATCACCAGCCGGAGATGTACGCCGCGTTCAACCGGCTCTACGGCACGTTGTGGTCGGAAGGCGAGCTCGACCAGCCCACCAAGGAGGTCGGCCGGATCCGCAACGCCCGGCTGGTCGACTGCAAGCTTTGAATGAACCTCCGCTTCGCAGGTGCGAAGCAGCAGGGGCTCACCGAGGCGCTGATCGAGCAGGTCGACGACGACTACCTGTCGAGTGACCTGCCCTCGCGCTACCGGCTCGCCGTGGCGCTCACCGACCAGATCCTCAATGACCCGGGCCCGCCGGCCGCGGCCCAACAGACCGAGCTGCTCGACGAGCTCACACCGGCGCAGGTCGCCGAGCTGACCCTCACCGTCGCCCTGGCCTCGGCGTTCTCGCGGATATCGATCGTGTGGGGGCCGCCGGCCGACATGCCGCTGCTCGAAGTCCCGACGCCTGCGCCCGGCGGATCGCCGGGCTGAACGGAGGCCCTGCGGGGCGTGGTGCTGCCACCAGGGGATCCGGGTGGCCCCCACCCTTGACCCTCGGGCGGCGCGGCGGCCTACTGGAAAGGCGATGCGATCCGTACGCTTCCGGTTCGCGGCCGAGCTTCGCGGCCGCTGGCGCGCGTGGGTCGGGGTCGCGATCCTCGCCGGCTTGTTCTACGGCTCGGTGGTCGGCGCGGCCGCGGGTGCGCGGCGAACCGACACCGTGGTGGCGCGCTCCATCCACAACAAGTTGACGCCGGACGTCTTCATCGTGCCCGCCTACTCCGCGAACGGTGAGCTGCTGAAGTTCGACGCGATCGCGGCGTTCCCCGAGGTGAGCCGCTCCTTCCGGGTGCCGCTGTTCATCAACTTGGACGACTTCGACCTCGCCGGATTCGCCGACCAGGCGTTGGCGACCCAGGCCGGTCGCCTGCTCGACGGGCGGCTGCCCGATCCCCGCGTGCCCGACGAGGCGACGGCGACCTTCGTCGCCCGCGAGAAGCGGCACGTGCACGTCGGTGACACCGTCGACATGCACCTCGCCGGTCCCGGATACACCGGATCCGGCGACCCACCACCGGGCCCAACCGCCAAGCTGAAGATCGTCGGCATCACTGCGTCGTTGGGCGACTTCGCGTCCGTCGCGAGCTCGGGGATCTCCGTCACGTCGTCGTTCATCGACGCGTACAAGGACCGCACGTCGAACACCGACATCTACATGTTCGTGCTGAAGCACAAGAGCGCGGATCTGGTCGCGTTCCGGCGCCACATGAGCCAGCTCACCGGCGGCAAGCCCGTGCTGTTCGTCGAGAGTCGCAACGACTGGATCCAGGTCCAACGCTCGTTCCACGTGCAAGCCGCCGCGCTGTGGATCCTCGCGGCGTTCCTTGGGTTGGTGACGTTGCTGGTCTTCACCCAGACGCTGGCCCGGCTGGCGCGGCAGGAGTCCGCCGACCATCAGACCCTGTCCGCGCTCGGGATGTCGAGATCCCAGCGGACGGCACTCGCGGCGCTGCGGGGCCTGTTCATCGGCCTGGTCTCGGCGGTGATCGCCGGGGCGCTCGCGGTCGGCTCGTCGGGATTCATCCCGTTCGGACGGCCACGGTTGGCCGAGACCTCGCCGGGCCTGTCGGCGCCCGCCATCTTCCTCTTCGGCGGTTTCGCAGCCACGCTCGTCGTGGTCCTGCTGCAGAGCACCGTTCCCGCCATCGTCCGCAGGGGGCGCGGCCCGGTGCGGGCATCGCGCGCCGCCAGCATCGCCGAGGCGGTGCCCGGCGCGGCGGCGAGCGTCGGCCTGCGCTTCGCCCTCGAGCCCGGCCGCGGTGCTGACGCGGTGCCGGTCAGATCCGCCGTCGCCGGCACGACCCTTGGTGTCGTCGCTCTCGTGATGTCGTTGACGGTCGCGGCGAGTCTGGCCCACCTCCTCGCCACCCCCCGCCTCTACGGATGGGGCTGGGACGCGGTCGCCGAGGTGGGCGATGCCGGACCTGACGCCACCGCCAAGCTCGAGGCGGTGCCGGGCGTGACCGCGGTCGGGTACGGCAACCTCGCCGCGCAGGTCTCGGTCGGCAGTGTCTCGGCGGAGCTCGTCTCGATGGAGCTCGGCCCCATCCAGCCGGTGCTGTTGGAGGGTCGCCGGCCGGAGCGCGACGACGAGGTCGCGCTGGCCCGAAAGACACTCCGCGCCGCGCACGCCAAGGTCGGGTCCGTCGTGTCGATCGCCGTCCAAGGCCAGGAGGTGGCGCGCCGCATGCGCGTCACCGGCGTCGCCGTCCTGCCGGTGGAATCCGACGTGTCGACCCTCGGCGAGGGCGTGCTCGTGAGCGGGGCCGGCTTGCGCAGGTTCGACCCTGCGGTCAGGCCCGACGTCGCGTTCATCCGCTGGGCCGGCGGCGCCGATGGCGCGCGGATACAGCGCGACGTCGCGTCGTTGGTCGGCGGCGCGCAGCACATCCGGGTTCCGACCAAGCCGAGCACGCTGGTGGACTTCGGCCGCGTGCGTTCCCTGCCACTGATCCTGGCCGGGCTGCTGGCGGGCCTCGGCCTGGCGACGATCGCGCACGTCCTCGTCTCCTCCGTCCATCGCCGGCGACGGGACCTGGCCGTCCTCAAGACGATGGGATTCGTGACGCGCGACGTCCGCGCGGTCGTCATCTGGCAAGCCCTGACCCTCAGCTCGCTGTCGCTCGCGATCGGCATCCCGGTCGGCGTCGCCGTCGGGCGGCGGGTCTGGGTCGTGTTCGCACGTGACACCGGCTTCGTGGGCGAGCCGGTCACCCGGCTGCTGCCGCTCGCGGTCGTCCCCATTGGCGCGGTGGCGCTGGCCATGGTCATCGCCGCGATCGCGGGACGGGTTGCGGCCCGCACCCAACCGGCGGCGGTGCTGCATTCGGAGTGAATCAGCGGGCGTCGGCTGGTCCGATTCGCGCCGAAATGGATGGATTGCGGCCGATCCGGTGGGCATCGAGCCGGCCGAAGGTTGGGCCTCCGTTGCGTGACTTTCGACCGCCGCGGCGCCCATCGTGGAACTCATATGCCTCGGGATGTACCAACAGGAGCCCGATGATCGGGCGGCGCCAACGGAACGCGGCCGACCGAGCCCACGGAGCGGCGGCGTCGGCCTGGCTGAGCGAGATGGGCAAGGCACTCGACGACCAGGCCGAGATCGACGTGCGACAGGTCGTCGTCACGCCGGCCGCGCCGATCGAACTGATCGACGCCGGCGGTGCTCCGACCGATCGCGTCCGCCCGCTGGTCGCGGCGCGGGCCAAGCGGGCATCGAAGGGCAGGTCGCGACCGAAGTAGCGGCGACGTTGGGCCGCGGCCGGCTATTCGGTGCGGAGCGCTTCGGCGGGTGGGAGCCGAACCACGCGGCGGCCGGGCCACACTGCGAGGGCGTTCACGACCACCGCGGTGATCGGCACGATGAGCACGACTGCGGCGAGCGCGAAGGGCGCGACGTCCGCCAGGGGCACACGTTGGGTCACGAGTCGCCAGATGGCCCGCCCGGCGGCGACGCCGATCGGCACTCCGAACACCAGGCCGACGATGCCGATGGCGCTGCCCTGGGAGCTGACCGCCAGTCGGGCCCCGCGGCGTTCGAGGCCCAGGGCGCGCATGATGGCGAAGTCGTGGCGGCGACGGCGCGACGACGTGACGAGCACATGGCTCACGGCCGCGATCGCCAGCAGCGCGAGGAAGCCGGCCAGCAGCACCGGCAACCTGCGGACGTTGCGCAGGTTGCCGAGCTCGACGGGCACCTCCGCCGGACTGACGTCGGTGTCGGATGGGAGCGCGCGCCGCAACCCGGCAGCAGTCGCCGGCACGTCCTTGCGCGAGATTGCTCGGACGGCAAGGAAGCGGCCGTGGGCGTCCGGCGGCACGACCGCGTCGAGGCGGGCCGCGGTGAGCCAGGCGCCTTCGTCGAACTCGGCGTGCACATCCGACGGGAAGAGGCCCTCACCGACGACGCGCGCCGGGAGCTGCTGATCGCCGATCTTGACGGTGTCGCCGACGCGGGCGTGCAGACTGCGCGCGGTCGCCGGGCCGAGGACGACCTCGCCATCGATGAGCGGGGCCCGTCCCTCGACCAGTTGGAAACCGATGGCCGCCTGCCGGACGCGGTCGACCTGTCGGATGGCGAACGTCGGCACCCCGACTCCGCCGATCGGCACGAGCTGGCGATCGATCGCGACGACCGCACCATGCATGCCGTTGCGGACGGCGGCGACGAACTCGGGGCGCACCCCGGTATCGGTCGCGGCCGTCGAGGGCGGCACGATCGTGAGATCCCACGTCACCCCGGCGCGCTCCGGATGAGCCAGCGCGTCGCGCAGACCATTGCTGATCGTGAGCGCGCCGATGACGCCGAGCACTCCGACGACCGCGGCGACGAGGGCCGGCCCGACCGGCGTCGCCGTCCGGCCGCGGCCGCGTTCGAACGCCATCGTGGCGCCCAGCCCCACCGCCAACGGCGTCCGCCGGCGGATGCGGCCGGCCAGCGAACGTTGCGGCCAACGCGCGTTCCCGCGGCTGAGGCGCCCGGCTCGCCAAGCCACCAGACACGTGCCGGCCAGGATCAGCGCCACGGTGAGGACGACACCCGGGCCGATGACGGTCCAGTCGACGTGCGCGCCGACATTCGGGTCGAGGCGGCGACCGAGGCCGACCGGGAACCATCGCGACGCCAGCCACGCGGTCGCGAACGCCGATGCCGCGGCGGCTCCCGCGCTCACCGCGTGGCTCAGACCGGCGGCGGCCGCGACATCGCCCCGCGTCAGCCCGATCGAGCGCAGCACCAGTGCATCGTCCCCGACGATCGCCGCCGATCGCACCAATGCCTGCGTCACGAGCAGGCCCCCCGCGACCGCAATCGCGGCGGCGAGCAGCAGCAACGCCGCGTGCTCCACCGCGATGGTGGTGTTGACGCGTCGCTCGACGGCGTGCAGGTCGAGCACCGGCGTCCCTGGACCAATGATGTCGTTGACGTCACGACGCAGTGCCGCGACCGATGAAGCACCTGTCGTGCGGAGCACGACGTCGGCGTTCGGATGGATCGCGGCATGACCGCGATAGCGCGACACGAAGCCCGGGCCCAGGAACGCCTGCCCAGTGGTGGCGAACAGGAACTGGCGCACGTCACGGACGATGCCGACGACCTTCAACGTGACCGACGGCCCGTTGACGTTGTTGGTCACCAGGTCCTGGATGTCCGGTCCGATCAGGTCCAGCCGGAAGGTCGATCCGATCGGTGCTCCCTGCTTTGCCTGGATCTCGTCGACGACGACCTCACCCGGCGCATTCGGGTCCCACATGCGGCCGGCGACGAGCACCGGGCGGTTGACGTCACGGCCCCACCGGCCGTCGTCGGACGCGAAGAGCACGCCGCCGGGCTGGCCGTTGAGATTCCCGAACACGAGGTCCCAGACGGCGAGGTCCGCGACCTCCGGCCGGGCCCGGAGTCGCCCGAAGTCCGGGTTGAACACGCCGGACTGGCTGGCGAACACGATGGCGGAGGGGGCGTCGGTCCGCGCCCTCAGTCTGGGCAGCGCGGTCTCGGTGCGCCGGGCGCCGGCGAGCGACGCCATCGCGAAACCGGCCGTCGCGCCGGCCAGGACCCCGAGCAGCACCAGCGATTGCCAACGGCGTCGGAGATCGGCGCGCGCCCAGACGGACGCGGCCGCGCTGCCTCCTCCCACCATGGCGCTCACGCTACGGCCGACCTCGGCGGCTGACGAGGGGGTCACCCGTCATGCGCCCGGGGGTGCTAGCAGGGTGGGCCGGCCGCGACGACAACGGGCCGGTCGGGTGCCCTACCGTCGGCGGCGGGCAGCGATCGGGCGAAGCCATTGGACACATTGCGAGCGGATTCCGTCGACACCGGCGACGATGCCGGACGCCCCCGGCGACGGCACCGGCTGCGGCGGTCGGTCGCCGTGGCGGCGGTCGTGATCCTCGCGGTTCCGGCCTGGTCGTACGCCCATGTCCTCACCGCGTCCACCACGGACAGCATCGGCGCGAGGTCCGTCGAGTGGCTGCGCGATCACGGCGCCGGCAGCCTCGTCAATCGCGTCGAGCACTGGTGGTACGCACATCACCAACCGCGAACCGGCGGCGCACCGGCGCCGGTCCTGCTGCACCCGCGGACGGCGGTCGACGCCGCGCCGCGTGCCGTGGCCGCGCCGCCGCACCTGCCGCGCCCGGCGGACATGACCCCACTCGCGAGTCCGGCCCTCCCCGATGAAGGGGTCTGGCGACCCGCCGGCCGGCTGGTCGGCGGGGTCCCGGCCATCTACGAGACCGCGCTGCGACCCGACCCCGTCCACGGCGGGCTGGCGACCGGCGTGGCGTGGATCGACACGTCACTCACGCGCGCCGTGCTCTTCGCGGGAACGCAACTCCCCGGCGGCGCGTGGACCAACGAGGCGCCGATCCCACTGGGGCAGCGGCACGCGCTCCTCGCGGCCTTCAACTCCGGCTTCAAGCTGAACGGCTCACGCGGTGGCTACTTCGCCGAAGGCCGCATGGTGCGCCCGCTCGTCGACGGCGCGGCCAGCCTCGTCATCGACCGCGCGGGCCGCCCGACCGTCGGCCAGTGGGGCCGCGACGCCCGCATGGGCCCGGCCGTCGTCTCCGTGCGCCAGAACCTCTCGCTCATCGCCGACCATCGAGTGCCGGTCGCCGGGCTCGACCAGAACGCGCACGGCCGTTGGGGCATGACCCTCGGCAACCGGACGCTGGTGTGGCGGTCGGGCGTCGGCGTCACCTCCAACGGCGCGCTGGTGTACGCCGCCGGCAACGGGCTGAGCGTCGAGACACTGGCGCGCGTGCTCGTCGCGGCCGGCGCGGTGCGGGCGATGGAGCTCGACATCAACTCCGAGTGGACGCGCTTCTTCACGTACGACGCGCCCGACCACGCCCGACCGGACGACGTCGTCGGCACCAAGCTCGTGCCCGACATGCGGTCGTCACCGAACCTGTATCTCGAGGCCGAGACGCGCGACTTCATCGAGGTCGCCGCCCGCTGAAGGCCGGGTCGGTGGCTCAGGGATTGACGACCGTCGCCGGCAGTTGCGCCAGCCGCGCCGCGAACACATTGACGATCGAGGCGATCGACGTCTGGCCGTTGACCGCGACCTGGGTGCCGTCGGGCTGATCGAAGTAGAGACCCATGAGCGCCCGGCCTCGCCGGAGGTACACCGCCACCGAGTGCTGCGTCTGGCCGGCGTCATCGGTCGAGTCGATGTCGTAGGCCAGCCGGTCGACGCCCGCGACCGGCGGCCACGCGCCGTCGGGCCTGGCGCGGAAGCGGGTGGTGACCGTCGGCTCGCCCACCGGGCTGATGACCGGCGAGGTCGGGCAGCCGGCGGCGACCTTGGCGAGCTCGGCGAACGCCTGCGCGGTGGCCGCGGTGCTCCGGTAGAGGACGGCCTCGGTGCTCAACGCCATGTTGCCTTGATCGTCGACCGCCGCGACCTGGAGCCGCGCCGTCCGCAACGACTCGCTCGGGAACGTCCCGTTGCAGAGATCGAGGGTCGGCTGGTCGACGGTGTTGCCCGCCGGGATGAGCTGCACGCGCACGCCGGCCGGTACGTCGGCTTGCCGCACGACCAGGCCGGCGAGCGCGGCGGCGTTCGGGTCGACCGGCAACGTGGGAGTCCTCGGCGCCGGGTTCGGCGCGATGGTGGCCGGCGGCGGGGTCGAGCTGGCGCGGCGCGTCGTGTCGCGCTGGTTGACGACGACCGCGGCGATGAGCAGCCCGATCAGGAACGACGCCACCGACGCCGTCACCAACGGGTGCCGCCGCACGAAGTCGAGCCGCGATTGCGCCGGCGCGTCGTCGTACAAGTCCGCGATCGGCGGCGGCTCGGCCGGCGGGCCGTACGGATGGGTGTGCACCGTCCAGCCGATGCCGTCCCAGTAGCGGAAGTAGCCGTCGAGCCAGGGATCGGGATACCAACCCGGCCCGGAGGCCAGGTCGACCCGGCCCGTCCCGGACGAGGTGAGCGTGGGCCGGCGAATCACGACTGCCAGCCTGCGTCAGCGGCCTGTGAGTCTGCTGAGCGGGGGAACGGTCCCATCAGAGATGACGGAACCGCACCGGCGGATGATCCGAGGGGTGGACGCCGACGACGTGTCGGTCGCGAACGTCGACCACCACGACGATCGCACCGGGCCGGTCGCGCTCCTGGAAGCCCACCAGGCAGACCCGGGCGCCGGTCGGCATGTCGCCCGGGTACCGCGTGCGCACGAAGGCCGAACTGGTCTCCCGCACGCCGAGCAACCGGCCGTGCCGGCCGACCGCCTGCTCGGCGACGGCGATCGCTCGGAAGCACGCGCTCGACCGCGTGTTGAGGGTGTTGCGGCCGCCGGCGCAACCGGCGAGCGACATGACCGCCAACCCGCCGACGATCGCGACGACGCGGCTCGATCGTCGGGTGCTCACGCGACTGCCCCGGTGGTGAGCCGGCGGTTCCGCCAGGCCAGACCGCCGACCGCGGTCCAACCGATCGGAAGCAGCGCCCAGAAGCTGACGATCCGGTAGAGAAGCACCGCGGCGACGGTCGGTGCTTGTGCGCCGCCGTACGCGACGAGTGCGATGGTGAGGCTGCCTTCGACGACGCCGAGCCCGCCGGGGGTGATCGGCAGGTTGGCCGCGAGCATGCCGGCGCCGTATGCGAGCAGCAGGCCGCGCCACGGCACCGCCGAACCGACGGCCAAGAACGCGAACGCGAGCGCGCCACAGTCCCAGATCCAGTTCCCCATCGCCATGCCGCCGGCAATGGCCCAGTCGTGTCTCGTCGGTGTGACGGTGCGGAGGCGATCGACGGCGCCGTCGATGACGTCCTGCGCGTCACCCTTGGGCCGACCGGTGACCCGCTTGCCCGCTCGGATCGCCCACCCCGCGATCGCCGGTACCGCGCCGCGCCGGACCGCAATCGCGCTCACGACGGCGATGACCAACGTCGCGACCACGACACCGATGAGGTCGTTGGCACTGGCCTGGCCGGCCGACAACGCGACGCCGACTGCGGCGATAAGCGCGATCGTCACGCCCGACAGCAGCGAGACCGCGACGAGGATCCACCCCGCCAGCACGTCGTCGGCGCCGCGGGTCCGGAACTGACGAAAGGCATAGACGCTCGCCACCGCCGCGCCACCGGGCAGCGAGTTCTGCAGCGCATTTCCGGCGAGCGTGATCGCGGTGAGCGGGCCCATCCGGACGGGCGTTCCGCCGGCGGCGAGCAGCACCCGCTGGACCGCCGCGAACGACACGATGGCAAGGGCTTCGGACACGACCGCGGCGACGACCCACAGCACGTGGAGGTGATCGAAGGCACTGGTGGCACCGGCAATCTCGTCCCTTCGGCCGGCGATGACGACTGCGGCCAATGCGACCGCGCCGACGCTGACGACGACCCGCGTGATTCGCCAGGCCCGGCGCCGCCCGCGCCTGGTCACCGGATGCCGGAGAGGAAGCGGGCCGCGATCGGCGCTGCCACCCGGCCACCCACGCCGCCGCCCTCGACCAGCACCGAGAACGCCAGCGATCCGCGGAAGCCGATGAACCAGGCGTGCGTCGCCGGTGGCGTGCCACCGCCGAACTCGGCGGTGCCGGTCTTGCCGGCGACCGCTTGGCCCGGCACCGCCGCGGGCGTGCCGGTGCCGCTGCGGACCACCTCGAGCATGAGCTGGCGGAGCGCGTCGACGACTGGTGACGCCAGCGGCGGCATGGCCACCGACGACGTCCCGTCGTCGACCAGGGTGGGCGGCCGCCACGCGCCGGACGCGACCGCGGCGGCGACGGTCGCCATGTGCAGCGGGCTGGCCAGCACCCGACCCTGCCCGATCGCGGCCGCGGCCCGCTCGGCATCGTCGGCCGGCGTCGGGAACTGCCCGCCGGCGTCCGGCAGCGGGAGGGAGTACCGCTCGCCGAACCCGAACGACTGCGCGGCGGCGGTGAGCGCGGAAGACGGGAGCGACGAGGCCAGGCCGACGAACGCGGTGTTGCAGGAGATCGCGAACGCCTCATGGAACGGGATCGACCCCGGCGCCTCGCCTTCGAAGTTGCTGAATGTCAATCCACCGACCGTGCGCTTCGGTGGACAGGTGGCCGGCGCGTCGACGGTGAGGCCGCGTCCCAGCAACGCGGCCGATGTCACGACTTTGAACGTCGAGCCCGGTGGGTACCGGCCGGCCAGCGCCCGGTTGAACGCCTGATCGACCGGGGTGCTGACGACCGCCCGCACCGCGCCGGTCGCGGCATCCACCGCCACGATGGCAGCCGGCTTGGCGACGCCGGCCAGCGCGGCCTCCGCCGACCGTTGCGCGCCGAGGAGCAGCGTGGTCTTGAGCGGCTGCGGGTCGGCGCCGGTGAACGCAATGAGGACGCGCGCGGTGCGCCCCTGACCGTCGACGGCGTCGACCTCGCCCGACGGCCGGCCGGCCAGCTGGCGCTCGAACGCCGACTCGAGTCCCGACAGCCCGACGATGTCGCCGGCCTGGTACGGCGGACCGAGCGCCTTCAGCCGCTCGGCCGTCACGTCGCCGACGCGACCTACGACGTGGGCCCCGAGCTCCGGCGTCACGGCGACGCGCGACGCGTGCCGCTGGAAGACGACGCCCGGCACCGGCGCCAGCGTCGGCCGGACCTGTTGGTAGCGGTCGGCGGCCAGCGTCGTCACCGGCACGAACGCGTTGGGCTTCAAGCCCGGCCGGTCGAGCGCCGCCGACAGCTTGGCGACGTCGACCGCGAGCTGCTGCTGCAACGCGGCCAGCGTCTGGGCGCGGTCCTTGACGCGGTCCGGTTCGATGCCGACGGCGATCACGTCGACGGAGCTGGTCAGCGGCGCGCCGTCAGCCGCCAACACCTGAGCGCGGGCCGGCCACGTGCGGCGGCGTGCCAGATGCTGGTCGGCGCCCAGCGCCGGTTGCAACGTCGCCGGGGACCAGGCCACGACCCACCGGTTGTGCTGACGCACGAACTTCAGCACGCCCGAGTACTTCCATGGGCCGAGACCGCCGACGTCGAGGTCGGCGGTGTACGCGACCTCGGCGCCGCCGCTCACCCGCCGGGCGCGTCCGGCGTTGAAGCTCGCTGTGTCGACGCGCAGCCCGTCGCGCATCCCGGTGACCGCCGCCGCGGCCGCGGTGGGATCGGTGGTCAGCCGGCCGGCGGCGCCCCCGTCGAACCGCGACCAGGTGCCGAGGAAGGTCCGAGCCTCCGACGTCGGCAGCGACGACGTTCGGCGCAGGACGTGCACGCCGACGATGACGACGCCGGCCGCCGCCAGGATCGCTGCCACCGCAACCCCGGCGCGCCGCACGGCCAGAGTCTCGGCAATTCCTCAGGCGCCCGCAACGTCGGCCGGCATCTCAGCAGAGATAGTCGCCGTCGAAGCCGTTCAACGGGTACTGCGTCATGACGACCGGTCCGCCGGTGAACGAGTGCGTCGGCGTCGAGGCGCAGAAGCTCGCCGCCTGTGCCTGGTCGCCGGCGCCGGGCACCCAGTTCGGCAGCGTCTCGAACCCCGTTGGCGATCCGGTGATCACGCCCCACTGGTAGCCCGTGGAGTAGATGCCGACGGTCACGCCCGGCTGGCTGCTGAGGAAGTCGACGAACCCGTGCACCGCGGCGGCGTTGGCCACCTTCGACGTCGACGACCACGAGTTGGCGGTCTCGACGTCGAGCCACCACGTGTGGTTGGCGGCGCCGCCGGTGGTCGCGGTGTCGGCGCTGGTGAACGCGTCGAGCGCCGCGTGGTACCCGTAGTCGTACGCGCAGTTGAGGTTGTCGGCGGTGTTGTCGCAGCCCGGCTTGGGATCGGTCTGGTTCCACTGCGCGCTCGCCGGGCCGGGGGCCGCGGTGTTGACGTAGAACTGCGGCGGCTTCGGCGCCGCGAGGGCCCACTGGTACTCACTCCCGAGACACGGGTTCGCGGTGAACGGCTTGCCGCCGTTGACGCCGACGATCCCGAACGCCGGGCTGGTCGGATAGGTGCCGCTGGCGCACTGCGGGAACGAGATGTCGTACCCCGCCATCGCGCCTCGGGCGGCGTCGGTGACGACCGCGAGGGTCGTATCGGGCAGCGCCGCCGATCCGCCGAGGGCGTCGCCCGTCGCCAGCGTGCTGCGGTGGGCCGCGGCGTACGCCGCCGCCTGGCCGGCGTCGGACGCCGAGTTCGTCACCAGGACGGGGGACGTGTCGGCGCCGCCGTGCGGTCCGCCGGCGAGCGCGTCGGCACCACCTTGGGCCTGGTCGCCGGTGGCGAGGTCCACGTGACTGGTGGAGAAGCCGAGGTTCGCGGTGGCGTACTCGGCGGTGAGCCGGGCGGTGTCGGAGCGGTCCACACCTGCGAATCGCGCCAGCGTCGTGACGCCGTGGGCGTGGATCGCCGCCTCCGTCGCGGTCGAGACCGCGCCGGCGCCACCTTCGATCAACACCTGCTCGACGCCGAGCGCGCCGAGCACCTGCGCCGCCTGCGGCGACAAGGCGGCGGATGTGGTGAGGACGATCGGCAGGCCTCGGGCCCACGACAGCGGGCCGGCTGCGAGCGCGTCCGGGAAGTTCTCGCCGCTGGCGACGATGGCGGTCCGCTTGCCGCCGACGGATCCCACGTGGCTCGACGGTGGTGTCTGCGCGATCGCGGCCATGGTGTCGTAGCGATTGGCGCCGGAGGCGCGCGTCACGTCGAGCGACCCACCCGACGCGCTCGTCGACGTCACGTTGCCGAGCGCGCTCTGCACGTCCTGGCCGATGGCGGTGGTGCCGCCGGCGAGGACGACGTGCTTCGTCTTCAATGCGCTGATCGCGTCGAGCGTCGCCGCGGGCACCGGGACGTGCTGGCCGGTCAGCAGGATCGGGCCGGTGTCGGCGCCGGCCAGATACGCGGCCGCCAGCGCGTCCGGGAAGTTCTGGCCGGTCGCGACCACCACCGTGTCGGCGGTGGTGAACGACGTGGTCGCGATGGCGGCGGCAGTGTCGTAGCGACTGCCACCGGCGAGCCGGGTGAACGCGAAGTCAGGCGTGGCACTGGCCACCCGGGCACCGATCCCGCTGCTCGCCACGCCGCTCATGGCCACCACGGCCGTCATCAACCCCAGCCGGGGCCGCCACCCGCCGTTGCGCATCCGGGCAGTATTGCGGACGGCCGGTTCGGGGTGTTGGCACCACCACGGACATTCCGGGAGGCTCCCTTTCAGGCGAGGCGCAGCGCGACCAGAGTGGTGTCATGCGGCTCGTGTGGACGGCGACCCGCGCGCTGCTCCGGCAGCCGTCCTCCGGGCCGAGTGACTACGACGCGTCCGCCGGCATCGTGTCGGGCCCGGGGTCGCGACCGGTGGCCGCCATCGCCAGGCGCTCGAGGTAGTGGGCCCAACCCATGCCGTGATCGCCGACCGCGTCATCGGGCAGGCCGCGGTGCACCAGGCGGACGAGCGTCTTGTCGCCCTCGGGGTGCAGGCTGATCTCGACGGTGGTCGAGCCGGGCGGGATCGGGTGGTCGGGCTGGTCCCAGCCGAAGGTGAAGACGACCTTCTCCATGGGCACCACCTCGACGTATTCGCCGGCCGACTGGTGCTGGCCGGCGACCAGCACGCGGTAGATGCCACCGGGCCGCGGGTCGATCTCGGCCACCGTGCCGTCCCACTCGACATGCTTGCCGGGCTCGGTGAGGAACGGCCAGATGGTCTCGGGTGTGGCATCGATCATGATCTCGCGTACGAGCTCGGCCATCAGTGTCTGCCTTTCTTCTGTCGTTTGCGGGCTTCGTCGGCCTCGGCGACGTCACGCAGACGCTCGAGGCCGGACGTCCAGTAGTCGTCGAGGAAGGTGCGGAGTTCATTCATCGTGTCGGCGTTCGCCCGGTACAGCCGGCGAGTGCCGTCGCGTCGCTCGCTCACGAGTGCCGCCTCCTTGAGCACGCTGAGGTGCTGCGAGATCGCAGAACGGGTGACCTCGGCGAAGTGGTCCGCGATGTCGGTGGCCGGCAGCTCGCGTGACCACACCAACCGGAGGATCTCCCGCCGGCGCGGTTCGGCGAGTGCCTTGAGCGCTGCGTCCACACCGCCAAGTGTAAGTGTTTGCTTACGTAAGTGTCAACTGAAACTTCGCGGGCGAGCGACGACGCTTCAGACGGTGACCAAGGCCTGACGCAGATGGCCGATCTTCGTCGTGAGCATCGCTGACAGGCGCTCGCTCATCTCCCCCGTCACGGCGTTCACCGCAACGACTCGGTCGGCGCCTTGCCGCCGGAGGACGGCGAGGTAGACCGGAACGTGGACGACGTTCGATCGCCCGACGTCAACTGCCTGGCACGGCGTGGGGATCCCCATTGCGCTGAGGGACGCGCGGTGACGTTGCTTCGCCGTCTCCTGCGACACCGAGACGTAACGCTCCGCGGCTTTGCGAAGGGTGTTCGCCAGCTGGGTGTCTCGCAGCGCCGGGCGAATGCTGATCGTTCCCAGATCCACCTCGATCGGGAGCGTCGCGGGTGCCTTGCCGAGATACTCGCCGCCAATGGCGTCGTAGATGTTCTTCACCGTCGCGGTCGTCAAGTGCTCCCGGCGCCGTCTGATGGTGGACTGGGTGACACCGAGCTCGACGACGTACGCCGGCAGCCACGCCGGTGACAGCCAGACGATTTCGTCGAGCACGCGAAGGCCGAGCCGCCCTTTGGTCTGCTGCCGAACGAGCGCCTCGGCGGCCTCCATCTTCGACACGAACGGATAGCCGAGCGCGACGCGAACGTCCGGGCCCGTCTGGAGATGTGCGAGGCCGGCACTGCCCAAGTGGCGATCGAGCTCCGCCGGTCCCCACAGATCGATGCCGAGCTCGCGCGCGGCGATCTCGGCGCCACTGCGACATCCGTGCAGGCTGACGATGATCCCCTTGTTGAGGCCGAGATCTCTCAGGACGTAGCTCAGCTTGGAGACGACGTCCTTCTCGATCGGCACGTTCCACGCCTTGCACTCGACCGCGACTTTGATCGTCGTCAGTGGGTCGGACTTCTCGGCCAGCACGTCGATCTCATGACGACCGCCGGAGCGCCCCTCGAGGATCGCGTTGGTGCGGGTTTCGTAGCCGTGCGAGCCGAAGTAGCTCGCGATGCGCTGCTCCAGGTGCCGACCTCGCTCGGCCGCGGTGAGGACGTCTGTCATCGGGCCATTGTGGAGCCAGGGTGGGACAGGAACGAGGACTTCTACCGATCACGCTCAGTCGGCGCGCATTGCCGGCCACCAACAACCTCGCGAGCCGCGCTCTGATCGGCGTCTTACGCGCCGCGTTCGGGCCCGGCCGCCCACAGATGCATCGCGGCATATGCGCGCCACGGTCGCCAGGACTGGCTGCGCTGCTCCAGTCCCACCGGCGACATCACGATGTCGCCACCGAACGCCTTGCGCAGGCCGAGGTCGGCGGCCGGGAACGCGTCGCGCTCGCCGCACGCCCGCATCGCGATGAAGTGCGCGGTCCACGCGCCGATGCCGCGCAACAGGCAGAGGCTGTCGACGACGCGCTCGAGCCCGTGCGATCCGTCGAGGACGACCTTGCCGTCGGCAACCGCGGCCGCGAAGGCCTTGATCGAAGTCACCCGCTCGCGAGTGAGGCCGACGCCACCGAGGTCGGCATCGGCGACGGTCGCGGCATCGGGAAACAGCCGGCCGAGGCCGAGCTGCTCGACGTCGGCAACTGCGTCGCCGAGCTGCTCGACCAGTCGACCCGCCAGTGTCGTCGCCCCCTTGACCGACACCTGCTGGCCGAGGATGGCGCGCACGCTCAGCTCGAACGGGTCCCACGCGCCGGGCACGCGGAGGCCCGGCCGCGCCTGCACGAACGGGCGCAGCGCGGCGTCGCGGCGCAGGCGCCGGCCGATCAGCGCCGGGTCGGCGTCGAGGTCGAAGATACGCCGGGCCTGGTCGACGACGTGGATCAGGCCCGCGACCGACGGCAGGTGGACGCGGAGCAGGAGGTGACTGGCATTCGGCACGCGCCGCAACTCGATGGCACCGGCGGCGCCGTCGGCCACGATCGTGCGCCGGTAGGAGTCGGCGTCGACCGCTTCGACGCCGGGGATGGCACGGGCCGCGAGGAACGCCGTCATCGCGTCCCAATCGAGGGGCGCCTTGTACGGCAGTCGGAGATCGACACCCGCCGGCGCCGCGAGCCGGTCGCCGCGCCGCCGGCGGGCGCGCAGCTGGGTCGGTGTGAAGCGGAAGACCTCTTGCACGGCGCGGTTGAACTGCCGGACGCTCCCGAACCCGGACGCGAACGCGATCTCGGCCGCCGGCAGATCGGTCTCGATCAGCAGTCGCCGCGCGAAGTGCGCCCGTCGCGAGCGGGCGACGCCGTCGGGTGTCGCGCCGACGTGCTCCTCGAACAGCCGGCGGAGGTGGCGTTCGCTGACGCCCAGCCTTACCGCGAGGTCCGGTTCGGTCGTCCCGTCGAGCGCGCCGTCGGCGATCAGCCTCAGGCCGCGGCAGACCAGCTCCGACGGCGCGACCCACGACGAAGGTGCCGCGACGGTGTCGGGCCGGCAGCGGAGGCACGGCCGGAAGCCGCCGGCCTCGGCCGCCGCCGGGAACCGGAACGGTCGGACGTTCTCGTCCTTCGGTGTGGCCGGGCAGCCGACGCGGCAGTAGATCCCGGTGGTGACGACGCCTTGGAACGGGGCCATGCGTTGGTTCTACGCCCTGACCCGCGCCCTGCACTAGTCATATCCGGACACGGGTTCCCGGACGGACCCGTCGTGTCCGGATCCGGCCAGACTGGGCGTCTGACTCGTCGTGGAATGTGACCATGATCCACATCAGCGACCACGACCACTCGCCCATCGGCCGGCTCCGGTTCGCCGTCGAGGACGGCCAGCTCCTCGCGTTGCAGCCGGCCCGGACATGGCGCGGCCCCACGGGGGCGGCGTCCGCGTCGTCGGGCGACGACGCCGCGATCAGTACCGCGGTCAGTACCGCGCTCGACCGCTACTTCGCCGGTGACGTCGACGCGCTCGACGGCATCGACGTGGCGTACCGCGGGACGCGGTTCCAGAACGCGGCATGGCAGGCGATGCGCGACATCGAGCCCGGGTCGACGACGAGCTACGCGGACCTCGCGCGCCAGGTCGGATCGCCGCGTGCCGTGCGCGCCATCGGGACCGCGTGCGGATCGAACCCGGTCTTCCTCGTGGTGCCGTGCCACCGCGTGCTCCGCACCGACGGCAGCTTGGGTGGCTACGGCGGCGGCCTCGACATGAAGCGCTGGCTCCTCGACCACGAGCGCACCAACCGTTGCAGCGGTCGGCCGACCGGGTAACCCGCGGGCATGCCCGTCTCCGCCATTCCGAACTTCGAGCGATTCTTCCGGATCGAGGGCGGACTCGATGTCGACAAGGACGACCTGAAGCGGTATCGCGACTTCATCGGCGGCAAGATCCACGACCTGCTGGTCGTCGCCGAGGCCACGGCCAAGGCGAACATCCGCGACGTCATCGAGCCGTGGGACCTGCCGATCACCAAGGGCCTGCAGGAGCGCATCCACGAGTTCGAGAAGATCGACGAGGACGTGGAGCTCGAGCCGATCCTCGAGCAGCTGGCCACCTGGCCGCAGCTCGACCTCGCGCTGAGCGACGAGACGCAGGCCGGCCTGCCCGCCGTCGCCGGTGGGCTGAGCGTCGCGCTGGCCCACCTGTTCACGATCATCGATCCCACGGTGAAGAACCCGTCGACCGCGCATTGGGAGCGGGCCTTCCGCACCTTCCGCCTCCTCCTCTGACCCTTGCGCGGCCGGTCCGGGCCGCGCGACGCTGGGCGTTCCGCTTCCTCCATCGCTTGACCACACGCGCCTGGAGGAACCATGGAACCCGACCATCTCGAGCGGATCGTCACCCTGCTCGACGCATCGACCCGCGACCGCGGCGACGACCAGGCAGCCCTGCTCGTCCGCATCGTCGTCAACGACTCGACGCCCGACGGCTTCGAGCTGGGCTGGAAGGACGTCGACGGTCACCCGACCAACTCGCTGCTCGGCCTGGTGGCGGAGGACGACTGGGTCGCGATCGGCCTCATCGGCCACGGCACGTCGTACGCGGTGGACGACCCCGCTGATCAGTCGCGGCGGGTCCGGTGCCGCACGACCGTGCTGATGACGTACGACGGCTCGACGTACGGGATGGCGACGTTCGCCGACGGACGCGTCATCGACGAACCACCCACAGAAGGGATCGTCGCCGACTGCATGCGGCGCGTCTTCGGGCTCGCCACCGATCCGCCGCAACAGACGACGGCGGAGTTGTTCGCGGTCATGTGGCTCGACACCATCGTCGGGAGCCGCGTCGAGTCATGGGAGCAGGCGAGCCGACTGCACCCGGCGGTGACGCTGCTGGCCGGCACCGACCTCGTCGCCGCCGGCAACGCCATGGCAAAGGTCTGCAACTGGTCGACGGTCCGCGAGCTCGTGACGACCAAGGGATGGTGGAACGACCTCGTCCCTGCCGAGCACGTGGAGTGGATGGGCCTCGGCCTGTTGAGTCGGTGGCTGTTCGGCGAGTTCCGCCCCCTGCCGGTGTTGCTCGCCGACGTGGAACGGGTGTGCCCGCCAGCAGTTGCCGGCAACGTCCGTCGCGCGCTGATCGAGCTCGGCATCCGGATCGAGCAAGCGGCGGCGTGACCAGTGGCCGCCGTGGCAACTGGTCGCCGACGGCACCACGCTGTACGCCGAGCAGTCGGGTGAGGGTCCGCCGCTGGTGTTCGTCCACGGGATGTGCGGCGACGCCCGCGTCTGGGCCGACCAGGCCGCCCCGGCTCGGCGACCGTCACCGGTGTGTCACGTACGACCGCCGAGGCCACACCTGCAGCGCCGGCGGCGGCGCCGACCACACCGTCGAGCTGCACGCCGACGACCTGGCCGGCCGATCGAGGCGCTCGACGTCGCGCCGGCGCGCTGGCCGATGCCCGTCTCGTCGAGCTCGAGTGCGGGCAGGTCACCTACGCCGAGCGGCCCGCCGAGCTCGCCGGCCTGGTCGCCGAATTCGCATCCGCGCCGTGAGTGCTTGACATGCGAACACACGTTCGATAGGGTGCTGGCACTTCCCCTTCGGTCGGTTCGATTGCGTGGGGAGGTGCGGCGTGGAATCTCTGGCAGCGGCAGTCGAGGAGCTGTTCGCGCTCGATCCCGACGCGCTGTCCGACGCCGAGCTGCACGCGACGGTGATCGGCCTGCAGCGCCAGGAGTCGCGCTTCGCGGCGGCCCGGGCCCGGCTGCTGGCGGCCTGGGACGCCCGCAAGATCTGGGCCGACGACGGCTCCAAGGCGGCCGCGGCCCGCCTGGCCCGGGAGTGCTCGCTCGCGACCCAGACCACCCGGGCCGAGCTGCGCCGGGCCCGCAAGCTGCGGGGGATGCCCCAGACCGCGGAGGCGTTGCGCGACGGGAAGCTGTCCATCGACCAGGCCAAGCTGTTGGCCTTCGCCAACCAGCCCGACGTGGCCCACCTGTTCGCCCGGGACGAGGCCCTGCTCATCGGTCAGATCTGCGGGCTGCGGTTCTTCCACGGCCAGCGCATGGTGCGCTACTGGCTGGCGGCGGCCCACGACGAGGTCGGCACCGCGCCCGAGTCGGTGACCCGCGAGGGCCGCCACTTCGCCGCGGTGCGGACCCTCGGGCAGCTCGTTCAGGAGCAC
>JAODBK010000017.1 GCA_025463925.1 Acidimicrobiales bacterium | reverse complement strand
CGTGGCGCCGGTGCCGCCACCCACCGCGCCGCGGTCGAACCGGCGCGCCGCCGCCCGGCACGCCGCCTCGCCCTGGGCGGGGCCCGGACGGACCGATGCGTCACCGACCGTCAGGTCGTAGATCGCGGCGCCGACGACGATGGGGACGCGACCGCCCCGCGTCTCGAAGCCCCGACCCTCTGCCTCGCACCACCGAGCGACGCCGTCGCACGCCGCGAGGCCGAAGGCCGATCCGCCGGCCAGCACCACGGCATCGAGGTGGGCGACCAGCCGTTCCGGCGCGAGCAGATCCCATTCGCGCGTCGCCGGCGCGCCGCCGCGCACCTCGCCGGACGCGACCGTCCCCTCCGGGAACAGCGCGACGGTGCAGCCGGTCGCGGCGACGGCATCCGTCCAGTGCCCGACGACGACGCCGGGCACGTCGGTGATGGACCCGGTCCGCTTCCGGCGGCCCGGTGGCCTCCTTGTGCTCGCTGGTTCGCTGGCCTTCGGCTCGCTCACGAGTGGTAGGTGCGCGGCACGCGGGGCCCGATCCCGCAGACGATCTCGTAGGCGATCGTGCCGAGCCGCTCGGCCCACTCCCACGCGGTGATCGTCTCCTCGCCTTGGCGGCCGATCAGCACGACCTCGTCGCCGCGGCCGACGTGGTCGTCGCCGCAGTCGACCATCAGCTGGTCCATCGTGACGGTGCCCGCGATCGGCCGGCGGCGACCGCCGACGAGGACCTCGCCGCCGACCGCCGACAGCCGCCGGGGCACGCCGTCGGCATACCCGATCGGCACCGTCGCGATGGTCGCGGGCCGGTCGAGCCGGTAGCGCAACCCGTACGAGAGCCGTTCACCCGCGGCCAGCCGCCGCACGTGCGACACGTGGGCCTGCAGCGACATCGCCGGATGGAGGTCGCACGCGCCCGCCAGCTGGGGCGACGGGTCGAGGCCGTACAGCGCGATGCCGCAACGGACCATGTCGCGCCGCGCGTCCGGGTGCGCGATCGCACCGGCCGAGTTGGCGGCGTGCACCATCCCGGGGTGGATGCCCGCGGCGGCCATCTCCGACAGGACCCCGTCGAAGCGCGCGAGCTGCTGGGCGGTGTAGGGGTCGTCGGGCTCGTCGGCGATGGCGAGATGGGTCCACACCGCGTCGAGCTCGAGGCCGGCGGCCAGTGCCGCCTTCGCCAGCGCGACGGCGTCGGCCGGGTCGGCGCCCACGCGATGCATGCCCGTGTCCACCTTGAGCTGCACGCCGTGCGCGCCCGACGCCGCCGCGACCTCGATCCCGGCTTCGGTGTACAGGGTGAGCGCGAGGCCGGCGGCGACGGCCACCGGGATCTCCGCGGCCGGCGGCTCCGAGAGCACGAGCACGGGCGCGTCGATGTCGCCCTCGCGGAGCGCGACGCCTTCGGACACCAACGCGACCGCGAGCCCGTCGGCGCCGCCCTCGAGCGCGGCCGTCGCCACCGGCACCGCGCCGTGCCCGTAGCCATCGGCCTTGACCACCGCGCACAAGCGCGCCGGCGACGCGACCGCGGCCAGCGCGGACGCGTTGGCCCGGATGGCGCCGAGGTCGACCTCGGCCCAGGCCGGTCGGTGCACTAGCGATCCGTGACCATCGCCCGCACGAGGTCGCCGCGGGTGATGATGCCGGCGACGCCGCCGGTGTCGTCGACGACCGGCAGGCGGTCGACGTGGTGGTCGTGCATGAGCGTGGCGACCTGCTCGAGGGTGTCACCGGGCCGGCAGGTGACCGGATCCGCCGTCATCACCTCGCCGACCTTGGCGCCGACCGCCTTGCGCAGGTCCTCCTCGAAGTGCTTCTGCGACGGCGGCCATTCGATGTAGGCGCCGAGGATCGAGAGGACCGTCGGCACGTGCAGGCGTGACTCGGCGAGGATGAGGTCGTCGTCGGACAGCAGGCCGGCGAGCTTGCCGTTGGCGTCGACCACCGGCGCGCCGGCGAAACGGCGCTCGGTCAGGGCGCGCATGGCGTCCTCCACCTGATCGTCGACGTCGAAGGTCAACGGGTCGGCGGTCATGACATGGCTGACGAGCGTGTCGCGGGACATCCGGCCTCCGGTCAGGCGAGTTCTGACAGCACGGCCGGGAGGTGATCGAGGAGGTCGCCCGCCACCAGACCGCGGCGCCAGCCTAAGTGACCGGCGAGGCCGTGGACGGTGGCGCCCGCGGCCGCCGCCTTCGAGGCCGTCAGACCTTGGGCCAGGAACGCGCCGATGACGCCCGACAGCACGTCGCCGGTACCGGCGGTGGCGAGCCGGGCGTCGGCGGTGGCGCTGAACAGCGCGACCCCGTCGGGATCGACCACGATCGTGGTCGATCCCTTGAGCAGGACGGTCGCGCCGGTCCGCGACGCCAGCGCCCGGACCGCGGCCAGGCGGTCGGGACCGGGCTTGTCGCCGCTGAGGCGGGTGAACTCGCCGTCGTGCGGCGTGAGCACCGTCACCCGGCCGCGGCGGCCTTCGAGCAACGACCCGTCGCCCAGGGCGAACAGGGCGTCGGCGTCGACCAGGACCGGGATCGGCGCCTCGACCACGAGACGGTTGGCGGCGGCGCCGATCGCCTTGTCGCGCCCGAGGCCCGGGCCGATCACGAGTGCCTGGAAGCGGTCGAGATCCTCCAGGACGAGCTCGACCCAACCGGTGGACGGCAGCGGCGTCCCCACCACCTCGAGCGGCGGCGACGGGTCGATGACGCCCGGCGCGCCGAGCCGGACCACGCCGGCGCCGGCCCGCAACGCCGCGGTCGAACAGAGGTGGGACGCGCCGACCATGCCGCCCGACCCGGCGATGATGCGGACCGCGTGCTGCCACTTGTGGGCGTCGACCGAGCGCGCCGGCAGCCAGGCGGCGACGTCCGACGGCTCGACGAGGTGGGCTCGCGCGGCGCGTCGGACGTCGAGCCCGATGTCGACCACGTCGACCACGCCGGCCCGGGCCCGGCCTTCGCCGAGCAGCAGCCCGGGCTTGAGGGCCGCGAACGTCACGGTGACGTCGGCCTCGACCGCGTCCTCGCCGGCCTCACCGGTGAGCCCGTCGACGCCCGACGGGATGTCCACCGCCAACACGGCGGCGGCCTTCGGTGGCCGCGGCGCGTGGTACCCACCGCGGAAGCCCGTGCCGTATGCGGCGTCGATCACCAGGTCGGCTTCCGGCAAGGCCGTGCCCTCGGCGTCGGACGCATCGACGACTCGGACACGAACGCCGCGCCGCGCCAAGCGCGCCGCCGCCACCCGGCCGTCGTTGCCGTTGTTTCCCTTGCCGGCGACCACCACCACGCGCCGGCCGTAGGTGCCCCCCAGCAGCTCGAGCGCCGCCCGCGCCACCGCGGCGCCGGCCCGCTCGACGAGCACGTCGACCGGTTCGGGCGCCGCCCGATCGACCGCGGCCATCTCCTCCGGCGTGAGGACCGGGATCACGACGACCCCCGCCTCTCCGCTTGCGAGCGCGACGGAGTCACAGCGCGACCACCACCGCTTCGGCGATGAGGTCGGTGTGGGTGAGCGACACCCGCCACGAGCGCACGCCCAGCTCGGCTGCGAGGGTGGCCGCGCCGCCGGTGATGGTCAGCGACGGCGCGCCGCTGTCGAGGTCGCGCACGACCTCGACGTCGTGCCAGGCGAATGCGCCCAGGCCGACACCCATCGCCTTCATCGTCGCCTCCTTGGCGGCGAACCGGGCGGCCAGGCCGCGCGTGCCGCGGGCCGTGGCCCGCTCGCCGTCGGTGAAGATGCGGTCGGCGATGCCGGGGCGGCGGGCGAGCACGTCGCCGAAGCGGGCGACGTCCACCGCGTCGATGCCGATGCCGATCACCGGCGCCAGTGCTGGGCCAGCACGTGGACCGGCGACGTCAGCAGGTCGATGACCGGTACGCCCGCCAACCGCTCGTCGTCGAAGCGCGGTTCGGTCTCGGTGACGGCGTCGACCAGCGCGGCGTACCGGCCCTGGTACCCCTCGAGCACCGCTCGCATGGCCGCGCCGTCGAGGCGGTCGGCGAACCGGGCGTGCAGCAGGGTGACGCCGGTGACCGACGAGTCCTTGGTCTCCGGCACGATCAGGACGGTGCGGCCGTCGCGTGCTCCCTCGGCGACGATGACCTCGCGCAACGTCGCCGCCCGGTGCTTGGTGCCGCGGAGCAGCGGCCGGTCCTCGGACTCGCTCCGGGACACCAGATCGCGTGCGACGCCGCCCTTGTCGACGACGTGGATGGTGGCGGTGCCGTCGCCGACGTTGCCTTCGACGCGGTAGCGCGTGTAGCCGGTGACCTCGTCCACGGCCGGACCGAGTGCGGTGAGCGTGCGCAGCACGCGGTAGCTGAGACGATCGCGTGCCGAACCGGCGGCCAGTGTCTCGACGACCAGCGGCGCGCCGAACAGATCGTCCTCCGACCGCGAGATGCCGACCGTCACGGTCTTGGCCTGGTGCTTGATGGCATCGATCGGGCGGGTCAGCTCGTCGATGCCGCGCGTGAGCGCGTCGGTGAGGTCCTCGATGATCGCCGCCGGTGAGCCGACCTTTCCGTACTCGAGCTCGTAGGCCTCGACCGGGAGCGCGCCGGTGGCGAACCGCAGGAGCGACGCCAGCCGCACCGCGGTCGCGACTTCGAGGTGGCCGTTGTAGGCGCCCGACCGCAACCCGGCGAAGAACGCCGACGCCGGCCGCTCGAGCCGGGCCGCGAGACCGTCGATCACCTCGAAGCCACCACCGGACGCGACGGCCTCGATGGCGGCACGCGCTTCGCGGAGCACGCGCGCCTGCCCGTCGATCGAGAGCGCGGCCTCGTAGCCGAACACGTGGCCGGCCATGGCGGCGAGGACGAACGCGAGCCGCGGGTGCACCCGCGGCACGTGGATCACGGCCAGCGCCGCCGGGTACTCGTCACCTTCCGTCGCGATCACGATCGGCGCCGCCTTGTGGGCCCGGTAGATCGCGATCTCCTTGGCCACGTCGCTGGCCGTCGCCTCGGGCAGCCCGGTCGCACACACCAGCACCATCGGCTCGGACGACAGGTCGATGTGCTTCTTGTCCTCGGTGGCGTCACACGCGATCGACTTGTAACAGAGCTCGCTGAGCTTGATGCGCAGCTCCTGCGCGGCCACCCGGTTGGGCCCGTTGCCGACGAGCGCCCACGAGCGGCGGGACGGCGCATGCTGCTGCGCGATGTCCGCGATCTCCGGCCGCAGTGCCAGCACCTGCTCCATCGCGTCCGGGAGGCGGCGGAGGTCGGCGAGCACCTGGGCGGCGTCGTCCGGCGCCCGGCCGGTCACCTCGGTGGCCAGCGCGATCGCCACGACGAAGCCGGCCGCGACCTGCGCGTAGAACGCCTTGGTCGACGCCACGCTCATCTCCACGTCGCGACCGTCGGACGTGTAGAGCACGCCGTCGGCCTTCTCGACGAGGTCGCTGTTGCGGCGGTTCACGACGGCCAGCACCGCGGCGCCCCGGGCTCGAGCCAGATCGACGGTGCGGTTGGTGTCGGTGGTGGTGCCCGACTGGCTGATGGCGACGACGAGGGTGTCGGACATGTCGTCGGCCAGCCCGAAGCCCGACAGCTCGGTGGCCGGCAGTGCGGCCACGCTCACCCCGCTGGTCGGCGGCAGGAAGTGCGCGACCGCGCTGGCGAGGCTCTGGCCGGCCACCGCGGCCGTTCCCTGCCCGATGGCGACGACGCGCGTGATCCTGCCGGTCCGCAGCCGCTCGCGCACCGCGGGCGGCAGCGTCTCGTCGCCGAGGACGACGGTGAGGCCGCCGGCGGCGTCGACCACTTTGCCCCGCAGCGTCTTGCGGAACGACTGCGGTGCTTCGGTGATCTCCTTCAGCAGGAAGTGCGAGAACCCGGCGCGGTCGATGTCGCGCGTGGTGATCTCGGCGGCCACGATCTCTTCGTCGGCGACCGGCAACGCGGTGCCGTCATAGGCGAGGCGCGAGATGCCGGCGATGGTGCCGGCGGCGGCGCCGTCGAGCACGACGACCTGGCCGCCGGTCGTCTCGCCGTCCATGCGCAGGTACCGCGACGTCTCCTCCACCAGGCCGTAGGGCTCACTCGCGACCAGGAACGCGTCGTCGGCCAGGCCGACGTACACGCCCTGCCCGCTCCCCCGCAGCGCCAGCATGATGTGGCCGGGCGCGTCGGCCGCGTGGGCGCCGATGGCCACCGAGCCGTGGAACTCGGCCACGGTGGCACGGAACGCCTCGGCCGCGGCCGCGCCGCCCGCCATGGCGCGCGACATCAGCATCGGGATGACCTTGGCGTCGGTGGTGATCTCGGGCGGGAGCCGCAGTGCGTGCGACCGCTTGAGGTCGAGCTCGTTGTCGACGTCGCCGTTCAGCGCGGCCACGACGTACGGACCGGCCCGACCGACCTCCTCGTCGTTGAGCGGGTGGGCGTTGGGCTGGCTGATGATCCCGACGCTGGCCCACCGCGTGTGACCGAGCACGACGACCTCGGCCGCCTCGGGCTCGAGGGCGCGGTGCAGCAGCTCGTCGCCGGCGATCGACGCGCGCAGCTGACGGACGTTGTCACCGAGCTCGCCGATCTCGGCCGCCGCCTTGTACACGAAGCTCAGGCCGCCGTCGACGGCCCGCACCGCCATCGAGGTGAACAGCGGGTCGCGCGTGCGGGCCACGAGCTCGGGATCAGCTGTCGCCACACCGTGGCCGGTGACGAAGAGGTGCAGGCCGGCAGAGTCGCGACCCCGCACCTCCAGCCGGTCGATCGCCGACAGCGCGAGCTGGACCGACGTGAACCCCTCGATCGCCGCCGGGCCGGCGTCCACGCCGGCGAGCGCCACGACGGCGTCCGCAGTCCGCAGGCGATCACGCGAGATCGCCCACACCGCGTCCTTCAGCCGCACGATGGCGGCGTTGGCGTCCTCGAGCTCGGCGCCGTGCCGGGCACCCGCGTCGAGCTCGGACTCGAACGCCGCGATCGCGGCGTCGAAGCGGCCCATCCGATCGACGAGCTCGGCGACGAGCTCGGCCGAACCGATGAGTGCCCGCACGCCCGGAACGCCGCGCAGACGGGCGTCGACGTCCGCCAAACGGGCCGCGGCGCCGGCGACACCGCCGAGGCCGGTCGCCACCGCGGCCCACGCGGCCTCGACGTCGGCCAGCAGCGCCGAGGCATCGGGCGGCGTGGCCGTCGAGCGGCGGCGGAGGACCGCGACGATGCCGCACATGGCGGTCAAGGGTACCGGTGGGCTACCGACCGAGCTCCCGCACCACCGCGGCGCACAGCTGCTCGGCCGCGGCGCGGGCCCGCTCGGCGTCGGCGGCCTCGACCATCACCCGCACCACCGGCTCGGTGCCGCTCGGGCGCAGCAGCACCCGGCCGGTGTCGCCGAGCGCGGCCTCGACCTGCCGGACCTCGGCCCACAGCCCGTCGGCGGAGTCGAGGCGGGCCCGGCCGTCGGCCGCGACGGGCACATTGCGCAGGACCTGCGGCAGGCGCGTCATCACCCGCGCCAGCTCGGACAGCGGCCGGCCGGTGCGGGCGACCGCGTCGCACACCGCCAGTCCCGTCAGCAGCCCGTCGCCGGTGGTGGCCACGTCGCGGAAGATGATGTGGCCGGACTGCTCGCCGCCGAGCGCCCAGCCGTTGGCCTCCAGCGCCTCGAGCACATACCGGTCGCCGACCGACGTCTCGTGCACCGCGATCCCGCGCCCGGCCATCGCCAGCCGGAAGCCGAGATTGCTCATCACGGTGACGACGACGGTGTCGCCCGGCAGCGCGCCACGCGACTTCCGGTCGACGGCCAGCAACGCGATGAGGTGGTCGCCGTCGACGAGGGCGCCGTCGGCGGCCACTGCGAGCACCCGGTCGGCATCGCCGTCGAAGGCCAGGCCGAGGTCGGCGCGACGCGCCAGCACCGCGCCCTGCAAGGACTCGGGGTGCGTCGAACCCGACCGGTCGTTGATGTTGGTGCCGTCGGGCCGGTCGTGGATGGCGACCACATCCGCGCCCGCGGCCGCGAACACGTCCGGCGCGACCGCCGACGCCGCGCCGTTGGCGCAGTCGAGCACGACCCGCAGCCCGCCGAACGTGCGGCCGCCGAGCGACGCCAGCAGATGCGCTCCGTACTCGGGCGGGAGCGGCTCAGGTGAGAGCGGCTCGGGCGGGCTGCGCACTGCGGAGCCGCCTCGAGGCTCGGCCGGCTTCTCGAACTCGGCTTCGACCCGCGCCTCGACCGCGTCGGAGAGCTTGCGGCCCCCGGCCGCGAACAGCTTGATGCCGTTGTCGGTGTACGGGTTGTGCGACGCCGACACCATCGCGGCCGGCGCGTCACGGCGCGCCGAGCAGAAGGCCACCGCGGGGGTGGGGACCACGCCGAGGTCGGCCACGCCGGCACCGGCGTGCGCCAGGCCCTCCATGAGCGCCGCCTGCAGCTCCGGGCCCGACTCGCGCGTGTCGCGACCGACGAGGAACAGCCGCCGGCCGAGCACCCGGGCCGCGGCCCGTCCGAGCTGCTCCGCGATCTCGGTGGTGAGCTCGGTGCGGGCGACGCCGCGGATGCCGTCGGTGCCGAACGAGAGCGTCACGCGGACGCCGGCTCTACCGCTTGGAGTACTGAGGCGCCTTGCGGGCCTTCTTCAGGCCGTACTTCTTGCTCTCCTTCTCGCGGGCGTCGCGAGTGAGGAACCCGGCCCGCTTGAGGGGGATGCGCAGCTCGCCGTCCAGCTCGGCCAACGCCCGGGCGATGCCGAGGCGCAGTGCGCCGGCCTGCCCGCTCACGCCGCCGCCGTCGATCGTGGCGTCGACGTCGTACATCTCGTTGGTCGTCGTCAGCCGCAGCGGCTCGGTGACGATCATGCGCTGCGTCTCGGACGGGAAGTACTCCGCGATCACCCGCCGGTTGACGGTGATCGCCCCGTTGCCGGGACGGATGCGGACCCGCGCGACCGCTTGCTTGCGGCGGCCGGTGGTCTGGGTGAGCGGCTTCGGCACTTCGTCTCCTGGTCTTGCTTACGCCGTGATCCGGCGCGCGCCGGGGATCTCGAGCGGCTGGGGCTGCTGGGCGGTCTGGCGGTGCTCGGGGCCGGCGTAGATCTTCAACTTGCGCAGCATCTGCCGGCCGAGCGGGCCCTTGGGCAGCATGCCGCGCACCGCGCGCCGCACGACCTCTTCCGGCCGCTTGGCCAGCATGTCGGCGTAGGTCTGCTCCTTGAGGCCGCCCGGGTAACCGGAGTGGCGGTACGCGATCTTCTTCTCCGCCTTGTCGGACGTGAGCACCACCTTGGCGGCGTTCACGACGACGACGTGGTCGCCGGTGTCGAGGTGGGGAGCGAAGACCGGCTTGTGCTTGCCCCGCAGGACGCTCGCCACCTCGGTGGCCATGCGGCCGAGCACCAGGCCGTCGGCGTCGACGACGTGCCAGGCGCGCTTGATTTCTGAAGCCTTCGGGGAGTACGTGCGCACGAAAGTGCCCTTCTGCTGCGCGTCGAACCGACGGACAAGTGTACGGGCAGCCGGAGACACCGGCAAACGGCCCGTAACCTGGCTCCCTGGTGATCCAGCTCGCCGACATCCGCCGGGCCCGCGAACGGGTCGGCCCGGTCCTCCGGCCGACCCCCCTCGAGCCGTCCGACACCCTCGGGAAGCTGGCCGGCCGGCCGATCCTGCTCAAGCCGGAGTACCGGCAGCGGACCGGCTCGTTCAAGATCCGCGGGGCCTACAACCTGATCGCGCAGCTCGCCCCCGGCGTGCCGGTCGTCGCCGGATCGGCCGGCAACCACGCCCAGGGGGTGGCCCTGGCGGCGACGCTCACCGGCCGCCGGGCCACCATCTTCATGCCGCTCAACGCCGCCCTGCCGAAGGTCGAGGCGACGCGAGCCTACGGGGCCGACGTGCGGCTGGCCGGTTCGGTGGTCGACGAGACCATCGCCTTGGCCAAGGCGTTCGCCGAAGCCGAAGGCGCCGTTTACGTCCCGCCGTTCGACCACCCCGACGTCATCGCCGGCCAAGGAACGATCGGGCTCGAGGTGGCCGAGGAGGCGCCGGACGACCTCGACGTGGTCGTGGTGCCGATCGGCGGCGGCGGCCTGATCTCCGGCATCGCCACCGCGCTGGCCCACACCCGCGCCGGCGTGCGCGTCGTCGGCGTGGAAGCCGCCGGCGCGGCGTCCACCCGGGCGTCGCTCGACGCCGGCCGCGTCGTCACCCTTGACGAGGTCGCGACGATGGCCGACGGCATCGCCCTCAAGTCGCCCTGCGACCTCACGCTGGCGCATGTCCGCGCCTACGTCGACGACGTCGTGACGGTCACCGAGGAGGAGACGAGCCGCGCGCTGCTGCTCCTCCTCGAGCGGGCCAAGGCAGTCGTCGAACCGGCAGGCGCGGTCGCGCTGGCCGCGCTGCTCGAAGGGAAGGTCACGGGACGCGGCCCGGCGGTGGCGCTGCTGTCGGGCGGCAACGTCGACCCGCTGCTGCTCATCAAGCTGATCGACCACGGCCTCACCGCGGCCGGTCGGTACCTGCTGCTGCGCATCGTCCTGAACGACCGGCCCGGCACGCTGGCCGGCCTGACGTCGACCGTCGCGTCCCTGGGCCTCAATGTGCTGTCGGTCGAGCACCACCGCGTCGGCGTCGACCTCCCGGTCGACAAGACCGAGGTGCTGCTCACCCTCGAGACCACCGATCCCGACCACCGCCACGAGGTCGTCAAGTCCCTCCAGAAGGCCGGCTACCAGGTCGACCTCGTCCGTTAGCCCCGGCCCCCGCCCCGCCCCGCCGTTCTTTTCCGGGAGAGGGCACCGATTCGGTGCCGGATCGATGACAGGAACGGCGCCGAGGTCAGTAGTCGACGTGCCAGAGGCACAGGCCGTGCGGTGGGGCGAGATGGCCGGCGGCGGCGCGGCTCTCGGCCCGCAGGATGGCGGCCATCTCGCCGGCCCGGCGGCGGCCGCGGCCCATCTCCACCATCGTCCCGACGAGCGAGCGCACCATCTGGTGGCAGAACGACGACGACCGCACCTCGAAGCGCAGGATGCCGTCGCCCAACTCCCGCCACTCGGCCGACTGCAGCTTGCGCACCATCGACGGCGGGTCACCGCCGTTCGTGCCGCGGGGCGGCCGGCAGAACGACGAGAAGTCGTGCTCGCCGATCAGCGGGTCGCAGGCCAGCTGCATGGCCCGCACGTCCAGCTCCTCCTCGACGTGCCACGCCGTCGCGGCCAGGAACGGGTCGGGCACCGAGCGGTTCACGACGGAGTACCGGTAGGTGCGCGCCTTGGCCCACCGGCGGGCGTCGAAGCCGGGCTCGGCCCGCTCGACGGAGCGCACGACGATGGTCGGCGCCATGAGCTTGTTGCCGGCCCGCACGATCGTGTCCGGGTCGAAGCGATCCTCGGCGACGTCGAACGACACCACCTGCCCCCACGCGTGCACACCGGTGTCGGTGCGGCCGGCGCACGTGAGCTCCACCGGGTGGCGCAGCACGCGAGACAGCGTGGTGATGATCGTGCCGCCGACCGTCTTCACACCCGGCTGCGCCGCGAACCCGTGGTAGCCGCGGCCGTCGTACGCGATCAGCGCGCGCACCCGAACGAGCGGGGGCGCCGGGTCTGGTTGCGTCCCCGCCTCGGGCGGGAACAGCGTCACACCAATTCAATCCTCGCCATCGGCGCGTTGTCGCCGTGGCGGGGGCCGAGCTTGAGGATGCGGGTGTAGCCGCCCTGCCGATCCTCGTAGCGGGGACCGATCTCCTCGAACAACTTGTGGGCCATGTCCTTGTCGCCGATGAACGCGACGACCTGGCGATGGCGGTGCACGCCGCCCTTCTTCGCCTTGGTGATGAGCTTCTCCGCGATCGGGCGCAGCGCCTTGGCCTTGGCCTCGGTGGTGGTGATGGCCTCGGCCGCGATCAGCGACGCGACCAGGTTGGCCATCATCGAACGCTGGTGCTCGGCGTCGCCACCGAAGGCGCGGGCCTTGCGCGGGGTGGCCGGCACGACCTAGCCCTCCTTGACGCGCAGCGACAGGCCGCGCTCGTCGAGCTTCTGGATGACCTCGTCGAGGCTCTTCTGCCCGAAGTTGGTGATCGCCAGCAGGTCGTCGTCGGTGCGCTCGACCAGCTCGCCGATGGTGTTGACCTGCGCCCGCTTGAGGCAGTTGCGGGGCCGCTCGGACAGGTCGAGCTCTTCGATCGGGAGGTCGAGGTCGGGCGAACCGCTGCTCGCGGCGCCGACGTCGCCCAGCTCAAGGCCCATCGGGGCCTCGCTGATCTCGGCGACCAGGCTGACGAGCGAGCGCAGGGTGTCGCCGGCCGAGGCCAGTGCCTCCAGCGGGCTGATGGACCCGTCGGTCTCGATGTCGAGCGTGAGGCGGTCGTAGTTGGTCGCCTGCTCGACCCGCGTCGGCTCGACCGCGAACGCCACCCGCCGCACCGGCGAGAAGATCGAGTCGACCGGGATCACGCCGATCGTCTGGCTCTTCTTGTTCTTGTCGGCCGACACGTACCCGCGGCCACGCTCGACGGTGATGTCGAGCGCCAGTCGCCCGGTGGTGTTGAGCGACGCGATGTGCAGGTCGGGGTTCAGGATCTCGACGTCGGCGCTCAGTTGGATCTGCCCGGCGGTGACCTCGGCGGGGCCGCGGACGTCCAGCCGGAGCGTCACCGGCTCATCGGCCGTCACCAGGAGGACGAGGTCCTTCAGGTTGAGGATGATGTCGGTGACGTCTTCCTTGACACCCTTGATGGTGGCGAACTCGTGCAACGAGTCGTCGAATCGCACCTGGGTGACGGCGGCGCCGGGGATCGACGACAGGAGCGTGCGGCGGAGCGAGTTGCCGAGCGTGTGGCCGAAACCGGGCTCGAGCGGGCCGACCGCGAAGCGCTGCCGGTTGCCCTCGGCTTCGCCGATCGGCTCGACGGTGGGGCGCTGAATGATGAGCATGACGGGAAAGCTTCCTTTACTTCGAGTAGAGCTCGACGATGAGCGACTCGCGCACCGGCACGTCGATGTGCTCGCGCAGCGGCAGGTCGCGGATGGTGACGCCCAGCCCGTCGTCGCGCTTCTCGAGCCACGGCGGCATGAGGCGGTCGATGGTGTCCAGGTTGTGACGGATGACGATCATCTGGCGGGCCTTGTCGCGCAGCTCCACCACGTCGCCCTTGCGCACCTGGTAGCTGGGGATCGTCACCCGCTTGCCGTTGACGCTGACGTGGCCGTGACGCACCAACTGCCGGCCCTGCGAGCGGCTGGAACCCCAGCCGGCGCGGTACGCGATGTTGTCGAGCCGCAGCTCGAGCATGCGCAGCAGGTTCTCGCCGGTGATGCCGTCCTGGCGGTTGGCCTCGTCGTAGAGGTTGCGGAACTGCTTCTCGAGCACGCCGTAGATGCGGCGGGCCTTCTGCTTCTCCCGGAGCTGGAGCAAGTACTCCGACTCACGGATGCGGCCGCGGCCGTGCTGGCCGGGCGGGTAGGGCCGCTTCTCGACCGGGCACTTCATGGTGTCGCACTTGGCGCCCTTGAGATACAGCTTCATCCGCTCGCGGCGGCAGAGCCGGCAGACGGGTCCGGTGTAGCGAGCCATGTTCTCCTACCTCAGACCCGGCGCCGCTTGGGCGGGCGGCAGCCGTTGTGCGGGATGGGGGTCACGTCCTTGATGCCGGCGACCTCGATGCCGGCGTTCTGCAGCGAGCGGATCGCGGTCTCGCGGCCCGAGCCCGGGCCCTTCACCAGCACGTCGACCTTGCGGACGCCGTGCTCCATGGCGGCGCGTGCCGCCTTCTCGGCCGCCATCTGCGCCGCGAAGGGGGTCGACTTGCGGGAGCCCTTGAAGCCGACGTTGCCGGCCGAGGCCCACGACAAGACGTTGCCCTCCATGTCGGTGATCGAGACGATCGTGTTGTTGAACGAGCTCTTGATGTGCGCCACCCCGTAGGCGACGTTCTTGCGCTCGCGCTTGCGCGGGCGACGACCGCCCGGCTTCGGTTTCGGCATTACTTCCTGACCTTCTTCTTGCCGGCGACGGTCTTCTTCGGGCCCTTGCGGGTCCGGGCGTTGGTGTGGGTGCGCTGGCCGTGGACCGGCAGGCCACGGCGGTGACGGATGCCCTGGTAGCACCCGATCTCGATCTTGCGCTTGATGTCCTGCGCGATGTCGCGGCGCAGGTCACCCTCGACCTTGCAGTTGGCGTCGATGTCGGCGCGGAGGCGGCTGACCTCCTCGTCGGTGAGGTCGCGCACGCGGGTCGACGAGTCGATGCCCGTCCGCTGGCAGACCTGCACCGCGGTGGTGCGGCCGACGCCGAAGATGTAGGTCAGCGAGATCTCCAGCCGCTTCTCGCGGGGGATGTCGACGCCGGCGATTCGTGCCATCAGCCTCAGCCCTGCCGTTGCTTGTGTCGGGGATTGGTGCAGATGATCTGGACGCGGCCGTGCCGACGGATCACCTTGCACTTCTCACAGATCTTCTTGACGCTCGGACGAACTTTCATGGGTGCCTACTTGTAGCGGTAGGTGATCCGACCTCGGCTGAGGTCGTAGGGCGTGAGCTCAACTTGGACGCGGTCTCCGGGGAGGATCCGGATGTAGTGCATCCGCATCTTCCCGGAGATGTGGGCCAGGACCTTGTGGCCGTTCTCCAACTCGACCCGGAACATGGCGTTGGGCAACGGTTCGATCACCGTGCCCTCCAGCACGATCGCGTCTTCCTTGGGCTTGGCCAGCGTGGGACCTCCGAAAAGCACTTCTGGGGGCGCTCAGGGCGCGGCGGCCGCTCCAGAGCAACCGCCAATGGTAGCGCAGCCGCCCGCCTAGCTCCAATGGCGCTCACGGGACGGTGAGGACCTCGGGACCGTCGTCGGTGACGGCGATGGTGTGCTCGAAATGGGCCGAAAGGCTGCCGTCGGCGGTCACCACGGTCCAGCCGTCCTCCATCAGGAACGTCTCGGGCCCACCGGCGTTGACCATCGGCTCGACCGCGAAGACGTGCCCGACCTTGATCTTGATCCCCCGGCCGCCCTCGGCCGGCTTGTAGTTGGGGATCTGGGGCGACTCGTGCATGGCGGTGCCGATCCCGTGGCCCACGTACTCGCGGACGACCGAGAACCCGGCCCCTTCGGCCACACCCTGGACCGCCTCGCCGATGTCGAACAGCCGGTTGCCGTCGCGGATCCGCTCGATCCCCGCCCAGAGGCTGTCCCGGGTGGCGACCATCAGCTTCTGCGCCTCCAGGGCCACCTCGCCGACCGGCACCGTCACCGCGGCGTCGGCGTGCCAGCCCTCGATGATGGCCCCGCAGTCCAGGCCGATGATGTCGCCCTCCTCGAGGAGGTAGCCCCCTGGGATCCCGTGGACGATCACCTCGTTGGGCGAGGTGCAGATCACCGCTGGGAACCCGTGGTACCCGAGGAAGTTGGACCGGGCGTGGCGTCGGTCGAGGACCTCGCGGGCGACCCGGTCGATGTCCGCGGTCGTGGCGCCCGGCTTGGCCGCTTCGGTGCAGCGCTCGTGCATCTCGGCGACGACCTTGCCGGCCCGCCGCATCTTGGCGATGTCCTCCTTGGAGCGGCGCATCAGACGTTCCTGAGCCGGAGGTCGATGGCGCGGGTCAGGCGAAATGTCACCTCGTCCGGCGAGCCGACGCCGTCCACCGCCACGAGCTTGTCCTTGCCCATGTACCAGGCGATCAGTGGCGCGGTCTGCTCCTCGTACAGGAACAGCCGGCGTTGGATGGCCGCTTCGGTGTCGTCCTCCCGCTGGATGACGCGGTCGCCGCAGTCGTCGCACTTGCCGTCGATGCTGGGCGGGTTGTCGACGCCGTAGTTCGTCTCGCAGTTCACGCACACCCGCCGGCTGGAGAGGCGCTTGAGCACGACCTCGGTCGGCACCTCCAAGTCGATCACCAGGTCGATGCCGCGCGGTGGCAGCAGGCCCTCCAGGGCCTCGGACTGGTGGACGTTGCGCGGGAACCCGTCGAGGAGCAGGCCCCGCACCTTCACGTCGTCTCGCCCCAGGCGCTCGGCGACCACCCCGACGACGACGTCGTCGGGCACCAGCTCGCCGGCGTCCATGAACTCCTTGGCCCGCTTGCCGAACTCGGTGCCGAGCTTCACCGCGTTGCGGAAGATCTCACCGGTGGAGATGTGCGGGATCACGTAGTGCCGCGCCAGGCGCACGCACTGGGTTCCCTTGCCCGCCCCCTGTTTGCCCAGGAGGACCAGTCGTGCCCCCGGGACCACTTATGCCGCCAAGGTCACTTGCTCAAGAACCCCTCGTAGTTCCGCATCATCAACTGGCTGTCGATCTGCTTCATGGTCTCGAGAGCCACCCCTACGGCGATGAGGACCGTCGTGCCGCCGAAGGGGAACGCGTTGAGGTGCCGGAGCCGGAGCGCGAGCTGGGGGAGCAACGCGATGGTGGCGAGGAACAACGAGCCGGGGAGGGTGATCCGGTTGAGGATGCCGCCCAGGTACTTCTCGGTCGGCGCACCGGGTCTGATGCCGGGAATGAAGCCACCCTGCTTGCGGATGATGTCGGCCTGCTGGTGCGGGTCGAACGTGATGGCCGTGTAGAAGTACGTGAAGAAGATGATCAGCAGGCCGTAAAAGAGGATGTAGACGAGGCTCGTCGGCGAGACCAGGTTCTTGTTGATGAAGTTGACGATGCTCTTGACGCTGATCACGTTCGACAGCAGCACGGGGAAGTACAGCACGGAGCTGGCGAAGATGATCGGGATGACGCCGGCCTGGTTGACCTTCAACGGGATGTACGTGCTCTGACCGCCGTACAGCCGGCGGCCCACCTGGCGTTTGGCGAACTGGACCGGGATGCGCCGCTGCCCCTGTTCCACGAACACGATGGCCAGGATCATCAGGACGCCGAACACGAGCACGCCGATGAAGTCGACGAGGCCACCCTCGGCCTTCACGGTTCCGAGTTGGGCCGGCATGCGGCTCACGACGTTGGCGAAGATCAGGATCGACATGCCGTTGCCGATGCCGCGTTGGGTGATCAGCTCGGCCAGCCACATCACGAGGGCGGTGCCGGCGGTGATCGTCAGCACGATGAACGCCACGTGGGGCACGTCGAACTTCTTGATCAGGTCGATGTTGGTGCCGGCCGACCCGCGACCGAGGAAGCCGTTGTGGAACTGGTACGTGATGCCGGTGGCTTGGAGGATCGCCAGGCCGACCGTCATGTAGCGGGTCCACTGGGTGATCTTCTTCTGCCCGACCGCGCCCTGCTTCTGCCACTGCTCGATCTTCGGGATCACCACCGCGAGCAGCTGCATGATGATCGACGCCGTGATGTACGGCATGATCCCGAGCGCGAACACCGCCATCTGCGTGAGCGCGCCACCGGAGAACAGGTTCAGGAACCCGAGGACCCCGCCCGCCTTCGCCTCGCGCTGCAGCACCTGCACCTGACCGAAGTCGATGCCCGGGACGGTGATGTTCGACCCGATGCGGTAGATCGCGATGACGACGAGCGTGAAGATGATCTTGTTCCGGAGGTCCGGAACTTTGAACATGTTCTTCATGCTGGAGAACACGTCTGGTCCTCTCCGGGTCTAGCGGTTGGTCAGAGCGTTGCCCTTGGCCGGCGGTCGGCCATGGCCGAACGGCGGCGGAAGGACCTCAACGCTACCGCCGGCCGCAGTGATCGCCTGCTCGGCGGTCTTGGAGAAGGCGTGGGCCTTGACCCGCACCTTCCGGGTCAGCTCGCCCCGGCCCAGCACCTTCACCAGGCCGTGCTTGTGGACCAGGCCCACCGCCCGCAGCGTCTCGGGAGTGACCTCGTCGCCCGAGAACCCCTCGAGGGTGTCCAGGTTGACGACGACGTACTCGACGCGGAACGGGTTCTTGAACCCCTTCTGCTTCGGTACTCGCTGGGTGATCGGCAGCTGGCCGCCTTCGAACCACGGCTTGATGGACCCGCGTGCGGCCTGGCCTTTCATGCCGCGGCCGGCGGTCTTGCCACCCTTGCCGCCGATGCCGCGACCGACCCTCCGCTTGGCGCGGGTCGAGCCAGGAGCCGGCTTGAGATCGTGCACCTTCACTGGGAATCACCTGCTTCTTCGACCGTGATGAGGTGGGGCACCCGGGCCAGCATCCCCCGGATCTCGGGCCGGTCGGGCAACGTGTTGGTCTTGCCGATGCGGCCCAGGCCGAGCGCCCGCAGCGTGCCGCGATGCTTCGGCTTGCTGCCGATCGCCGAGCGCACCTGGGTGACCTTGATGGTGGCCATCGCTACGCCACCACCTCGGGCGTGTGCGGGCCCCGCTGGCTCTCGCGGTAGGCGCGCAGCACGCCGGCCGGGGTGACCTCTTCGGGTGTCTTGCCGCGGATCCGCGCGATCTCGTCGGGCCGCTTCAAGCCCTTCAGCCCCTGGATGGTGGCATGCGCCACGTTGATGCCGTTGGACGAGCCGAGCGACTTGGCCAGGATGTCGTGCACACCGGCGGCTTCGAGAATGGCGCGGGCGGCGCCACCGGCGATGACCCCGGTACCGGGGGCGGCCGGCTTCAGCAGCACCCGGCCGGCGCCGTGCTCGCCGAGGATCGGGTGGGTGATCGTCGAGCCCGCCAGCGGGACGGCGAAGAAGTTCTTCTTGGCCTCTTCGATGCCCTTCTGGATGGCGGCCGGCACCTCCTTGGCCTTGCCGTACCCGAGGCCCACCTTGCCGGCGCCGTCGCCCACCACCACGAGCGCGGTGAAGCTGAAGCGGCGACCGCCCTTCACGACCTTGGCGACACGGTTGATGGTGATGACGCGCTCCTCGTACTGCGAGTCACCACCGGTACGTCGAGGCTCTGCCATATCTCCTAGAACTCCAGACCGGCTTCGCGAGCCGCGTCGGCGACCGCGGCGACGCGGCCGTGATACAGGAACCCGCCCCGGTCGAACACCACGCTGGTGATGCCGGCGGCCTTGGCCCGCTCGGCCACGAGCCGCCCGACGGCGGTCGCGGCCGACCGGTTGCTGGTGGAACCGGTCGACTTGACGTCGGCCTCCACCGTGCTGGCCGATGCGACGGTCCGACCGGTCAGGTCGTCGATGACCTGGGCCGAGATGTGCTTGTTGGACCGGTACACCGCGAGGCGAGGACGGGCCGTCGAGCCGCGCACCTTCTTGCGCACCCGGTAGTGCCGGCGGGTGCGCGCCTCCTGCTTCTTCTTGGTCGTGTACGTCATCGCTACTTCGCAGCCTTTCCGGCCTTGCGGAGAACCGTCTCGCCGGCATAGCGCACGCCCTTGCCCTTGTAGGGCTCGGGCTTGCGGATCTTGCGGATGTTGGCGGCCACCTGACCGACCTGCTCCTTGTCGATGCCCGACACGATGATGCGCGTCGGTACCGGCACCTCGAAGGTGATGCCCTGCGGCGCCTCGACCCGGACGGGATGGCTGAACCCGAGCGCCAACTCGAGCTTGTCGGGGCCCTGGGCGGTGGCCCGGTAGCCGACGCCCACGATCTCGAGCTCCCGGGTGAACCCCGCGGTCACGCCGACGACCATGTTGTTCACCAGCGAGCGGGTGAGCCCGTGCAGCGCCCGGTTCTCGCGCTCGTCGTCGGGCCGCTCGACCAGGATCGTCGAGTCCTCCTGACGGACGCGGATCACCGCCGGCAGGTCGCGCTCGAGCTGGCCCTTGGGGCCCTTCACGAGCACATGGCCCTCGCCGATCGTCACGTCGACGCCCGACGGCAGCGGGATTGGGGAACGTCCGATGCGCGACATCAGCTCACCACACGTAGCAGAGGACCTCGCCGCCCTTGCGACGCTCGCGCGCCTCTCGGTCGGTCATGAGGCCCTGGTCAGTGGACAGAACAGCGACACCGAGGCCACCCAGCACGCGGGGCAGCCGATCGGCCTTGGTGTAGACGCGGAGGCCGGGCTTCGACACCCGGCGCAGGCCGGAGATGGTGCGATCGCGCTCCGGCGTGTACTTCATCGTGATCTCGAGGAACCGGCCCGGGCGGGTCGGGTCGTCGCCCACGCTGAAGCCTTCGATGTAGCCCTCGCGCTGGAGGACGGCCGCGAGCGACTCCTTCAGCTTGGAGGACGGCATGCGCACCTCGTCGTGCATCGCCACGTTGGCGTTGCGGAGGCGGGTGAGCATGTCCGCGATGGGGTCCGTCATCGTCATCGGGACATCACCGCCTCACCAGCTCGCCTTCGTCACGCCCGGCACTTCGCCGGCGTGCACCATCTCGCGCAGGCAGATGCGGCACAGCCCGAACTGGCGGAACACCGCGCGCGGCCGGCCACACCGGCGGCACCGGGTGTACGCCCGCACCTTGAACTTGGGCTTGCGCTGCTGCTTCTGGATGAGAGCCTTCTTGGCCACTACTGCGCTCCCTCACGTCGGAACGGAAAGCCGAACGCCTCGAGGAGGGCCTTGCCCTCGGCGTCGGTGCGGGCGGTCGAGACGATGGTGATGTCCATGCCGCGGACGTTGTCGACCTTGTCGTAGTCGATCTCCGGGAAGATCAGCTGCTCGGTGACGCCGAACGTGTAGTTGCCGCGGCCGTCGAAGCTGGTGGGCGAGAGCCCGCGGAAGTCGCGGATCCGGGGGATCGCCAATGCGACGAGCCGGTCGAAGAACTCCCACATCCGGTCGCCGCGCAACGTGACCTTGGCGCCGATGGCGTTGCCCTCGCGGAGCTTGAAAGCCGCGATCGACTTGCGCGCCTTGGTGACGAGCGGCTTCTGACCGGTGATCTCGGTGAGGTCGCGCACCGCGCCCTCGAGCAGCGAGGCCTGCAGCGTCGCCCGGCCCACGCCCATGTTGATGACGATCTTCTCCAGGCGCGGGACCTGCATGATGTTCGCCAGCTCCAGCCGGTCCTTCAGCTGGCCGCGCAGCTCGGCGTCGTACCGCTGCTTGAGGCGCGGCCGCTCGCGCGTCTCGGTGGCCACTACAGGTCACCCCCACACTTGCGGCAGATCCGCACCTTGCGGGTGCCGGTAGGGGTTTCCTCGAAGCGGTAGCCGATGCGGGTCGGCCCACAGCTCGGGCAGAGAATGGCGACGTTGGCGACGGGGATCGGCATGTCCTTGTCGATGATCCCGGCCTGCATGACCGCGCTCCGGGCGCGCTGGTGCTTCTTGACGACGTTCACGCCGTCGACGATCACCCGGTTGTCCTCCGGGAGGGCGCGCATGACCTCGCCCTCCTTGCCGCGGTCCTTGCCGGTGAGGACCCGCACCCGGTCGCCCTTCTTGATCTTCATCACAACACCTCTGGGGCCAGCGAGATGATCCGCATGAACTTCTTGTCGCGCAGCTCGCGGCCGACCGGGCCGAAGATGCGCGTGCCGCGGGGCTGCTGCTGGTCGTTGATCAGCACCGCGGCGTTCTCGTCGAAGCGGATGTAGCTGCCGTCCGGCCGCCGCTTCTCCTTCTTGGTGCGCACGACGACGCACTTCACGACATCGCCCTTCTTGACGGCGGCACCGGGGATGGCGTCCTTGACAGTGGCGACGAAGACGTCGCCGATCGACGCGTAGCGCCGCTTGGAGCCGCCCAGCACCTTGATGCAGAGCACCTCCTTGGCGCCGCTGTTGTCGGCCACCCGGAGCCGGGACTCCTGCTGGATCATGCGCGCTCCTGGGTCACTTGGCCCGCTCCAGCACTTCCACGACGCGCCAGCGCTTCATCTTCGACGTGGGTCGTGTCTCGGCGATGCGCACCCGGTCGCCCTTGTGGGCGTCGTTGGTCTCGTCGTGGGCGTGCATGCGCTTGGTGCGCTGCACCGTCTTGGCGTACCGCGGGTGACGCACGCGCTCGGTCACCGCGACGACCGCGGTCTTGTCCTGCGCGTCGCTGACCACGACGCCCTCGCGCACCTTGCGGCGGTTGGGCCGGGCGGCGGCCTCGTCAGCCATCCTCGTTCTCCTCGGCGTCGGTACCCTCGGCCGCCTCGGCGGCGGTGATCTCGCGGTCGCGCAGGATCGTGTTGATCCGGGCGATGTCCTTCTTGACCTGGCCCACGCGGGCGTAGTTGTCGAGCTGACCGGTCACGAGCTGGAAGCGCAGGTTGAACAGTTCCGTCTTCGCTTCGACCAGTTGCGTGACCAGCTCGTCGTCGGGTGTCTCGCGGAGCTCGGCGGCACGCGCGTTCGGCATCAGACCACCACCTCGTCGGACCGGATGATGAACTTGGCCTTGATCGGGAGCTTCTGGATCGCCCGTTCCATGGCGGCGCGCGCCAGCTCCTCGTTGACCCCGGCCAGCTCGAACATCACGCGGCCCGGCTTCACGACCGCGACCCAGTGCTCGGGATTGCCCTTGCCGGAACCCATGCGGGTCTCGGCCGGCTTCTGCGTCACCGGCTTGTCGGGGAAGATGTTGATCCAGACCTTGCCGCCGCGCTTCACGTGGCGGGTCATCGCGATACGAGCGGCTTCGATCTGCCGGGCCGTGATCCAGCCGGGCTCGAGCGCCTGGATGCCGTAGTCGCCGAAGTTGATCTTGGTGCCACCCTTGGCGATGCCGCTCATGCGACCGCGGTGCTGCTTGCGATGCTTGACCTTGCGGGGCATCAACATGGCTACTCGTCCCCCGTGCGGAAGTGCGGGGTCTCGTGGTGCTCGCGCATGCGGCGCTCGAGCTCCTCCTCCTCGGCCAGCAGGCGCTCCAGCTCCGGGTCCGCCTCCTTGACGACGTTGACCGCCTCGGCGGCCTCCTCGTCCCCCGCGGCGGCCGGCGTCGCGGTGGTGGGATCGCCGGGCGCACCGTCCTCGGGCCGGCGCCGTCCGCCGCCGGCGGAGATGATGCGGCGCGGCCGGGCCTGGCCCGACGTCTCGCCGACAGCCATCGCCGCCTCGCGGCTGATCTTGTCCTCGGCCGAGGTCTTGTACGGGAGGATGTCGCCCTTGTAGATCCAGACCTTCACGCCGATGCGGCCGAACGTCGTCCGCGCTTCGCGGAAGCCGTAGTCGATGTCGGCGCGCAGCGTGTGCAGCGGCACCCGACCCTCGCGGTACCACTCGGTGCGGGCCATCTCGGAGCCACCGAGGCGACCGGAGCACTGCACCCGGATGCCCTGGGCGCCGGCCTTCTGCGCGGTTTGAACTGCCCGCTTCATCGCCCGGCGGAAGCTCACCCGGCCGGCCAGCTGGTCGCCGACGCCCTGCGCGATGAGGGCGGCGTCGAGCTCGGGCTGCTTGATCTCCTGGATGTTCAGCTGGACCTTGGCGTTGCCGGTGATCTTGGCGAGACCGTCGCGCAGGCGGTCGGCCTCGGCGCCGCGACGACCGATGACGATGCCCGGGCGCGCGGTGTGCACGTCCACCCGCAGGCGGTCGCGCGTGCGCTCGACCTCCACGCGGCTGATCGCGGCGTGCGGCAGCTGCCGCATCAGGTAGTCACGGATCTTCCAGTCCTCGATGAGGTACTCCGTGTACTCCCGATCGCTGAACCAGCGCGACTTCCAATCGGTGGTGACCCCGAGCCGGAACCCGTACGGGTTGACCTTCTGTCCCACTACTCGCCTTCTTCCTTCGTCTTCGGCTCGTCGTCGGCGGGCAGCGCCGGCGCCGCCTCGTCGGCCAGAGCTTCGCTTTGCGCGGCCACCTCGGCCTCGGGGGTGTCGACGGTGTCGACGGTCTCGACCGGCTCGTCGGTGACCTCGAGGGTCGCGGCCGCGGTCGTCTCCTCGACGGGTTCCTCGGTCGGCTCGTCGACGATGGCGCCCTCGACCTCCTCGGGCGTGCCGGCGTCCTCGCGCCGCTGCTGGGTCGCGGACCGCTCGGCCGCGGCCTGCTGGCCGGCCCGGCGACGGCGCCGGTCGGCCTGCGCCGCCTGGGTGCGGGTACGCCGGCGGGCCAGGTCGTTCTCGGGCAGCCGGGTGACCAGCACGGTCACGTGGCACGTGCGCTTGCGGATGCGGGTCGCCCGGCCACGCGCCCTGGGCCGCCAACGCTTCAGCGTCGGCCCCTCGTCGGCGTAGCAGGCCGACACGTACAGCTCCTCGCTGTCGTGCAGCTCGTGATTCGCGTCGGCATTGGCGACGGCCGAGTCGAGCACCTTGCCGACCACCTCGGCGGCGTCGCGGTCGCAGAAGCGCAGGATCTCGCGCGCCCGCTGGACGTCCTGCCCGCGGATCAGATCGAGCACCTGGCGGACCTTCGTCGGCGACACGCGCACGTAGCGGGCCAGGGCCCGTACCGACAGCGGCTGCTCGGCCGTGACCTTGAGCCGCTTGGCGCCCGGCCGCTTCACCGGATACTCGTTGAGCTTGGGCCCAGTCACTGGGGCACGCTCCGCGTGCCGACGTGACCAGCTCGCATCACCGACGGTACGGTCCGGGGCTCGCAGCGCTCGCTCATCGCCGGCCCTGCCGCTCTTGGCCGGCGTGGAAGCGGAAGGTCCGGGTGAGCGCGAACTCGCCGAGCTTGTGACCGACCATCGACTCGGTGACGTACACCGGCACATGCTTGCGGCCGTCGTGCACCGCGATGGTGTGCCCGACCATGTCGGGGATGATCGTCGAGCGGCGCGACCACGTCTTGATCACGCGCTTCTCGCCGCTGCTGTTGAGCGCGTCGACCTTCTTCAGCAGGTGCTCGTCGACGAACGGGCCCTTCTTCAGGCTGCGGGGCACGGCGTTATCTCCTCTTCCCGCGGGTGCGACGGCGGCGGACGATGAGCTTCTGGGACGGCTTGGTGGTGTCGCGGGTGCGGCCTTCGGGCTTGCCCCACGGCGACACCGGGTGGCGACCGCCGGACGACTTGCCCTCGCCACCACCGAGCGGGTGGTCGACGGGGTTCATGGCGACGCCGCGCGTCTGCGGGCGCTTGCCCTTCCAACGGTTGCGGCCGGCCTTGCCGATCGAGATCAGCTCGGCCTCGGCGTTGCCCACCTCGCCCACCGTGGCGCGGCAGTCGATCGGCACGCGGCGCATCTCGGTGGACGGCAGGCGCAGCGTGGCGAAGTCGCCTTCCTTGGCGACGAGCTGGATGCTCGAACCGGCGCCTCGCGCCATCTTGCCGCCTGCTCCCGGCTTCAGCTCGACGTTGTGGATCGTGGTGCCGACCGGGATGTAGCGCAGCGGGAGCGCGTTGCCGGGGCGGATCTCCGAGCCCTGACCCGACTGCAGCCGGTCGCCGACCTTCACCCGTGACGGGGCGAGGATGTAGCGCTTCTCGCCGTCGACGTAGTGCAGGAGCGCGATCCGGGCGTTGCGGTTGGGGTCGTACTCGATGGCCGCGACCTTGGCCGGCACACCGTCCTTGTTCCGCTTGAAGTCGACGAGGCGGTACTGCTGCTTGTGGCCGCCACCGCGGTGGCGCGCCGTCTTGCGCCCGTAGCTGTTGCGCCCGCCGGACTTGGGCTTGGGCGCGAGCAGGGACTTCTCGGGCGTGTCCTTGGTGATCTCCGAGAAGTCGGACACCGACTGGAACCGCCGACCGGCGCTCGTTGGCTTGCGCTTGCGAAGGGGCATGGTGGCCTAGCTCTCGAACAGTTCGATGCGGTCGCCGGATTGCAGCGTGACGACCGCCCGCTTGATGTTGGGCCGGGTCCCGAAGCTGAAGGACCGGCGGTTGCGCTTGCGCTTCCCCTTGCGGTTCAGCGTGTTCACGTTGGTGACCCGCACGTTGAAGATGGCCTCGACGGCGTGGCGGATCTCGATCTTGTTGGCGTCCGGGTGCACGACGAAGGTGTAGACGCCGGCGTCGAGCAGCGCGTAGGACTTCTCGCTGACGACCGGCCGGATGATGACGTCACGCGGGTCCATCGGACTCCGGCTCCTCGGTGGTCACGTCGGTCGGCGTCGCCTCGGTGGTCGCGTCGGTCGGCGTCGGCACGGCCGGCGGCGGGGTCGGCGGTGTCGGGGTCGGCGGCGTCGGCACGGCCGGCGGCGGGGTCGTCGCCGGCCTGCCGGGCGCGGCCGCGGCCGACGCCGTCAGCAACGTGGCCCGGGTGAAGACGATCCAGTCGTTGCAGAGCACGTCGTAGGCATTGAGCTCGGAGACGAGGATCAGCTGCGCGTCCCAGATGTTGCGGAACGAGCGGAACGCCACCTCGTCGTCGCGGTCGATGACGATGAGCACCTTGCCATCGGTGCCGAGCACCCCGAGCGCGTCGATCGCGTCGCGCGTCTTCGGTTGCGCGAAGTCCCACTGCTCGACGACGGCGATCCTGCCCTCGGCGGCCCGGTCGGAGAGCGCGGAACGCAGCGCCAGCTGCACCATCTTCTTGGGCGTCTTCTGCCGGTAGTCGCGCGGCTTCGGCCCGAGGGCCACGCCGCCGCCGGCCCAGTGCGGCGCCCGGGTCGAACCCTGCCGAGCCCGGCCGGTGCCCTTCTGGCGCCACGGCTTCTTGCCACCGCCGCGGACCTCGGCGCGGGTCAGGGTCGATTGCGTGCCGGCGCGGGCCGCGGCCAGCTGCGCAGTCACGACCTGGTGCATCACCGGGACGTTGGGCTCGACGCCGAAGATGGCGTCGTCGAGCTCGACGCTGCCGGCGCTGGCGCCGGTGCGGCTCTTGATGTCGACCTGGGCCATCAGCTGGCGTCCTTCTTCACGGCGCCGCGGATCAGCACGACCCCGCCGCGCGGGCCCGGCACCGCGCCCCGGATGAGCAGCAGGTCGCGCTCGGCGTCGGCCTGGACGATCTGGAGGTTGAGCGTCGTCACCTTCTGGTGACCGACGCGGCCGGCCATGCGCGTGCCCTTGAACACGCGCGACGGCGTGGCGCAGGCGCCGATGGAACCGGGCGCCCGGTGGTGCTTGTGGTTGCCGTGGCTCGCGCCCTGGCCCTTGAAGTTGTGCCGCTTCATGACGCCGGTGAAGCCCTTGCCGCGGCTGACCGCGGTGACGTCGACGTGCTCCCCGGGCGTCAGGATGTCCACCCGCAGCTCCTGGCCGACCTGGTACGCGCTGACGTCGTCGACCCGCAGCTCGACGAGCCGCTTGCCGGCATCGACCTGCGCCCGACGGAAGTGGCCGGCCTCGGGCTGGTTCAGCCGCGTGGCCTTCACCTGGCCGTACGTCACCTGGAGCGCGGCGTAGCCGTCGTGCTCGGTCGTCTTCACCTGCACCACCCGGCAGGGCTCGACCCGCACGACGGTGACCGGCACGAGGCGGTTCTGGTCATCCCAGACCTGCGTCATGCCGACCTTCTCGCCGACGATCGCCTTGGTCGCCATCTCTCCAGTTCCTGTTCACGCGAACGCTCCGCACGGCAAGCCGGCGGAGCGCATTTGGTTGTGCTGCGGGGTCCCTCACGCGCGGTGAGGCGCCAGCAGACGTCGAGGTGGATGTGACACCCGAACCGGAGCCCGGGAAACCCGACAACTGTAGCGCAGCCGTCGGAAGGCTGCCGAGGCCGAGGTCTGGACAATCAACCACGCTGACCGTGGTCAAACGACCAGACGTGCGTCTTTAGCCGGCTTGGATCTTGATCTCGATGTCGACGCCCGCGGGGAGGTCGAGGCGCTGCAGCGAGTCGACCGTCTTGGGGCTCGGCTCGAGGATGTCGAGCAGGCGCTTGTGGACCCGCATCTCGAAGTGCTCGCGGCTGTCCTTGTCCTTGTGCGGTGAGCGGATCACCGTGTAGCGGTGCTTCTCGGTGGGCAGGGGCACCGGCCCCCGCACCTTCGCCTGGGTGCGCACGACGGTCTCGACGATCTTCTTCGTCGACTGGTCGATGATCTCGTGATCGTAGGCCTTGAGCCTGATCCGGATCTTCTGGCCTTTGGCGTCCGCCATGGGGGGTCCCGCTCGCTTCCTGGTCGCTCGGTACTTACTTCAGGATCTTGATCACCCGCCCGGCCCCCACGGTGCGGCCACCTTCGCGGATTGCGAAGCGGAGGCCCTCTTCCATGGCGATCGGGTTGATGAGTTCGACGGTCATTTCGGTGTTGTCGCCGGGCATGACCATTTCGGTCCCGCCCGGGAGATCGACGCTGCCGGTGATGTCGGTCGTGCGGAAGTAGAACTGCGGCCGGTAGTTGTTGAAGAAGGGCGTATGCCGCCCGCCCTCTTCCTTGGTCAGGATGTACACCTGGGCCTGGAAGTTCGTGTGGGGGTTGATG
>JAODBK010000104.1 GCA_025463925.1 Acidimicrobiales bacterium | reverse complement strand
GATCAAGGCGCGTGCCGCGGTGCAGGACGCGGCCCGCGTGCTGGGTCATCCGTTCCAGGTGGGGTTGCGGGTGTCCAAGGCGATGCCCCCTCTGGTGATGGGGCGCGACACGCCGCTCTTCGCCTGCCTCGAGCCGCACCCGAAGTACGAGGACGGCTACAAGATGGCTGCCGACCTGCGGACGATGTACGCCACCGAGCCCGACGTGAAGCAGATCGTCGACGTCGCGAAGGGGCTCGAGGGCCTGCGCCGCCAGGACGGCATCCACGCCGCGGCGGTCGTCATCACGCGCGACCCGCTCACCGAGTACCTGCCGATCCAGCGCAAGCCAGCGCCCGGTGGTGGTGGTCCGGCGAGTGGCGCGGCGGGCGAGAACGGCGCGCCGGTCGAGGAGGCGCCGATCGTCACGCAGTACGAGATGCACGGCGTCGAGGACCTCGGCCTGCTGAAGATGGACTTCCTCGGCCTGCGGAACCTCGACGTCATGGACATGACGGTCACGCTCATCCGCGAGACCTTGGGCGAGGCGCTCGACATCGACGCCATCCCGCTCGACGACGACCTCACGTTGTCGATGCTGCGTCGTGGCGAGTCGATCGGCGTGTTCCAACTCGAAGGCGGGCCGATGCGGGCGCTGATGCGCTCGCTGGCGCCGACGTCGTTCGACGACGTGGCCGCGCTGGTCGCGCTCTACCGGCCCGGGCCGATGGCCCAGAACTGGCACAACGAGTACGCCGACCGGAAGAACGGCCGAACGCCGGTGGTGTACTTCCACGCCGACGCCGAGGAGATCCTGCACGACACCTACGGCCTGGTGATCTACCAGGAGGGCCTGATGCGGGTCGCGGCCAAGTTCGCCGGGTACTCGCTCGAAGCCGCCGACAACCTCCGGAAGGCCTGCCTGCCGGCCGGATCACTCATGTTGACCAAGGAGCGGGGCTACGTCCCGCTCGAAAGGGTCATGGCACTGCGTGACCGACGGGTGCAAACCATCGACCAGACGTCGGCGACGAGCCGATTCGAAGCGGTCGACGACGTCTGGTCCGTCGGCTCCAAGCCGGTCTACCGGCTCACGACCTCGACGGGGTACTCGATCGAGGCCACGGGGAACCATCCCTTCCTCGTGGAGGACGAGTGGCGCCGGCTGTCCGACATCAAATCAGGCGACCTCGTCGGAGTGGCAGCCCGCACGGCGACTGAGGGAAACAGCCACATCTCCGATGCGGAGATCGACCTCGCCGCACTTCTGATCTCCGAGGGCTACACCCCTGAGCTCCGAAACGGCTTCCACGCGAACGGTCATTTCACCAACGCCGATCCGGATCTGATCAGTGTGTTCCGGTCGGCGTTCGCGGTCCACTTCGGTTACGCCGCGACGAGGGAATCGACCAACGAGCGTCGTGTCACGCAGATTCGTTTGACGAAGGCGGAGTTGCTGTCGCTCGAAGGCGTCCTGGGATCGTTCGGCCTCGCGGGCGACAAGTCGATCCCGCTGCGGATCATCAATGCCCCACGCCGGAAGGTGGAGCGATTTCTGGGTCTGTACTTCTGTGCCGACGGGTGGGCGGATGCATCGGGTGTCCATTATGGATCCAAGAGCAGGGCTGTCTGCCTCGCGCTCAAGCGCATGCTCCTTCGGTGTGGCCTCACGTCGAACCTCTACTCGAGGGAAATTCCCGGTCATGGGACACATTGGACGCTGTCGGTGGCCGACAAGAGCATGGCCAAGCAGTTCGCCTTCGTGGTCGAGCCGCACCTGACGCCGCGCAAGTCCGCCAAAGCGGCGCGGCATCTCTACGAATGGGGATCTGGATGGAGCGCGACGAACATTGGCATCCCGTCCTCGTTCCTCGCGGCCGAGTTGGAGCGCCGCGTCTCGGTCACGGGAAAGAGCAAGCGCCAGCTGGGCGTCAGTTCCGTCGGCTATACGAATTGTCGGGTGCTCCACCGCTACACGCTCGACATGTTGCTGTTCTCGGAGCGGCTCGAGGACTTGCGCACTGGTGATCTGATCTGGGACACCGTCGTGTCGGTCGAGTATGTCGGCGAGAAGGAGTGCTTCGACTTCCGGATGGCCAACCCCGGCCGGCCCTACGCGCTGGTCGATGACTTCCTCGTCCACAACTGCGGGAAGAAGGATCGCGTCCTCATCAAGAAGGAGCGCGAGCAGTTCGTCGACGGGTGCGAGCGCACCGGCTACGGCAAGGAGCTCGGCAAGCAACTCTTCGACATGATCGAGCCGTTCGCCGACTACGCGTTCAACAAGAGCCACTCGTACGGCTACGGCTTCGTCGCGTACCAGACGGCGTACCTCAAGGCCCACTACCCGGTGCAGTACCTGGCGGCGCTGCTGACGTCGGTGAAGGGCGACAAGGACAAGACCGCGGTGTACCTGGCCGAGTGCCGGGCCCTCGGCATCCAGGTGCTGGTGCCGGACGTCAACGTGTCGGGCTCCGACTTCACCGCGCTCGACCGCACCATCCCGTTCGGCCTGTCGGCGATCCGCAACGTCGGCGAGGGCCTGGTGGCGCAGCTGCTCGTCGAGCGCGAGGCCAACGGGCCGTTCGCCGACTTCTACGACTTCTGCGATCGCGTCGACCCGCAGGTCCTCAACAAGCGCACCATCGAGTCGCTGATCAAGGCCGGCGGCTTCGACTCGATGGGCCACCCGCGCAAGGGTCTGCTGCTGGTGTTCGAGCAGATCGTCGACCGGGTACTCGACCGGCGCCGGAAGGAGGCCGAGGGCCAGTTCGACCTCTTCGGCTCGATGGCCGATCCGGCCGACACCGTTCCCGTCGACCGGATCGACATCCCCGACGTCGAGTTCGACAAGACCCTCCGACTGTCGTCCGAGAAGGAGATGCTCGGGCTGTATGTCAGCGACCACCCGCTGATGGGGGCCGAGGGCGCGCTCCGGCGGGCGTCGGATTGCTCCATCGCCGAGTTCCGCGAGATGAAGGACGGCGACTGCCGCTGGGTCGGCGGCGTCGTGACCTCGCTGCAGCGGAAGTACACCAAGCGGGGCGACCTGATGGCGGTGTTCGTGCTGGAGGACCTCCAGGCCGCCATCGAGGTGATGGTCTTCCCGAAGACGATGATGGAGGTCGGGCCCATGCTGTCCGACGACGCCGTCATCTGCGTGAAGGGCCGGCTGGACCTGCGGGAGGAGCCGGCCAAGATCATGGCCCTCGAGGTGAAGCCGGTGGCCCTGCCGGCCGAGGGGGACATCGGGGCCGCGGTCGAGCTGAAGCTCCCGCCATACCCGCCGGCCACCGTGATCGCAAGCCTGAAGCAGTGCGTGCTCGAGCATCCCGGGGACCGGGACGTCATCCTGCACGTCGGCCCCCACCGGATCCGGCTGTCCGACCGGTACCGGGTGTCCATCGGGAACGGGTTCTGCGGCGAGTTGCGTACTCTAGAGGGACCGATTGAACTATTGACCTGACGCCGAAGTCAGGCACGGCCCGCGACTTAACGGAGTGAGCAACCCCGCGATGGCGATCGACATCGAGACCAAGGACACCACCGCGCTGAGCGATGCCGAGCTGTCTGAGATGGCCGACATCTGCGCCGACGGCCCCGCCGGCTACGACGTCGGGCTGCTGTCGAAGCAACGGGAGGAGTGGGTGCTCGTCACCCAGGCCCGGGACGGCGGCAAGCTGCTGGGATTCTCCTTCTGCACCCTGGAGCGCATCGGCGGCACGCCGTGCGTGCTCATCGGCATGGCATCGGTCAAGCGCGGCGCCAAGCGGGACAGCGCGCTCAAGGCGGTCATGGGCGACCAGCTCCGGCGGGCGGTGCTGGCGTTCCCCGACGAGGACGTGCTGGTGGGCACCCGCCTGATCGACCCGGCCGGGTTCCAGGCCTTCAAGGGCCTCGAGGACCTGGTGCCCCGGCCCGGCCACAAGGCCACCGGCGAGGAGCGGGCATGGTCGCGCCGGCTGAGCAAGCGGTTCGGCGCCGAGAGCCGGATCGACGACCGGACGTTCGTCCTGGCCGGCGACGGCAACCCCTGCGGCGCGCTCGACCACGAGGCGCTGAAGCCTGACGCCGTCGCGGCCGACGTCGTCGCGTTCTTCAAGAGCCTGAACCACAAGCGCCACGACTCGCTCATCGCCTTCGGTTGGGCCATGGCCGAGGACCTGGCCGCCCGCGTCGGCCCCGCCGGCAAGTAACCGCTCCTGCGGTTCTGAACATCGTTGGTGTCGCCCTGCGACACCAACTGCGGGGAAAGCCTCAGGCGGCCCGGTTGAGGAACGCGGAGAGCAGGGCCACGACCTCGTGGGGTCGGCGGGTGAGCTGGTCCCACGAGATCCGCAGGACGTGCCAGCCGGCGGCGGTGAGCCGGTTGTGTCGCTGTTCGTCGGCGTCGCGGTCGAGCTTGGCGCCGTGCCAGCGCCGCCCATCCACCTCGACGATGAGCCGCGCCGACGGCCACGCGAAGTCGACCCGCCCGATGAAGCCGGCGTCGTCGCCGAGGTTCAGTTGCCTGACCGGCCGATCGAAGCCGGCGGCCACGGCGAGGTCGATGAACCGGGCCTCGAGTTCGCTCTCCGGCGCCACGTAGCCGCCGCCCCGCGCTTCGACCAGCTCGCGGAACAGCGTGCTGCCGGCGCGACCCGACTTGCAGAGGTCGTGGACGAGAGCCGTGCATTGGTCGACGGTGAACAGCTTCATCGCCAGGCCGTTGTCCAGCGCCCGTTCGGCTCGCTTCGGGTGGATGGCTCCACAGAGATCGAATGCCGTCCGAACCGCGGTCGTCGTCGGGATCGCGTCGACGACGGTGATGTGTGACGCCGGCAGCCAGCACGTGAGACGCAGACCGGGACGACGATCTTCGGCGTCCCTGCCCTGGGGCCGGAGCATCTGGGGCGGGACGAGTCGAAAGCCGGGCAGTCGCGACAGCGCAGCCGCCGACTCGCGGGCCGCGACCGTCTGCGGTCCGGCGCCGAGGACCGCGGCCATCAACGTCTGCGCCGCCGTCTTGGGCGACCCCGACAGGCGGTACACCGACCGGCCCACCCGATCCCACCGGCCCTGGCGCATGCGCCTCGCGATGCAGGAGCCGTCGACGCCGAGCCGGCGCGCTTGCTCCCGGGTGATGAGGCCGTGCTGTTGTTCGGCGATCAGGTCGAGCGTGCGTTCCCCGTCGGTCATGACCCGCCATCAAACTCGCGGGGTATGACAGCAACGTTTTCCCCGCAGCTGGTGCCGCTCTGCGACACCAGCGATGTCCAGAATCGCTATGGGCGCGGTGGGCGCTATGGGCGCAGTGGGTGCGGGTCAGCGGGTGGGGAGGAGGGCGGCCGCGACCTTGTAGCAGTAGCCGCGGAACGGTGGGGTGAGCACCGCGAGGACGCGCTTCGGGCGGAAGCCGAGCACCCGCTGGAGGTCGCCCGACCCGATGCGGGCCCGACCGAGGTCGTCGAGCGCGGCGGCCAGGTGGTGGTCGGCGAGCGGCAGGTCGAGCCGGGTGCCCCGCCACGGGAGCCGCACCCGGAAGCCCTCCGGGTCGCGGACGGCGTGCAGCCCGACCGGCGCGTCGACCAGCGTGACCGACGGCCGGTCGCCGGTGAGCGTCCAGTACGGCGCCGCCGGGCCGGGGAACCCGAGCACCACCTGGCCGCGCGGCTGATGCAGCGCCTTCAGCCACCGCTCGGCGCGCCGCGGCGACATCCGGCCGTTGCGGGCCGGGGCGGCGGCGAGGTCGATCGACTCGGGCCGCGACACGTCGGCCGGGTGCTCGGCTTCGGCGATCTCGGCGACGGCGACGTCGAACGGCGCCAGCGGCACCCACTGATCGATCGGGTAGCGCGCCCGCACGAACGCGCCCGACGCCAGGTCGACGGCGACGCAGCCGCGCGGCTCCGCGGCCAGCACCAGCAGCTCGAGACGCGCGCCGACGACGGATGTGCGGCGCAGCGCGACCGTCTGCATGACGCAGATGGTGCCGTCCGCCGCGGCTCGTAGGGTGGATGCTGCCGTGGAGTTCCAGGACGTCGTCCGTCGCCGCCGCATGGTCCGCGCCTTCCGCGACGCGCCGCTCGATCGCGACGCGGTCGAGCGCATCCTCGCCAACGCGCGGCGCGCACCGAGTGCCGGGTTCAGCCAAGGCTGGGCGTTCCTCGTCCTGGAAGGCGCCGACGAGACGGCCCGCTTCTGGGCCGCGACCTTCGCCGACGACGCGGCGCGCCGCCGCTTCCGGTGGCAGGGCCTCTTCGCGGCGCCGCTGATCATCGTGCCGCTGGCCCACAAGTCGGCGTATCTCGACCGCTACGCCGAGCCCGACAAGGGATGGACCGACCGCGACGAGACGCGCTGGCCGGTGCCCTACTGGGACGTCGACGCCGGCTTCGCGGCGCTGCTCATGCTGCTGACCGCGGTCGACGCCGATCTCGGCGCGCTGTTCTTCGGCATCTTCGAGCCCGATCGCTTCCGGACCGCCTTCGGCATCCCGGACGACTACTCACCCGTGGGCGCGCTGGCGATCGGCCACCCGGCGCCGGACGAGCCGTCGCCCTCCTTGCGACGGGGCCACCGGGCGGCGGAGGACGTCATCCACCGAGGGCGCTGGTGAGCTCCTCGACGCTCGCCGACGGGCGCTCGCAGACGTAGCCGCGGCACACGTACGCCAATCCCTCGGACCGCGATTCGAACAGCGGCGACGGGTACGGCTCGCCCCAGGCCAGCACCGCGCCCGGCCGGTACCGCGACCAGTACGCGGCGACCAGGTCGGGCCGGTCGCCCACGACCGCGACCTCGTCGATCGGCGCGGTCGCGAGGTCGACCGCCGACACGAGCTGCGTGAACGCCGTCGGGTGCTGGGCGGCCAGCGGCGCGACGAGGGCGATGATCTGCTCGGCCCGCTCGCGGTAGTGGTCGTCGCCGGTGAGCGCGCCGAGGCGCAGCAGGGCGAACGCCGCCATCGAGTTGGCCGACGGGATGGCCGAGTCGAAGATGTCCTTGGCTCGGGTGATGAGCCGCTCGGCGTCGTGGCCGGTGGTGAAGAGCCCGCCGGCCTCGTCGTCCCAGAAGAGCTCGAGCATCGCGTCGGCGGTCGAGCGGGCCGCCGCGATCCACCGCGCCTGCCCCGTTGCCTCGGCGAGCCGCGTGTACCCGTGGACCAGCGCGGCGTGGTCGGCGGCGTAGGCCAGATGACGGGCGCCGCCTTCGGCCTGCCACGACCGCAGCCAGCGACCGTCGTCGCGACGGAGCGACCGCAACAAGAACTCACCGCCGGCGACCGCGGCGTCGACCCACTCGCCGACTCCGGTGGCAACGCCGGCCTCGGCGAGCGTTGCGATCATCAACCCGTTCCACTCGGTGAGGATCTTGTCGTCGAGACCCGGTCGCACGCGGAGCTGGCGCGCGTCGAACAGCAGCCGCCGCGCCTCGTCGAGCTCGGGCGTCCGCTCGATGTCACCCCGCTTCGGCAGGTGGAGGATGTTGGCGCCCTCGAAGTTGCCGCCGGCGGTCACCCCCCAGTGCTCGATCGCGGCCGGCGCGATCGCCTCGATCTCCGAATGCCGCCAGACGGAGAACTTGCCCTCCTCGCCCTCGGAGTCGGCGTCCTCGGCCGAGAAGAACCCGCCGTCGCGATGGCGCAGGTCCCGCAGGACGTACTCCATCGTCTCGCCGAGCGCCTGCCGGTACCGGGCCTCGCCGGTGACCTGCCACGCGTGCAGCAGTGCCGACCCGAGCTGCGCCTGGTTGTAGAGCATCTTCTCGAAGTGCGGCACCATCCAGAAGGCGTCGACCGAGTACCGCGCGAAGCCGCCGCCGAGGTGGTCGTAGATGCCGCCCGAGATCATGGCGTCGAGCGTCGTCGTCGCCATGGCGACCGCCTCGGGCTGCGACGAGCGCAGCAGCAGCTCGATGCTCATCTCCTGCGGGAACTTGGGGGCCCGGCCGAAGCCGCCCCACTCCGGATCGAACTGCGCGGCCAGCGAGCGGACCGCGTCGTCGAGCACGGAACGGTCGAGGCCCCCCGGCGCGGGCGCGAGGCGCGCCGCCCGCCCCAACGACTCGGACAGCTCGGCGGCCTGCTCGGCCAGGTCGGTCCGCTTGGTGCGCCACGCCTCGTCGACCGCTCGCAGCAGCTGCCGCCAACCCGGGAGGCCATGGCGCGAGTCGGGCGGGAAGTACGTGCCGCCGAAGAACGGCCGCCCGTCGTGGTCGAGGAACACCGTCATCGGCCAGCCGCCGTGACCGGTGAGCGCCTGCACCGCTTCCATGTAGACCGCGTCGACGTCAGGCCGCTCTTCGCGGTCGACCTTCACGTTGACGAACAACTCGTTCATCACCGCCGCGGTGTTCGGGTCCTCGAACGACTCGTGCGCCATGACGTGGCACCAGTGGCAGGCCGAGTAGCCGACCGACAGCATGATCGGGACGTCGCGGTGGCGCGCCACCGCGAACGCCTCGTCGCCCCAGGGGTACCAGTCGACCGGATTGTCCCGGTGCTGGCGCAGGTAGGGGCTGGTCTCCTCGGCCAGGCGGTTCACGTCACTACGCTCCCACAGCATGGAGCTCAGACTCGACGGGAAGGTCGCGCTGGTCACCGGCGCCTCGAAGGGCATCGGTCTCGCGATCGCGCGGGCATACGCCGAGGCCGGCGCCAAGGTGATGCTGTCGTCGCGGAAACAGACCGAGCTCGAGAAGGCGGCCGCCGACATCGACGGCGAGACCGCGGTGTTCGCCGCCAACGCGGGTGACCCCGACGCCGCGGAAGCATGCGTCGACGCCACGCTCGGCCGCTTCGGCGCGCTCGACATCCTCGTCAACAACGCGGCGACCAACCCGTACATGGGCCCGGCGATCGACTGCGAGCTCCCGGCCTACGACAAGACCTTCCAAGTCAACATGCGCGGCCCGTTCGTCTGGACGCAGCTGGCGTGGCGGAAGGCGATGCGCGAGCGCGGCGGCGTCGTGCTGAACATCGTGTCGATCGGTGGCTTGAGCTTCGGCGGCGGCATCGGCGTGTACGACACCACCAAGGCGGCCCTCATCCACCAGACCAAGCACTTCGCGGTCGAGCTGGCGCCCGGGGTCCGCGTCAACGCCATCGCGCCCGGGCTGGTGAAGACCGACTTCGCCCGCGCCCTGTGGGAGCCCAACGAGGACGGCATCGCGCGCCATCTCCCGCTCGAACGGCTGGGCGAGCCGCCGGACATCGCCAACGCCGCGCTGTTCCTCGTCAGCGACGCCGCGTCGTGGGTCACCGGCGAGGTGATGGTGGTGGACGGCGGCGCGCTGCTCAGAGCAGTCGTGTAGGCCAGGTCGTCATCGGCAGGCCCGGCGTCGGCAGGCCCTCCCACGCGACGACGTTGCCCGGCACCGCGTCGGTCGCGAAGAGCGTGCGGTTGTCCCGGCCGCCGAAGCAGCAGTTGGTGGTCGTGCCCGGCCCGTCGATCTCGAGGAAGTCGACGATCGCGCCGTCGGGATCGACGACCCGCACGCCGTGCTCCACCGTCGACGCCACGTAGAGGCGGCCGTCGGCGTCGAGGCAGAAGCCATCGCCCGCGCCCCGCCCGAGCACCTGCACGATCCACGTGCGCCCGCCGTCGGGCTCGAGCCGCATGAGGCCGCGCTTCTCGATGATCACCAGCGAACCGTCACGATCGAGCGCGATGCCGTTGCAATAGAAGAAGCCGTCGGCCACCACGTCGACCGTCCGGTCCGGGCGGTAGGCCATGACCCGCCCGACGAGCTGACCGGCCGGGGGCGGGAAGTGGCCAGGGTCGGTGAAGAACACGGTGCCGTCGTCGCCGACGCACAGGTCGTTGGGTGCGAGCAGGCCGGTGTCGGCCAGATAGGTGACGGTGCCGTCCGGCGCCGCTCGCTGGAGGCCGGGCGTCGCCAGCCGCGTCGGCAGGCCCGGCGGCACCGTGCCCGGCGGCATCTTGGAGAAGTCGATGCCGCCGTTGTTGGTGACGAGCAGGCCGCCGTCATCGCACAGTGCGGCGCCGTTGGCCCCGCCGTCGGTGTCGGCGAAGACCTCCTTGGTGCCGCGCTCGACGTCGACGCGCCACAGCAGGCCGTCGCACACGCTGGTGACGATCAGGTCGTGGTGCCCGGCGCGCCACACCGGCCCCTCGCCGAACCGCACCCCGTCCACGACCACCTCGGCCTTCATGGCGCGGGAGTCTCTCAGTCGGCCGGCGCTCGCACCTTGCCGCTCCTCGTGCGCGGGAGGTCGGCGACGATCACGACCTCGCGGGGCGCGCACCAGGGCGGCAGCTCGGCCTTCACGTGGTCGCGCAGCTCGTCGACCGACGGCGGCGCGTCGGTGTCCGCCGGGACGACGAAGGCGACCACCCGCTCGCCCCATTCCGCGTCGGCCCGACCGGCGACCGCGACCTCGGCGACCGCGGCGTGCGTCCGCAGCGAGCGCTCCACTGCGGCCGGCCACACGTTCTCGCCGCCGGTGATGATCAGGTCGTTCACGCGGCCGTCGACGACCAGCCGGCCGTCGTCGTCGACGTGCCCGGCGTCGCCGGTGGGCAGCCATCCGTCCGCGTCTCGGGGGTCGGTGCCGTCGCGGTAGGCGCGCAGGAGGACGAGGCCGCGCACGAGCACCTGGCCGTCGCCGCCGATCCGGATCTCGACACCGGCGAACGGCCGCCCGTCGTAGACGCACCCGCCGGCCGTCTCGGTGAGGCCGTAGCTCGTCACGCAGTTCGCCGGCAGCCCGCCCGGCACGGGGGCGCCGCCGACGACGATCCGCCGCCACCGCGACGCGTCGACCCGGGCCAGCGCGGTGGGCACGAAGGTGGTCAGCGTGCAGCCGGCGGCCGGAGCGGCGTCGACCGCGGCCCCGTCGAAGCCGTCGTGCACGGTCAACGGTGTGCCGGTGATGAGGGCGCGGGTGACGACGCCGAGCCCGCTCATGTGCGACAGCGGCATGCAGGCCAGCCACCCGTCGACGGCCGGGTCGACGCCGAGCGCCTCGCTGCCGGCGACGGCCGAAGCCCGGAGGGCGTCGTGGGTCAGCACCACGGCCTTGGGCGCGCCGGTCGACCCGCTGGTGGCCATGACCACCGCGTCACCGGGCTCGGTCGGCTCGTCGGGCCGGGCGGCGGCGAGCACCGCCGCGAGCGCCGGCCGCGGGAGGCGCCGGTCGATCGCCAGCACCGCGTCGCCGCCGTCCCAGGCCCGCTGCAGCGCGGCCACGAACCCCGGCCCGGGCGGCTCGTCGATGGGAAGGAGCCGGGGCACGTCGGCTAGGTTATCGACCTTATGAGCAACTGCTCTCGGAGTGATCGGTCATGAGGTGCCGGCGATGAGGTGGGCCCAATCGGGCGAGTACGGCGACATCCGGTACGAGACCTCGGTCGAGGACGCCACCGCCGACAGCATCGCCGGCGTCGCCAAGATCACGATCTGCCGGCCCGAGGTGCGCAACGCCTTCCGGCCCCAGACCCTGTTCGAGCTGGCCCACGCCTTCAACGTCGCTCGCGACGACCCGACCGTCGGCGTCATCGTCTTCACCGGTGAAGGGACCGAGGCGTTCTGCTCGGGTGGCGACCAGCGGGTGCGGGGCGACGACGGCTACAAGGACGAGCACGGCATCGGCCGGCTGAACGTGCTCGACCTCCAGATCCAGATCCGCCGCACGCCGAAGCCGGTGGTGGCGATGGTCGCCGGCTACGCCATCGGCGGCGGCCACGTGCTCCACATCGTGTGCGACCTCACCATCGCGGCCGACAACGCCCGGTTCGGGCAGACCGGCCCGCGGGTGGGCAGCTTCGACGGCGGCTTCGGCTCGGGGCTGCTGGCCCGATCGGTCGGCCAGAAGAAGGCGCGTGAGATCTGGTTCCTCTGCGAGCAGTACGACGCGCACGCCGCGCTCGACATGGGCCTCGTCAACAAGGTCGTGCCGTTGGCGCAGCTCGAGGACGAGACGATGGCGTGGTGCCGCCGCATGCTGCAGCACTCGCCGCTCGCGCTCCGCATGGTGAAGGCGTCGTTGAACGCGGCCGACGACGGCTTGGCCGGCATCCAGCAGCTGGCCGGCGACGCCACCCTCCTCTACTACATGACCGAAGAGGCGCAGGAGGGCAAGAACGCCTATCTCGGCAAGCGGCGGCCCGAATTCGAGAAGTTCCCGAAGCGGCCGTGACGCGGTGAACGTCTGGGTCGCGGGTGCGCGGCCACGCACGTTGCCGGCGGCCATCGCGCCGGTGCTCGTCGGGGCCGGCGTCGCCGTCGGCGATGGCCGGGCGACATGGTGGCGGATCGGTCTCGCGTTGATCGTCGCGCTGGCCATCCAGGTCGGCACCAACTACGCCAACGACTACAGCGACGGCATCCGCGGCACCGACTCGGCCCGTGTCGGCCCGGTGCGATTGGTCGCGGCCGGCCTCGCCGCACCGGCCGCGGTCCGGCTCGCGGCCCTGCTGTCGTTCGCCGTCGCGGGCGCCGCCGGGCTCGTGCTGGCCGCCGCCGTGAGCTGGTGGCTGGTTCCGGTCGGGGCCGCGTGCTTCGCCGCGGGGTGGCTGTACACCGGGGGCCCGCGCCCGTACGGGTACGCCGGGCTCGGCGAGGTGTTCGTCTTCGTGTTCTTCGGCCTCGTCGCGACCGCGGGCACGGCGTACGTCGCCGAGGGCCGGCTCACTGGGGTGATGGTGGTCGCCGCGGTCCCCGTCGGACTGCTCGCCACCGCGCTGCTGGTCGTCAACAACCTGCGCGACATCCCGACCGACGCGGTGGCCGGCAAGCGCACGCTCGCGGTGCGGCTCGGGGACGCGCGGACGCGCGATCTGTTCACCGCGCTCGTCGCCGCGGCTGCGCTGTGGCCGGTGGTGCTGGCGTTCGCCGGCCGGCCGGGCGCGCTCTGGGCGCTGCTGGCCGGGCTGCTCGTGGCCGGTCCGATCGCGCTCGTGCGCGAGGGCGCGACCGGGCCGAAGTTGATCCCGGTGCTCGGCGCGACCGGACGGGTCCTGCTGTTCACGGGCCTCGCGCTCGGTGCCGGCCTCGCCCTCGGTTAGCCGTGCTCGACGACGAAGCGCGCCAGCCGGTCGGCGAACACCGCCGGCGCCTCGAGGTGGGCGGCGTGGCCGGCGCCGGCGATCGTCTCGGACGACCCGTTCGGGCCGATGGCCTCAGCCATGCGGCGGGCCAGTGCCGCGAACCGCTCGTCGCGCTCGCCCGCCAGGCACAGCACCGGCATGGCCAACTCGGGAAGCCGGTCCCACAGCGGCTCCTGCGCGCCGGTGCCCGCGAGCCGCAGGCTCGACGCGAGACCGGCAGCGGTGTTGCGCAGCCGGTCCTCGAGACCCGCGGCGTGGGGCGGCACCGACGCCAGCAAGGGCGTGGCGAGCCACTGATCGAGGAACGCGGCCACGCCGTCGCGCTCGAGGTCGCGAGCGCGGGCCTCGTCCTCCTGCCGACGCGCGGCGCGCCCGGCGTCGTCCTCGATGCCCGCCGTCGCGCCGAGCAGCACCAGGCCGCGCACCAGGTCGGGATGAGCCAGCGCGGTGTGCAGGGCGATGCGCCCGCCCATCGAGTACCCGGCGTACACCGCCAGCCCGCCGGCCGACGCGAGCTGGTCGGCTGCCTGCCACAGGTCGGCCCGCACGTCGCCGGAGTCGCCGTGCCCGGGGGCGTCCGGGCACCGGACCTCGTGGCCGGCGGCGACCAGCCGCTCCGCGATCGCGGTCCACGAGCGGCCGGTCTGGGTGAACCCGTGGACGAGCACGACGCGGGCCATCGCCGGTGACGGTACAGGCCACCTTCGCGGCGACCCTCGTCGACGAGTGGACGCGCGCCGGCGTGACGGATGCCGTCATCGCGCCCGGGTCGCGCTCGACGCCGCTGGCGATGGCGCTGACCGCCGACGTCCGCATCCGCGTACACGTCCACCTCGACGAGCGCTCGGCGGCGTTCTTCGCGCTCGGGCTGGGCATCGGGTCCGGCCGGCCCGCGGTCGTGCTCACGACGAGCGGCACCGCCGCGGTCGAGCTGCACCCGGCGATCGTCGAGGCGCACCACGCGTCGGTGCCGTTGCTCGCGGTCACCGCCGACCGCCCCCCCGAGCTCATCGGCGTCGGGGCGCCGCAGGCCATCGATCAGCTGCACCTGTTCGGCGGCGCGACGCGCTGGTCGGCGGCCCCGGGCGTGCCGGACGAGGCGTCGTCGCCGACGTGGCGGTCGCTGGCGTCGCGGGCGGTCGCCGAGGCGACGTCGGGCCCGACCGGTCCCGGCCCGGTGCACCTGAACCTGGCCTTCCGGGAGCCGCTGCTCGGCGAGCCCGATGGGTTGCCGCCGGGCCGGCCGGATGGCGCGCCGTGGCACGACGTGCTGCCGGCGCGTGGAGGTTTCGTCGGGCAGGGCCCGACCCGCACCTCGCAGAACGGCGTGATCGTCGCAGGCGCCGGTGCCGGCGACCCGGCGGCGGTGCTGGCGCTCGCCGAGGCGAGCGGGTGGCCGGTGCTGGCGGACCCCCTGTCGGGCTGCCGGGTGCCGCACCCGTTGGTCGTCGCCGCGTTCGACGGCATCGTGCGCGCCGGCGCGCCGGAACCCGCGGTCGTCGTACGACTGGGCCGGCCGCCGGCGTCGAAGGCGCTGGCGCAGTGGCTCGCGGCCTCGGACGCCGACCAGTGGCTGGTCGATCCGCTCGGCGCGTGGCCGGATCCCGACCGCGGCGCGGCCCGAGTGATTCGAGCCGATCCCGCGGGCGCGTGCCGGGTGTGGGCCGCGGGCGCCGAGCGCGCTCCGGTCGCGTGGGCCGCGTGGTGGCAGCGCGCCGAGGCCGGCGCACAGCGCGCCATCGAGTCGGTGCTCGATCGCCACGCCGAGCCGACCGAGCCCGCGGTCGCGCGTGCGGTCACCGCGGCGGTGCCGGCGGGCGGCGTCCTCGTGATGTCGTCGTCCATGCCGGTGCGCGACGTTGAGTGGTACAGCGCGCCCCGCGACGACATCCGAGTGGTCGCGAACCGCGGCGCCAACGGCATCGACGGCGTGGTGTCGACCGCGCTCGGCGTCGCCGCCGGATCGGGCCGTTCGACGGTCGCATTGATCGGCGACCTCGCGTTCCTGCACGACGTCGGCGGCCTGTTGTGGGCGACCGGCCGCGACGTCGACTGCACGCTCGTCGTCGTCGACAACGACGGCGGCGGGATCTTCTCGTTCCTGCCGCAGGCCGACGCGCTGCCGGCCGATCGTTTCGAGCAGCTGTTCGGCACCCCGCACGGCATCGACGTCGGCGCGCTCGCGGCTGCCTACGGCGTGCCGGTGATGGCGCTCGCCGGCGACGGCGACGACGGGACGGCCGGCGTGCGCGTCGTCCGAGTGCAGACCGACCGGGCCGCCAACGTCGCGGTGCACGACGAGCTGCACGCCGCGATCGCGGCCGCGGTCGGCTGATTCCGGCGGTTACGGCCGGACGATCGCGGCCAGCAGCGCCTGCAGCTTGAGCTGCGTCTCGGCCAGCTCGGCCTCGGGGTCCGACCCGGCGACGACGCCGACGCCGGACATCAGCCGGGCCCGGTTGCCGTCGATCTCGGCCGAGCGGATGCCGACCACCCATTCCCCGTCACCGTCGGCGTCGACCCAGCCGACCGGGCCGGCGTAGCGGCCGCGCGACTCGCGCTCGAGTCGCTCGATGACCCGCAGGGCGGCGTCCGTTGGGGTGCCGGCGACGGCGGGCGTCGGGTGCAGCATCGTCGCCAGGGCCAGCGCCGACGGCCGGCCGGCGGTCGGGCCCGACAAGCGGCCCCGGATTGGCGTGGCCAGGTGGGCCACATTGCGAAGGGGCACGACGGTCGGCTCGGCCGGCGCGTCGACGTCGTCGCACACCCGCGCCAGCGCGTGCACCACCGCGTCGACGACGAACGCGTGCTCGCGGCGATCCTTGGCCGACGCCATCAGCGCGGCCGCGAGGCGGGCGTCGGTGTCGGGATCGCCGCTGCGGGCGACCGTTCCGGCCAGCGGCTGGCACCGCACCTCGGCCCCCGTCCGCCGTACGAGAAGTTCCGGGCTGGCGCCGACGAAGCCGTCGACCGAGAACGTCGTGCACGACGGGAAGAGCGCGACCAGCCGCCGCAGGATGTCGGTGACGACGAGTGGGCCGTCGGCGGTGACGACGACGCTGCGGGCCAGGACGACCTTGCGGACTTCGCCGCCGTCGATGGCAGCGAGCGCGCCGGTGATCGCCGCGGTCCACGAGTCGTGGTCGGGTGACGCGTGCAGTTGGAAGTCCGACGGCGACCGTTGTTCGGCTCGGCGCTCGGCGACCAACGGGTCGGGACCGAGCGCGTCCGCCGGCGCGACCGTCACGCGAAAGGCGCGGCCGTCCCGGACGACGACCGCGTCGGCCGGCACGAGGAGCGAGCCAGCAGCGCCATCCGATGCGAAGGGCAGCGCGCCGATCGCGATCGGCGCCGGTCCCTCGCCGTCGCGAGCGATGGCGCGCAGGGTCTCGGCCGCGTCGGACGGGGCCACGCGCACCGCCTCGCCCCGGCCGGCCAGCGCGAACCCGTCGCGCCGGAACAGGACGCCGCGCGCACCGGCGATGCCGACCAGGTCGAGCGACTCGGGCTCGACGTCGAGCACTTCGGTCCGCGCCACCAGCTGGGTGGTGGTGACCGTCGGCGTCACGAACGCGTGCCGACGATGAGTTGCGCGATCCCGCCGGACAGGACTGTTCGCCCGACGCCCGTGAAGCCGGCGGCCGCGACCAGCGCCAGGAGGTCGTCCGGCGGCGGCAGGTACGCCACCGAGCGCGGGAGGTACCGGTACGCCGCCCGGTCGGACAGCAGCCCGCCGACGAACGGCACCACGGTGCCGAAGTAGACGCGGTGACCCCAGCGCAGCAGGGGGTTGGCGGGCTCGGCCACCTCCAGCAGCGCCACCCGCCCGCCCGGCCGGACGACCCGGCCCATCTCGACCAGCGCCGGCGCGAGCGCGACGAAGTTGCGCAGCGCGAACCCGCACGTGACCCCGCCGACCGATCCATCGGGCAGCGGCATCGCCAGCGCGTCGGCCTCGACGAGCGGCGCGTCGGTGCGGGCCGCGGCGAGCATGCCGGCCGACAGGTCGACACCGATGGGGGCGAAGCCGGCGGACCGGAGCTCCCGGCACAGGTCACCGGTGCCGCAGGCCACGTCCACCACCGCCTCGCCGGGCGCGACACCGGTGAGGGCGCGGACGGCCCGCCGTCGCCAGCCGACGTCGAGCCGGAACGTGAGCAATCGGTTCATGAGGTCGTAGCGCGGCGCGATGGTGTCGAACATGTCGCGCACGGCGCGCGCCTTGGCCTCGCCGACCGGCAGCGCGTCCACCGACGTCATCGCATCTGCGCGGTCTGCGCGTCGACCGCGGCGCGCTCGGCATCCGCGCCCACCGACTCGATGTGCTCCTGCGCGACCGCGAGCAGGGTCCGCCGGAAGTGGTGCGACACCACGTCGGTCGTCGCCGGCAGCAGCGAGCGGAACGCGTCCACCAACTGCGCGGCGGCGTCGTCGTCGGCCAGACCGGCGTGCCGGATCGGCTGGCGCACGTGCTCGTCGAACAGCGCGACCGCCCGTTCGGCGACGGCCCGCATCGCGGCGTGGTGCTGCCGCGCCAGGTCGAGCACCTCCGGGAGCGGCAACCCGTGCGACAGGAGGGCCATGCCCGACCGGGCCACGGCGACGTCGTCGTCGGTGTAGCCGTCGGTGCCGGCGTGGCGGCGGGGGATCAGCAGCCCGTCGTCGGCCAGCGCCTGGAGCAGCCCGAGGGGGATGCCGCTGCGATCGGCCAGCTCCTCGATGGTGAACAGCGATTCGGGGGCGTCGCCCTCGGCCTCGAGCGCCGCGACCAGCGACTCGTCGGCGGCGTCGAGCTCACCGCGGACCAGCCGCCCGATCGTCGCCAGCGTGAAGCCCTTGGCCTGCAGCGCCCGGATGCGCTCCAAGCGGGCCAGGTGCTCGGCGCCGTAGAGGGCCACCCGGCCCTGCCGGCGGGGCGGCGGGAGCAGGCCGCGTGCCTGGTAGAAGCGCACGGTGTCGACGGAGACCTCGGCCCGGGCGGCCAGCTGCTCGACCCGCAACTCCATGAGCGGTCACTCTAGTAGTGATCGCTCACAGCATTGCCACCGGCAATGCCGGCGGGCATTGGCACGGCCGTCCCGTACCGTGGGCGGCCGTGCTCGACGTCGCCGATCTCACCATCGACCTGGGCCACCGCGTCCTCGTCGACCGGGCCAGCTTCCGCCTGGCCGCAGGTGAGAAGGCCGCGCTCGTCGGCCCCAACGGCGCCGGCAAGACGACCATGCTGCGGGTGATCGCCGGCGAGATGGCGCCGGCCAGCGGCACCATCACCCGCCCGACCCGCACCGGCTGGCTCCAGCAGGACGTCCAGGCTCGGCCCGACGACGCCCACAAGGTCGCCCTCGACCATCTGATGGCGGCCCGCGACACCGCCGAACTGGCCGAGCGACTCGAGTCGGCCCGGCGGCGCATGGACTCGTCGCGCGGGGACGACCTGGCCCGCGCCGTCCGGCGGTTCAGCGCGCTGGAGGAGCAGTTCCGGACGATGGGTGGCTACCGGGCCGAAGCCGAGGCCCGGCGGATCGCCGCCGGCGTGGGCCTCGGTGACGACATCCTCGAGCGGGGCGTCGGCACGCTGTCGGGCGGCCAGCGGCGCCGGCTCGAGCTGGCCCGCTTGCTGCACGCCGGCGGCGACCTGCTGATCCTCGACGAGCCGACCAACCACCTCGACCTCGACGCCAAGGCGTGGGTCATGAACTTCCTCCGCACGTGGCAGGGCACGGTGCTCGTCGTCTCCCACGACATCGTCCTGCTCGACGACGCCATCGACCGCGTGCTCGCGCTCGACGGTGGGATCGTCGACGTCTACCGCGGCACGTATTCGCGCTTCCTCGAGCAGCGCGCCGCGCGCGAGGCGCAGCGCGCCAAGGACGCGCGGCTCTATGCCGAGGAGGTGGCGCGCCTGTCGGCGACCGCCGAGCGCTTCCGGCACGGCAACGAGGACGTCGCCAAGAAGGCGAAGGCGATCGACAAGCGGCTCGAGCGCATGGCGCAACACGCGCCGCTGGATGCGGTCCACCGGCGGGGCGGGCCGAAGGTGAAGTTCCCCGACCCACCGCGCGCCGGCGACATCGTCCTGGTGGCCGACGGCCTGGCCAAGTCCTACGGCGGTCGCCGGATCTTCGAGGATGTCGGCTTCACCGTCGGGCGGGGCGAGGTGTTCCTCGTGCTGGGCCTCAACGGCGCCGGCAAGACGACGCTGTTGCGCGTCCTCGCCGGCGTGATCGACGCCGACGCCGGGTCGTTCAAGCTCGGCGCCAACGTCGAGCTCGGCTTCTACGCGCAGGAGCACGAGGACATCCGCGCCGGTGTCCCGGTGATCGAGCACCTGCGCGAGGCGGCCGGCCGCGCCGGGCTGCCCGACCGCGAGCTGCGGGCGGTGCTCGGCCACTTCGGTGTCACCGGCGACGCCGCGCACCAGGACGCCGGCACGCTGTCGGGCGGGGAGAAGACGAAGCTCGCGCTGGCCCGCCTCGTGATCGGCAAGGCCAACCTGCTGCTGCTCGACGAGCCCACCAACAACCTCGACCCGCAGTCGCGCGAGGCGGTGCTGCACGCGCTGCAGCAGTACCGGGGCACGATCGTCCTCGTCAGCCACGACACCGACTTCGTCGCCGCGCTCCAGCCCCACCGGCTCGTCGTCATGCCCGACGGCGACCTGCTCCACTTCGACGCCGACGCGCTCGACCTGGTCGAACTGGCCTGACCGCCTCAACCGGTTTTGCCTCCTGCCGAGCGCGGAATCCGCGCTCGCGGGGAGGGATGTCTAGAGGGGGGCGCCGCAGTGCTTGCAGTGGTCGGACGCGCGGGACGCCGGCCGGTCGCAGGACGGGCACATCGGCGGGCGGATCTGGCCGCGGCGGAGGCGGCCGATCGCGGCCCACAGCATGCCGCCGACCGCGACGGCCATCAGCACTTCGAGCCCGTCGCGCACCAGAGGGTCCATCGCGCGCCGACCGTAGACTGCGCGCTCATGGCCATCGACTTCACCCTTCCGCCCGATCTGGAGGCGCTGCGCCAGCGCACCCGCGAGTTCATCGAGGGCGAGGTCCGCCCGGTCGAGGACAAGCTGAACGGCGACGGAGCGGCGAGGGGCGACTTCCGGCGGGCCATCGTCGAGCTGCGGCAGAAGGCCAAGGAGTGGGAGCTGTACCTCCCGCACATGCCGAAGGAGTTCGGCGGCCTCGGGATCGGCCCGGTCGGCATGGCGACGGTGTCGGCGGAAGCGGCGCGGGCCGGGATCGGCCCGTTCGTCCTCAACTGCCAGGCGCCGGACGAAGGCAACATGCACACCCTCCTGCACTTCGGGACGCCCGAGCAGAAGGAGACGTACCTGCGGCCGCTGTGCGAGGGCTACCAGCGGTCGTGCTTCGCCATGACCGAGCCCGAGGTGGCTGGTTCCGACCCGACGCTGATCCAGACGCACGCCGAGCTCGACGACCGCGCCGGTGAGTGGGTCATCAACGGCCACAAGTGGTTCATCAGCGGAGCACGGGGCGCGTCGTTCGCCATCGTCATCGCCAAGACCGATCCGGACGCGCAGCCGCCGCAAGCGCGGAACTCGGCGTTCATCGTCCCGACCGACACGCCGGGCTGGGAGATCGTGCGCGACGTCGAGACCATGGCCGGTGGCCACAACCATTGCGAGATCCGGCTCACCGACGTGCGCGTCCCGGCGGACGCGATCCTCGGCGAGCGGGGCGGCGGTCACAAGCTCGGGCAGGTGCGACTCGGTCCGGCGCGGCTGGCGCACTGCATGCGGTGGATCGGTCAGGCCGAGGTCGCGCTCGAGATGCTCGTCGACCGGGCGACCAAGCGGTTCGCGCACGGGTCGATGCTGTCCGAGAAGCAGGGCATCCAGTGGATGATGGCCGACTCGGCCATGGAGCTGTACAGCTGCAAGCTCATGGTGTTGCACGCGGCGTACAAGATCGAGAACGGCCTGCCGTTCAAGCAGGAGGTCAGCTTCGCCAAGCACCACGTCGCCAACAGCCTGTGGCGGATCGTCGACCGCGCCGTCCAGGTGCACGGCGCCCTCGGCTACTCGACCGACACGCCGCTGGCCGCGATGCTCAAGCAGGCGCGCTGGGCCCGCTTCGCCGACGGCGCCGATGAGGTCCATCAGATGACGATCGCGAGGAATGTCATCGAGGCCTGGACCGACACGGGCTCGCTGAGCGCGGCGCTCGGCGACCTCACCCTCTAGGAGCCCGTTGCATCTGGCCGAACCCCACCGCGCCGGCTTCGTCGCGACCAACCGCACGCGCCTGCGCGTGTGGGAATGGGGCGAGCCTGGTGACCCGGTCGTGCTGCTGCTGCACGGTGGCTGGGACCACGGCCGCATGTGGGACGGCCTCGCGCCCGATCTGGCGGCCCTCGGCTTCCACGTCGTCGCGCCCGACGCGCGCGGCCATGGTGACAGCGGGCGGCTGAGCCTGTCGGGCGCGTTCTGGCCGATGTTCCTGCTCGACGTCGCCGGCATCGTCGACCACTTCGGTGGCCGACCGGTTCGGGTCGTGGGCCACTCGTTCGGCGGCGGCGTCACGCTGGCATTCACGTCGGCGTTCCCGGAGCTGGTCGAGCGGGCGGTGAACATCGACGGTCTCGGGCCGCCGCCGGAGATGATGCTCGTGCAGGACCACGCCGCGATGGCGGCGCAGTGGCTGGCCGACGCCGACCGGCTCGCGACCGAGCCGCAGCGCGAGTACCCGTCGCCGGCCGAGATGGCCCGGAAGCGCAAGGAGATCAACACCCGGCTCCCGCTGGAGTGGTGCGAGCACCTCGTCGAGCACGGCACGCGGCGCGGTCCGGCCGGGGGGTGGGTCTGGAAGAGCGACCCCAACTTCCGCCTCGGGTCGCCGGGCCCGTTCACCGAGGAGACGCTGCTGGCGTCGTACCGCGTCATTTCGCGTCCGGTGCTGGTGCTGACCGGCCGCGAAGCGGACCAGTGGAGCTTCCTCACCGCGGCCGATCGCGACCGCCGCCTCGATGCCATCGCCGGCGCCGAGCACCAGGCCGTCGACGGCGCCGGTCACTACGTTCACGTCGAGCAGCCCGACGCCGTCGTGGCCCACGTCGCCCGGTTCTTCGGATGAGGCTCCTGGTGCTGCACGACGTCGGCGATCCCACGCCGACCGAACGGTGGGCTCCCTTGCTCGACGCATGGGACGGGCCCACCCTCCTCCCGGTGCAGCCGGGCCACGCCGACGCGCCGCTGCCCGAAGGCGGCAACTACGGCGCGTCCGACGCTGCGGTCGTCGCGTCCCGAGCGATGGCGGACGCCGGCTGGTCGGGCGACTGGCCGGTGGTCGTCGGCGAGCGCTGGGGCGGGTACGCCGGCGAGTTGCTGGCGATGGCGGGCCGGGCGGTCGCGCTGGTCCTGATCGACGGCCTCGGTGGCCCGTGGTGTGGCGTGGACGCAGTGATCGCCGATCAGCACGCGTGGTTGCACGCGATCCGGCAGCACGCGACCGCGTGGTCATCGCCGGCGGCGTCGCCCGACCCGCGGCTGGCCCACGGGTTCCCGACGGTGTGGGAGCGGGCCCACACCGCGGCCCGCCGAGCCGCCATCACCGTCCCCGTCACCGCCATCGAGACCCCCGAGTCGCCGACGCCGGCGGTCGAGCGGGCCATGCGCCTCGCCCAATTCGGCGGCGACTCCGCGCTGCGCGAAGTGGACGCGCTCGACGTGGGCGCCGTCCTGGCACTGGCGAGGCAGCCATTCCATTTGCCGAGGAGCCGTGGTTGACTCGCGTCCGTCACTGACCTCAGGAGGCCGGATATGGGTGGGATCGCGAGCAAGAGCTTTGACACGCCGGACGAGACCCGGAAGCCCGACAAGACGCTCGTCGAGGTGGTCGACCTCAACGGCACCAAGGCGGCGCGCATGACGTTGCAGCCGGGGTGGCGCTGGTCGGAGTGCATCAAGCCGGTGGTCGGTGGCGACAGCTGCCAGTCGCACCACGTGGGCACCGTGGTCTCGGGCCGGCTCGGCATGGTGCACGACGACGGCACCAAGGCCGAGGTCGGACCCGGCGAGGCGTATCTCGTCGAGCCGGGCCACGACGCGTGGGTGGTGGGCGAGCAGCCGTTCGTCGCGTTCGAGTTCGACAGCAGCGCGGCGGCGACGTACGCGCAGCCCAAGTGAGCGGGAGGAAGGCCGGTGCCCAAGTACCTGCTTGAGGTGAACTACACGCTCGACGGCGTCCGCGGTGTCCTCGCCAAGGGCGGCTCGGCGCGGAAGGCCGCCGCGCAGGCGGCGGCCAAGAGCCTGGGCGGCAAGCTCGACAACTTCTACTTCGCGTTCGGTGGCACCGACGTGTTCACCGTTGCCGACATGCCGGACAACGAGGCGGCGGCCGCGCTGGCCCTCACCGTGTCGGCAGGTGGCGGCGCGACGGTGAAGACCGTCGTGCTCCTGTCGACCGAAGAGATCGACGGCGCCGCGCAGCGCGACGTGAAGTACAAGCCGCCCGGCAGCTGAGCCCGGCTACTCGCCGGCGGCGGTCGCCTTGGCCCAGCGATAGTCGGGCTTGCCCGAAGGCGACCGCACCACGTTGTCGACGACGACGACACCGCGGGGCACCTTGTAGCCGGCGACGTGGAGCTTGGCGTGCTCGGCCAACTCGTCGATCGACGGCGCCACCTGGCCGTCGCGCACCGCGATCACCGCGATGACCCGTTCGCCCCACCGGGCGTCGGGGACACCGACCACGATCGCGTCGAACACCGCCGGATGGGACTTGAGCGCGGCCTCGACCTCTTCGGGGAACACCTTCTCGCCGCCGGTGTTGATCGACACCGACCCGCGCCCGAACAGCGTGATCGTGCCGTCGGCCTCGATGGTGGCCATGTCACCCGGCACCGCCCAGCGGACACCGTCGATCACCGGGAACGTGGCCTCGGTCTTGGCCGGGTCCTTGTGGTAGCCGAGCGGGATGCGGCCGCGGCGCGCGAGGCGACCGACCACGCCCGAGCCCGGCTCGACCGGCGTGCCGTCGTCGGCGAGCACCGTGGTCTCGTCGGTGACCCGGAACCGTGGCCGCCCGTCGGCCGCGCCGGTGGTCGCGATCATCTGGCCCTGCCCGCCGGTCTCGGACGCGCCGAAGCCGTCGATGACGATGGTCGATGGCAGCAGCTCGATCAGCGCGTCCTTCACCGCGGGGGACAGGATGGCGCCGCCGGACAGGATGCCGGCGAGCGACGAGAGATCGGGGCGGGCCCGGGAGGCGTCGGCCGCTTCGAGGGCATCGACCAGCGGGCGGGCGAACGCGTCGCCGACGATGACGAGGAACGTGACCTGCTCGTCGGCGATGAGCTGGAGCAGGCGGCCGGCGTCGAGCTTGCGGTCGGGGGAGATGACGACGGTGCCGCCGGCGAAGAACGCCCAGAACGCGACCCAGTGCGCGGTGCCGTGCATGAACGGGCACGCCGGCAGCGTGCGACCGCCCCCGGCGCGGGCGGCGTCGGCGATCTGTTCCGGCCGCTCGATCGGCGCGCCGCCGGCGTTGCCGCCTTGCAGCGCGCCGAAGAAGATGTCCTCGGCCCGCCACATGACGCCCTTCGGCATGCCGGTGGTGCCGCCGGTGTAGAGGATGTAGAGGTCGTCGGCCGAGCGCGGGCCGAAGTCACGCGCGCCGCCGCCGGGCGCGGACGCCAGTGCCGCCTCGTAGTCGTCGCCGCGGGCGACGGCCCACCCGACGAGGGGCACGTCCGAGCGGATGTCGGCCAGCGTCGCCGCGAAGTCCGGCTCGTGCACGACCGCCTTGATGTCGGCGTCGGTGAACAGGTACCGCAGCTCGTCGGCGACGTAGCGGTAGTTGACGTTGATCGGGACGGCCCGCAGCTTGAACGCGGCCAGCATCGTCTCGAGGTACTCGCGGCCGTTGTACAGCCACACGCCGACGTGGTCGCCCGGCCCGATGCCGTGCGCCGCCAGCGCGTGGGCCAGGCGGTTGGCCCGCTCGTCGAGCGCGGCATACGACAGCCGCATCTCGCGGTCGACGATCGCCTCTCGCTCGGGTACCGCGTCGACGACGGCCTCGAACAGGTCGGCGAGGTTGAACTCCACGAGCGGCGACGGTAGTCAGCCGGGGCGCGATGACACGAACTGGGTGATGAAGTGGCCGGCCCGCAGCGGCTCGCCGGTGGCCTGCTCGACCAGCCGATCCCATCGCAGCGACGCGCCCGGGCGGAAGACCCGCTCGGTGAGCCAGCGGCCGGCCTCGGTCCGGCCGACGAGTCCGCCGCAGTCGCGCGCGAGGGCGCCGTGCAGCTGCGACGCGAACAGCTCGCCGTACAGGTAGTTCTGGTAATAGACGGGCGCGACCGCCAGGTGGATCTTGGCCGCCCAGTCCGGCGCGTGGCGATCGTCGGGTCGCCGCACCTGCTGGAGCCGCTCCACCAGGTCCCACCACCGCCGGTCGTGGTCGTCGTCGGGACGCTCGTAGAGCCCGCGCTCGAAGTGCGTCATCACCAGCACCCATCGGGCGAACACGAGCATCGCGCCGCGCTGGGCATCCTCCACCGCGATCCGCAACGCCGCCGCTTCGTCGGCTGGCAGACCGGCGACCGCCTCGAGCCACGCGGCGTCGCGCACCAGCCGACCGAACAGCATCGCGATCGCTTCGGTGGTGAGCATGTGCGCCGGCTCGTGCAGGAGCCACGGGAGGTCGGCGCCGATGCCGACGTCGTACGCCGCGTGGCCGAACTCGTGCAGCATCGTCCCCATCCAGCGCTCGTTGGTGGCGTTGTTGGACAGCACCCGCACGTCGCCGGCGCGGTCGACGTCCATGCAGAACGCGTGCTGGCTCTTGCCCTCCCGCGGCACCAGGTCGCTGCGCTCGACGACTGCCCGGAGGTCGAGCCCGAGCGCGTCGTACGTCGCGGTGGTGAGGTCGACGAGGTCGGCGCCCGCGAAGAGCCGGTCGAGGTCGAGCCCGGTCGATCGCGGCGGCTCCTGGAAGAAGACATCGTCCTCGTGCCACGGACGCAGCTCGTCGATCGGGCAGCCGTAGCGCGCCGCCCGCTGCTCGTCGAGCGCCGCCTTCCACGCGCGGAATGGCTCGGTGGTGGCCGACTCGAGCTCGTCGAGGGTGGCGAAGAGCCGATCCCGGTCGAGCTCGTTGCCCGCGAGGGCCAGCTCGTACCAGTTGGCCGCGCCGAGCGCCCGGGCGGCCTCGTTGCGCAGGCGCACGAGGTCCAGCACGGCCTCGCTGACCGCCGCGCCCACCGACTTCGACGCCTCCCACGCCCGCCGGCGCCGGTCGACGTCGTCGGAGGTCGCGAGGATCTCCGCGATCTGGTTGTCGTTCACCCGCTCGCCGTCGATCTCGCCGCGATGGGTCGCGTACCGCCCTTCGACGTCGGTCTCGAGCTCGACGATCCGGCGCCGCAGCTCGGGCGGGACCTGGTTGGCCCGCATCCGGTTGCGGAGCAGGACGAGCTGACGCCGGGTGAGCCCGTCCGAATCGCCGGCGTCTGCGAGCGCGCCCTGCACCGACGCGAACGCGTCGGAATCGCTCAGCACCTCGCGCAGCGCGAGCTCGAGCTCGGTGCGGCGCCGATCGGCCTCGGGCGACGCGTCGGTGTTGGCTTCCCACCACGCCGCGTTGGCCTCGCGCTCGATGGGTCGCAGCCGCGCGGTGAGGTCGTCGACGATCATCGGCCGAGCGTAGCGACGGCGAGCGCGCCGACCTACTCGTAGTAGCGGAACAGGACCTCGGCGACGCACGCCGGCTTGGCGGCGCCCTCGACCTCGAAGGTGCACTCGTAGGTCAGCTGCACGCCGCCGGCGACCTCCTCCAGGTTGACGAGCTTGGCGCCCACCCGCAGCTTCGAGCCGACCGGCACGGGTGACGGGAAGCGCAGCTTGTTGAGCCCGTAGTTCACGCCCATGGCGAAGCCGCCGACCTGCACGGTCTTGCCGAGCATCATCGGCAGGAGTGACAGCGTCAGGTACCCGTGGGCGATGGGGCCGCCGAACGGGCCCTGCTTGGCCTTCTCGACATCGACGTGGATCCACTGATGGTCACCGGTCGCCTCGGCGAACCGGTTGACGCGGTCCTGGGTGATCTCGAGCCAGTCGCTGTAGCCCAGGTGCTCGCCCAGCTTCGCCTTCAATCCCTCGACACCGTCGATCTTCGTGGTCATGGCGCGGCAGGCTATCCACCGGTTCGGCGAGAATGTCTCGGCATGACCGAGCAGAGCACGTTCAGTGGGCCCAGGCCGCAATGACCGGTTGGACCGAACGAGACATGCCCGACCAGCACGGCCGCACCATCGTCGTGACCGGCGCCAACAGCGGGCTCGGCCTCCGCTCGTCCGAGGCGCTGGCCCGCGCCGGTGCCACCGTGCTCATGGGCTGTCGCAACGAGGCCAAGGGCAAGGTCGCACTCGACCTGGTGGCAGAGGTGGCCACCGGCCCGGAGCCGCAGTTGATCTCGCTCGATTTGTCCGAGCCGGCGTCGATCCGGACCGCGGTGGACGCGATCGTCGAGCGCGCGGGCGCGGTCGACGTGCTGATGAACAACGCCGGGGTGATGGCGATCCCGTTGCGACGCAACTCGGTCGGCTGGGAGATGCAGTTCGCCACCAACCACCTCGGCCACTTCGCGCTGACCGGCCTGCTGATGCCGCGGCTGCTCGCGTCGGGCGCGCCTCGTGTCGTGACGACCTCGTCGATGGTGCACCTCGTCGGGGCGATGCGTTGGGACGACCTCAACGCGGAGCGCCACTACCGCAAGTGGGGCGCGTACGGGCAGTCGAAGCTGGCGAACCTGCTCTTCACCTACGAGCTGGACCGCAAGGCGCGGGCCGCCGGTGTGCCGCTCGTCGCCGCGGCCGCCCACCCGGGATACGCGTCGACGCATCTGCAAGAGGCCTCAGTCGAGATGGCGGGCGGCGCGCTGCGCAGCCTGCGCACGGCCGGCTGGTCGGCGCTGAACGGCCTCATCGGTCAGTCGGACGCGATGGGCGCGCTGCCGCAGCTTCGGGCCGCCACCGCGCCCGACGTGGAAGGCGGCCAGTACTTCGGTCCGCGGCTGGTCGGGTGGCGCGGCCTCCCGACGCGGGTCGGGTCGTCGCGGCGCTCACGACGCGAGGACGACGGCCGGCGGCTCTGGGAGATCTCCGAGGAGCTGACCGGTGTGCGATTCCTTCTCACTTGAACCAGATCCGCTGGTAGTCGCGGCTCTGTGGGTGGAGCAGGAGTGCTACCAGCGCGACATCGAACATGAGCCCGAGCACGCCGGCTCCGGCGATCGGGTCGCCGAAGAACGCCAGTCGCAAGAGGAACGGCATGAACGCCATCACCACGCCGAGCAGGTAGCCCCACTTGTACTCGTTCGCGATGCCGACGCCCGCGGCCACGAAGCCGATCGCGATCGCGAGGCCGAGCAGGTCGAGCGCGCCGATCAACTGGAACACCGCGTTGAAGTAGAAGAGGAACACGGCGATCTGCAGCGTCTGGGGTTGCGTGGGGTTGACCCACCGCTCGATCCGCATGGATGACAGTCTGGCAGCAGTCGTCCTGGCGGCCGGAGCGGGGACGCGACTCTGGCCGCTCACCCGGTTGCGGCCCAAGGCGCTCTGCCCGGTCGGCAACATCCCGCTGGTGGACATCGCCGTGGCGCGCGCCGGGACGGTCACCGACCGCATCGCCGTCAACGTCCACCACGGACGGATGCCGATGGAGTCGCACCTCGCTGGTCGGGTCCACCTCTCGATCGAGGCCGACCGGGCGCTCGGCACCGCGGGCGGCGTGGCCCACCTCCGGCCGTGGATCGACGGGCGACCGGTGCTCGTGACCAATGCCGACATCTGGCTGGGCGCGGACGTCGACCTGTCGCAATTCGTCGAGGACTGGGACCGCGAGCGCGTCCGCCTCCTCGTCGCGCCGGGCGGTCGCCGGCCCGACTTCGGGCACCGGCGCTACGCCGGTGTCGCGCTGATGCCGTGGCGCGCCGTCGACGCGTTGCCCGACGAACCGGCCGGCCTCTACGAGGTGTCGTGGCGGGACGCCGAGGCGACCGGCCGGCTGGAGCTCGTCGACCACGTCGGCCCGTTCTTCGACTGCGGGACGGCGGCCGATTACCTCGCGGCCAACATGGCGGCGTCGGGCGGCGCGTCGGTGATCGGGCGCGGCGCGGTCGTCGACGGCGAGATCCACGAGTCGGTGGTGTGGCCCGGCGGGGAGGTCGCGGCGTACGAGCGCCTCGTCCGGGCCATCCGCACCGACGACCGCGTCACCGTCCTCGTCCGCTGATGGGCACCGCCACCGCGGCCGATCCCGCCAGCTGGCCGCACGCGGCGTCGATGTCGTTGCCGCGGTTGCGCCGGACTGTCACGTTGACGCCCGCAGCCTTCAGCCGGTCGCGGAAGTCGCGCACGCCGGACGGTGGCGTGCCCCGCGTCGGCCAGCCGGGTGTCGGGTTGAGCGGGATGAGGTTCACATGGGCCGCGAGCGGGCGCACCAGCCGGGCCAGCCGGTCGGCATCCGCCGGCCGGTCGTTGACCGCGTCGATCAGCGCCCACTCGAACGACAACCGGCGGCCCTTGGCGGCGAGGTAGGCGCGGCAGGCATCGAGCAGCGCGTCGATGGGGTAGCGCCTGTTGATCGGCACGAGCCGGTCGCGCAGTTCGTCGTCGGCGGCGTGCAGCGACACCGCCAGGTTCACGGGCAGTCGCTCACCGGCGAGCCGGCGGATGCCCGGCACGATGCCGACCGTCGACACGGTGAGGTGCCGGGACGACAGGCCGACGTCGTCGTGCAGCCGCTCCACCGCGCCCCACGTGTTGTCGTAGTTGGCCATCGGCTCGCCCATCCCCATGAACACGACGTTGCCGACGCGGCGGTTCGACGCCGCGGCGCGCCGGCCGGCGACCACGACCTGCTCGACGATCTCGCCGCTCGTGAGGTTGCGGGTGAAGCCGGCCTGACCGGTCGCGCAGAACCCGCAGGCCATCGCGCAGCCCGCCTGGGTCGAGATGCAGACGGTCGATCGGCCGGGATAGTGCATCAGCACGGTCTCGACCGCGGCGCCGTCGCCGAGGCGCCACAGCCACTTGACGGTGTCGCCGCCCTCGCTCACCGATTCCTTCTCCACCGCCAGCCCGGGCGGCAGCCGGGCGGCCAACTCGCCTCGCAGGGTGACCGGGAGGTCGGTCATCTGCTCCGGGTCGAGCAGGCGTCGATGGAGCCCGGACCACACCTGCTCGACGCGGTAGCGCGGCTGGCCGAGCCGGCCGAGCCACGCCTCGAGTTCGGCTCGGCTGACGTCGAATCGAGCGGGCACCACACAGAGCGTATGAGCGCCGGAGAACATGCAGGACAGCGGTAGCGTTGACGGTGCCATGGCGACCGAACCCGAGGTCCGCGCCGACGGCCGCCGACCGACCGACGTCGACCGCCCGAATCGGCCCGAGTCCCACCACCGCGACATCCAGAGCGGCGCGGCGCGCGCCGCGGTGTTCGGCGTCAGCGACGGCCTGGTCAGCAACGTCACCCTGATCCTCGGCATCGCCGGCGCCGCGCCGCGCGGCTCCGCGGTGCTCCTCGCCGGACTGGTGGGGTTGATCGGCGGATCGGTTTCGATGGCGTCGGGCGAGTACAACTCGATGCGGGTGCAGCGCGAGCTCTTCGAGCGCGAGCTCGACATGGAGCGCCGCGAGCTCGGCCGCCGACCGCACGTCGAGCAGGTGGAGCTCAGCCTGATCTACCAGTCGCGCGGCATGGACCCCGACCTCTCGCGACAACTGGCCGCAGAGATGATGCGCGACCCGGACCTCGCGCTGCAGACGCACGCGCGCGAGGAGCTCGGCATCGACCCGGACTCGCTCGGCTCGCCGCTGCTCGCCGCGGTGTCGTCGTTCGTGGCGTTCGCGTTCGGCGCGCTGGTGCCGTTGGTGCCGTGGTTCTTCGGCGTCGGCGTCGCCGCGATCGTCACGTCGATCGTCCTGACCGGGGTCACCGCGGTCGTCGTCGGCTGGGTCATCGGCCGCTTCACCGGTCGCCGGCAACTGTGGAGCGCGGTCCGCCAGCTGCTGTTCGCCGCCGTCCCGGCCGCCCTCACCTTCGGCATCGGCAGCGCCGTGGGCGCAACGGTCTCATAACGGTTTTCCGGTCACGAATGTCGGCCGCGCCGACATTCGTGACCGGAGAAGCCCGTCGAGGTCGGGCTAGAAGTCGCCGACGTAGGCCCGGTCGACGTGGTTGAGCTCGAAGCCGAGGTCGCGGTAGAGGGCCACCGCCCGGGTGTTCTCGCCGTCGACGTAGAGCATGCCGACGGTGATGCCGCGGCGGGCGAGTGAGTCGAGACCGGCCAGCGTGAGCGCCCGGCCGAGCCCGAGGCCCTGGAAGTCGGGGTCGGTGGCGATGACGTAGATCTCACCCAGCGGCGGGTCGGCGTCGGCGTGCACCTTCGTCCAGCAGAAGCCGGCGAGCCGGCCGTCGCGTTCGTGCAGCAGGAACCCGGCCGGGTCGAACCAGTCGAGCTGCTCGCGCTCGAGCAGCGTCGCCATGTCCCAGCCGCCCTGCTCGGGGTGCCACTCGAAGGCGCGGTTGTTGACCTCGAGCCACGCCGCCTCGTCCTCGCCGGGCCGGAACGGCCGCAGGTCGATCGGCGTCGCGGTCGACGCGATCTCGCGCTCCACCGGCAGGGGCCGGCGCATCTGCAGCAGCTCGCGACCGCGCTTCAACCCGACTTCCTCGGCGATGCGATCGTGCGCCGGAGTCGGCTTCGAGACCCACATGTGGACGTGGCCGCCGCCCTCGTTGCGGACGATGCCGATCGCGCGCTCGACGACCGTCCGGCCGACGGCGCCGTCGTCGGTGCGGTGATGCGGATCCACCACGAACTCGAGTTGCCACGACCGGGCGTGGCCTTCGCGGTCGGGCTCGAGCGTCAACTGGGCGTAGCCGACGGGATGGTCGTGGCCGGGTTCCCAGGCGACCAGGCCGGCGAACCCTTCGCGTCCTCCCTGGACGAGGTCGAGCCACTGGTGCTCACCCAGTGGCGCGTGCCCGTCGGCCTCCGCGGCAACCGCGAGCAGCTCGGAGACGGCGTCGATGTCGCCGGGGGCCATCTCCCGTTTGATCTCGAGCCGCGGCACGCCGCGGAGGGTAACCGCTACGTCGCCCGGTACACCGACCGGCGTTGGACGCCGAATTGGCGGCACGCGTCGGTCGACGGCAACCAGATGTCGAGCCGGCGGCCGCGGATGGCGCCACCGGTGTCGGACGCGGTGCGGATGCCGAGGCCGCCGATGAAGATCCTCGTCCCGAGCGGGATGACCCGTGGGTCGACGGCCACCACGTCGGTCGACACTGGCTGGCCGGTGGCGGTGTGGCCGCCGAGCGCGTAGCACGTGATGGTGAAAGTGCCGACGAAGCCTCGGTCGGCGCCTCGCGACGGGCCGCCGTCGAGACCGGCGAGGCGCTCGGCCAAGCCCTGCACGAACTCGTCCTGGGCGGTGCGGCGGGCCCGGCCGAGGTCGGCCTGGACCGCGCCGGTGCGCGCGATCTGCTCGGTCGTCGGGGGCAGCGCCTGGGCCACGGCGCGGTCGCCGAGAAATCGGGGACCAATCCCAGCCAGGACCCCAGCGATCACAGCCATGGTCACGACGAGACCGGCCCCGGTGGCGGTTCGCGACATCACTGTCTTCTCCGTCATCGGGGTCAGCAGTCGGGTCCCCGCCGAGCACCGTTGGTGCCAACTCGACTGCAGCAAGCAAAGTGCTTGCTGTAATTAGCAATTTAGCCTTCGACCCGTCCTACCCGCAACTCTCCGGACGGTAACCACCCGGGCCTAATCTCCGGCGATGGGCCGGCCGCGCACCCCAAAGGGCCGGGCCAGGATCGTGCTCGATCGGCTGCGGGAGGAGTACCCGGGCACTGTCACCGAGCTGTGCGCGCTCGCCCACGACGGCCCGTTCCAGCTCCTCGTCGCCACCATCCTGTCGGCCCAGACCACCGACGAACGGGTCAACATGGTGACCCCGGAGGTCTTCCGGCGCTGGCCCACCCCGACCGACCTCGCCGCCGCCGACCCGGGCGAGCTCGAGGCGGTGATCCACTCCACCGGCTTCTTCCGCAACAAGGCCAAGAGCCTGATCGGGATGGCGCTGGCCCTCGAGGAGCGGTTCGGCGGCCAGGTCCCGTCCACGATCGACGACCTGGTGACGGTGCCCGGGGTCGGGCGCAAGACCGCCAACGTGGTGCTCAGCGTGGCCTTCGGCCTGCCCGGGCTCCCGGTCGACACCCACGTCGGCCGCCTGGCCCGGCGGCTCGGGCTCACCACCGAGACCGACCCCGTCAAGGTCGAGCACGACCTGAACGCGCTGGTGCCGCCGCAGGAGCGCGGCGCGCTGAGCTTGCGACTGATCCTCCACGGCCGCCGGGTCTGCCTCGCCCGCAAGCCGCGCTGCGGCGAATGCGTCCTCGCCGACATCTGCCCCAGCGCGTTCAAGGTCTGACGCCCTAACCGTCTCATCACATCGTGTCGGCAGGCTGCTCATCGGTGGCCCCCACAGTGAGGCCATCCGACGTCTCGAGCGACACCGGGTCGCAACGTCGCCGAAGGAGCCCTCATGCTGAAGCGCAACATCGCCGTCGTCGTGCTCGCCGCCCTGGTGCTCGGGGTCGGGGCCTATGCCTGGGCCGAGGGCGCACCGGCCCGCCCCGCGAGTGCCACTGCCACCGCCATGGCCGGGGTGCCAGCCGTCGGTGGGCCGGCCGACGCCGCGCTCCGGCCGATGCGGCCGGCCGGCCGGGCCCTGCTCCGGCGGGGCGTCCACGGTGACGTGATCGTCAAGGACAAGAACGGCACGTTCGTCACCGTCACGTTCGACAAGGGCAAGGTCACCGGCCACACCGGCAGCTCCATCACCGTCGAGCGGCCCGACGGGAAGTCGGTCACCCTCACGCTCGACGCCGCGACCACGTACCGCGGCATCGCGTCGGCCGCCGACATCAGGGACGGGAAGGGCGCCATCGTGGTGTCCAAGGGCGGGACGGCGACCACGGTCGCGCAGCGGCCCGCGACCGCGGGAACACCGTCGGCGTAGCGGGCGTTCAGACCCGTAGGGAACAGGTTCCCGCCGCCTGGTCCCGCCGGCCAGTTCGGGACCCGCCGCCCGGACGGCCCGACAGCGGCGCCCCCAAAGGGCGCCGTTGTCGCGACTCGGCGGTCCGGAGTCAGGTCCCGATGGTGTCGGCGGTCCGCGAGAGCCGGCGGTGGGCCTCGATGAGGGCCCGCTCCACCCGGTAGAGATCCTGCGCGACCCCGTCGTCGGGCGTCTCGGCGTGCGACTCGGCCAGCGCGGTGATCCGCCGGGTGAGATCCTCGATCGCGGTCGCCAGTGAGGAGAGCTGGGCCGCGGTGGCCTTCGAATCCCGGCTCATCGCTCAGGTCTACCCGATTACCATCGCCTCTCCATGTTGCAGCGGCTCGACCTGCGAGGCTTCGAAGGCGATCTGCGGTCGACGTTGCCCCGGCCCGAGGCCGGAGGCGCCGCGCCCGTCGAGGCGGTGCGGTCGATCCTCGCCGAGGTCCGCAAGCGGGGCGACGACGCCCTGCGCGAGTTGACCGAGCGGTTCGACGGCGTCCGAGTCGACGAGCTCCGGGTGCCGCAAGCCGACCTCGACGCCGCGTTGGCCGACGTCCCGCCGCTGCTCCGCGAGGCGCTCGAAGCCGCCCGGGCCTCGATCACCGGCTTCCACCGCGAGCAGGTGCGCGTCGACGGTCGGCACGAGCGCGACGGCGTGGTGGTGCGCGAGCTTCGCCGGCCGGTCGACCGGGCCGGGCTCTACGTCCCGGGTGGCCGGGCGAGCTACCCGTCGACCGTGCTGATGACGGCGGTGCCCGCCCGCGTCGCGGGTGTCGGCGAGGTCGTCCTGTGCGTGCCACCGGCCGCCGACGGACAGGTGGATCCGACGGTGATGGCCGCGGCCGCCATGGCCGGCGTCGACGAGGTGTACCGGGTCGGCGGGGCGCAGGCGATCGCGGCGATGGCGTACGGCACCGCGACGATCGCCGCGGTGGACGTCATCGTCGGCCCCGGCAACGTCTACGTCGCGACGGCCAAGCGCGAGGTCGCGGGCGAGGGCGTGGTCGGCGTGCCGTCGGCGTTCACCGGACCGTCCGAGGTGGTCGTGATCGCCGACGAGGTCACGCCGGTCGAGTACGCCGCCATCGACATCGTGGTGCAGGCCGAGCACGGGCCCGACGGGCTGGCCTGGCTCGTCACGTGGTCCGAGGCGGCGGCCGACGCCATCACCGAGGCGGTCGAACGGATCGTCGCCGAGTCGCCCCGCCGGGCCGACATCGCGGCGACGCTCGCCGGTGGCGGCTACTCGGTCGTCGTCGACGGCCCTGAGCAAGCGGTCGCGGTCGCCAATGCCATCGCGCCCGAGCACCTCGAGCTGATGAACGCCGACCCGGAGTCGCTGCTGCCCTCCATCCGCCACGCCGGCGCGGTGTTCTGCGGCGCCTACGCGCCGGCGTCGGTGGGGGACTACCTCGCCGGGCCGAGCCACGTGCTGCCGACCTTCGGCTCGGCGCGGTTCTCGTCCGCCCTGGGGGTCGACGACTTCGTGAAGACCATGCACGTCGTGACGCTCGACGAGGCCGCGCTGGCGCGGGTCGCGCCCCACGTTGCCGCGCTGGCCGAGGCCGAGGGTCTGCCGGCGCACGCCGAATCGGTTCGCGTCCGTGGGATCGCGCGATGAGCCCGATGCCGAAGGTGCGCGACGACCTGGCGCTGATGCCCGGCTACCACTCGCCGCAGGTCGATGTCGCGGTGCGGCTGAACACCAACGAGGCGCCGGTGCCGCCGCCCCCCGCCTTCCTCCGTGCGCTGCTGGCGGAGATCGGCGAGATCCCGTTCAACCGCTACCCGGACCGTTCGGCCAAGGCGTTGCGCTCGGCCATCGGCGAGCAGCACGGCGTCGGTCCCGACCAGGTCTTCGCCGCCAACGGCTCCAACGAAGTGCTGCAGTCGTTGTGCCTGGCGTTCGGCGGGCCGGGTCGCACCGTCGCGCTCTTCGAGCCGACGTACGCGCTGCACAGCCACATCGGCCGCATCACCGGCACCGGCGTCGTGGTGGGGGAGCGCAACGCCGACTTCACCCTCGACCTCGCCGAGGTCGAGCGGGTGATGTCGGCCGGCCCGGTCATCACGTTCCTCTGCTCGCCCAACAACCCGACCGGTCGCGTCGAGCCTCGCGAGGCCGTCGAGGCGGTGCTCGCGCGGGCCCCGGGGCTGGTCGTGGTCGACGAGGCGTACGGCCAGTTCTCGCCGTGGTCGGCGCTGTCGCTGGTCGCGCCGGACCGGCCGCTCGTCGTCACCCGCACGTTCTCGAAGACGTGGTCGCTGGCGGCGGCGCGACTCGGCTACCTCGTCGGGCCGCCGGAGATCGTCGCGGCGTGCGAGTCCGTCGCCCTGCCCTACCACCTCGACACCATGAAGCAGGTGGCCGGGCGGCTCGCCCTGCGCTTCACCGCCGAGATGGAGGCGCGGGTCTCCATGCTGGTGGAGGAGCGTGGGCGGCTGACCGTCGGCCTCGCCGAGCTCCCGGTGGAGACGTGGCCGTCCGGCGCCAACTTCCTGCTCTTCCGGCCGACCGGTCGTGACGGCGACTCGGTGCACGGCGCGCTGCTCGAACGGTCGGTGCTGATCCGCAACTGCTCGTCGTGGCCGAGGCTCGACGGCTGCCTTCGCGTCACGGTCGGCACGCGATCCGAGAACGACGCGTTCCTCGACGCCCTCCGGGCGGTCCTCGCGTGAGCGGCCGGAGTGCGTCGCGGGAGCGCGTCACCAAGGAGACGTCGATCCGGATCAGCCTCGACGTCGACGGTTCCGGCAAGAGCGAGGTGTCCACCGGCTTGCCGTTCTTCGACCACATGCTCGCCCAGCTCGGGCGGCACGGCGGGTTCGATCTCGCCATCGTCGCGACCGGCGACCTCGAAGTCGACGCCCACCACACGGTCGAGGACGTCGCGATCGCGCTGGGCGAGTGTCTCGAGGAAGCACTGGGCGACAAGGCCGGCGTCCGCCGCTTCGCGTCGGTGTCGGTGCCGCTCGACGAGGCCCTGGTGGACGTGGCCCTCGACCTCTCGGGTCGCCCGTTCCTGGTCTACGACGTCGACCCGGGCACCGACGCCATCGGCACGCCGCCGTTCGACCCGCACATGGCCGAGCACTTCTGGCGGTCCTTCGCGACCGCGGCGGCGATCACGCTGCACGTCCGCCTCATCAGCGGCCGCAACCCGCACCACATCGTCGAGGCCTCGTTCAAGGCGGTGGCCCGCGCCCTGCGCGACGCGGTGCGCGTGGAGGTCGTCGGCGGCGAGGTTCCCTCCACCAAGGGTCAGCTGTGATCGCGGTGCTCGACTACGGCATCGGCAACCTCCGGTCGGCGCAGAAGGGGTTGCAGAAGGTCGGCGCCGACGCCGAGCTCACCGCGGACGCCGACGTGATCGCGGCCGCCGACGGGGTGGTGCTCCCGGGCGTCGGCGCCTTCGGCCGGTGCATGGCCGCGCTCCGCGACGCCGGCCTCGAGGACCCGGCTCGCCACGCCATCGCGTCGGGTCGGCCGTTCCTCGGCATCTGCATCGGCTTCCAGATGCTCTACGAGGGATCGGAGGAGTCGCCGGGCGTCGACGGCATCGGCGTGCTGCCGGGCACGGTTCGAATCCTCTCGGACAGCGTCAAGCGGCCGCAGATGCAGTGGAACGTCGTCCGCCACGACGAGGGCAGCCCGCTGTTCGCCGGGTTGGACGAGCCGGTGTGGATGTACTTCGTCCATTCCTATGCGCCGGCCGACAACAGTGAGTTCGTCGTGGCCCGCTGCAACTACGGCGGGCAGGTCGCGGCCGCGGTGCACCGCGCCAATCTCTGGGGGACGCAGTTCCATCCGGAGAAGTCGGGCAAGGCGGGGCTGCAGCTCCTCACGAACTTCGTGGCCGCCTGCCGCGCTGCTTGAGCGGTCAGCGGCGATGGATCTGTACCCGGCGATCGATCTGCGCGGCGGCCGCTGCGTTCGGCTGTACCAAGGCGACTACCGGCGCGAGACGGCGTACGGCACCGATCCGGTGTCGACCGCGCTCGAGTTCGCCGACGCCGGCGCCACGTGGGTCCACGTCGTCGACCTCGACGCGGCGCGCACCGGTGAGCCCGTCAACCGGCCGGTCGTCGCCGCGATCGCGGGCGCGCTGGCGCCACGCGGGGTGTCGGTGCAGTCGGGCGGCGGCGTGCGCGACCAGGCGGCGGCCGAGGAGCTGCTCGCCGCCGGTGTCCGGCGGATCGTGCTCGGGACGGCGGCGATGGAGCAGCCCGAGCTGGTGCGCGAGCTGGCCGCGCACCACGAGGTCGCGGTGGCGCTCGACCTGCGCGGGCGCGAGGTCGCGGTGCGCGGGTGGGTCGAGGGTTCGAGCCGCGACGTCGCCGACGTCCTGGAGGAGCTGGCGGATGCCGGCGTCGCCGCGGTCAACGTCACCGACATCAGCCGCGACGGCACCATGGCCGGGCCCGACGTCGAAGGGCTGTCCTCGCTGGTCGACTCGACGAACATCCCCGTGATCGCGTCGGGCGGCGTCGGCACCCTGGACGACCTCGTCGCGCTCGCCAGCACGGGTGTCGCCGGCGTGATCGTGGGTCGCGCGCTGTACGAAGGCCGCTTCACCGTCGCGCAGGCGCTGTCCGTCGTTGGCGCAGGCGGACGGTAGGGTCGATCGGCGTGCACAGCGTCCGCGTCATCCCGTGCCTCGACGTCGACGAGGGTCGCGTGGTGAAGGGGGTGAACTTCGTCGGGCTCCGGGATGCCGGCGACCCGGTCGAGCTGGCGGCGCGCTACGACGTCGAGGGCGCCGACGAGCTGGTGTTCCTCGACATCACCGCGTCCTCCGGCAACCGCGAGACGATCATCGACGTCGCTCGGCGGACGGCCGAAGAGGTCTTCATCCCATTCACCATCGGAGGTGGCGTGCGGTCGGTCGACGACGCCCGGCGACTGTTGCGGGCCGGAGCCGACAAGGTCTCGGTGAACACCTCGGCAGTCGCGCGCCCGGCGCTGATCTCGGAACTGGCCCGCGAGTTCGGCAGCCAGTGCGTGGTCGTCGCCGTCGACGCCCGTCGGGCGCCCGGGGGCTACGAGGTGTTCACCCACGGCGGGCGCAAGCCGACCGGCCTCGACGCGGTGTCGTGGGCGGCCGAGGCCGAGAAGCTCGGCGCCGGCGAGGTGCTGCTGACGTCGATGGACCGCGACGGCACCCGCGACGGGTTCGACATCGAGCTGACCCGCGCCGTCACCGACACCGTCGGCGTCTCGGTGATCGCGTCCGGCGGCGTCGGCACCCTCGAGCACCTGGCCGAGGGCGCGTTGGACGGCGGCGCCGACGCCGTGCTCGCGGCGTCGATCTTCCACTTCGGCGAGTTCACCATCGCCGAGGCCAAGGCCCACCTCGCCGAACGCGGCCTGACCGTCCGTCCGGCCTGACCTTTGGCGAGAAACCGGGAAATTATTCCCGGTTACTCGCCGCGGGAAGGGCCCGCGCGAACTCGACGGCCCACTCGGCGACGCGGTCGACGCGGCCGACGAGGAAGTGGTCGGCGCCGTTGACGACGCGGAGCTCGGTCGCGGTCCAGCCGGCGACGACCTCGCGGGCCGAGTCGGGGTCGCGGTACTGGTCGTGCTGGGGGACGGCGAGCAGCTTGGGCCGGGGGTCGGCGGCCACCGCGGCCATGTCGTCGGGCCGGCGCAGCGGAGGCGCGACCGCGAGCCAACCGCCGACCCGCTCGTCGTCGACGGTGAGCGAGGTGTCGGCGCCGAACGACCAGCCGGCGAGCAGCAACGGCAGGCCCTCGGCGATCGGCCACACCGCGTCGATGGCGGCGACGACGTCCTGCCGCTCGGGCCGCCCGTCGCCGAACGTGCCCTCCGACCCCTCGACGCCGCGGAAGTTGAACCGCAGCGCGACGACACTGGCGGCCGGCAGGGCGGCGAACAGCGTCCCGGGCACGATCGAGCGCATGGTGCCGCCGAACTGCGGGTGCGGATGGGCCAGGACCGCCGCGGCCCACGGCTCGCCGCCGGGCACAGCCAGCTCGGCCTCGAGCGCCAGGCCGTCGGCAGTCTGCAGCGTCACCCGTTCCGTCGACATGCGGTCGAGACGGTACCGTCGGGTCGTGGCGGACGCCGACAGCAAGCACCCGATCAAGATGCTCAACGACCGGCTCCTGGTCCAGATCCCGTCGGCCGAGGGGGAGCGCAAGTCGCGCGGCGGCATCCTGATCCCGGCCACCGCGCAGGTCTCGAAGCGGCTCACGTGGGCCGAGGTCGTCGCCGCCGGGCCGCACGTCCGCAACATCGAGCCGGGGGACCTGGTGCTGTTCAACCCGGAGGATCGCTACGAGGTCGAGGTCCGGGGTGACGAGTACCTCATCCTGCGCGAGCGCGACATCCACGCCGTCGCCTCGGAAAGGAATGAGGGCGGCACCGGCCTCTACCTCTAGGATTTTCGGCCGTGACCCCCACTGCGACGCCGATCGCCGTTGCCGCCGACGCCCTCGGCGCGGTCACGTACAACGCCGACGGGCTCGTCGCCGCGGTGGTCCAGGAGCAGGGGACCGGCGCCGTGTTGATGCTGGCCTGGATGAACGAGGCGACGCTGCGCGAGACGCTCGAGACCGGGCGCACCGTGTTCTGGAGCCGCTCGCGGCACGAGCGCTGGGCGAAGGGTGACACGTCGGGCGACCGCCAGTGGGTCCGCGAGGCGTACTACGACTGCGACGGCGACACGCTGCTGTTCGTTGTCGAACAGGAAGGCCGCGGCGCCTGCCACACCGGCGCCCACAGTTGCTTCTTCCGCTCGTTCGGTGCTCCGGCCGACTAGGGAGGAGTTCCGGGCGCTCGCCGGGAGCCACACCGTGGTGCCGGTGTGGCGGGAGGTCCTCGCCGACCTCACCACGCCGGTCGCGGCGTTCCTGCGCGTCGTCGGCGACGAGCCGGGCTTCCTGCTGGAATCGGTCGAGCACGCCGAACGATGGGGACGGTGGTCGTTCATCGGGCGCCGGCCCGCGGTCACGCTCGTCGCGCGGGGCGGCGCGATCACCGTCGAGGGCGGGCGCCTGCCCGACGGCATCGATCTCGGCCACGGCGTGCTGGCCGCGCTGGAGTCGCTGCTGGCGCACTACCGCTCACCCGCGCTCGACGACCTGCCCCCGCTGCACGGCGGGATCGTCGGCTACCTCGGGTACGACGTCGTGCGCGAGGTCGAGCGGCTCCCGGACATCCCGCCCGACGACGTCGGTCACCCGGACGCGGTCGTGTCGGTGATCGGTGAGCTCGCGGCCTACGACCACTGGCGCCAGCAGGTCACGCTGGTGGCCAACGCCTTCGTCCCGCCGGACGCGAGCGCGGCGGACCTCGACCAGATCTACGACGAGGCGGTGACGGCGCTCGACCGGCTCGCGGCCGATGGCGCGCGCGCCGCCCTGGACGAGCCGGTCGTCGAGGCCCCGCACGCGCCGGACGCGCTCCCCGACGTCGAGCGCAGCATGAGCGGCAGCGACTACAAGCGCGCCGTCGAGGTCGCCAAGGAGCACATCGTCGCCGGCGACATCTTCCAGGTCGTGCTGAGCCAGCGATTCGACCTCGACCTCGACGCCGACCCGTTCGACGTCTACCGCGTGCTGCGGCAGGTGAACCCGAGCCCGTACATGTACTTCGTGCGGCACCCGCAGATCAGCATCATCGGATCATCGCCAGAGCCGATGGTGCAGCTGCTCGACGGCCGGGTGATCAGCCGGCCGATCGCCGGCACCCGCGGGCGCGGGGCCACCGAGGAGGAGGACCGGCGGCTCGCGGCCGAGCTGGCCGAGCACCCGAAGGAGATCGCCGAGCACGTGATGCTGGTCGACCTCGCCCGCAACGACGTCGGCCGGGTCGTGCGGTTCGGCACCGAGCGGGTGGATGAGTTGATGACGCTCGAGCGTTACAGCCACGTGATGCATCTCACCTCCGAGGTCTCGGGCCAGCTGACGGACGGCAAGGGCCCGATCGACGTGCTGCGGGCGACGCTGCCGGCCGGCACCGTGTCGGGCGCGCCCAAGGTCCGGGCGATGGAGATCATCGACGCCCTCGAGCCGACGAAGCGGGGCCCGTATGCCGGCGTGGTCGGCTATCTCGACTTCTCGGGCAACCTCGACACCGCGATCGCGATCCGCACGATGTTCGTCACCCCCGCGGGTCGCGCATCGGTGCAGGCCGGCGCCGGCATCGTCGCCGACTCCGACCCGGCGGCCGAGGACGAGGAGTGCCGCAACAAGGCGGCGGCGTTGCTCGCCGCGGTGCCCGCGGCCCGCCGCATGACGGCCCGCCGCCGCGAGGCCGGCAATGGCTGACACCGGATGGCTCCGGTTCGAGCGCGACGCGGTCCGCGTCGCCGGCCCCGACGCCGCCTCGTTCCTCCAGGGGCAGGTGAGCCAGGACGTCGACCGGCTGGCCACCGGCGACCGGGCGTGGACGCTGGTGCTGCAGCCGCAGGGCAAGGTGGAGGTGCTGGCCCGCGTGACGCGAGCCGGCGACGACGAGTTCGTGCTCGACACCGACACCGGCTGGGGCATCCGGCTCGCCGAACGGCTCAACCGGTTCCGCATGCGGGTGAAGTGCGAGATCGCACCGCTCGCCGGTTGGCCGTGCGTCGCGGTGCGGTCGTCCGACCGGGAGTCCTTCCTCGGCGCCGACGATCGGCTGGGCCCGGGCGTCGATCCGCCGACCGGTGTGCCCGAATGGGACGACGCCACGTACCAGGCGGCCCGCATCGCTGCCGGCTGGCCGGTGATGGGCGCCGAGTTGACCGACGCGACGATCCCGGCCGAATGCGGCCAATGGTTCGTCGACCAGACCGTCAGCTTCACCAAGGGCTGCTTCACCGGCCAGGAGCTGGTGGCGCGCATCGACAGTCGTGGTGGCAACGTGCCCCGTCACCTGCGCGGTGTCGTGTTGCTCGACCCGTCGGCGACCATTCCCGTCGGCGCCGCGGTCGAGATCGCCGGTGCCGAGGTCGGGACGGTCACCAGCGCGTCCGGGCCGCTCGGCCTGGCCTTCGTCAAGCGGGCCGTCGAACCGACGGCCGACGCCGTCGTCGCCGGCGAGGCGGCGCGGATCGAGGCGCTTCCGCTCGTAAGGTGACCGCCGTGCGCCCGCGCGCCTCGGCCGTCCTGCTCGCCGCCATCGTCGCCCTGCTGGCGGCGTGCTCCGGCTCGCACTCGAAGGCGCTCCCGCCGGCGCCCGCGGTCGACGAGACGACGACCACGTTGCCCGACTACAGCAAGGTCGGGCTCGGTCCGGTGACGGGCCGGACCACGACGACCATCGACAACCGTCCCGGCTCGGCCAACCTGTCGGGCACCGTGGCCGCCGGCCTCGACGGTCCCGTTGGCGCCGCGGTCGTCCGGGTGCAACGGCTGGTCGGCGACGCCGTCGTGCAGACCGACGTCGCGACCAACCCCGACGGCACGTGGGCGCTCCCCAACGTCCAGGGCGGGCGGTACCGCATCCGCGCGTGGCGGGCGCCCGACCTCGCGCTGGTCGAGCCGGTCGTGTTGTTCATCGGTGCGACCGAGGCGCGCAGTGTCCCGATCAGCGTCGGGCGGTTCACCGGCGTCTCGGCGGTGGCGTCGATCGCGCCCAACCCCCCGGTGGTCGGCGATCCGGCCAACCTGGTCGTGCAGGCCCGGACCCAGGCGGTCGACGCCGAAGGGGTCGTCCGGGCCAGCCCGCTGCCCGGCGCCACCCTCGAGCTGTCGGGGTCCGCCGCCTGGTCGGTGGCCTCGGGCGGGGCGGTCACCGCCGACGGCCAGGGGGTCGGGCGGTGGGAGGTCCACTGCACCGCGGCCGGGCCTCAGCCGCTGTCCGTGACGGTCAACGGGACCGACTCCTTCCCGTTGAATCTGGCGGCCTGCACCGAGCCGACCACGACCACCACGGCAGGCGCCCCGCCGACGACGTGACACCCCCATGACAACCCCATGACTAGCCCAACTGTGTCCCAACAAATGGCCTGATCCGACCATTGCCCTCACGGAGAGTGTTTGTACTCTCACAAGGAGGGACTTCCTATCGGGGGACGGGGTGGGCGTGATGGGCAAGAAGGGGCGGTTCGTGAGCGAGCGAGGCGGGCTCGCGAGGTCGGTCGTCTGGCGAGGGCTGTGCCGGCGGTCGACCCTGGTCGTGGCCATGGCCGCCGCCCTGCTGGCGGTGCCGGTCGGGCAAGCCGCCATGGCCGTGGAGATGGACTCGACCGTCCCGACCACCCGCGTGATCGTGTCGGCGCCCAATGCCGGGGGCCACGCCAAGGAACGCGTCAAGCAGCTCAACGGCAAGGTCGCGAGCGATCTCACCGAGGCCGACGCGGTCGTCGCCGACGTGACCGCCGGCCAACTGGCCGAGCTGGCGCTCGACGACAGCGTCGTCGTCACGCCGAACAACCCGGCGTTCCTGGCCGACGCCGGCACGACGCCCACCCGGCCGCCGGCCGCGGTGTTCCCGCAGTCGACCGGCGCGACCAAGCTCCACGCCGACGGCAACATCGGGCGCGGCATCAACGTGGCCGTGCTCGACACCGGCATCAGCAACCTGCCCGACTTCGCCGGCCGCCTGGTCGGTGGCGTCGACCTCAGCGGTGAGGGCAACCCGTTCCAGGACAGCTACGGCCACGGCACCTTCGTCGCCGGCCTCATCGCCGGCAATGGCGCCTCGTCGAACGGGGCGTACATCGGCGAAGCGCCGGGCGCCGGCCTCGTCTCGATCAAGGTTGCGGGTGCGTCGGGCCAGACCGACATCGCGACCGTCATCGCCGGTGTCGGCTGGGCGATCGCCAACCAGTCCCGCCTCAGCATCGGCGTGCTCAACATCTCCCTGGGCGCCATGCCGACGGGCTCGACGGTGCTGAACCCGCTGGACCGCGTGGTTGAGTTGGCATGGCTCCGCGGGATCGTGGTCGTGGTCTCGGCGGGGAACGCCGGCCCGTTCAACGGCACGATCCTCTCGCCGGGCGACGACCCGTTGGTCATCACGTCGGGCGCGCTGGACGACCAGGGCACTGCCGACACGACCGATGACACGATGACGGACTTCAGCAGCGCCGGCCCGACCAGCGCCGACGGCTGGTACAAGCCCGACCTCGTGGCGCCGGGCCGCTCGGTGATCAGCGTCCGGGCGCCGGGCTCCACCGTCGACGTCAACAACCCGTCGGCGCGGATCGGATCCGGCAACTTCGTGGGGTCGGGCACGTCGTTCAGTGCGGCCATCACGAGCGGGGCCGCGGCCCTCGTGCTCCGGTCGAGCGGCAATGGCAAGCCCGACACCGTCAAGGGTCGGCTCGTCTCGTCGACGGCGCTGGGCCCGGTCGGCAACCCCTTCGTCGACGGCGCCGGCGCCCTCGATGTCTACGGGGCGGTGGTCGACTGGAGCGGCGCCAAGCTGTCGCAGTCGCCGCCGCTGCTGCCGACGCCTCCCGGAGCATCCATCTCGCTGGCGTCCACGTACGCCAAGTCGTTCTGGAGCAGCTCGGCCTGGAACGGGACCGCCTGGAACGGGTCGGCCTGGAACGGGTCGGCTTGGAACGGTTCCGCCTGGAACGGGTCGGCTTGGAACGGGTCCGCCTGGAACGGCTCGGCTTGGAACGGGTCGGCCTGGAACGCCTCGTTCTGGACGGGTGCCGCGTGGAACGGGTCCGCCTGGAACGGCTCGGCCTGGAACGGCGCCGCCTGGAACGGGTCGGCTTGGAACGGTTCCGCGTGGAATGGCGCATGGAACGGCGGCGCATGGAACGGCTCGGCCTGGAACGGCTCGGCCTGGAACGGGTCGGCCTGGAACGGGACCGCCTGGAACGGAACGGCCTGGAACTGATCAAGTTCCAGACCTTCCAGCCGAGTAGGACAGTGTGAATCTTCCGCTCCGAGCGAAAATCGTGGTCGGGCTCGCTTTCGCAGCAGGCCTGATCACGATTGCGGCCTCGGCCATGACACCCGCGACCGGCGGCGCGCTCGGCAACGTCGATCTCCTCACCGTCGTCCTGTTCAGCGGGTTGGTCGCCAGCAGCTGGTTGTGGCCGCTGGTCCTCTACCGGGCGGAGCAGTCCGAGGCGATCCATCTCGACGAGGGCTTCTTCGTCGTGATGGTGCTGATCCTTCCGGTGTCGGGCACCGTGCTGGCCTTCGCGATGGCGACCGTCGTCGCGCAGGCCGTGCGTCGGCGCCCGGTGATGAAGTCGATGTTCAACTTCGGGCAGGTGCTGCTCGCGGTCGGCGGCGGGGCCGTGGTCAGCCGGGCCATCGCGGCGCCGACTTCGACGCTCACGGCCGCGCATCTCGCGGCCGCGGTTGTCGGTGCCGTTGCGTTCTTCGTGATCAACAGCGCGTCGCTCACCGCGATCCTCGCCGCGACGGGGACGCCCTGGCGGCAGTCGGTGTTCGACGGGATCGAGATGCGCGCGTTGCTGCTGGGTACCAGTGTGGTGATCGGTCTGATGACCGCGCTGGCGATCTCGGCCTATCCCTGGTCGCTCCCGATCGCGGTCGCGCCGTTCGTCATCCTCCGGCAGATCCTCGCCGGTCACTTCCGCGCCCGCCACGACCGCACCCGGCTGACGGGACTGTTCGACGCGACGCTCGAGGCGCACCGGGCCATGGGTCACGGCGAGGTGCTGCCGGCCATCCTCGATTCCGCCCGGTCACTCCTGCGCTGCCCGGAGGCGGTGCTGAGCAACGAGCCGCCGGCCGCGGGCCAGCTCGGCGCCGCGGTGAAGCTCGACGACGAGACGCTGTGGCTGGTCGTCTCGGGGCGCAGCCGCCTCGAGCCGTTCGACGCCGCCGACAGCTCGCTGCTCGAAGCGCTGGCGGCGGTCGGCGTCGGCGCGCTGACCAATGCCGCGCTCTACCAGGCGGGCCGGATCCAGCGTGAGCGCCTGGACGCCATCACGTCGAGCCTCGGTGAGGGTGTCTGCGCGCTCGACCGCTCCGGTGGCGTCACCTTCTTCAACCCGGCGGCCGCCGAGATGCTCGCGTGGGAGGGCCGGGACCCGGCGTCGGGCGACACCCCGCGCTTCCTCCTCGCGCCGGCGTTGCGCGCCATGACCGAGGGTCAGACGATCCGCAACGACGACACCACCTTCCAGCGGGGCGCCGAGTTCTTCCCGGTCGCGTTCACGGCATCGCCGATCTTCGACGGCGACGAGAAGGTCGGCGCGGTGATCGCCTTCCGCGACATCACCGAGCGCAAGGCGTTCGAGGAGCAGCTGGCCCGGCATGCCTTCCACGACGCGCTGACCGGGTTGGCCAACCGGCGACTGTTCCTCGACCATCTCGATCACGCGCTTCGGCGTTCGGAGCGCAGCAACGAGAAGCACGCCGTGCTGTTCGCCGACGTGGACCGGTTCAAGGTCATCAACGACAGCCTCGGTCACCACGCCGGCGATCAGCTCCTGGTCGCGATCGCCGACCGGATCCGCACCTGCGTGCGGCCTGGGGATGTCCTGGCCCGGTTCGGCGGAGACGAGTTCACCGTGCTGCTCGAAGGCGTGCGCGGCGTCGAGGACGCGACCGCGGCAGCGGCCCGCATCCTCCAGGCGCTCGGCGAGCCGATCCTCCTCGCCGAGGGGCACGAGGTCGTGTCCACGCTCAGCATCGGCATCGCGCTGACCGGCGAGGGCAAGACCCGAGACGACCTCCTGCACGACGCCGACGTCGCCATGTACCAGGCGAAGGCCAAAGGCCGCAGCGGCCACTACGAGGTGTTCGACATCACCGCGATGGGTGCCCGCTCGGCCGAGCGCGTCGAGCTCGAGGCGCAGCTCCGGCGGGCCATCGAGCGTGAGCAGCTCGACGTGCACTACCAGCCGCTGTTCTCCATCAGCGACGGTCGCGTGATCGGGGCCGAGGCCCTGGTGCGCTGGGACCATCCGGCGCGCGGGTTGCTGCCGCCCGGGCAGTTCATCGGGCTGGCCGAGGAGACCGGTCTCATCCTCCCGCTCGGGCGGTTCGTGCTCGAGGCGGCTTGCCGCAAGGCCCGCGCCTGGCGCGACCGCTTCGGGACCGCGGTGTCGATGAGCGTGAACCTCTCGGCCCGCCAGTTCCAGCAGCACGACCTCGTCGAGCAGGTCGAGCGGACGCTGCGCGTCACGGCGGTCGACCCGGCACAGATCTGCCTGGAGATCACCGAGAGCCTGGCCATGGAGGACGTCAGCCGGACGACGGCGGTGCTCCAGCGGCTGAAGGCACTCGGCGTGCGGCTGGCCATCGACGACTTCGGCACCGGGTACTCGTCGCTGGGGTACCTCAAGCAGTTCCCCGTCGACGTCGTGAAGATCGACCAGAGCTTCGTCGACGGCATCGACACCGACGCCGTCGACTCGGCGATCGTCGCCGCGGTCGTGAACCTCGCCGAAGCCGTCGGGATGACCACCGTCGCCGAGGGCGTGGAGACGCAGGCGCAGCTCGACTACCTGCGGCGCCTCGGCTGCCCGGCCGCGCAGGGCTACTTCCTCTCCCGGCCGCTGACGTCGGACGCCATCGACGACCTTCTGGTCGAGCGCATCGGCGAGGCCGCCGAATGGGACCGGGCCGGCAGACTTCTGGTACCGCTGCGGTGAGGTGCCGCGGTACCGTGCTCGTCGTCGACGAAAACCCTGAGAATCGGCGCGCGGTGCGCGGCTCCCTCGAGGCCCTCGGCTGGCTCGTGGACGAGGCCGCCGACGGCCCGCAGGCGATCGATGCGGCAGTGGCGCGGGACTACGCCGCAGTGTTCATGGATCGCGAGTCGTCCGGCATTGCCGGGCTGCGCGCCGCCGGCTCGACCGCTCGCGTGATCGGGCGCACGACGGTGGACCCGGCGCGACTGGCGCTGCTCGCCACCAGCCGCTCCGGACGCGACCTCGTCGCCGAGCTGGTCGACCTGTTCGTCCGTTCCGCACCGAGCCGTGCGGGGGCGCTGCGCGATGCCGCGGGGCTGGCGGACCGCGACGCGCTGAGGTTCGTGGCCCACAACCTGCGGGGCTCGGCCGGGAACCTCGGAGCCGACGCGCTGCGCGAGGCGTGCACCCACTTGGAGAACGCCGCCGTCGCCGGCCGCTGGGCGGACGCGCGGGCGCTGGTCGACACCGTCGTGGCCGAGCTCGAAGCGGCCCGCGACGCCCTCCTGGTTCTGGCGGTGTCGTGACGGAGACGATGGCGCCCTCGCGCCCGCTCAACGTCATGGTGGTCGACGACGAAGCAGTGTCGCGGGTCGTGTTGCGCTCCGCGGTCGAGGATCTCGGCCACATCGTGGAGGAGGCGACCAGCGGCGACGACGCGTGGGCCCGCATCAGCCGCGACGGGATGCCCGACGTCGTCATCACCGACCACCTGATGCCCGGCATCGGCGGGTTCGAGCTGTGCCGGCGCATCCGGGCGCTCCGCGACGACAGCTACACCTACGTCGTCGTCGTCACCGCGCTGGACGACCCCGATGACGTGCTCGCCGGGATGGAGGCGGGCGCCGACGACTATCTCACCAAGCCGCTCGACCCGCGCCAGCTCGGGCTCCGGCTCGTCGCCGCACAGCGCGTCACCGGTGCCTACAGAGAGATGGCCGGGTACCGCGCCGAGCTGGAGCGGGCCAACGGCGAACTGGTCGAGATGGCCCGCACCGACCCGCTCACGCGGCTGGGCAACCGCCGCCGGCTGCACGAGGACCTCGAGGCGCTGCACGCGCGCGCCATGCGCTACGGGCACGAGTACTGCCTTGCCCTCGTCGACCTCGATTCGTTCAAGGCCTACAACGACACCTACGGCCACAGCGCCGGCGACGACGCGTTGAAGGCGGTCGCCGACGCGCTCACCGCGGAGTGCCGCACCGGTGACGCGGTGTATCGCTACGGCGGCGAGGAGCTGGTCGTGCTGCTGTCGGAGCAGGCGCTCGACGGCGCGTGTGTCGCGGTCGAGCGCATGCGGAACGCGGTGATGATGCTGGGGATCCCGCACGTGAACAACACCGCGGGCGGCGTCGTCACCATCAGCGCCGGCGTGGCGTCGCTCACGCCCGGGGCCCAGGTGACCGGCGTGCTGACCGCGGCCGACGACGCGCTGTACCGCGCCAAGGCCGCCGGCAAGAACCGCGTCACGTCGTAGCCGGCCAGCCCTCGCCGCGAACCGCTCGCCGCAGCGCCCGCAGGCTCCCCTTCTCGACGACGACCGCGCCAACGCGCCGCGCTCGGGCGATCGTCTCCGCCGACACGTAATTGGTGTGCAGGATCACCCGCAGGTCCGGGCGGCGCACCTCACCGGCCACGTCGATGCCGTCGGGCCCGGGCCCGAGCCGCAGGTCGACGATCAACACCTCGGGGGCGAGGCGCGTGCAGGCTTCGACCGCGGCGGCGCCACTCATCGCGGTGCCGACGATGTCGTGGCCCTCGAGCTTCATGTCCAGCGTCAGCAGGTCGATGACGGCGGCGTCGTTGTCCGCGACGACCAGCCTCATCCGTCGGCGGTCGCGGTGGTTGCGGTTGCCGGTGTCGGTTCCGGTTCCGGTGGGGCGTCGCCGGCGAGTGGCAACGTGAAGCAGATCGACGTGCCGACCGGCCGGCGGGCGACCCAGATCCGCCCACCATGGGCCTCGACGATGCTCTTGCAGATGTAGAGGCCCAGGCCGGTCCCTTCGACCGACTGGTCCCGCCCCCGGGCGAACTTGTCGAACGCCCGCGCCGCCTGTTCCTCGGTCATGCCCGAGCCGCGGTCGGCGACTTCGACCAGGACCTCGCCTTCGGCCGTGGCACCCACCGTCACGGCGATCTCGGCGCGCGGCGGCGAGTTCTTGAGCGCGTTGTCGACGAGGTTGGTCATCACCTGTTCGATGCGCGCCGGGTCGGCCCGGACCTCGACGGCCTGCCCGGGCAGGTCGACCGCCACGGTCGCATCCGCGATGGCGTCGGCCGCCGACCGGATGACGCCGCGCACGTCGACCACCTCGAACGCGTACGGCAGCTCGCCCGCTTCGATGCTGGCGGTGCTGAGCACGTCGCGTGTCAACGCGTGCAGCCGCCGTGCATTCGACCGCGCGTGGCTCACCGCCTCGCGCCGCTCGGTGTCGTCGAGCCCGTCCCAATGGTCGAGCGTCGTCTCGAGGAAGCCGAGCTGACCGGTCGCCGGAGTCCGCAGCTCGTGCGACACGATGCTGATGAACTCCTCTCGCGCCGCGTTGATGCTGCGGAGGCGTCGCTGCTCCTCACGCGCCGATCGCAGCCGGGCGAGGAGGGCGGCGAATGTCAGCCCGCCGCCGGCGAGTGCGGCCAACGCGATCAGGAGCAGCGCCGAGTGCAGCGGGCCGGTGAGCTTGCCTTGGAACTCGCTGCTCGATTCCTGGAACACCGCGCGCCAGCCGGCGACGGGGACCAGCGCCGACGCGATGACGTTGCTGCCGCTGTGGTGGAAGCTGAGCCGCGGGTCGAGGACATCGGGCGCCGCCTTCTTGCCGATGCTCGACAGGTCGCTCGACGCCACCACGGTGCCGTTGCTGTCGATGAAGCTGTAGACGACGGTGCGGCCGCGCCGCAGCGCCGTGACCTGCTGGTTGAAGGCCGAGTCCGGAGAGACGTCGCTCTCGATGACCATCGCGCCGCCGAGCCCGCCGGCGGCGTCCTGCACCGGGAACGCGATCGCCAGCGTCGGCAGCGGCGTCGTGAGACCGGGCGCCACCGAGAGGATGACCGGCTTGCGCTGTTGGAGCACCGGCTCGATCCCGGGCCGGGTGTAGGGCCGACCGGCGACCGGCGACTGCAGCAGCGTGCCGTTGGTGATGATGCCGCGGGCGTCGAGCAGGAGGAAGCCCGTGCGCAGCGTCGGGTTCTGGTCCTGGAGGGCCTGCAGGCGGCTGGCGTCCGCCGGGTCGCCGACGGCGAGGTTCCACGGCTTGGACCCGCCGAACCCGGCCAGGGCGGCGAAGGCCGACGTCACCTGGCTGTCGAGGCCGCGCGCCAGCTGCTGGACCTGGGCGACCTGCAGCCGCTCGAGGGCCCGCTTGCCGTTGGCCTCGGCGTCACGCACCGAGATCACGACGAGGACGCCGAGCAGGACCACCATCGCGCCGGCGACGAGACCGAGCAGGCGATCGCGCGTGTTGGACATCCGGGCTCCTAGGTGGGCTGCAGTTGGGTTCGCGACGGCGGCGCCGTCGGATCGGTGTCGACGAGCGTGAGCTCGACGACGAAGCGCGTGCCGCCGCCGGGCGTGTCCTCGCAGACAACGGTGCCGTTGAGCAGGCCCACGAGCTCGCGGACGAGGGCCAGCCCGATGCCGACCCCGCGCGCGGCACGCGTCGCCACGTTGTCGACGCGGTAGAAGCGGTCGAAGATCTGCGTCTGCTCGGAGGCCGGGATCCCCGGCCCGCGGTCGGTGACGGTGAGCACGGCCTTGGGTCCGCGACGGCTCAAGGCGACGACGACCTCGGTGCCCGGCGGCGTGTACTTCGCGGCATTGGTGAGCAGGTTGAACACGATGCGCTCGACCGCGGACGTGTCGGCGACGGCGACGATGCCCGGCTCGATCGCGGTGGAGACCGAGTGGTTGGCCATGATCGACGACGTCTGTTTCACGACGTCGGGCAGCAGGTGCGAGAGGTTCACCGCCTGCGGCGTGACCGCGAGGCTCTGGCGCTCGAGGCTCGCGAAGTCCAGGAGGTCGTCGACCAGCACTGCGAGCGAGTTGGCGTTGCGATCGATGCGCTGCAGGTAGTCGGTGCGGTCCGCCTCGGCGATGTCGAGCCCGGGCCGAGTGAGGAGCTGGGCGAAGCCCTTGATGGCGGTGACCGTCGTCCGCAACTCGTGGCTCACCGAACCGAGGAACGTCGTCTTCATCCGGTCGAGCTCACGAAGGCGGCCGACGACTGCCTGCTCCTCTTGGTAGATGCGGGCGTTGGCCAGCGCCGCCGCGAGCAGCTCGCTCACCGCTTGGAGCGCCTCCGTGCGCCCGCGGCCGAGGCCGCTCTTGCCGGCCCGCACGGTGAGCGCCCCGATGACGCGATCGCCGCGCAGGAGCGTCAGCGTCAGCTCCTCGCCCGGGTCGACGTCGGCTCGGGGCGCGGGGATGCTCGCCGGGTCGCGGGGAAGGTGCAGGAGCGCGCCGAAGGCGAACGCCGTCACCAGCTCGCCGCCGCTCGAGACCCGGCTGATCGCGATCCCGTCGAGGTCGAGCTCGTCGCTCAGCTCGACCGCGAACATCGGCAGGATGTCGGCGATGTCGAGGCTCCGCTGCAGCAGGCGCCCGGACCGGGCGACGAGCCGGAGCTCGCCGGCGCGCGCCGCCGCCG
>JAODBK010000073.1 GCA_025463925.1 Acidimicrobiales bacterium | reverse complement strand
CGACCAGGTCGAGGGCCGTCGCGCGGTGTGGGAGCTGCTGGCCGCCGGGCGCCGCCCGGTCCGGGACGTCTGGCTGGCCGAGGGCACCGATCCGGCGGCGATCCTGTCCGAGATCGAGGACCTGGCCCGGGCGGCCAACGTCCCGATCCGGCGGGTGGCGCGCAGCCGGCTGGCGGCCGAGGCCCACAGCGAGGCTCCGCAGGGCGTGCTGGCCCACGCGGCGCCGCTGCCCGAAGCCGACCTGGACGCACTGTTCCGTCGCGCCCCGGGCGGACCCCAGCCGTTCCTGCTCGCGGTCGACGGCGTCACCGATCCGCAGAACCTCGGTGCGCTGCTGCGCAGTGCCGAGGCGGCCGGCGCCACCGGCGCGCTGCTGCCCAGGCATCGAGCGGTGCACGTCACGCCAACGGTGGCCAAGGCGGCGGCCGGCGCGGTCGAGCGGGTGCCGATGACGATCGTGGGTGGCCTCCCGACGGCGCTGGCCGCGGCCGGCAAGGCCGGGCTCTGGGTGGTGGGCCTGGACGCCGGGGGCTCGACGTCGCTGTTCGACCTCACCGTCGGGACCGAGCCCGTGGTGGTCGTGCTCGGCGCCGAGGGTTCGGGGCTCAGCCGACTCGTGCGGGACCGGTGCGACGTCGTGGCCCGGATCCCCTCGACCGGGGGGCTCGGCTCGCTGAACGTCGCCGCGGCCGGCGTTCTGGCCCTCTTCGAAGTGGCCCGCCGCCGCGCCGCGGACTAGTCCGCGCGGCCCGGTCGCCGGGTCCCGGCTGACGCTTTTGTCAGGTTCATCCCGCTTCTAACGGGACTTCCGTCGTGATCTCGCGCCATTTTCCTGCTGTGACCATTGACACCGGACTAGCCCCCGTTTACAAAGGACTAGCCCAACGGCCTCAGTTGCTCTCCGACCTCACACCATCGCACCAGGAGACCACCAGCACATGGCGCTTCGTCTGGACCACGCCCCCCTCGCCGATCTGAACGACGACGAGTTGGTTGCCAGCTTCAAGGAGGGCGACGTCGACGCCCTCAACACGCTGCTCGAGCGGTACCGGCGCTTCGCCCGGGCCAAGGCGCGGGGGTACTTCCTCGTCGGGGCGGACTTCGACGACATCGAGCAGGAGGGCATGATCGGCCTGTACAAGGCCGTCCGGGACTTCCGGCCCGAGCGTCAGGCGACCTTCCGGGCCTTCGCCGAGCTGTGCATCACCCGCCAGATCATCACCGCGATCAAGACCGCGACGCGGCAGAAGCATCAGCCGCTCAACCAGTACGTGTCGATCTCGGGCGTTCGGGGCGGCGACGACCCCCACGAGCATCACGTCGAGGCGCTGCTCGACGACCACCACGTGGCCGATCCGGCCGAGGAGGTCGTCTCGGGTGAGCGGATGGACGCCATGCGTGACTCGATGGGCCGCATGCTCTCGTCCCTCGAGGTCGACGTGCTCAAGCTCTACGTCGAGGGCCGCTCCTACCAGGAGATCGGCGAGCAGCTGGGCCGCCACGTGAAGTCGATCGACAACGCGTTGCAGCGCATCAAGCGCAAGCTCGAGACGCACATCAGCGAGCGCGACGCCGCCGAGCTCGACGCCGAGCTGCTGCTCGCCTGACGTCCCCCCGAAGAGCCCGAGGTCGGATTCGAACCGACGACCACCCGCTTACAAGGCGGGTGCTCTGACCAGCTGAGCTACTCGGGCGCGGCCGCCAGCGTAGAGGGGTGCTTGATTCGGGTTGGCCCGCAGGGCAGGCTGGCCTCGTGGCGGCGCTCTCCGATCGTGACCGTGCGATCCTCGACTTCGAACGATCCTGGTGGACCGAGGCCGGCCCCAAGGACATCGCCATCCGCGAGCGCTTCGACCTGTCGGCGGCGCGCTACCGCGAGGTCCTCAACACGTTGATCGAGTCGGACGACGCGCTGGAGTACGACCAGCTGCTCGTCCGCCGTCTTCGCCGGCAGCGCGAGCGCCGCCGTCGGGCCCGCTTCGAGGGCCGCTCGGCCGGCGGACCGCCGGTCCGTTGACGAGTCCTCGTCATTCCTCCGGCGACGGCCTCGGACGATCGACCGCCGGCGCCGCCGGCCGCGGGGCGGTGCTGCTGATCGTCGCGGTGGTCCTCGGCATCGTGCTGCTGAACCACTTCGACAAGGGTGACCCCTACGCCAACGTCAGCGCGGGCGCGAACAACACCGTCACCACCAGGGCGCCGAGGGGCGCGACCACGACGCTGCCGCCGACGACCACGACACCACTTCGGGCGCCCGGCGCCATCAAGGTGCTGCCGGCGAACGGCAGCGGGGTCCAGGGTGCCGGCGCCCGCTTGAAGACGTTGCTCACGACCGACGGGTACAACGCGCTGGCTGCGACCAACGCCACCCCGGCCAACAAGGTCTACGCGACCTCCCTCGTCGAGTACGCGCCCGGCCTGGCCGGCGAGGCGAAGGCGCTGGCCCAGACGCTCGGTCTCGCCGACACCGCGGTGCAGCCGCTGTCGACACCGCCGCCGGTGGCGGACACGTTGGGCGCCGACATGGTCGTCGTCCTGGGTCAGGACCTGACGGGCCGGCTGCCGGCCGCGACCTCGACCGCCACGACGGCGGTGAAGAAGACGACCGCAACGACGGTGCACGCGACGACGACCACCAAGAAGCCGGCCGCGACCACCACGACGAAGGCGTAGACCTCAGGCGAGGCGCGTGACGTCGGCGCGCACCGTCACCGCCAGCGTGCCGTCCAACGGCGGACCCGCTTGCCCGGGCGGCGGCACGATCCGCAACGCGAAGTTCGCCGTGGTGACGGACGTCGATCGCTCGACGTCCCCGCGACCGAGTTGGCGCGTCGACGTGGCGTCGGTGATCTCGGTGCCGCGCAGCTCGACGGTGCCTCCGTCCGCGGTCGGCGCGCTCGCCGTCGCCGGCAACGCGGTGCGGGCGGTCATGCGGGCGACGCGCCGGCCGTGCTCGATGCCGAGCTCGACCAGCCGGCCGGTCGACGGACCCAGCCGCCAACGCTGGCCGGGCCGCAACGGGGTGTCGGGTGCGATCGGCGCCGCCGGGAACACCTCGGGCAGGCCGAGTCGACCGAGGGCTGACGTCGGCAGGCCTTCGATGCTGTCGACCGCGACGAGCTGGCCGCCGCGGTCGAAACGCACGACGAAGGTGCGGTCCGGTGAGCCGGGCCGGGACAGCACGACCCGGACGCGCGCCTCGCCGTTGGCGACGGCGAGCACGGTCTGGTCGGCGACCAGTGTGGCGGTGTCATCGGTGACGTCGGGCGCGATGCCGGCGACCACCCGGGTCGTCGCGGTCCGCACGATCACGCGGTAGCGCGCGTGGTCGCCGGCCCGGGGCCGGTAGGCCAACCGGACGGTGTCGGGCCGGCACGCCGCGAGGGCGAGCCCGGCAAGCAGCACCCCGAGCCGTCGCGCCATGCGCTCACGGTACGTTGCCGGCATGGCATCCCCCGACCCGCTGGCGCCGCTGCGGTCGCGGCCGGACCGAGCCGGGGTGTTCTCGGACTTCGACGGCACGTTGTCGGCGATCGTCATGGACGCCCACGAGGCCGAGCCGTTGCCCGGCGTGGCCGATGCGCTGGGTGCCCTCGTCGGCCGGTATGCACGCGTCGGCGTCGTCTCCGGCCGGCCGGCGGCGTTCCTCGTCGCGCACCTCGGCGGCCGCGGGATCGCGCTGTCGGGGCTCTACGGCCTCGAGCACGTCGGACCGGATGACGCGATCGCGGTCGACGACGAGGTGGAACGGTGGCGCCCGGTCGTCACCGCGGCGGCCGACCGGGCCGAGGCCGACGGGTGGCCGCCGGAAGGGGTGGAGCGCAAGGGTCTGTCGGTCACGTTGCACTTCCGGGGCCGGCCGGAGCGCGATGCCGCGGCGCGCGCGTGGGCCGAAGCGGAGTCGGCTCGGACCGGCCTCAAGGTGCTGGCCGCCAAGCAGTCCTACGAGCTGCAGCCGCCGGTCGATGCCGACAAGGGAACCGCGCTGGCCGACCTGGCGCGCGGCCTCGACGCGGTGTGCTTCGTCGGCGACGACCTCGGCGACCTGCCGGCGTTCGACGCTCTCGACCGCATGGCGCGCGACGGTGCCGCAGTGGTGCGGATCGGTGTGGCCAGCGCCGAGGCACCCCCGGAACTGCTCCGCCGCTCGGACCTCGTCGTCGAGGGCCCGGCGGGCGCGCTCGACCTGCTGCGCTCGCTCTGACCGCTACCGCTCGGCGCGAGCTGCCGACAGCTGCTCGTCGAACCAGTCGCGCGGCGTGCGCATCTCGACCAACTTGCGCAGCGCGATCGCGCGGTCGGCCCGCTCCTCGGCCGACATCGCCAGCGCCACCGCCAGGACGTCGGCGGTGCCGGCCACGTCGAACGGGTTGACCTCGAGCGCGGCCGGCGCCAGCTCCTCCCACGCGCCGGCTTCGCGCGACAACGCCAGCACCCCGTCGTTGGTGTTGAGCAACGGACCTTCCTTGGCGACCAGGTTGAGGCCGTCGCGCACGGGGTTCACCAGCAGCACGTCGTAGCGCTTCAACGCCGCGACCGAGCGCGGGAAGTTGTCCGACATGTCGAGCAGGATCGGCGTCCAGTCCGCGGTACCCCAACGTTCGTTGACCAACCGGGCCAGGCCCTCGACCTCCTGCCGGTAGGAGAGGTACTCGACCAGCCCTTCGCGCGATGGATACACGAGCGCGCCGAACACCACCTGGCCGCGCCACTCGGGCCGAGTCTGCAGCAGGTCGTCGAACGCGTGGAAGCCGCGCAGCAGGTTCTTGGAGAGCTCGATGCGGTCGACCCGGAGAATGAGCTTGCGGCCGCCGAGCTTGCCGTCGAGCCACGCCATCTCGTCGGTGCACGCCGCCGAGTCGGAGACCGCGGCGATGTCGTCGTGGTCCGGCGCCAGCGGCGACACGAACGTCGACGGCTCGAGGCCGAGCACCTCGCGGCAGCACGAGACGTAGTTGTCGGCCCAGCGTCGCGCGTGGAAGCCGCAGCTGGCGTGGCTCGCCATGCCCACCAGCAGCTCCTCGGCGGCGTCCGTCGGGAGCAGCCGCAGCGCGTTGGGCCCGCAGAACGGGATGTGGGTGAAGTGCACGGCCCGCAGATCGCGGCGCTGTTGCGCGAGCCACGTGCCCACCAGCGCGAGGTGGTAGTCCTGCACGAGCACGGTGGCGCCCTCCGGCGCTTCGTCGATGAGCGCGCGGGCGAAGACGTGGTTGACGTGCCGGTAGGCGTCCCAGGCCTCGCGCCAGCGGCGATCGATGCGGGGCCGGCGCGGGAGATCGAACAGCCCGTGATGCAGGAACCACAGCGTGCCGTTGGAGATGACGTCGTACGCCATGCGGTACACGTCGGGGTCGATGGCCAGCGAGCGGAACCGGAAACCCTCGGCTTCGATCACGCCACCGCCGGCCGCAGCCCGGTCGCCGTCGCTGATGGCCGCGGCCATCCAGGTCGCGCCGGTGCCTCGCACGAGGGGAGCCAGGCTGGAGACCAGCCCACCGGCGCCGCGGCGGGCGATCAGCCCCCCTTCGTCGTCGATCGTGAAGGAGAGTGGGCCGCGATTCGACACGACGACCACCGGACGCTCCATATCTCCGTCAACATAACGGACATGTCTGACGCCCCCGGACGGCGTGTCGTCGCCGCCCCGGACAAGTTCCGCGGCACCGCGACCGCCGCCGAGGTGGCCGCCGCAGTGGCGCGGGCCGCGACCCGATCGCACTGGGAATGCGACGAGGCGCCGGTGGCCGACGGCGGCGAGGGCACGCTGGAAGTCCTCGGCGGCGCGGTCCGGGTGACGACGGTGCGGGGCCCGCTGGGCAAGCCGGTGCGCGCCGAGTGGCGCGTGCGAGACGACGGGACCGCGGTCGTCGAGATGGCGCGTGCCTCGGGCTTGCTGCTGGCCGGCGGGGCCGAGGGCAACGACCCCATCGCGGCGACGACCCACGGCACCGGTGAGGTGATCAACGCCGCCCTCGAGAGCGGCGCCCGTCGCGTCATCGTCGCGGTGGGGGGATCGGCGACGACCGACGGGGGCCTCGGCGCGATCACCGCGCTCGGGGGCCGGAAGCTGCGCGGCGTCGACGTGATCGTTGCCTGCGACGTGACGACCAGGTTCGTCGATGCCGCCGAGATCTTCGCACCACAGAAGGGCGCGACCCCGGCGCAGGTCGCGTTGCTGCGCCGGCGGCTCGAGCGCTTGGCCGAGATCTACGTCGAGGACCACGGCATCGACGTGCGCGACATCGAAGGCTCAGGTGCGGCCGGCGGGTTGGCGGGCGGGCTGGCGGCGCTCGGCGCCCGGCTCGTTCCCGGCTTCGACGTCGTCGCCGACGCCATCGACCTCGACGATCGCGTCGCGCCCGCCGATCTCGTCGTCACCGGTGAGGGCTTCCTCGACGGTCAGAGCTTCGAGGGCAAGGCGGTGGGTGGCGTGGTGGAGGTGGCTCGCGCCGCCGGCGTCCCGGCGCTGGTGATCGCCGGCGACGTCTACCGCGACGAGCTGCCGGCCGACCCCTTCGGCGGCGCCGACGCGGTGATCGTGTCGCTGGTCGAGCGGTTCGGGAAGGACCGGGCCATGGCCGAGACGACGGCGTGCATCGAAGAGGTCGTCGCCGACCACCTCAACGCCGCGCGGGGCGTTCCCCGAAGCGCACGGTGACCGGCGCCGCGCCCGGCGCCTCGAGCTCGACGGCGCCGGGCGCGTCGATGCCGGCGCGCTGCAGCGCGGTCAGCAGGACCACCGTCGCCATCGGGCCGAGGTCGTCGAGCGGCCGGTTGCGGTGGACGCGCACACCGAGGTCGACCTGCGCGATCGCGTCGACGCCGTAGGCCCGGCTGACGTCGACGAGCAGGCCGAGGTCGACGCCGTAGCCCTCGACGAAGGGCACCGACTCCAACACCGCGCGCGGCGCGGCGAACTCACCCGCGAGTGGTTGGACGATGGCCGACAGCTCGGGGAACAGCGCCGCGATGAGCGGCCGGGCCATGAGCTCGGTCACCCGGCCGCCGCCGCGGGGCCCGCCGTCGGTGGGTCGCTCGTAGAACGCCTTCACGAACGCCAACCCGTCGTGCTGCAGCAGCGGGCCGACCAGGCCGACGACGAAGCGGGGATCGAAGTCGCGCACGTCGGCGTCGCAGAAGACGAGCAGATCTCCGGCGGCGTTGGCGACTGCGGTCCAGAGCGCCTCGCCCTTGCCGCGGCCCTCGCCCACCACGACACGCGCGCCGGCATCGGCTGCGGTCCGGGCGGTGGCGTCGCTGGACGCGTCGTCGACGACGAGGATCTCGTCGACCAACGGGTGCCGCTCGACCAGCCGCTGGCGGACCCGCTCCACGATGGGCCCGACCGTCGGCTCCTCGTCCCGGGCCGGCAGACAGAGGCTGATCCGACGGCCGGCCTTGGCGTCGACGAGGGCGGCCACGTCGAAATCGCGGTGATCGAATGTCGGGCCCACGGCCGGGCCATTCTCTTTGACGACGGCGCGCGGTGCCGACACACTGGTGCCACCACATCAAGAGCGGTCGAGGGACCGGGCCCGCCGACACCGCGGCAACCAGCGTCATGCAAGGTGCCAACGCCCGGAGCGATGAGGAGGAGCTGTGCCGTTCGTCGAAGGCCTCCGCTGTCGGGAATGCGCGCGCCCGTACCCGGCCGAGGCCCTGCACGTCTGCGAGTTCTGCTTCGGGCCGCTCGAGGTGGCGTATGACTACGACGCCATCAAGGCCTCGATCACGCGGAAGAAGGTGGCCGCCGGCCCGCTGTCGATCTGGCGGTACGCCGACCTCCTGCCGGCGTCGCCGGACGGCCTCGACCTGGGCGCCGGCTTCACACCGCTGGTGCGAGCCGAACGCCTGGGCGCCGAGCTGGGGCTGCGCGACCTCTGGATCAAGAACGACACACTGAACCCGACGGGATCGTTCAAGGACCGGGTCGTCACCGTCGCGCTGGCCCGGGCCCGCGAGCTCGGGTTCAAGGTGGCGGCCTGCGCGTCCACCGGCAACCTCGCCAACTCGGTCGCGGCCCACGCCGCCCGCGCCGGCATGCGCCACGTGGTGTTCATCCCGTCGGACCTCGAGTCCGGCAAGGTCGCGGCGTCGGCGATCTACGGCGAGCACCTCGTCTCGGTGCGCGGCAGCTACGACGACGTCAACCGGCTGTGCGCCGAGCTGGCGTCCGATCACCCGACGTGGGCCTTCGTCAACGTCAACCTGCGCACGTACTACGCCGAGGGTTCGAAGACGCTGGCCTACGAGACCGCGGAGCAGCTCGGGTGGGAGGCGCCCGACCACGTCGTCGTGCCGATCGCGTCCGGCAGCCAGCTCACCAAGGTCGCCAAGGGATTCGCCGAGCTCGTGCAGGTCGGGCTCGTCGAGCCGTCGGAGGTGCGCATCTCCGGCGCGCAGGCCACGGGTTGCTCGCCGGTCGAGACCGCATTCCGCGAGGGCCACGACTTCGTCCGACCGGTGCGGCCGTCGACGATCGCCAAGTCGCTGGCGATCGGCAACCCGGCCGACGGGCCGTACGCGCTCGACGCCGTCCGTCAGTCGGGTGGTTCGATCGGGGCCGTCACCGACGACGAGATCGTCGAGGGCATCAAGCTGCTGGCGCGGACCGAGGGCATCTTCGCCGAGACCGCGGGCGGTGTCACCATTGCGACGTTGGCCAAGCTGGCGTCGGGCGGCGTGGTGCGCCCGCACGAGCGGGTCGTCGCCTTCGTCACCGGCACCGGTCTCAAGACGATCGAGGCCGTCACCCCTGTCGTCGGCCCCACCGCCGAGATCGACCCCACGCTCGAGTCGTTCGCCGCCGCGATCGACGTCGACTACTGACCGGTAGATTGCTCACGTGGTGAAGGTCCGGATCCCGACGCAGTTGCGCCCGCTCGCCGGCGGCGCCGCCGAGGTCACGGTCGAGGCGTCGACGCTGGCCGAGGCGCTCAAGGCGCTCGACGCCGCCCACCCGGGATTCCGCGACCGGCTGTTCGACGAGGGCGGCAAGCTGCGCCGGTTCGTCAACGTGTTCGTCGCCGACGAGGACGTGCGCTTCCTCCAGGGCCTCGAGACGCCCGTGGCCGACGGCCAGACGGTCTCGATCGTGCCGGCGGTCGCCGGCGGCTGACGTTCTGGCACTCGCCTCGTGGGAGTGCCAGTTGCGGAGTCTTGCCGAAGGTGGTTTGCTGTTAGCACTCAACAGTCGAGAGTGCTAACCCGCAGGCTCCTACGGAGGAACCCATGGCGAAGATGATCGCGTTCGACGAGCAGGCCCGACGGGCCCTCGAGAGCGGCATGAACCAGCTGGCGGACGCCGTCCGCGTGACCCTCGGGCCCAAGGGCCGCAACGTGGTGCTGGAGAAGAAGTGGGGCGCTCCCACCATCACCAACGACGGCGTCTCCATCGCCAAGGAGATCGAGCTCGAGGACCCCTACGAGAAGATCGGGGCCGAGCTGGTGAAGGAGGTCGCCAAGAAGACCGACGACGTGGCCGGTGACGGCACCACCACGGCGACCGTGCTGGCCTGGGCGATGGTGCGCGAGGGCCTCCGCAACGTGGCCGCCGGCGCCAACCCGATGGTGCTGAAGCGGGGCATCGAGCAGGCGGTCGAGACCGCGGTCAAGGCGATCAAGGACATCTCCAAGGAGGTCGAGGACAAGAGCCAGATCGCGCAGGTCGCGGCGATCTCGGCCGCCGACCCGGAGATCGGCGACATGATCGCCGAGGCCATCGACAAGGTGGGCAAGGACGGCGTCATCACCGTCGAGGAGAGCCAGACCTTCGGCATGGAGATCGACTTCGTCGAGGGCATGCGCTTCGACAAGGGCTACATCTCGCCGTACTTCGTCACCGATCCCGAGCGGATGGAGGCGGTCCTCGAGGACCCGTACATCCTGATCGTCAGCTCGAAGATCTCCGCGGTGCGCGACCTGCTCCCGATGCTCGAGAAGGTCATGCAGGCCGGTCGCCCGCTGGTGATCATCGCCGAGGACGTCGAGGGCGAGGCGCTGGCGACGCTCGTGGTCAACAAGATCCGCGGCACGTTCAAGAGTGCGGCGATCAAGGCGCCGGGCTTCGGCGAGCGCCGCAAGGCCATGCTGCAGGACATCGCCATCCTCACCGGCGGCCAGGTCATCAGCGAAGAGGTCGGCCTCAAGCTCGAGAACGTCACGCTGGACATGCTGGGCAAGGCCCGCAAGGTGGTCGTCACCAAGGACGAGACGACGATCGTCGAGGGCGGCGGCAACGAAGACGAGATCAAGGGCCGCATCAACCAGATCAAGGCCGAGATCGAGAACACCGACTCCGACTACGACCGCGAGAAGCTGCAGGAGCGGCTGGCCAAGCTCTCCGGCGGGGTCGCGCTGATCAAGGTCGGCGCCGCCACCGAGGTCGAGCTCAAGGAGAAGAAGCACCGCATCGAGGATGCCGTGTCCACCACCAAGGCCGCGGTCGAGGAGGGCGTCGTGCCCGGCGGCGGGGTGGCGCTCCTGCGGGCCCAGTCCAAGGTGCGCGAGCTCGCCAACAACCTGGACGGTGACGAGGCCACGGGTGCCCGCATGGTCGCCAAGTCGCTCGAGGAGCCGCTGAAGCAGATCGCGGTCAACGCCGGCCTCGAGGGCGGCGTCGTCGTGGAGCGGGTGCGCTCGCTCGACACGCCGACCGAGGGCCTCAACGCCGCGACCGGCGAGTACGAGGACCTGGTGAAGGCGGGCGTCATCGACGCCGCCAAGGTCACCCGCTCGGCCCTGCAGAACGCGGCGTCGATCGCGGCCCTGTTCCTCACCACCGAGGCGGTCATCGTCGAGAAGCCCGAAGAGCACGCCCACGCCGGCGGCGGCATGCCCGGCGGCGGCATGGAGGACTTCTAAGCCATTCGGTTTTCGCCTCCCTGCGAGCGCGCGTTGCGCGCTCGCAGGGAGGCAAAACCGGTGATCGCCGCTGCCAGCACGAGAGTGACGACGGCGAGCAGGATCACGAGGCGGTTGCGCGCCCGGCCGGTGGTCGCGGCGTGGCCGAGGGCCTGACCGGCCGGGAACCGGGGAACGGCCGCCGGTGAGAGCGACGGAGCCGGGACGGTGTCGGGCGTCGCCACGACCGGCGCCTGCGCGGTCGCCTCGTCCGGCGGCACCTGGAGGAAGTCACCGGCGTTCGGTGGCGGGGGCGCCACGAGCGCTTCCTCGACGTGCAGTTGGAACAGCGTCGAGTGCAGACCCAGGCCCGACGCGAACGCGTGCGCGTCGACCGCCTTGCCACCGCCGTTGCCGTCGAGTGCGATCGCCAGCGCCCGCCCGGACGGCCCCTTGGTCGTGACCCGCGCGTTCGTCACCCCGCCGGCGACGCCGAAGCGCGCCGCCAGGTCGGACAGCGCGATCGTCACCCGCCACGGCGCGGGGTTGCGCGTGGTGTACGGCGCGGCTCGAAGGTACGGGTAGCCGTTCGAGTTGGTGCCGAACCCCTCCTCGGTGGTGGCCGACACGCCGCCGCCGTTGGCCGAGTACACCGTGGACGCGAACGAGCCGCCGTACGCGACGACGGCACCACGCGTCGCCGCGACCGCCTTGTCCATCGCCGGGTACTCGGCCTGCGCGCCGAGGTACACCTGGCAGCGATCGTCGTCACAGATCTCGCCACCGGCCCGCATGGCGCGCAGCGCGTAGGTGCGGGCCGCAACCGCTTGGGTCTGCAGCGAGGCCGCCGGCCAGCTGGGGTCGCGGACCTCGCCCATGCCGCGGAGGTAGTCCTCGACGTCGAGCTGGTTCACCAACCGCAGCTGGCTCCCGTCGGCGATTGCCTCGGTGAGGCCGCGGTACCGGCGGCCGCGCGCCGTCACCGCGACCGTGCCGTAGTTGGCCGGGGTGGCCCACAGCGGTCGGGGCGTCACCGCCTCCGGCGGGGGCGGCCCGCCGCTGGCCGGGGGCGGGCTCGTGGTGGTGGTCGTGGTCCTCGGGCCCGGCGCGGTGGGTGGGACGAGCGTGGGTGTCGGCGGGCTCGTCGTCGTCGTCGGGTTGGCCGGGCCACCCGCCGTGGTGGTGGTCGGCAGCGGGATCTCGATCTTGTTGGTGCCGCTCGACGCCCGCATGGTGGCGCCGTACGGGCGGGGGCCGCCGACGAGTTGCGCGTGGTACTGACTGCCGTCCCACCACACCCGGGCCTGGCCGCCCGCGGGCACGTCGAGTGGGAACCCGGCCGACTGCGGGCCGGACGGAGCGTCGCGCACTTGGCCGCCATCCGGGAACTGGAGGACCGCGTCACCCGACGGCGACCTCATCACCGCGACCCGCACCGCGCCCGACGCCTTCCCGAGCGACGTGCCGGGATAGAAGTGGCCGAGGATCTGGCCGAGATTGGCGCCGCCGACCCCCATCCAGAGCGCACCGTCCTGGGCCATCCCGACACCGTGGCCGAATCCCCGGCCGTCGATGACGAGGACCGGCACCGACGCTCGGGCGCTGGGTGTGCCGGCCGGGCCGGCGATCGCCAGCCCGACGAGGCCAGCGGCCGTGAGGGCCCGCCACATGCGCGGGAACGTAGCATGCGGCCATGCCGGCTCCGATCTCACCCGCGGTCGGATGGGGAGTGCTCCATCTGTTCTGCCGCACCCGTCCGGGCGCGGACGGCGAGGCGATCGCCGCCGCGGTGAAGTCGGCGCAGGCCGATGATCACCAGGTCGTCGCGTTCGCGGTGCTCGGTCACAAGGCGGACGTCGGGTTCTTGGCGTTGGGACCCGACCTCTGGCGGCTGCAGCAGCTGCAGGCCGACCTCCGGGCGGCCGGCCTCGAGGTCGCGGACTCGTACGTGTCCATCACTGAGGTTTCGGAGTACGCCCAGGGCCTTCCTGCTGAGATGCTCGAAGCTCGCCTGCACCCGCAGCTGCCGCCCGAGGGCAAACGGGCGCTGTGCTTCTACCCGATGTCCAAGAAGCGCGAGGGCGACGCAAACTGGTTCTCGCTTCCCTACGACCGCCGCAAGGAGCTGATGCTCGGCCACGGCAAGAAGGGCCGGGAGTACGCCGGGCGCATCCTGCAGCTGATCACGGGCTCGACGGGCGTGGACGACTACGAGTGGGGCGTCACCCTGTTCGCCGCCGATCCGGCCGACCTCAAAGCCGTCGTGTACGAGATGCGATTCGACGAGGCCTCGGCGATCTACGCCGAGTTCGGCCCGTTCATCACCGGCCTCATCGACGACGTCGACGAGGTGCTCCGCCGCGTCGGTCTGTAGCCGGGATCAGTCGCCGATGTCTCCCCCGAGGTAGGCGGCTTTCACCGACTCGTCGTTGAGCAACTCGGCGGCAACGCCCTGGCGCACGACCTTGCCGGTCTCGAGCACGTAGGCCTGCTGCGCGCGCTGCAGCGCCTGCGCGGCGTTCTGCTCGACCAGCAGGATCGTCGTCCCCTGCTGATTGATCTCGGTGATGATCGAGAAGATCTGCGCGACGAACATCGGCGCCAGGCCCATCGACGGCTCGTCGAGCAACAGCAGCGACGGGCGGGCCATGAGTGCCCGTCCGATCGCCAGCATCTGCTGCTCGCCGCCCGAGAGCGTGCCGCCGGCCTGCTTGCGCCGCTCGAGCAGTCGCGGGAACAGCTGGTAGACGCGCTCGAGGTCCTTGTCGAGCTCGCTCTTTCTCGGGCGGCGACCGTACGCGCCCATCTCGAGGTTCTCGAGCACCGTCATGCCCGGGAAGATGGCGCGGCCTTCGGGCGCCTGGCTGATGCCCATGAGCACCAGCCGGTGCGCGGGAACGCCCTTGATGCTCTTGCCCTCGAACCGGATGTCGCCCGAGCTGAGCGGCCGCAGGCCCGAGATCGCTTTCAGCGTGGTGGTCTTGCCCGCTCCGTTGCCGCCGATGAGGGTGGCGATCTGGCCCTCCTCGACCGACAGCGTGACGCCCTTCAGCGCCTCGATGCGCCCGTACTGCACGTGGATGGCGTCGACCTCAAGCATCGGCCGGCGCGCCCAGGTAGGCCTCGATCACGCGCGGGTTGCTCTGGATCTCCGCCGGCAGGCCTTCGGCGATCTTCGCTCCGAAGTCGAGCACCGCGACGCGGTCGCAGACGTTCATCACGAGCCCCATGTCGTGCTCGATGAGCAGGACGGTGATGCCGCGCTCCCGCACCCGCTGGATGAGTCCGATGAGTGCGCGCTTCTCCGACGGGTTCATCCCCGCGGCCGGCTCGTCGAGCAGGAGCACCTTCGGACCGGTGGCCATCGCCCGCGCGATCTCCAGGCGCCGCTGGTCGCCGTACGGCAGGTTGCGCGCGACCTGGTCGGCGCGCGACCCGATGCCGACGAACTCGAGCAGCGCATGCGAACGCTCGAGCCCCTCCTTCTCCTCGCGGCGGTGACGGGGGGCGCCCACGACGGCGCCCGGAACGCTGGTGTGGTGCCGGGCGTCGGTGCCGACGATCACGTTTTCCCGCGCCGTCATGTTCGGGAACAGCCGGATGTTCTGGAACGTGCGGGCGATGCCGGCCTCGGTGATGCGGTGAGGCGCCAGCCCGACGATCGATTTGTCGCCGAGGCGGATGTCGCCGGACGTGGGGTGGAAGACGCCGGTGACACAGTTGAACAGCGTGGTCTTCCCGGCTCCGTTCGGGCCGATGAGACCGAAGATCTCCTGCTCCCGGATCGCCAGCGTCACATCGTTCAGCGCGGTGACGCCGCCGAACTGCATGCCGAGCGCCGCGACCTCGAGCACGATGTCGCCCGTGGCGGCGCGCGGCTCCTGGCCGACGAGCTGGGCGGCTGCCTCGAGGTCGGCGTCGGGTGCGGCGGGCGTCACCTGCACGGCGGCGGCTTCGACGTGCTCGGTCTCGGCCGTCACCCCACCCAGCTCCCCGCCGTGGCCGGCCTCGGCCAGCTCGGCCGCCCGTCGCCGGCTGGGCACCAGGCCTTGCGGGCGGAAGATCGGCATCAGCACGAGGGCGAGCCCGAACAGCAGGATGCGGTACTCGGTGAAGTCCACGGCGTGCCCGCCGAGGATCGTGTTCAGCCATCGCGTGAGCGTCTTGCCGGCGGCGGCGTTGCGCAGATACTCGGGCAGGAAGCCGATGGCGAACCCGCCGGCGATCACGCCGGGCAACGAGCCCATGCCGCCGAGCACGACGGCCGAGAGGATGAAGATCGAGAGGAACAGCTGGAAGTTGTCGGGCGCGATGAAGCCCACCTTGCTGGCGTAGATCCAGCCGCCGAGGCCGGCCGTGCTGGCGCCGATGGCGAAGGCCCACAGCTTCATCTTGAAGGTGTGCACGCCCATCGCCTCGGCCGCGTCCTCGTCCTCGCGGATCGACACCCAAGACCGGCCGACGCGTGACTTGTTCAGCCGCACCGCGAGGATGATGGCCAGCACGATCGCGACGAGCGTCACCTCGTAGTACGGCAGCGGCTGCTCGCCGAAGTGGGTGCCGCCGACGCTCGACGGGTGAGGAATGCGGGCGATGCCGGCCGACGCGCCGAGCGCCTTCGTGTTCTGGGCGATGATCCGCACGATCTCGCCGAAGCCGAGGGTGACGATGGCGAGGTAGTCGCCGCGGAGGCGCAATGTGGGCGCGCCCAGGAGCACGCCGGCCAGCATCGCGACGGCGATGGCGACGGGGACGACGACCCATGGATTCCACCCGTAGGTCGTCGTGAGCTTGGCCGTGGTGTACGCGCCAACCGCGTAGAAGGCGACGTAGCCGAGGTCGAGCAGTCCGGCCTGCCCGACGACGATGTTCAGGCCGAGGGCGAGCAGGATGTAGAGCCCGACCGGCGAGAACAGGACGCTCTGCCAGTAGATCGAGAGTGTCGTCGGGAACAGCGCTGCGAACGCCAGCGCGGCCACGAGCGCGGCACCCCGCAGCCACTTCGGCTGCCGGCCGTACCATCGCGAGACCGGCTCGATGAGTTGGACGCGCGGGATCCTCGGGAGGCGAAGGCGCTCGCGAAGGTTCATGCCCGCTCCCGAGCGCTTTCGCCGAGGAGGCCGGTCGGCCGGAACATCAGCACGAGCACCAGCACCGTGAACGCGAACACGTCCTTCCACTGGCCGCCGAGCACGGTCGACCCCCAGTTCTCGAGGAGCCCCAGCAGGATGCCGCCGAGCAGCGCGCCGCGGACGTTGCCGATGCCGCCGAGCACCGCCGCGGTGAACGCCTTGATGCCCGGGAGGAAGCCGATGTTGTACTGGGCGCTCTCGTAGAAGAGTCCGTAGAGGGTGCCGGCGGCGCCGGCGAGGATGCCGCCGAGCAGGAACGTGAGGAGCACCACGCGGTCGACGTTCACGCCCATCAGCTGCGCCGTCTCCGCGTTCTGGGCCGTGGCCCGGATGCCGCGGCCGAGCCGGGACCGGGCCACGAAGCGCTCCAGGGCAATCATCAGGACGAGCGCGGCGACGATGACGACGACCTTGTCGATGCGGATGTCGGCACCCTGGAACTTGAAGAGGTGGCTCTTCTTCATCACCCGCGGGAAGCCGAGCTGGTCGCGGCCGTAGCGGGCCGCGAAGACCTCCTGCAAGAACAACGACATGCCGATCGCGGTGATCAGGGCGGCGAGTCGCGGCGCGCCGCGCCGGCGGAGTGGGCGGTAGGCGATGCGCTCCATCGCCATGGCCGTGAATCCCGACACGACCATGGCCACGAGCATCACGGCGAGCAGGAACGCGATCAACCCGATGCCCGTGCGCGGGTCCTGGCCGATCTTGGCGCCGAGGCCGTGCATGGTGAACAGGCTGGCGAACACACCCACCATGAAGATCTCGGAGTGGGCGAAGTTGATCAGGCGCAGCACGCCGTAGACGAGCGTGTACCCGAGCGCGATGAGCGCGTAGATCGCGCCGACCGTCAGCCCGTCGAAGGTGGACGGCCAGAACTGATGACGCAGGCAGTTGACGCAGAAGTCGATCGCTCGCTCCTTGGGTACAGGGAGGGCGCCCCGTTGCTGGGGCGCCCTCCCGTGTGTCATGACATGTGCGTGCCTAGAGGGTTGTGGCGTCGCCGACCAGGGTGAGCTTGGCGCTCTTCACCGCGTAGACGAACACCGCGCCGGACTTCACGTTCCCGTTGGTCTCGAACGCGATGTCCTTCCCGGCGCCCTTGTAGGTGCCGATGCCGTTGACGTAATCGCGCAGCTTGGAGCGGGTCGTGTTGCCCGCCTTGATGCCCGCGATCAACATGTTGGCGGCGTCGAACCCTTCGGTCGAGTACGTGCCGGGCTCCTTGCTGAACTTGGCCTTGAAGGCCGTCGCGAACGCGCCAAGGGCACCCGAGTCCGTGGACCGGGCGAGCTTGCAGGCGCAGGTGATCTGTGCGCCCTCGGCACCGTTGGCGCCGGCGGCGTCGATCAGGCCCTGGTCCAGCGAGCCGTCGCCGCTCATGAAGATGCTCTTCACCCCGCCGTCGGTGAGCTGCTTGGCGAGGCGACCAGCCTCGGCGTAGTAGCCGCCGTAGAAGACGACGTCAGGCTTCGGGTTGGCGGCCTTGACCTTGTTGACCGCGGCCGAGAAGTCCTGGGACTTCGGGTCGACTGCGTCGGTGCCGGAGGTCTTGGTGCCGGCGGCCTCGAGGATCTTCTGGGTGCCGTCGGCCAGGCCCTTGCCGTAGTCGCTGTTGTCGTTGATGTAGAAGATGTTCTTGGCGGCCAGCTTCGTGGTCACGTACTTGGCCACGCCCGCGCCCTGGACGTCGTCGTCCGGAATGATCCGGTGGAACGACTTGCCGCCGGGCACGACGGTCGGGAGGGCCACGTTCGTCGCCGACGGGCTGATCATCACGAGACTCGCGGCTTCGTACGCCGGCAGGACGGCCTTGGTCTCGCCGGAGAACGTGGGGCCGACCACGCCCAGGATCGACTGGTCGTTGATGTACTTGTCCTTCACCGTCGGCGCCTGGGCGGGATCGCCCTGGGTGTCGAAGGACTTGAGATCGAAGGTGATGTTCCCGCCGGCCGCATTGGCTTGATCGATCGCGATCTGTGCGCCGTTGCGCGGGTTGATGCCCAGGCTGGCGTTGGGGCCGGTCAGCGGCCCGACGTACGCCAACGCATACGTCGTCTTGCCACCTCCGGCGCTGGTCGACGTCTTTTTGCTGCTGCTGCATGCGGCCATGACGAGCGCGGCCAAGGCGAGTACCGCGACGAGCGTCGTCGCTCGCCGGCGTGGTTGAAGCATCGCTGCCCCCTGTAGTTGGTGGACGGTGGCGCGCAGCATAGGCACGCGGCGGGCTGCCGCGGGCGTTCCGACGTCACCCTCCGCGCACCGACGAGCCAGACTGTGCCGGCATGACCGAGCTGCTCTACCTGCGGGACGCGTACCTGCGTTCGTTCACCGCCCGCGTCGTCGACCGCAGGGACGGCGCGCTCGCGCTCGACCGGACGGCGTTCTACCCAACGGGCGGTGGCCAGCCCCATGACACCGGCACCCTCGGCGGGCGGCCGGTCCTCGACGTCCGCAAAGAGGGCGACCTCGTCTGGCACGAGCTCGACGGTGACGCGCCCGGCGTGGAGGAGGAGGTCGTCGGCCAGGTGGACTGGCAACGGCGCCACGCGCTGATGCGCACCCACACCGCGCTGCACGTCCTGTGCGGCGTCATCTGGAACGAGTGGGGCACCGCGGTGACCGGCGGGAACATGGAGCCGTTGGCGGCTCGCATGGACTTCGAGTTCGACCCGCTGCCGGGGGGCTTCGGCGCGACGGTCGAGGCGCGCGTCAACGACGAGCTGGCCGCCGGCCGCGAGATCCGGGTGGCGTTCCTGCCTCGCGACACCGCGCTGGAGGACGCCGACCTCATCCGCACCAAGGTGAGCTTGATCCCGGACTCGGTGAAGGAGATCCGGGTGGTCGACATCGTCGGCCTGGACAAGCAGGCCGACGGCGGCACCCACGTGCGCACCACCGACGAGGTCGGGCGCATCAAGGTCGTGAAGACGGAGTCGAAGGGCAAGGGCAACAAGCGCATCCGCATCGAGGTGCTCGATGGGTGACCTGGTGGCGCTGCGGTCGCACCTGGTGGAGCTGGCTCCCGTCGTCGTGGCGTTCAGCGGCGGCGCCGACTCGGCGCTCCTCGCGTGGGTCGCGCACGACACCCTCGGGCCCGGCGGGGCGCGCGCCGTCACCGCGGTGTCGCCGTCGCTGGCGCCGGCCGAGCTGGACGACTGCGCGGCGCTCGCGCGCGAATGGGCCTTGTGCTGGTCGACGGTCGAGACCGACGAGCTCGACCGACCGGAGTACGTCGCCAATGCCGGCGATCGGTGCGCGCACTGCAAGTCGGCATTGATGGACGCACTGGTGCCGATCACGTCGGCGGCCACCGAGCGGGCCACGGTCGTCCTCGGCGTCAACGTCGACGACCTGGGCGACCACCGGCCCGGCCAGGCCGCGGCCGCCGCGCTGGGCGCGGTGTTCCCGCTCGTGGCCGCCGGGTTCACGAAGGCCGACGTGCGGGCCGCGTCGCGGCGGCTCGGCCTGCGCACGTGGGACAAGCCGGCGGCCGCCTGCCTGGCCTCGCGGGTCCCGTACGGCACGCCGGTGACGATCGGCGTACTCGACCGCGTCGCCCGGGCGGAGGCCGCGCTCCGGTCGCTCGGCTTCGGCCAGCTCCGGGTGCGCCACTACGGCGACGTGGCCCGCATCGAGCTCGATCCCGACGATCTCGCCATTGCCGTTGCCCGGCGGGCCGAAGTGGTCGACGCGGTCCGGACCGCGGGGTACCGCTGGGTGACGCTCGACCTGGAAGGCTTCCGGTCGGGCAACTTGAACGCCGCATTGACCCGACTGGAGCACACGTGATCAACGTCCGAGTGAAGCTGACGTTCCCGGAGCACCTCATCAAGCAGCCGTTGCTCGGCCGGCTGGTGCGTGAGTTCGACGTGCTGCCCAACATCCGCCGGGCCAACATCGACGAGAAGGTCGGCTGGGTCGTGTGCGAGCTGGGTGGTGAAGACGAGTCGGTGGAGAAGGCGATCGGCTGGCTCGAGGGCGCCGGCGTCCAGGTGGACCGCCTCGGCGACATCGTCGAATCCTGAAGAAGCTCGTCGCGCTGGCGATCCTCGTCGGCGTGCTCCTCATCGCCGACGTCGCGGCGCGCCGCGTCGCCCAGCACGAGCTCGCCGACCGTGTGCGCGGCCGGGTGCCCGAGGCGCACCGGGTCGACGCCGCCATCAGCTCGTTCCCGTTCATCCCGCGGTTGCTCGTCGCCGGCAAGGTCGCCGAGGTGCGGCTGGCCGCGGTCGGGGTCCGCGTCGCCGGCGGGCTGGACGTCGAGACGATCGTCGTCGACGCCCACGACGTCAACATCGATCGCGACCAGTTGCTCGCGCACCGGCGGGTCGTGCTCACCAGCATCGGCCATGGCGACGTGAAGGTCACCGTCACCGGGACGGCGATCTCGTCCGCGCTCCACGTCCCGGTCCAGCTCAGCCGCACCGGCGTGACTGCGGTCTACCGCGGCCAGACGCTGCCGGCGACGGTGGCGTTTCGCGCCGGCGCGATCGTCGTCGACCTCGGCGGAGTGGCGTCGCTGCGGGTGCCGATGCCGACGATCCCGCTGGTGCCCTGCCAGCTCAGCGCGACCGTCACCGGCGACCGGGTGGTCCTCAGCTGCACCTTCGACCACGTGCCGCCCGAGATGATCGGCGTCGCCAACACCGTCAGCCGCTGATCGCGGAGGCTCGTATCGTCACGGGGATGCCGGAACGCGCAACGCCCCGCGTCGTCGCCTACGTCCCCGACCTCATGGACCGGTCGAAGGTCGCGGCGGCCGCGCCCGGCGCCCGCTTCGTCGCCGGGCCGGCGGATTTGGCGGATGCCGCGCCCGAGGCCGACATCGTCGTGGTGGACGCCGGCCGGCCCGGCGTGCTCGACGCGGTCCGCGGCATCGGCGCCCGCACGGTGGCCTTCGCCCGGCACACCGACGTCGACACCATCGCCGCCTTCCGCGAGGCCGGGTGCGACGTGGTGGTCCGCTCGCAGTTCTTCCTCCACCTGGAGGAGTACCTGCGTTAGCGGTCGTCCTCGTCGTCGGGGAGCCGGCCCTCGACCTGCCACCCGGCGGACGTCACGTGACGGGGTTCGAAGAAGACGCAGTCCTCGGGGCAGCCGAACGGCACCGCGATGTTGACGTCCAGGCGGCACCGCTCGACGACCTCGGCGCCGAGGGTGCGGGTGGAGTAGTGGCGGCAGTCGACCCGGACGGCCATGGTCGCCATTGTCGCACCACCGTCACCCTCGCTGGACCCGCCCCTCGGAGCGCGGCCAGCGCCAGGCCGATGCTGACCACGCCGACACCGAGGATGGCCGCGACCGACTTGAGCAGCGCGGTGCCGTCCCATCCGGTGAGCACCAACGATCGCAGGCCGGCCAGGAGGTAGGTCACCGGGTTGTAGGTGGCGATGGTCGAGAGCCAGCCGGTGAGCGCTTCCTTCGGGGCGAAGCTGGTGGTCAGGAAGGCGAACGGGAAGAAGATGATGAAGCTCGAGTTCACCGCCGCCGGGTTGCCGGTCTTCAATGCGATCGCGTACGGGAAGCCGGTGAACGCGAGCCCCCAGACCGCGCCGAGCAGGATGAACACGAGGACGCCCAGCGGCCCGCTGGCGAACCGCACGCCGATGGCGAAGCCGAGGAGCACCACGGGAATGGCTAGGCCGATCACCATCGCGAGGTCGGCGATCATCAGCCCGAGCAGCAGCGCCAGGCGCCGCACCGGCGTGATGCACAGTCGATCGAAGTAGCCGCCCTGGATGTCGGTGACGAGCGTCGAGGCGCGCGAGATTCCCGTCACCGCGAAGATGATCGCCACCGGCAGTTGGAATGCCTTGAAGTCGTGCACGACGCCGCGCGACTCGGCGACCTTCTGCAGCGATCCGACGTTCACGACGAAGAAGAACACCGGCACCACGAGGGCCGGGATCATGAACTCCGGCTCGCGCGGGATCTGCCGGAGGGCCCGGCCGGCGATGGCCGCCATGTCGTGCGCGAACCCGCCCTCGCGGGCTCGGATGGTGGACGGCGCCGTCACTGGTCCTCCTCCTCGATGTGGGTGCCGGTGAGCTCGAGGAACACGTCGTCGAGCGTCGGCGTCCGCAGTGTCAGGCTTTGCACCTCGACCTCGCACGCCGCCAGCGCGATGGCCACCGGGCTGATGGCGGCGGCGCCGTCGCGGACCCGGACGCTGATCTCGCCGTCGTGCACGTCCACCTGGTCGACGCCCTCGATCGACCGCAGGCGGGCGAGCACGTCCTCGGTGGCCCGGCTCACTCGGGCGACGATCACGTCCGTGCCGATCGAGCGCTTCAGCTCGTCGGGCGTGCCCTCGGCGACGAGCTTGCCGTGGGCGATGATCCCGACGCGGTCGGCCAGCTCGTCGGCTTCCTCGAGGTACTGCGTGGTGAGGAAGATCGTCATCCCGAGGTTCTGGTTCAGCCGGCGCACTTCGTGCCACACGAGGGCGCGGCTCGCCGGGTCGAGCCCGGTCGTCGGCTCGTCGAGGAAGAGGATGTCCGGGTTGTGCACCAGCGCGGCGGCCAGGTCGAGGCGCCGCTTCATGCCACCGGAGTACGTGCCGATGCGCCGGTCGAAGGCGTCGCCGATGTCCACCATGCGCAGGACCTCGTCGACTCGCTGGTCGATCTCGTGCCGGCGCAGCCCGTAGAGGCGCGCCTGGAGCCGGAGCAGCTCGCGGCCGGTCTGGCGGTCGTCCAGCGCCGCGTCCTGCAAGGCCACGCCGATGCGCAACCGCACCGCGCCCGGGTGCGCGGCCACGTCGATCCCGGCGACCTCGGCTCGGCCGGAGGTCGGCGTGAGCAACGTGCAGAGGATGCGGATGAGCGTTGACTTCCCGGCGCCGTTCGGCCCGAGGAAGCCGTAGATCTCGCCTTCCGGGACCGCGATGTCGACGCCGTCGACGGCCCGCACGTCGCCGTACTGGCGCGCGATCGCCTCGGTGAGGACTGCCGCGGTCGCCATCACGCCACCGTAGTGGTCACCACTAAGGTGGCCGCCATGCATTCGCGACTCGCCGCGCCGGCCATCGCCGCGCTCGCTCTCGTCCTCCTGGCCGGGTGTCAGTCCAACGTTCGCGGCGAGCACGTCGCCCTCACGGCGACGACGATCAACGGGACCGCGGCCTATTCGCTGCCCGTGATCAACGCCGTCGCGCACCAGCGCGTGGTGATCGACCTCACCAACAACACCACCCAGCCGCGCGGGTTCAGCATCGAGGGATACGGCGTCTCGAAGACGATCGCGCCGAGCGCGCACGAGCTCGTCAGCTTCAAGGCGGACAAGGCGGGCATCTTCACCATCCACGATCAGGTCGACCAGCTCGCGCAGGACTCGCGGCTGGTGGTCGCGCAGGCGTAACGCCTGACGAGTGGACCCGCACCCCGTCTCCGCCCGGGACCTGCTCCGGTGGGGCGAGTCGCTCGCCGGGATCGCGCGCACCGGCCTGGGTTTCACGCAGAGCTTGTACGAGCGGGAGCGATTCGAGGAGGTGCTGAAGGTCGCGGCCGACATCCGCGTCGCCGCCGGGCACGAGGCCGAGGCGGAAGCGATCTTCGACGACTGGCTCGCTGCGGTTGGCGAGGGCGTCGCCGGGTACGTCACGCCCAAGGTCGCCGTCGGCGCGGTCGTGGGCAACGACCGCGGCGAGGTGCTGTTGGTGCAGCGGGCGGACTCCGGCGTGTGGCTCTACCCGACGGGGTGGGCCGACGTCGGTTACTCGCCGTCGGAGGTCGCGGTGAAGGAGGTGGAGGAGGAGACGGGCATCCTGGCCGAGCCGGTCCGCATCCTCGCGGTGCTCGACGGGCTCCGGCTCGGCTTCACCCGCACACCGCTGTACTCGATCGTGTTCCACTGCCGCGCCGTCGGCGGCTCGCTCCGGGCCCACCCGCTCGAGTGTGCCGACGTCGGCTGGTTCGCCGAGGACGCGCTGCCCGAGCCGCTGGCGGGCATCGAGCGGTGGGGCGTGGCCGCGTTCAAGGCGCTCCGGGGTGAGCCGGTGGACGTGGTGTTCGACCCGCCCCGCGGGCCGGTGTGGCGCGACGAGGCCGGCCAATAGCCGCGACAATGGGGCCGGTGGACGCACCGGTCGACGTGCTCGTGCCGGACCAGGTGGAGGTCGCAGTCCCCGCCGGGGGCAAGGTGCTGGTGGCCAGCGACATGCATCTCGGGCCGTCGGCGACGGCCGGGTCGACGGCAACGTCGTCCGAGGTGGCCCGGGCCATCGAGGGTTGGGTGGGGCCCGGCCTGGTCGTGCTCGCCGGAGACGTGTTCGACTTGCTCGCCGGCCCGAACCTCGACGTCGAGATCATCCTGTCGGCGCACCCGCGGCTGAAGGCGGCGCTCACCACCTTCAGCGGGGAGGCCGACCACCGCCTGGTCGTGCTGCCGGGGACGCACGACAGCCGTCTCGGATGGGACGAGCGGCAGGTCACGAAGCTCCGCAAGTGCCTCGGCGCCGAGGTGGCGTTCGCGCTCGACATCGTCATCGAGACCGGGCGGGGCGAGCGGCGCGTGCGCGTGGAACACGGTCACCAGTACGACCCGCACAACTCCTTCGCCGACCCGCGCAATCCGAACGACACGCCGTTCGGCCAGCACGTGGTCACCGAGATCGCGCCGGCCCTTGCCGCCGACGGCCGGGCCTGGCTGGATGGCGTCACCGATCTCGACGACCCGGTCGCATACCCGGAGTTCGTCGCCTCTCGCACGACCTACCGGCGGTTGGCCCGGCACGTGTGGTGGCTGCTGGTGCCGCTCGCGCTCGCAGTCCTCCTGAAGGTCCCGCTGGTGTATGCGCTCATCGACCGCGGCGGTCAGCGCGACGCCGCCTGGCTGGCCCGGCGCACCGCGCTGATCAGCCTGGCGGTGGTGGCCGACGTCCTCATCGTCGCCGCCGGCCTGGTGTTCGCGGCCCGGCGGGTGTGGGCCGCGGCCGCCGACATGGGGTTCGCCTCGCGCCGGCAGCGTGGCAACGAGGCGGCCCGCGCCGCCGCCCGCGCCCTCGTGCCGCGCGGCTACGCCGCGCTGGTCACCGGCCACACCCATCAGCCGGAGCTCACGGTGATGGGCGACGCGTTCTACGCCAACGCCGGTTCGTCGTCCGACCACGTCCGGGAGCGTTCGGCGCGGCTCGGTCTGCCGCCGGTGTACCTGCCGCAGCGGCAGATCTCATGGGTCGAGATGGAGGCCGGCGCCGACTTGCACGCGCGCCTCATCCACGCCGCCGGCGATCTGCCGGGCGGTACGCGCGTCGAGCGGCTCGCCGCCCAGCCGCTCCGCGCCGAACCGCGGCCGGCCGTCGTGGCCGCGTTCCCGCAGGGCCCGTCGTGGCCCGAGGTCGTCCCGCCGATGCGGAAGATCAAGCGGGCCCGGCGGATCGCGGCCGGCGCGATCGCGCTCGCCGGCATCGTGAACATCACGTCCGCCGTCAGCCCGCCGTTCCGCAGCTGGTCCGAGGTCGCGAAGGACGCGGTCCCGCTCACCACCGCCCAGACGGCGGCCGCGCTCGTCGCCCTCGCCGGGCTCGCGCTGCTGGTGCTGGCCCGCGGGGTCCGTGGTGGCCAGCGCCACGCGTGGCAGCTCGCCATGGGCCTGCTCGTGGGGTCGGCGGGGCTGCATCTGCTGAAGGGCGTCGACGTCGAGGACTCGCTGGGCACGCTGGCCATCGTCGGGTATCTCTGGTTGAACCGTCGCGCCTTCCGCGCCCGTACCGACCCGCCGGCGGTGGTCCGCGGCCTCGTCACGCTGGTCGCGGGCGCCGCGGTCGCGGTCATCAGCGCGACCGCCGCGGTCGAGCTGGTGCATCGTGACCAGCCGCGGCCGCCAATCGGTCGCGCCGTGCTCGACGTGCTCTCACGCATGGTCGGGTCGAGCGTGTACAACGTGCCGGGCCGGGTCGACGGCCTGATGGCGCCGGTCCTCGTGGCGCTGTCCGTCGGCCTCGTCCTGGCCGCCGGTTGGATCGTGTTCCGGCCGGTCGTCGTCCACCGCCACCAGGGCCACGACGACCGGGCCCGGGCGCGCGACGTCGTCGCGCGCTTCGGAGGCGACACGCTGGCGTACTTCGCGCTGCGCGACGACAAGAGCTACTTCTTCTCCGGTGCCAGCGTGGTCGCGTACGCGGTCGTCGGTGGGATCGCACTGGTCTCGCCCGACCCGATCGGGCCGGAAGCCGAACGGACCGAGGTGTGGAACGCCTTCCGGCGCTTCGCTGACGAGCACGCGTGGCCGATCGCGGTCATGGGCGCGAGCGAGTCGTGGCTCCCGATCTACCGGGCCGCGGGCATGCACGACCTCTACGTCGGCGACGAGGCGGTCGTCGACATCACGCGTTTCTCGCTGGAGGGTGGTCGGGCCAAGGGGCTCCGCCAGGCGGTGAACCGCGTCGCCAAGCGCGGCTACACCATCGCCTTCCACGACCCGGCCAACCTTCCGGCCGGCCTCGAGTCGCAGCTGACCGCGCTCATGGGCAAGAGCCGGAAGGGCGACGTGGAGCGCGGCTTTTCGATGACGCTGGGCCGCGTCTTCCATCCCGACGACAAGGGCCTCCTCCTGGCGGTGGCGTTCGGTCCGGGCGGAGAGCCGGCGGCGTTCTGCCAATACGTGCCGGCGGCCGACATCGAGGGTTACTCGCTCGACCTGATGCGCCGGGCCGACGACGGCGATGCCGACGACGGCAGCTGCGACGCCGACGCGATCCCCAATGGCGTGACCGACTTCGTCGTCGTGGAGACGATCAACCACCTGCGCCAGCGCGGCTGCCGGGGCCTGGCCCTCAACTTCGCAACCATGCGCGCCGTGCTGGCCGGCGAGTCCGGCGACTCGATGACGCAGCGGGTGGAGCGGTGGCTCCTCCAGAAGATGAGCGAGTCGATGCAGATCGAGTCGCTCTGGTACTTCAACGCGAAGTACGACCCGGACTGGCGGCCGCGGTATGCGGTGTACGACTCGCCCGAGCACCTCCTCGCCTCCGCGATGGCGGTCGCCCGCGCCGAATCGTTCTGGGAGCTGCCGCTGATCGGCCGCTTCTTCGTCCCGAGCTCTTCCGAGAAGTAACGGTCAGGCCTCCAGCTGCTGGAGGAGCTGGTGGACGATCGACACCTTCCCGCCCGCGTGTTCCCACTCGTCGCCGATGCGCTGGTGGTCGACCAGGCCGGCGGCGTCGGGCGGGATGCCGAGGGCCCCGGCCGCCGCGGCCGCCAGCGTTGCCGGTTCGACTTCGTCGCCGTACGCGGTGAAGGCCTCGAGCCCGTCCCACAGCGCGTCCAGCGGCGCCGGTGGCTCGGCGCCGGTCGCGATGGCATGGGCCGTCGTCGCGAACAGCTCGTGCGTGTCGGTGCCGGCCGGGCGGTGGAAGCCGGCCACCGGGTGCAGCCGCCACTCCAGCGCGACGCCGCCGGGCCCGTCGTCGCGCAGCCAGACCTGCGAGCCGTTCACGTACGCGTCGACCGGCTCGCCGAACTGCTCGTCGAGGGCGACGACCACGTCGGGCCGGCACCGCCATACGCACGTCGCGGTGAGGATGGGAGAGTTGGGCACGCTCACGGTGCGCCACTCTCCCATCCTTCTCTTTGTCGTCGCCGCGGCCTGCGCGTCGTCGAGCCCGCCGAAGGCGCTGGAGCGCTCCTCGGTCCCGGCGTCGACATCACCGTCGATCGTCGTGACGCCGTCCGCACCGACGACCGCGCCGGCGAGTGTGGTCCCGCCGGCGGGCTGCCCGGTCCCACCGCCCGCGTCCCCGCCCGCCGACCGGCCGCGCTACACGATGCACGTGAACATCTCGCCGCCGGACGACACCGTGACCGGCGACCAGTCGGTGGTGTTCACGCCGGACCTCCCGGTCGACCACCTCGTCTTCCGGCTGTGGCCCAACGGGCCGCGCACCGCGCCCTTCGGCGCCGACCTGCAGGTGGCCGACGTGAAGGTCGACGGTGCTCCCGCGGTGCCGACCCGCGCGAACCCGACCACCATCGTCGTGCCGCTCGGCCACTCGGCCGCCGCCAGGCACGCGATGCACGTCTCGATGACCTGGCGCCTCCACCTGGCCCGCCCGGTCGACGACCGCGTCGCCCACGCCGGCGACGGCATCCGGCTCGGCTCGTTCTTCCCGATCCTGCCGTGGGAGCCGGGTGTCGGTTGGGCGATGGATCCGCCGACCACCGCGTACGCGGAGTCGTCGACCGCACCGGCCGCCGACATCGACTTCGCCGTCGCGGTGCCGCCCGGGTACACCGTGCTCGCCAGCGGTGCCGCCGACCCGGCGCGTCCCGGGCACTTCGTCGCCACCGGCATGCGCGACATCGCGATCTCGGTGGGCCACTTCCGGATCGCCACCGGCGTGGCGCTTGGACCCCAGCCGGTGCCGGTCACCGTCGGTGTGGCCGCCGACGTCGACGAGTCTCCGCAACCGTACGTCGACAAGATCGTGCGGGTGATCGCCGCTCACAGCGCCCGCTTCGGCGCGTACCCGTGGCCCGCGTTCACGATGGCCGTCACTGCCGCGCTGCATGGTGGCATCGAGTACCCGGGCCACGTGATGCAAGGGCCCGGAACGCTCGGCCGGACGACCAGCCACGAGCTCGGCCACCAGTGGTTCTACGCGCTGGTCGGCAACGACCAGGGTCGCGATCCATGGCTCGACGAAGGGTTGGCGTCATGGGCGGAAGCCCGGGCCGAGAACACGCTCGCGTCGTTCGTGAGCCGGGCCATCCCCGCGGATGCGCGCGGGCACGTCGCCGATCCCATGACCTTCTGGGACTCGCATCGTTCGTCGTACTACGACGGCGTGTACGTGCAGGGGGTCCAGGCGCTGGCCGCGGTGGCGTCACCCGACATCGTCGACTGCGCGTTGGCGCGGTACGTCGCCGTCGACGCGTACCGGATCGCCCGGCCGCGCGACCTCGTCGACGCCCTCGAGGTTGCGGCCCCCGGCGCCGCGGCGCGCATGGCGCGCTTCGGCGTGCGGGGGTAGTGAGCGGGCGAGCTACTCGCCGCCCTGCTCGCGGAGGAAGCGCTCCAGGTCGGCCACCAGTTGCTCGCCGTCGACCTGGCCGGACGAGCCGTCGGGCACGTCGTCGTCGTCTTCGTCCTCGTCGCCCTCACCGACCAGCTCGAGCCGGCGGACGTAGCCGGCGACGTCCTCGTCCTCCTCGACGACCTCGCTGACCTGGCTCTCGTAGGCCGCGCTGGCGATCTCGAGGTCGGTCGTCAGCAACGGCGTCGCCAGCAGCTCCGCCGCCCGCCGGACCAGCGCCAGCGCGGCCTTCGGCGAGGGCGTGCCGCCGACGTAGTGGGGGACCGCGGCCCACAGCGACGCCGACGGGATGTTCACCCGGGTGCACGCGTCGTGGAGCACGCCGACGATGCCGGTGGGCCCTTCGTACGCCGAACGCTGCAGGCCGAGTCGGGCGACGAGATCCGGATCGGCGGCGGTGCCGGTGACGCGTACCGGCCGGGTGTGGGCGACGTCGGCCAGCAAGGCACCGAGGGTGACGACCAGCTCGACGCCGAGCTCGGTGGCGACGTCGGTGACCTCGGAGCAGTACGTCCGCCACTTCAGCTGCGGCTCGGTGCCGACCATCACGACGATGTCGCGCTGGCTGCCGGGCAGGCCGCCCGCCGACAGCTCGGTCTCGGGCCAGACGATCTCGCGCGTCAGCCCGTCGCTGAGGTGCACCTGCGGCCGCGTGGTGGAGAAGTCGTAGAACTCCTCCGGATCGATCGTCGCGAACGGCCGGGTGTCCCACCGCTCGCGGAGGTAGCGGGCCGCGGTGGACGAGGCGTCGGCGGCGTCGTTCCAACCCTCGAACGCGGCCACCATCACCGGGCGGCGCAACCGGGGGCGGTGGCCCCACCGGACGTGGTCCATCCGGGCCAACGTAATACCGCCGCGGCCCTACGCTGGATCGGTCGTGGCATCGCTCGATCGGTTCTCCGAGGTCACCCGCCGCTGGTTCGAGGCCACCTTCGACGCGCCCACGCCGGCCCAGGAACAGGGCTGGTCGGCGATCAGCCAGGGCCACCACACGCTGATCCTCGCCCCCACCGGCTCGGGCAAGACGCTGGCCGCCTTCCTGTGGGCCCTCGACCGCCTCCTCCAACCCCGCCTCGCGACGAACATTGAACATCCGTCCACCGCCGAGGTGGGCAAATCTTCAAAGAACGGGGGGGACGGAACGCGGGGGGTGCGGGTCCTCTACGTGTCGCCGCTGAAGGCGCTGACCTACGACGTCGAGCGCAACCTGCGCGGGCCGTTGGCCGGGATGGCGCTGCAGGCCGAGCGGGCCGGGCTGCCGGCGCCGTCGATCTCGGTCGCGACCCGCACCGGCGACACGCCCCAGTCCGAGCGGCGCGACCTGGTGCGGCACCCGCCCGACGTCCTCATCACGACGCCCGAGTCGCTGTACCTCATGCTGACGTCGAACGCCCGGGAGATCCTCGCCGGCGTCGAGCACGTGATCATCGACGAGGTGCACGCGGTCGCGGGCACGAAGCGGGGTGCGCACCTCGCGCTGTCGCTCGAGCGGCTCGAGCGGCTGGTGCGCGAGGCGGGCAACCCGTCGCCGCAGCGCATCGGTTTGAGCGCGACGCAACGCCCGCTCGACGAGGTCGCCCGGTTCCTCGGCGGCCGCGACGTGGCGAGCAACACGGCGCGGCCGGTGACGATCGTCGACGCCGGCGTGCGCAAGCCGCTCGAGCTGCAGGTGATCGTGCCGGTCGAGGACATGGCCGAGCTCGGCCGCCCGCTCGAGCCCGACCTGCTGTCGGGGCCGGCGGCCGGCGACCCCGAGCGGCGGCACTCGATCTGGCCGGCCATCCACCCGGTGCTGCTCGACCTCATCCGCTCGCACCGCTCGACCCTGGTGTTCGTGAACTCCCGGCGGCTGGCCGAGCGGTTGGCCGCCCGGCTCAACGACCTCGCCGGTGAGGAGCTGGTGCGGGCCCATCACGGGTCGATCGCGCGCGAGCAGCGGCTGGAGATCGAGGACCTGCTGAAGGCGGGCAAGTTGCCGGCGCTGGTCGCCACGTCGAGCCTCGAGCTCGGCATCGACATGGGCGCCATCGACCTCGTCGTGCAGGTCGAAGCGCCCGACAGCGTGGCCAGTGGCCTGCAACGCATCGGGCGGGCCGGCCATCAGGTCGGCGAGCCGTCGCGCGGTCGCATCTTCCCGAAGTACCGCGGCGACCTGATCGAGGCCGCGGTCGTCGTCGACCGGATGCACAAGGGCCTGATCGAGTCGACGCGCGTGCCGCGCAACCCGCTCGACGTGCTGGCGCAGCAGATCGTCGCCATGTGTGCGGTCGAGACGCTCACCGTCGACGACGTGCGCGAGGTCGCGCTCGGCGCGTACCCGTTCGCCGAGTGCCCGCCGGCGATGCTCGAGGGGGTGCTCGACATGCTCTCGGGCCGCTACCCGTCGGACGAGTTCGCCGAGCTGCGGCCCCGGCTGGTGTGGGACCGCACCGAGGGGACGCTGCGGGCGCGGTCGGGGGCTCGCATGCTCGCGGTCACCAGCGGCGGCACGATCCCCGACCGCGGCCTCTACGGCGTCTTCACGCCGGAGGGCAATCGCGTCGGCGAGCTCGACGAGGAGATGGTGTACGAGTCGCGCGTCGGCGAGACGTTCGTGCTCGGCGCGTCGACATGGCGGATCGAGGAGATCACCAAGGACCGCGTCGTCGTGACGCCCGCGCCGGGCGAGCCCGGCAAGATGCCATTCTGGCACGGCGACGGTCTCGGGCGGCCGTTCGAGCTCGGCCGGGCCGTCGGCCAGTTCCTGCGCGAGGTCGACGACTGGACCGACGAGCGGCTCCAGCAGGATTGCGCGCTCGACGACCTCGCGGTCCGCAACCTCCGCGCCTACCTCGCCGAGGAGCGCGAGGTCTGCGGCGCGCTGCCGACGGACCGCCAGATCGTCGTCGAGCGCTTCCGCGACGAGCTGGGCGACTGGCGCGTCTGCGTGCTGACGCCGTTCGGCGGCCGGGTGCACGCGCCGTGGTCGATGGCGATCGAAGCGCGGGTGCGCGACCGGCTCGGTCTCGAGGTGCAGACGATGTGGAGCGACGAGGGGATCGTCGTGCGGCTGCCGGAAGCCGACGAGTCGCCACCCGTCGATGCGGTGTTGCTCGATCCGGACGAGGTCGAGGACCTCGTCGTCGGCGAGGTGGCCAACAGCGCGCTGTTCGCGGCGCGCTTCCGCGAGAACGCGGCGCGGGCGCTGCTGCTGCCGCGCCGCCGACCGGGGTCGCGCACGCCACTGTGGCAGCAGCGCCAGCGGGCGGCCGACCTCCTCGCGGTGGCGTCGAAGTACGGGTCGTTCCCGATCCTCCTCGAGACCTACCGCGAGTGCCTCCAGGACGTGTTCGAGCTGCCGGCACTGGTGGAGCTGATGCGCGACATCCGGGCCCGCAAGGTGCGGGTGATCTCGGTCGACACGCCGCGCCCGTCGCCGTTCGCGTCGTCGCTGGCGTTCCAGTACGTCGCCTCGTTCATCTACGAGGGGGACGCGCCACTGGCCGAGCGGCGGGCCCAGGCGCTCACCCTCGACCGCGAGCTGCTGGCCGAGCTGCTCGGCTCGGACGAGCTGCGCGAGCTGATCGACTCGTCGGCGCTGGCCGCGCTCGAATCGGAGCTTCAGCACCTCGACGAACGGCGCTGGGCCCGTTCGATCGACGCCGCCCACGACCTGCTGCGCCGGTTGGGCGACCTCACGCCGACCGAGCTCCTGGCCCGTTGCTCGACCGACGCCCGCGACGCCGCCGAGGTGCTCGTCACCGAGCGGCGGGCCGCGCTGGTGCGGATCGCCGGCGAGGACCGCCTCATCGCGACCGAGGACGCGGGCCGGTACCGCGACGCACTCGGCGCCAACCCGCCGCCCGGCCTTCCCGACGTCTTCCTGGAGCCGGTCGACGACGCCCTCGGGTCGTTGCTCGGGCGGTGGGCCCGCACACACGGCCCCTTCACGTCGGATCAGCCGACCCTGCGGTTCGGCATCCCTGTCGCGCTGGTGGACGACCTCCTGATGCGCCGCGAGGAGTCCGGTCTGCTGGTGCGCGGGGCGTTCCGGCCCGACGGCACCGAGCGGGAGTGGTGCGACCCCGACGTCCTGCGGCAGCTGCGGCAGCGGTCTCTCGCGGCGTTGCGTCGCGAGGTGGAGCCGACCGACGCCGCCGCGCTGGCTCGCTTCCTCCCGGCGTGGCACGGCATCGGCTCTCGGGCCCGTGGCCTCGATCGGCTCGTCGAGGCGATCGAGCAGCTGCAGGGCGTGCCGATCCCGGCGTCGGTGCTCGAGCGCGACGTCCTGCCGGCCCGCGTCGCCGACTACTCACCGCGGCTGCTCGACGAGCTGGCGTCGTCGGGTGAGCTCGTATGGGTCGGCGCCGGTCCGCTCGGCCGCGACGATGGCAAGGTCGTCCTGCTGTTCCGCGGCCAGGCCGGACTGCTGGTGCCGGGCGCGGCCAATGTCGCCGACCGCCCGGCCGGTGCGGAGCACGAGCGCATCCGGGAGGTGCTGCGCCAGCGCGGCGCGTGCTTCTTCCGCGAGCTGGCCGGCGCCGACGACGGCGCGTCGCTGGACGCGTTGTGGGACTTGGTCTGGGCCGGCGAGGTCACCAACGACTCACTGGCGCCGCTGCGGGCGTTCGTCGCCGGCGCGCCGAAGAAGGCGAGCGCGCCGTCGGCGACCCGGCGGCGGCCCAACCTCGGATCGCTCTCTGCGCTGGGTCCGCCCCGCGCCCAGGGTCGCTGGTCACCGGTGCCCGATCCGCAGGGCTCGCCGACCGACCGCGCGATCGCGACCGCGCGATCGCTGCTCGAGCGCCACGGCGTGCTCACGCGCGAGGCGGCGCGGGGCGAAGGTGTCGTCGGCGGGTTCGCCGGCGTGTACCCGGTGCTGCGGGCGATGGAGGAGTCCGGCCGGTCTCGTCGCGGGTACTTCGTCGCCGGTCTGGGTGGCGCCCAGTTCGCGCTGCCGGGCGCGGTCGACCGGCTGCGGACGTTCCGCGACGTCGACGCCGGCGATGAGTTGCGGCCGACGGTGCTGGCCGCGACCGATCCCGCGAACCCGTTCGGCGTCGCGCTGCCGTGGCCCGACGTCGACGCGGCGCGCAAGCCGCAACGGGCCGCCGGCGCGTACGTGGTGCTGCTCGGTGGCCGGCCCTCGCTGTACGTCGAGAAGAGCGGGCGCGGCGTCCTCGTGCTCCGCGCCCTCGACGGCACATGGGAGGACGCCGCGGTGGGGGTGCTGGTCGGCCTCGTCACCGCCGGCCGCTTCCGCAAGCTGGCATTGGAGCGCTTCGATCCCGCGCTCGAGCCGTACCTCAGGGAAGCCGGGTTCGTGCCGAGCCCGCGCGGCCTGGTGCACTACGGGTAAGGCAATCGCATTCCTGAGGGCGACACCATCCTGCGGACGGCCACGGCGCTGCGGCGCTGGTTGGCCGGGCGCCAGATCACTGCCGCGCGCACTCAGGTCGCCGGCTTGGCGCCCGAGCGGCTGGTCGGCCAGACGATCGACGCGGTCGAGGCGCGCGGCAAGCATGTGCTGATCCGGCTGAGCCCGTCGGGCCGGGTCGTGCACAGCCACATGCGCATGACCGGTTCGTGGCACGTCTACCCGGCTGGCCAACGGTGGCGCCGTCCCGAGCGCCAGGCCCGGTTGGTGCTGGAGTGCGGCGACCGTGTCGCGGTGTGCTTCAACGCCCCGGTGGTCGAGCTGCTCGCCGCTCGCGGCGAGCTGCTGCACCCGTCGCTGTCGCGACTCGGCCCCGACGTCCTGGTGTCGCCGCTCGATCTGCCCGAGATCCGCACGCGCGCGAAGGCGCGGGGCGACGACGTGCCGCTCGGCGAGTTGCTGCTCGACCAGCAGGTCGTGTCGGGCATCGGCAACATCTGGCGCTGCGAGGCGCTGTTCGCCGAGCGCGTCAACCCGTGGACGGCGCGCTCGTCGATCACCGACGATCGGTTCGACGCGCTGGTGACGGCCGCCGCTCGCCTCATGACGAGGAGCGCGACCGGCGCGATGGCCCACCGCCCCGTTCCGCAGGTTTACCAGCGCAACGGCCGCCCGTGCCGCCGGTGCGGGACGCGCATCGAGGCGCGCCGCCAGGGCGACCAGGCCCGCACCGCGTTCTGGTGCCCGGGCTGCCAGCCCCTAGCTTGAGGCGCGATGCCCCGGTACCTCGTCGACCTCTCGCCGTTGCGGGAGTCGCGCGAGTACCGGCTCCTGTACGCGGGGCAGGTCGTCTCGTTCCTCGGCCGGCAGATGACGATCGTCGCGGTGCCGTTCCAGGTCTTCCAGATCACGCACCATTCGTCGCTCCAGGTCGGACTGATCAGCCTCGCCGCGCTCGGGCCGCTGCTGCTCACGTCGCTGTTCCTCGGCCCGATCATCGACTCGGTCGACCGGCGCAAGCTGCTCCTCACGACGCAGGTGGTGATGGCGGCGACGTCGGCCGGGCTCGCGCTCAACGCCTCGCAGCACTCGCCGCCGGTGTGGCCGCTGTACGCGTTGATGGCGATCTCGGGCGGCGTGTCGGGCATCGACGGCCCGACGTCGAGCGCGATCCTCGCCACGCTGGTGCGTCGCGAGCAACTGGCGGCGTCGGCGGCGCTGAGCCAGATCATGTACCAACTCGCCGGGTCGATCGGCCCGGCGATCGCCGGCCTCATCATCAAGGAGGTCGGGCTCTCCGCGGCCTACTGGATCGACGTGACGACGTTCTCGATGATGTTCGTCTGCGTCGCGATGATGCGGCCGTTGCCGCCGTCCGATCGCGCCACGCGGCTCGGCTTGCCAGCGGTGCGCGAGGGCGTCTCGTATCTCCGTGGCAACCGCGTGCTCCAGAGCACCTTCTACATCGATCTCGACGCCATGATCTTCGGGATGCCGCGGGCGCTGTTCCCGGCGATCGCGATCGACCGGTTCCACGGCGGCGCCGGCATCCTCGGCCTGCTGGCGGCCGCGCCGGGTGCCGGCGCGCTGATCGGCGCCACGTTCACCGGTTGGGTGACCCGCATCCGGCGGCAGGGTCTGGCGGTCGTGCTGGCCGTGGTCGCGTGGGGTCTCGCCATCGTGGCGTTCGGCGTGGTGCCGTGGCTCCCGGCGGCGCTGATCTTCCTGGCCATCGCCGGTGCGGCGGACGTGGTTTCCGCGGTGTTCCGGAACACCATCCTCCAGACCCTCGTCCCCGACTCGCTCCGAGGCCGGCTCACCGCCATCCACATCGCCGTGGTGACGGGCGGGCCGAGGGTGGGCGACGCCGAATCCGGGGCGGTGGCGGCGCTGGCATCCACCGAGGTCAGCGTGGTCACCGGCGGGGTGGCGTGCATCCTCGGGGTGCTCGTCCTGCTGCGCGCCGTCCCCGAGCTCATGGGGTACCAGGCGCCCGACGCCACGGTCATCGACGTCGACTAACCTCGAACGTGGCCGCCCGGCCCCGCACATGGCCCGGCGCGGCCCTCATCCGTAACCGACGATCTCGAAGGGTGGGCCAACATGGCCGACGCGGGAGGCGCCAAGGAGCGCACCGTGGCCGACGTGATGACGCGAGACGTCCTCACTGCGTCGGCGTCCGACACCATCGCTGCCGCGACGCAGCACATGCGCGACCACAAGGTCGGCTCGGTCGTGGTGGTCGACGGCCGGCGACCGATCGGCATCCTCACCGAGCGCGACCTCGTCAACATCGCCGCCGGCGGCGCCGACCCGGCGATCGCCAAGGTCTCGGAATGGATGACGGCGTCACCCGACACCGTGTCGCCGGATCAGGACGTCATCGACGCGTGGAAGAGCCTGGCCGAGCACGGCTACCGCCACATCCCCGTCGTCGCCGGCGACGAGCTCCAGGGCATCGTCTCGATGCGCGACCTCGTGAAGATCGCGCAGATCCGTCCGGTCGAGCGGCCCGGTCTCACCGATGCACCGAAGGGTCTCGAGGGCGTCATCGTCGCCGAGACCACGGTGGGCGACGTGCGCGGGATGGAGGGCTTCTACCACTACCGCCAGTACAACGCGGTGGAGCTGGCCGAGAAGCGACCGCTCGAAGACGTGTGGTACCTCCTGTTCGAGGGCGAGCTGCCCGACCAGCGGCAGCGTGAGGCCTTCCTCGAAGAGATCCGGCCGCTCCGCACGGTGCCCGAGTCGGTGAAGGACATCCTCCCGGCCATCGCCAACGCCGGCGAGCACTTCGTCCCGCTCGACGCGTTGCGGACCGCGGTGTCGCTGGTGGCCTATGCCGCCGACTTCAAGCCCAGCCTCGACATCAGCCGCGACGAGCTGCGGGCCAACGCCATGCAGATCTGCGCGGTGATCCCGACGCTGATCATGTCGCTGTACCGGCTGCGCCAGGGCAAGGAGCCGATCGAGCCCCACCCGACGCTCGGGTACGGCGCCAACTATCTCTACATGCTCAGCGGCGAAGAGCCCGATCCGGCGGTCGCGCGCGCCGTCGAGCAGTACCAGATCTCGACCATCGACCACGGGTTCAACGCGTCGACCTTCACCGCTCGCGTGATCACGTCCACCGGCGCCGACCTCGGCGCCGCCGTCGTCGGCGGCATCGGCGCGCTTTCGGGCCCGCTGCATGGTGGTGCCCCGTCGCGCGCGCTGGATCTGCTCGACGCCATCGGCACCGAGGAGAACGCCCGCCCGTACCTCATCAACGCCGTCCAGCACGGCGAGAAGATCATGGGATTCGGTCATCGCGTCTACAAGACCGACGACCCGCGCTCGTTGCTCCTGCGGGGTGTCGCCGAGCGCATCGGCGCCGAGAAGATCGAGTTCGCCAAGAAGGTCGAGAAGACGGTCGTCGACGTGCTGGCCGAGCTGAAGCCGGGTCGCAACCTCTACGCCAACGTGGAGTTCTATGCCGGCGTCGTGATGGACCAGGCCCTGCCCCGCGACCTCTTCACGCCGACATTCGCGTCGAGCCGGGTCATCGGGTGGTGCGCCAACATCCTCGAGCAGGCCGCCGACAATCGCATCATCCGGCCGAGCGCGCGCTACGTCGGGCCGCCGCCGCCGCAGCCGGTCCCCGAGCTGGATTGAGCCTCACCGTCGACGTCGCCGGCGAGGCGACCCCGGAGCTGGTCGACGCGTTCGCCCGGCTCGTCCCGCAGCTCTCCCGCTCGTCGTCGCCCCCCGACGCGGCCGCGATCGCCGACATGATCAGCGCGCCCGGCACGTCGGTGCTCGTCGCCCGCGACGGCGACGGCACCATCGTCGGCACCCTGACGCTCGTCGTCTTCCGCATCCCGACCGCGCTCCGCGCCTGGATCGAGGACGTCGTCGTCGACGAATCGGCGCGCGGCCACGGCGTGGGGGAGGCGCTCACCGTCGAGGCGTGCCGCATCGCCGGCGCGGCCGGCGCCAAGACCGTCGACCTCACCTCGCGCCCGTCGCGCGACGCCGCCAACCGCCTCTACCAGCGGCTGGGCTTCCAGCTCCGCGAGACGAACGTCTGGAGATACGCGCTCGGGTCGTGACGTCAGTACTGGATGTCGAGCGCGTAGCGAAGAGCTCGGTCCAGCCGAACGCGCGCGTCGAGGTCCAGGCGGCCGACCGGCGCCGCGTCGAAGACCGCCGCGGGCACGGTGATGAGGTTGTCGCAGCTGATCACGCCCGGTTCAGGCAGCCCTTCGGCGGGGCCGACCTCGACCTCGGACTGGATGCCCCGGATCGTGCGGGTTATCGGCGCGCAGGTCAGCGCGGTGAGCACCTCGATCGCGGCGTCGCGGGTGAGCACGCAGACGGGTCGACGGCCGGCGGGCGCGCCGAGATCGGCCCAGATGACGTCGCCGCGGGCTACCACTCCGGAGCTGTGAGCGAGGCCAGGCGCTGGGCGCTCGAGACGAGCGCCGGATCCTGCGGCACGCGGCGGTACGCCTCACGCAGGGAACGATCGGCCTTGCGCAGCTCCGCCGCTTCGAGCACCGCTGACGCGCCGCGGCGAAGGAGCTCGGAGCGATTCGTTCCCTCGGTCGCGGCGAGTCGATCCAGCCGCTCGACGAGCTCGTCGTCGAGCTGCACCAGCACCTCCCTGCGGCTCATGACCATATGGTACGGCATATGGTAAGCCTCTGGTGAACAGCCCGCACCGACGCTCAGCGCCGCGTGTACCGCGTTCGCGGCGAGCCGCTCCAAGAGATCGACCAGTGGCTCGCGCCGTACCGGGCCATGTGGGCCTCGCGGCTCGATGACCTCGAACGACACCTGGGAGGTGTGACCGATGAATCAAGACCTCGGAGAACTCGAAAAGCTCGCCGATGACCGGTGGCAGGTGCGTTACACCCGCACGCTCGGCCATCCGCCCGAGAAGGTGTGGCACGCGTTGACCGAGCCCGAACATCTCGACGCCTGGTTCCCGACGACGATCGACGGAGAGCGGAAGGCCGGCGCGCCGCTGTCGTTCCACTTCCGCGAGCATGAGGCCGACGACTTCGACGGCCGGATGCTCACCTACGAGCCGCCCAAGGTGCTCGAGCTGATGTGGGGCGAGGACCGGCTCCGCTTCGAGCTGCACCCGGCAGGCGACGCCACCGAGCTGGTCCTGCTGGTGACGACGGCCGAGCGCGGCAAGCTCGCGCGTGACGGCGCCGGCTGGCACCAGAAGCTGGACGAGCTGCGATCGCACCTGGACGGCGAGGCCGTCGCTGCGGATGCGGCGAGCACGTGGAAGTCCCTGTTCGAGCGCTACCAGGAGCGGTTCGGCCGAGAGGCATCGGCGATCGGTCCGCCCGAGGGCATGGGCGACGACTCGGCGACGTAGCTGCCGCCGGTGACCAGCGGCAGCGTGGCGTGCGTCGCGATGCCCGGCGGCGCCGCCACGACCGCCGGGATGGCGTTGACCGCGGGCATCGCCGTCATGATCATGCCGAGGCCCATGAAGCCGGGCTCGGACCAGTCGGGGCTCGGCAAGATCTGCAGCTGGGAGCGCACCGACGGTTCACCATCGATCTCGACGTAGTACCCGTGGCGCACCTTGAACGGCGGCTCGACGCGACGGCCCTTCTTCCACTGCATGTTGAGAATGATGAGGTCTCGGCCCTGGTACGCGCCGCGCCAACGCCCATCGATCGCGGCGACCGTGCCCTTCGGGATGAACAGGTAGCCGAGGTCGTCGTCCTCGTCGGCCGCGGTGTAGTCGGCGTCGAACGTGATGTCGTCGAGCTCGACACCGAGGGCGTCGGCCATCATCGCCACCGCGTCGGCGAACACCGACGTCGCGGCGCGCGTCTTGTCGAGGAGCCCCGGCGTGTCGAGCGGGAGTGTGTAGCCCACGCTGAGCTCCGTCTCGCCCGAGTCGTAGTCGGCGGAATCGACGGACTCGATCACCCGGATCTGGTCGACGCGGTCGCAGATCTGGGTGCTCACCAACGCGAAGAGGTTGGCGAACCCGGGATTGATGCCGGTACCGAACATGGTCGCGTTGCCGCGGCGTCCGGCAGCGCCGAGCCGGTCGACCGCGCCCAGCGCCCGCCCGGTGATCCATGCCGCGGTCGAGCTGACGTTGATGCCGGCTTCCAGGATCCGGGCGAGGTCGTCGACGTCGGGCCACATCGGGTTGTACGAGCAGGCGTCGGGGTGCAGTGCCAGGAGGGCGTCGACGTCGTCGGTGGCGAGCACGCCGGTCGGCTCGTCGTGCCCGCACAGCGCGGCGGCGTCGCGCCCGACCTTGTCCTTCGAGTGGGCGAACACGCCGACGAGCTCGAGCCCGGGGTGGCGGATGATGGCCCGGAGGGCGCGCCGCCCGACGTTGCCGGTGGTCCACTGGATCACGCGAAGCGGCGGCATCAGACGCTGAACCGCTGGAAGGTGACGGCGAACTCGCAGCCGGCGGCCATGCCCCCGTAGCCGGAGATGTTGCGGATGAACTCGTCGGGATCGAAGTCGCCGCCGAGTCCCTCGATGTAGGCGCCGTGCTCGCGCAGCGACGCCACGCCGGCGTCGATGCTGTCCGAGATGTCGACGTAGTGCGTGGGATGCGCGGCGCCGGCGACGTACACGTTGCGGATGCCCGACCAGGGTTCACCGAGCTCGGGGAACACCCAGCGGTTGGCGGCGTCGCGGCAGGCGTCGAGCACGGCCAGGCCGACGGCGCGGTGGTCGGCGTGGTTGACGCTGCCGTTGTCGCCCCACGTCAGCTCGAAGTTCATGGTGATGACCACCTCGGGCTTCAACCGCCGCAGCGCGCCGGCGATGTCGCGCCGGAGACCGACGCCGGCCTCCACCAGCCCGTCGCGGTGGCCGAGGAACTCGACGTGGCGCACGCCGACCACTGCGGCGCTCCGCCGCTCCTCGCCGGTGCGCAGCGGACCGCACGTCGCCGGGTCCATCCCGTCGATGCCGGCCTCGCCGCTGGTCGCCAAGACGTACGAGACCGTCTTGCCCTGCTGCGTCCATCGCGCCACCGCGCTGGCGGCGCCGTACTCCAGGTCGTCCGGGTGCGCGACCACGGCCGTCGCCCGCGCCCAGTCCTCGGGCATCTGCTCCACGGATGCCGACGCTAGCGACTCGCACCGCAGGTCGACGCCGGGCCCTACACTTCCGGCACCGGTCCCTGGCCGGCTCGGGAACCTCGCGCTCCCCGATCGGACGGACTCGCCCGAGGGGAACAGGTGGCGATCACCGAGGACAACAGGCGTCGGTTGTACCAGCGCCTCGAGGAGGTCCTGGGTGCAGAGCAGGCAGCAACCTTGATGGAGCACCTTCCCCCGGTCGGCTGGGCCGACGTCGCGACCAAGCGCGACCTCGATGCCGTTCGAGCAAGCATCGACCACCTCGCCGACAAGCTGCGGGCGGAGTGGCGGCACGAGCTGCTGACGCAGACCTTTGCCGTGCTGGCCGCCAACGCGACCTTGGCCGGGATCGCGTTCGCGGCCGCCCGCCTCACCTGACGAGGAGCGAGTTGTTCCGGGCCTGAGGCCGCTCGGCCTCCGTGCCCATCAGCTCGCGAGCAGCGGAACCATCGCTTCGTAGACACCGTGGTCCAAGCCGAGACCGACGTCGGGCGCCAGGCCGCGAAGCAACCGGATCGCGGGTGCGTTCTCACTCAGGACGGAGATGGCGAACACGTCGATCCGCTCGCGCCGCGCCGCGCGCGCCAGCTCGATCATCAACCGGCGGCCGAGCCCGGCGTGCTGGTACGCGTCCTCGACGACGACCGCGACGTCGGCCGAACCGCCGTCGCCGGTGTGGTACCGGGCCAGGCCGACCACCCGCTCGTCGACGACCGCGACCAGCGCGACGCGCTCGTGTCCGTCCACCGTCGGCAGGTAGGCGAGCTCGCGTCGAGGTCCGGCCGCGCCCGCCGAGAAGAAGCGCCGGTACCGGCTGGTGTCGGAGAGCCGGTCGAACATGCCGGCCACGGCCTCGAGGTCGGCGGCCCTCAGCGTGCGCACGATGGGCTCCATGGATCGACCGTACGCCTTGTCAGTTCCATGAAGCAACGAACATTGCTGTGCCATCCGTCGCACGTCACGCATCGCGCGCCAATGCCGCGCGCCGAGCAATGATCCTCAGACCGGACGGATCAACCCCTCCTGCACGACCGACACCACCAGGTCGCCGTTCGAGCCGAAGATGTTGCCCATCGCGAACCCGCGGGCGGCGTGCGACGTCGGGCTCTCCATGTCGTAGAGCAGCCACTCGTCGGCCCGGAAGGGGCGGTGGAACCACATCGCGTGATCGAGGCTGGCCATCATGTAGCCCTCGTCCCAACCGCTGCGGCTGTGCGGGAGCGTCGTGGTGTCGAGCAGCGTGAGGTCGGACGCGTACGCCACCACGCACGCGTGCAGCAGTGGATCGTCCGGGAGCCGGCCGTCGGCGCGGATCCACACCTGCTGGTGGGCGTCGGCCAGCGCCGACTTGCGGTCGAACGGCGGGTCGGTGACATAGCGCACGTCGATCGGGCGGGGTCGGTCGTACCAGTCGCCGAGCTGGTCCTTCCACGGCGCGAGCCGTTGCTTGTAGGTCGGCAGCGAATCCGGCGGCGGCACGTGCGGCATCGCCAACTGATGGTCGGGCCCGGGCTCCTCGCGGTGGAACGAGGCCGACAGATTGAAGATCGCCCGGCCCTTCTGGATGGCGACGACGCGCCGCGTCGTGAACGACCGGCCGTCGCGGATGCGGTCGACGTCGTACAGGATCGGGCGGGTGGGGTCGCCCGGTCGCAAGAAGTACGCGTGCAGCGAGTGCACCGGCCAGCCGTGCTCGACGGTGCGGCCGGCGGCGATGAGCGCCTGGCCGGCGACCTGGCCGCCGAACACCCGCTGCCGCTCCTCGTCCGGGCTCACACCGCGGAAGATGTTGACCTCGATCGTCTCGAGGTCGAGCAGCTCGATCAACGCGTCCAGGGCGGATCCCACGGCGGCATCGTACGATCCCGCCCCATGCAGCAGTTTCCCGAAGGGTTCGTCTGGGGCACCGCGACCGCCGCGCACCAGGTGGAAGGCGGCAACTGGAACAACGACTGGTGGGAGTGGGAGCACCGGCCGGGCACGCCGTGCGCCGAACCCAGCGGGGACGCATGCGACCACTGGCACCGCTATCCCGACGACATCCGCATGCTCGCGGACCTCGGCTTCGAGGCGTACCGCTTCTCGGTCGAATGGAGCCGCATCGAGCCGGAGGACGGCGAATTCTCCAACGTCGCGCTCGACCACTACAAGGCGATGTGTGACACCTGCCGCGATCACGGCATCGCACCGATCGTCACGTTCCACCACTTCACGACCCCGCGCTGGGTCGCGGCCGCCGGCGGGTGGGCCGACCCGGCGACGGCCGACCGCTTCGCTCGTTTCGCCGAGAAGACCGCGGGCCACCTCGGGGACCGGATGGGTTGGGCCTGCACGTTCAACGAGCCGAATTGGGTCGTCACCAACGGGTGGTTCATCGGCATCTGGCCGCCGGGCCACTCGACGGACCGCGACGGCGGTCGCCGGGCCACCGACACCTTCATCGACGCCCATCACAAGTCGGCCGCGGCGATCCGCGCCGCCGCGCCCGGCGTGCCAGTCGGCTTGACCTTGTCGATGACCGAAGCGCAGGCGGTCGACGGCGGTGAGTCGATGCGCGACCGCTTCACGGCCAACCTCGAAGACCCGTACCTCGAAGCCGCGAGGGGCGACGACTTCATCGGCATCCAGGTGTACACGCGCATCCGGTTCGGGCCCGACGGCCCGATGCCGGCCGAGGACGGCGTGCGGACCACGCTGATGGGCTACGAGTTCTGGCCCGAGGCGCTGGCGGCATGCATGCGGCGCGCGTGGGACGTGACCGGCGGGGTGCCGCAGCTCGTCACCGAGAACGGCATCGGCACCCAGAACGACGCCGAGCGGGTCGAGTACGTCGAGCGGGCGCTGCGAGGCGTGCAGGGATGCCTGGCCGACGGCCTCGACGTCCGGGGCTACCTGTATTGGAGCCTGCTCGACAACTTCGAGTGGGTCTACGGGTACGAGCCGACCTTCGGCCTCGTCGCCGTCGACCGGGCCACCCAGGTCCGGACACCGAAGCCCTCGGCGTCCTGGCTCGGCGGCATCGCCCGGGCCAACGCCTTGTGAATAGACGGCCGCGGCCCACCGATACCATCATCCCTGGATATGTCCGCCCGAGGCCTCGTCAGCTACGCCAAGTCGCCCACCGGCGTACGGCTGTTCAAGTACTCGATGGTCTCGGTGGTCTCGGTGGTCGTCAGCGAGACGACGCTCATCGCGCTGGTCGCGCTGTTCCACTGGAACGGCGCCGGCCCGCCGGTCGTCGCCACGTGCATCGGCACCATCCCGTCGTACGAGCTCAACCGCAAGTGGGCGTGGGGTGCGTCCGGCAAGTCCCACTTCTGGCGCGAGGTCGTGCCCTTCTGGGTGCTGGCCTTCATCGGCCTGGCGTTCTCGGCCGTCACGGTCGCCATCGCCGACCACTGGGTCCGCCACAGCAGCCATGCCCGCCACCGCGCCATCGTCGACGCCTTTGCCTATCTCGCCGCCTTCGGGGTGCTGTGGCTGGGCAAGTTCGTCATCTTCAACAAGGTCCTCTTCGCTCATCACCTGGACGACCTGCCCGAGGCGCTCGACGGCCGCGCCGGGCTGCCGACCTGAGCGACTACGTTCCCCACTGTGTCCGGAGCCTTCGATGATGCGATCGCGGCCGTCGTGCCGACCGACGCCCGTGCCGCCGCCGAGGCGGCAGCCCACCACGACCGCCTGACCAAGCCGCGCGGCGCGCTGGGCCGGCTCGAGCCGCTGGGCGGACAGCTGGCTGCCATCGCGGGGGTGTCGCCTCCGCCGCTGCCGTCGCCGGTCGCAGTGGCCGTCTTCGCCGGCGACCACGGCGTGCTGGCGCAGGGCGTGACGCCGTGGCCGGCCGAGGTCACCGCGCAGATGGTCGCCAACTTCTGCGCCGGCGGCGCCGCGGTCAACGTGCTGGCCGCCCCGGTCTCGGCGCCGGTGACGGTGGTCGACGTCGGGGTGGCGTCCGACCTCGACGACCATCCGGCGCTGCTGCGCCGCAAGGTTCGCCGCGGCACCGGCGACATCGCGGTCGAGCCGGCCATGACGGCCGACGAGGCGCGCGCCGCGCTCGACGTCGGCGCCGAGGTGGCGGCGTCGCTCGTCGCCGCCGGCGCGCGCTGCCTGGTCACCGGCGACATGGGGATCGGCAACACCACGCCGTCGGCCGCGCTCATCGCCGCGCTGTGCGGCCACGTGCCGGCCGACGTCACCGGGCGCGGCACCGGTATCGACGACGAGACCCTTGGTCGCAAAGTGTCCGCGGTCGAGCGGGCCATCGCCCGGGCCTCGCGCGCCGGCGACCTCGACGACCCCGTGCGGGCGCTGGCCTCGCTCGGCGGCTTGGAGATCGCCGCGCTGGCCGGTTTCATCGCCGGCGGGGCCGCGGCCCGCGTGCCGGTGGTGGTCGACGGCGTGATCGCGCTGGCCGCCGCGGTCGTCGCCCACGCCGTCAACCCCGACGTCACGGCGTACCTCGTCGCCGGCCACCGTTCCACCGAGCCCGGCGCCGCGGCCGCGCTCGCCCACCTCGGCCTGGTGCCCTTGCTCGACCTCGGCCTGCGGCTGGGCGAGGGCACCGGCGCGCTGCTGGCGGTGCCGCTGGTGCAGGCGGCGGCGCGCGTGCTCGCCGACATGGCGACGTTCGACTCGGCCGGAGTCACCGAGAAGGGCTGATGGAGGAGGCCCTGCTGGCGGTTGCCCGCGAGGCCATCGGCTTCATGCCCGACGACGAAGGCCTGGCGCTGCACACCGCCGCCGCCTCGTCGAACGCCAGGCTCGGCCCGTTGCTCGAGATCGGCACCTACTGCGGCAAGTCGGCGGTGTACCTCGGCGCGGCCGCCCGGGCCGCCGGCACGGTGCTTTACACCGTGGATCACCACCGCGGGTCCGAGGAGAACCAGGCCGGATGGGAGCACCACGACCGCCGGCTCGTCGACCCGCGCACCGGGCGGATGGACACGCTTCCGTGCTTCCGCCGCACCATCGAGGACGCCGGTCTCGAAGACGTCGTCGTCGGGGTGATCGGCCCGTCGACCGCGATCGCGGCCAACTGGGCGACGCCGCTCGGCTTCCTCTTCATCGACGGCGGCCACGGCGCCGACGTCGCCCACGCCGACTACGACGGTTGGGTCCGGCACCTCGCGCCCGGCGGCACCCTCGCCATCCACGACGTCTTTCCCGACCCGGCCGACGGCGGCCGCCCGCCCTACGAGCTCTACCGCCGTGCCGTGGACGACGACGCCTTCGACGAGGTCAGTGTGACCGGCTCGTTGCGCGTCCTCCGCCGCGCCTGACGGCGCGCCGCTGCTCCGCGCGGGAGCGTCAGTCGCGGTCGAGCTCGGAGACCTCGAAGGCGGCGGGCAGGCCTTCGCCGCGGAAGATGCCCGACGTCGGTGACGTGCCGGCCAGCGCATCGGCGGCCAGCACGACGGCCGCCGCGGTGTAGCTCGACCGCTCGCCGCCGGGGAAGTTGACCTCCTGCGGGTACACGATGCCGGTCCAGTAGGAGCCGTCGTCGTGCCGCAACGACTGGGCCCACGAGAACAGGTCGCGCGCCTTGTCGGTTTCGCCGACCGCGTCGAGCGCCATCACGCACTCGCAGGTCTCGGCCGCGGTCACCCAGGGTCGATCGGCGACACAGCGCACACCCTTCTCGGGCATCACGAACTCGTCCCACCGCTGCTCGAGTCGCGACCGCCCGGCGTCGCCGATGAGCACGCCGGCCAGCACCGGGTAGTACCAGTCCATCGCCCAGCGGTCCTTCGGCGCGAACGCGTCGGGCACGTGGGCGATGGTGTGGCCGAGCGATGCCGCCGACAGCTCCCAGTCGGGCCGCTCGTGACCGAGCTCCTCGGCCAGCGCGATGGCGCAGCGCAGCGAGTGGTAGGTGCTCGACGATCCGGTCAGCAGTGCGAAGGACCACGGGGTACCGTCGGCATGGCGGGCCCAGATGACCTCGCCGCGCGGTGTCTGCAGGTCGAGCACGAAGTCGATGGCCTTCTCGACCACCCGCCACATCGACTCGACGAAGCCGCGATCGCGGTGGGTCAGCCAGTGATGCCACACGCCGGTGGCGACGTAGGCGATCGTGTTGGCGTCGAACTTGGCGTCCTCGATGCCGTCGGCGACGTAGTACTGGTGCCACGAGCCGTCGGCCCGCTGCACGCCGGCCAGCCACTCGTACGCCCGATCGGCCTCGGCCCGCCGGCCGCCGACGATGAGCGCCATCGCGCACTCGACGTGGTTCCACGGATCGCAATGCCCGCCGGGGAACCACTCGACCATTCCACTCGGCAGCTGCAAGGCCGCGATCGAGTCCACCGTCGCGGCCACGTCGGCCGAGCCGATGATGCCGTCCACTCCGAGATCAGGCCGCCGCGAAGGCACGGGTCTCCTTCCGAGCCGCCGAGGGCTTCCACGTGTACAGCACGAGACTCTTGCCGATGATCGGGTCGAGCGTCTTCTCCAGCCAGCGCACCGGGCGCGAGGTCGTCGTCATGTCCCACACCAGGAACCGGTGGTACAGGCGGGCCAGCGCGTTGGCGTCGTTGCGCACACCGATGGCGCAGCGCAGCCACCAGTACGGCGAGTGGAAGGCGTGGGCGTGGCCGGTGCCCTGCACGACGAGGCCGGCCTGCTTCAGCCGGTCGGCCAGCGCGGCCGCGGTGTAGATGCGGATGTGGCCGCCGTCGACGGCGTGGTACTCGGCGGACAGCGCCCAGCACAGCCGCTCGGGCAGCCAGGCCGGCACCGTGACGGCCATGGTGCCGCCGGGCCGCAGCACCCGGGTGAGCTCGGCCACCGCGCCGGCATCGTCGGGGATGTGCTCGAGCACCTCGCTCACGATCACCCGGTCGAAGGTGCCGTCGGGGAAGGGCAGCCGCAGGGCGTTGGCCCGCGTCGCGGCACCCAACGCGTCCGCGGGCGCCTCGCCCTGCGCGGTCATGGCGTCGAGGATCTCCTTGGCGCCCGACAGCTCGCCGGCGTCCAGGTCGACCGCGACCACCAGCGCGCCGCGACGGTGGGCCGCGAAGGCGTGGCGGCCGGCGCCGCAGCCGAGGTCGAGCACCCGCTCGCCGGCGCGTACGCCGAGCCGGTCGTAGTCGACGGTGAGCATCAGGCGGTTGCCCGGCGCGCGGCGTGCGCCTCGAGCTCGGCCCAGTAGTGCTCCAGGGTGCCGAGCGCGGTGGCCCGCCAGGTGAAACGCCCCAGCACCCGCTCGCGCCCGGCCCGGCCGATGCGGTCGCGCCGCGCCGGGTCGTCGAGCAGGCGACCGATGGCGATCGCCAGCTGGCCGGGGTCGTTGGGCTCGACGAGCAGCGCGGTCTCCTCGCTGGTGCCCGCCACCTCCGGCAACGCGCCGCCGGTGGTCGCGACGAGCGGGACACCGCAGGCCATGGCCTCGATCGCCGGGAGCGAGAAGCCCTCGTACAGCGACGGCACCACCGCGACCTCGGCCTCGGCGTAGAGCTCGACCAGCCGGTCGTCGTCGACCCCGGACTGGAAGTGCACCGCGCCCTCGAGACCCAGCCGCTCGATCACGCCCGGGAGCCGGCTGCCCTCCTTGGGCTTGCCGATCACCACCAGCTCGCAGTCCCGTTCGGTGCGCAACTTGGCCAGCGCCTCGAGCAGCGGCACGAGCCCCTTCAGCGGCATGTCCGAGCTGGTCGTCACCATCACGCGGCCGGGCACGCGCGCCACTTCGGGATGGGGCCGGAAGTGGGTGTGGTCGACGCCGACCGGGACGATGTGCAGCTTGTCGGCGACGCCGTGCATCTGGTCGACGATGTCGCGCGCCGACGACGACGAGACGGTGATGATCCGCGGCAGTTGCGGGATGACGCGCATCTGCATCCGCAGGAACGCGTACCAACGCCGCAGCGTGATCTTGCGGAGCGGGTTGCGGGTGTGGCTCAGCTCGAGGGCGCGGTCGACGGTGATCGGATGGTGGAGCGTGGCGACGACCGGCCATCCCTCCTGGTGCAGCGCGAGCACGCCCCGCCCCAAGCACTGGTTGTCGTGGATCAGGTCGAAGTCGGATCGCCGATCGCGCAGGAGGCGCCGTACCCGCCAGCTGTAGGTCAGCGGTTCGGGGAACCCGGCGGTGCACATGATCCCGAACTCGGCGAGGTCGATCATCGACCGGAACTCGTTCGGCCACGGGATCCGGAAGGGGTTCTCGGGCCGGTAGAGGTCGAGGCTCGGCACCGGCGTGAACGGGATGTCGGCGTCGAGGTTCGGGTACGGCTGGCCGCTGAACACCTCGACGCGATGGCCGAGGTCGGTCAGCTCCCGCGCCAGCCAGCGGGTGTAGACGCCCTGGCCACCGGAGTGCGGATTGCCCCGATACGAGAGAAGGGCGACGCGAAGCGATCCGGGGTCGTGACTGGGCATGGAGGCGAAAGCCTGTCGCCCGTTGACCGTGCGGTCAAGCTGCGCCTCTCGCCCGGAACCACCCCAGTCCGACGAACCCGACGCCGACGAGGACCAGCGGCCCGTCGCCGGTGCGCACGTACGGCGTCTTCCCGGTCCGGCGGGCGACGGTGGCCCGGAGGACCGCGCCGGCGCCGAGGCCGGTGCGGGCCCGCACCCGGCCGCGGGCGTCGATGGCCGCGGTGTAGCCGGTTGGCGCCGCCTGCACGACGTCGCGGCCGGTCTCGATGGCGCGCAGCCGGGCCGCGCCGAGCTCCTGGGCCGGTACCTGCCCCGTCGCGAACGAGCCGGCGTTGGTCGGCACCAGCAGCAGCGCGCCACCCGCGGCGATCGCCGATCGCGCCCGGTCGGCGAAGAACACCTCGTAGGAGATCACCGCGCCGATCCGGCCGACCGGCGGAGGCGCGGCGAGGACGCCGCTGCCGTGACCGGCCACGGCGTCGTCGGGCACGAGCGAGAGGTCGGCCAGGTGCTCGATGATCGAACGCAAGGGGATGTACTCGCCGAACGGCACCCGGTGGACCTTGTCGTAGCGCGCCACCCGGCCGCGCCCCGGCGCCCACACGACCGCGGCGTTGCGGAAGTGCCCGGGGCCCGCGTCCTCGACGACGCCGGCGACGATCGGCGCGCCGAGCCGGTCGGCCAGCGCGGTCAGGTCGGCATCCTCCTGCGACCCGTCGAGGCTCGGGACGTGGATGACGTCCTCGGGCCAGACCACCAGGTCGACCGGTGGCGCGACCCGCTGCGTCGCCGCGAGCTGCTTCTCGTACACCACCCCCTGGTCGTTGTGGACCGCCCGCAACCCGCGCACCCCGCCGCCCTGCACCGCGGCGACCCGCAGGTGCCCGACGACCCGGCCGGGACGGGTGGCGGCCCCGGCCAGCGCGATCACCACCACCGCGGCCAGCCCGACCGCAGCGACCGCGATCCGGCGGCGAGCCACGGCCGCGAGCACCACGCCGGCACCGGCCAGCAGCCCGACGAGCACCAGATGTCCGGCCAACCGCGCCGCCGGCGCCAGAGGACCGCCCACCTGCCCGAGGTCGACGCCGGCCAACGGCAGGCCGCCGAACGGCCAGCGGCCGCGGAACGCCTCGACCACCACCATCGCCGCCGGGAACGCGAGGGCGCGCGACCACCCGGCTCTCGACGGCGTGACGACCGCGACCGCGCCGACGAACAGTGCCTCCAGCACCACCGCGATCACGAAGCCGGGGAGGCTGAACTCCTGCATCCACCAGAGGCCCGGCAGGTACAGGCCGAGCCCGGCGATCCACCCGATGAGCAGGCGTCGGCGCCACGGCTCACCCTCCAGCCGGTCGTACAGGATCGCGGCGCCGGCGAACGCCAGCGGCCACCAGCCCCACGGCGGCAACGACGCCGCCAGCAGCAGCCCGGCCAGAGCGGGCCAGCCGGCGTCGGCCCACCGGCCCATCAAGCAGACAGGCTCGGCAGCGGTTGCACCAGCTCGACCGCCGGCGTGAAGAGGTCTCCCTTGGCCTCGAACCGCTTCAGCACGTCGCCGGCCTCGAACACCAGGAGGCCGGCGTCAGCGGCGTCCGCCGCGGCCGCCACCTCGTCCCAGGTGACCGGCGTCGACACCGTCGGCCGCTCGCGGGCGCGCAACGAGTAGACGCACACCGTCGTCTTGGCGCCGTCGTTCTGCAACCAGTCGATGAGCACCTTGCCCGGCCGCTTGCTCTTGTCCTGGGTCGACACGACGCTGTCCGGGTGCTCGCGCTCGAGCAGCTGCGCCAGAGCCTGCGAGAACGGCTTGGTCTGCTCGTACGTCACGCCGTCGGTGTTGAGCGGGACATAGAGCTGTAGGCCCTTCGAGCCCGATGTCTTGATCACCGACTGCAGGCCGAGGTCGTCCAGCACGCCGCGCAGCCACAGCGCCACTCGCGCGCACTCGACGACACCCGCGGGCGGGCCGGGGTCGAGATCGAACACCACCATCGTCGGCTGCTCGATCTTCGACGCCAGGGAGAGCGAGGTGTGCAGCTCCAACGACGCCAGGTTGGCGATCCACACGAGCGTCGGCAGGTCGTTGCACAGGCAGTACTCGATGATCTTCTCGCCCTTGCCCTCCTTGGGCGCGGTGCCCCAACGGCCGCGGCCGCTCGCCCAGAGCGGCGCGACCGCGACCCAGTCCGGCCGGTGCTTCGGGCACTGCTTCTCGTAGAAGAAGGGCGCGTCGACGCCGTTCGGATAGCGCTTCAAGGTCAGCGGTCGCTCACGCATGTGCGGCAGCAGCGCCGGCGCGATGCGCGTGTAGTAGTCGATGACTTGGCCCTTGGTGAAGCCGGTCGCCGGCCACAGCACCTTGTCGAGGTTGCTCACCTTCAGCGTGCGGCCCTCGACTTCGACCTCGACCGAGGCCGACGCTTGGGCCACTCGTTACGCGCCCTTCTTCTCGGCCGACGCCTTCGACTTGCGGGCCGCGGCGACGCTCGCCTCCAGGGCCTCCATGAGGTCGACGACGCGCGTGGGCTCTTCCGACGCCGGCGCCGCCGCGATCGTCTGGCCGGCGGCCTTCTGCTCGATGAGCTCGAGCACGCGCTCTCGATACGTGTCGCGGTACTGCGACGGGTCGAAGTCGGTGGTCTGCGCGTCGATCAGCTGCTTCGCGATCTTCAGCTCGCGCTCCGACAGCTCGACGTCCTCCACGTCGGGCAGCTCGTCGAGCTCCTCGGTCGGCACCACCTCGTCGCCGTAGAGCAGCGTCTCGAGCACCAGCGCGTCACCGAGCGGCCGGATGGCGGCGAGGTACTGCTTGGTGCGCAGGACCAGTCTCGCGATGCCGACCTTGTTGGTCTCCTTCAGCGCCTCGAGCAACAGGGTGTACGCCTTGCTGCCGCCCTTGTCGGGTACGAGGTAGTACGGCCGCTCGAAGTAGATGGGGTCGATCTGATCGAGGTCGACGAAGTCCTCGATGTCGATGGACTTCGTGGCCTTGGGGTCGAGGGCGTCGAGCTCGCTCGGCTCGATCAGCACGTACGTGTCTGGGCCCACCTCGTAGCCCTTGACGATCTCCTCGTAGGGCACCTCCTCGCCGGAGACGGAGCTGACCCGCTTCTGCTTGATCCGCTGGCCGGTGGACGACTCGAGCTGGTTGAACCGGACGTCCTTCGGTGACACCGCGCTGTAGAGCTTTATCGGAACGTTGACCAGGCCGAAGCTGATCGCGCCGCTCCAGATCGATCGGGGCATGCCTACGATTCTCGCACTACCTCGGCCGCGGGTTTGTCGTCCCGCAGGCCCTTGAACGACGGGTGGCGCATGGTGCCCTCCCGGGTCCACTCCGTGAAGGCGACCTCGGCGATCAGCTTGGGGTCGAGCCACGTGACGTTCGGGAGGCGCGGCGGCTCGGCGAACGGCGGGTCCGGGCGCACCAGTGGGGCGAACGTTGCTTCGAGCTCCTCGAGCATGCGCTCGGTGAAACCGGTGCCGACGTTGCCGGCGTAGTGCAGCGCGCCGTGCTCGTCGTAGTAGCCCATCAAGAGCGCGCCGATCCGGCCCGCTCGCCGACCCTCGCCGCTGGCCCAGCCACCGATCACCAGCTCCTGGCTCCTCGTGTGCTTCACCTTCAGCCAATTGCGCGACCGTTTGCCCGGCTCGTAGCGGCTGTTCGTCCGCTTGGTCACCACGCCCTCGAGCCCGGCCTCCTTGGTGGCGTCGAACACCGATGCGCCGGCTTCCGCCCCGAGGTGCGCGGCCGGCACCTGCCACGACGCGCCGTTGAGCTCGAGCGACTCCAGCAGCTCGCGGCGAGCCGTCCAGGGCTGGTCGAACAACGTGTTCCCGCCGAGGACCACCACGTCGAAGATGGCATAGAGAATCGGGACGTCCGCCATCCGGGCCCGGACACCCGCGGCCGACGCCACGTGCATGCGCTCCTGCAGCCGCTGGAAGCTGGGCCGGCCATCCTCGCCGAACGCGACGACCTCGCCGTCGAGCACCACGACGCCGCGTCCCTTCAGCGCCTCGGTGAGCCCGCCCAGCTCGGGGTAGCGACCGGTGATGTCCAGCAGGTTGCGGCTCGTCAGCATCAGGTCGTCGCCGTCGATGCGAGCCATCACCCGCACGCCGTCCCACTTCACCTCGGTCGCCCAGTCGTCACCCCTCGGCATCGCCTTGGCCGGTGTGGCGAGCATCGGGGGGATCGCCTTGGCGACCTTGGCGGCCACTTACCGCTGGCGGTTGCCGACGTGGATGACGACGAGCCGCTCCTCGGTCATCTCCCGCACCGCCCACGCCGGCCCTTCCTTGGTGTTGCCGCTCTCGCGTACACCGCCGTACGGCATGTGATCGGCCCGCCACGTCGGCACCTCGTTCACGATGACGCCGCCGAAGTGCAGCCGCCGGGCCGCCTCCATCGCGCTGTCGATGCGGGTCGTGAAGATGCCGGCCTGCAGGCCGTACCGGGTGTCGTCCGCCAGTCGCAGCGCCTCGTCGAGCGACGAATGCGTCTGGACGGCGACGACCGGGCCGAACACCTCGTCGCGCGCCACCCGCATGTCGGGCCGGACGTCGACGAGCACGGTCGGTTGGAGCATCCCGTTGACGATGTTGCCGCCGGTGAGGACGCGCGCGCCGGCGTGCCACGCCTCGTCGATCCACGCCTTCACGCGATCGCGGTCGCCCTCGGTGATGAGTGCCGAGACGTCGGTGTCGGGATTCATCGGATCGCCGACCTTCAAGTCCTCGACCTGCTCGACCAGCGCGACGATGAAGTCCTCGGCGATGTCGGCGTGCACGTACACCCGTTGCGTCGAGATGCACGACTGGCCGGCGTGGCTGAACCCGGCGACCGCGATCTTGCTGGCGGCGGTCTGCCAGTCGCCGTCGGCCTCGATGATCACCGGGGTGGAGTTGCCGAGCTCGAGCCGCACCTTCTTCTTCGGCGCCTTGGCGGCGATGCCCCAACCGACCTCGGCCGAGCCGGTGAAGCTGATGTACGCGACGCCGGGGTGGGTGACGAGCGCCTCGCCGACCTCGCCACCGCTGCCGGTGACGACGTGCAGCCACTCCGGCGGGAGGCCGCACTCATCGAGCAGCACGTCGGCCAGCGCGATTGCCGACAGCGGCGTCTGACCCGCCGGCTTGAGCACCACCGGGCAGCCGGCGGCGATCGCCGGCGCGACTTTGTGGGCGACGAGGTTCAGCGGGAAGTTGAACGGGCTGATGGCGCCCACGACACCGACCGGCACACGCAACGTGAAGGCCACCTTGCCCTCGCCGACGTCGGCCGCGTCCATCGGCACCATCTCGCCGGCCAGCCGGCGCGCCTCCACCGCGGCGAACGTGAAGGTGCTCACGGCGCGCTCGGCTTCGATGCGTGCCGTCTTCAACGGCTTCGCCGCCTCGGTCGCGATCGTGCGCGCGAAATCGTCGACGCGGTCGCGCAGTCGGCGGGCGCAGGTGTCGAGGATCTCGGCCCGCCGCCACGCCGGCAACGGTTCGTCGAGCGCGCGCGACGCCGCCGCGACGGCGCGGTCGACGTCGGCCGCGGTGCAGACCGGCACCCGCCCGACGACCCTTCCGTCGTAGGGCGAATGCACATCGCGCCATTCGTTCTGGTCGACCGGTTTCCCGTCGATGCGGACCGGTCGATTCAGCGAGAGAGAAAGCGAATCGGACATGCCGGGACCTTTCCCCGTAGGAGGTTTGCCGAACTGAGTCGGGTGGCAAACCTTCGCGCAACGGGACTGGCACGTTCATTGTCTGCCGGTCTCCTGAACAAGGAGCGAAATCCATGATCGAGCGTGATCGACTGGCGGAGGGCGAGGTCGTCAGCCGGCGTGTCGCCCGCGCCCCGTGGAGCCCGGCGCAGTTCGTTGCCCTGGCCATCGGCATCTTCTTCATCGTGCTGGGTGGCGTGGCTCTCGCGAGGACCGGCATCCACACCGACAACATGACTCGCATGACCCAGGTCGGCGGGTGGCAGCACACGACGTGGCTCGGCCTCGGCGAGCTCGCCTACGGCCTCCTGATGCTGGCCGCGGGCGCGGTGCCCGGCGGTCTGCGCGGCCTGATGTCCTTCCTGGGCGTCGCCGCCCTCGGCTTCGGCATCATCGTCGTGATCCAGCCGTCGTCGTTCCACCGGACCCTCGGCGTGACCGCCGGCAACGGCTGGCTGTATGTCGTCACCGGCGCGGTTTCCGTGCTGGCCGCGATGGCAGCACCAGTGGTGTTCGGCAGTGACCGTGTCGCCGAACGTCGCCACCGCGAGGTGTACACGCACTGACGACTACGCCGAGGAGGGAGACCGGGAACTACTCCCGGTTTCCCTCCTCGAGGCCCAGCTTCTGCAGCGTCTGGGTGGCCGCCTCTTCGCCCTGCCGGGCGCAGGCGGCCAGGCCGAGTCCGTCGTAGGCGGCGCCCGCGAGTGACACGTCGGGCAGCTCGGCGTGGAGGAAGTTCCGGGCCCGCTCGACTCGCGTCCGGTGGCCTGGCTCGTACTGCGGGAACGCGCGGGGCCAGCGCACGACCACGGCATCCGCCGGGCGCACACCACTGCGCAGGTGCAACGCCTCCACGAGCTCTGCGTGCGCGCCGTCGACCAGGGCGGCGTCCGCCATCGTCACGCCGCGGTCGTCGGCGATGTGGCCGATCGAGCAGCGCACCACGACATGACCGGGTGGCCCGGTACCCGGCCACTTGTTGGTGAGGAACGACGCCGCGGTCAGCAGTCGACCGGCGGTGCGGGGGACGAGGAAGCCGCTTCCGGCGGGCAGTGGCGCGTCGCCCGTCGGGTACGCCAGCAACACCATCGCGAGCGACGCGTAGGCGATGCCGTCGAGGGCGTCGGCGCTGCCGGTGGTGTGCGGCCGCACCAGCTGGGCCGCCGCGAACGCCGGCGTCGTCAGCACGACGTGATCGGCGAAGAGTCCCGTCGGGAAGACACTGGTCCGCCCGCCCGCCGCCGGCGTCAGCTTCTCGACGACGGTGCCGGTGCGGATCTCGGCACCGTCGGCGAGGAGGTGCTCGTGCAGCCGGTCGACGAGGCGGCCCATCCCGCCGACCGGCGCGAGGAACACCGGTCCCCCGGCCGGCGTCGTCGCCTTCCGCTGGGCGCGCAGCCCACGGATCAGGCTGCGATGCCCGGCGGCGGCGTCGGCGACCAGCGGCGCGACTTCGCGCAGGCTCAGGCGGTCGGCCATGCCGGCGTGGATGCCGCCGAGCAGCGGTTCGACGACCTGCTGGAGGGCGCGCCGTCCGAGCCGGTCGGCAACCACGGCGCCGACCGACGGGTCGGGCCCGTCGACCGCCGCCGCCCTTGTCACCAGATCCATGGCGGCCCGCAGCGAGGCGCCCGGCGAGAGGAGCCGCGACCGGGCCAGCGCCGTCGCGCTCGTGGGCACGCCGAGCACCAGCCCCTCCGGGAGGCGGCGCAGGCGGTGGCCCGACCAGACGTACGCGGTGCCGGTGGCGGGCGACGTGAGGTCGTTGATGCCGACGTCGAGGCAGAGCGCGGTCATCCACGGGACGCGCGCCAGGAAGCAATCGGCCCCGCTGTCGACCTCGACCCCCGCGATCGATGCCGTCGACAACTTGCCGCCGACCCGATCGGACCCTTCGACCACGACCACTCGCACCGCGCCCGACCGTTGGAGGTGCCACGCGGTGGCCAGGCCGGTGATGCCGGCGCCGACGACGATGACGAGCGGCCGGTCGTCGTCAGCCGGCACGCCTGATCTCCGCCGCGAGCGTCTCGATGAAGGCCGGGTCGTCGTTCGGCATCGCGGTGCGGGCGAACGCGATGCCGCGGTCGCGGGCGACGCGCGCGGCGTCGACGTCGAGGTCGTACTGCACCTCGAGGTGGTCGCTGACGAACCCAGCCGGGCAGATGAGCACACCGGGCGCGCCCTCGGCCGCGAGGTGATCGACGACGTCGAGGATGTCGGGCCCGAGCCACGGCTCCGGCGTGCGGCCGGCGCTCTGCCACGCCACCGACCATTGGCCGGCGCCGACACCGGCCAGCTCGGCGATCGCGGTCGCCGTCTCTCGCAGTTGGACCGGGTACGGGTCGCCGGTGTCGAGGATCCGCGCCGGCAGCGAGTGGGCGGTCACGACGACGTGACTGCCCCGGGGGAGCGAGGCCAGCCCGTCGCGCACCCGCGAGGCCAGCAGCTCGACGTAGCCCGGCGCGAGGTGCCACGACTCGACGAACGTGACCGCCAGCCCGAGCTCGCCGGCCGCCTTTGCCGCCCGCTCGACGTACTCGCCGATGGACAGCGCCGAGTAGTGCGGCGCCAGCACGAGCCCGACCGCCGACGTCACCCCGGCGGCGCCGAGCGCCGCGACCCCGTCGGCGATGGACGGGGCGGCGTGCTTCATGCCGAGGGCGACGCGCCAGCCCGGGCCGAGCGCGCTCGACAGGGCCGCCGCCTGCGCCTCGGTCCGCTGCCGGAGCGGCGAGACGCCACCGATGGCGTCGTAGCGGCGTCGCAGGTCGGCCAGCTGCTCCGGCGTCGGTGGCCGGCCACGTCGGATGTCGGTGTAGTACGCCTCGACCTCGCCGGGCCCGGCCGGCGTGCCGTACGCCATCAGCAGCACGCCCTTCACGGCGACGAGTGCACCAGCTCGACCAGGCGGGCCAGCGTGTCGGGATCGGTGTCGGGCAGCACGCCGTGGCCGAGGTTGAAGACGTGCCCCGGGTGCTCGCCGTTCGACGCCAGCACCTTGCGGGCCTCGGCCTCGACCACCGGCCAGTCGGCAAGACAGATCGCCGGGTCGAGGTTGCCCTGCAACGCCACGCCGGCCGGCACCCGCGAGCGCGCCGCCCGCAACGGCACGCGCCAGTCGACGCCGACGACGTCGGCCCCCGCCTCCGCCAGCAACGGCAGGAGCTCGCCGGTCGCGACGCCGAAGTGGATGCGCGGCACGCCGAGGTCGGCCAGCCCGGCGAAGATGCGCGACGACGCCGGCAGCACGTGCTGGCGGTAGTCGTCGGGGTTGAGCGCGCCGGCCCACGAGTCGAACAGCTGGATCGCCGATGCACCAGCCTCGACCTGGGCCCGCAACGTCGCCAGCGCCATGTCGGCCAGCGCGTCGACCAGCGCGTGCCACGTCGCCGGATCCTCGTGCATCAGCGCCTTGGTGCGGGCGTGGTCGCGCGACGGGCCGCCTTCGACGAGGTAGCTCGCGACGGTGAAGGGAGCGCCGGCGAACCCGATGAGCGGCACGTCGAGCTCGCCGACCAACGCGCGGACCGTCTCGATCACATACGGGATGTCGGCCTCGGGTTCGATCGGTCGCAGTCGCTCGACGTCGGCCGCGGTGCGGAATGGCTGATCGATCACCGGGCCCACGCCGGGCTTCAACTCGATCCGGATGCCGATGGCCTCGACCGGCACGACGATGTCGGAGAAGAGGATGGCGGCGTCGACGCCGTAGCGCCGGACCGGCTGCAGCGTTGCCTCGACCGCCAGCTCGGGCGTGCGGATCATCTCGAACATGCCGGCCTTCTCGCGCAGGGCCCGGTACTCGGGCAGCGCCCGCCCGGCCTGCCGCATGAACCACACCGGCTTGTGGGCCGCCGCTTCGCCGCGGCAGGCGCGCAGGAACGGCGCGTCGGCGAAGCGGTCGCGGACGGCGGGAGGCACGCCCGAAACGGTACTGGCAGCTACGCGGCCAGTCCGTCCAGCATCCGGGCCCGCTCGCCGACGCGGTCCATGAAGCGCTGACCGGCGTCGGTGTGGCGCAACACGTTCAGCTGGGTCGCCGGCCTCGGGATCATCCAACTGTGCTGGCCGAGCACCCAGCAGACGTCTTCGCCCACGAGCTGGCCGAACTCCCGCCCCGTGCGCGCCGGCACGATGCGGTCGTACCGGCCCCACATCGGCAGGATGGGAATGTCGCCGCGGCGGGCGACCGCCTCGACGATCGGCGTGAAGTCGCAGGCGTACAGCATCGCCCCGACCGGCATGGTGTTCCTGATCGAGCGGGCATTCAGCCGGATGTCGGGCGCCGCGGTCGCGGCCATGCTCGTCAGCCGTGACCACGCCAGGTCGGGCAGGTCGGTGGCGAAGGCGGTCAGCATGTCGATGGCCTGGCCGAGATCGGGGATGAACGGCTTGAACAGCACCGACGCCAACCCGGTGCGCTCCTTCCACGAGTCGGTGGCGACGCCGTCGCGATAGATCACGCCGAGCGTCCGGTCGGGGAAGTCGTGGGCGAACTGCATCGCGGTGGCGCCGCCCATCGAGTGGCCGAGGACGATCGCCGCGGGCGCGCCGAGGTGGTCGAGCAGCTGAGCAAGGCCGTCGGCCATCACGCCCATGCGCACCTCCTCCCACGGCAGCGGGTCGCTGCCGCCGAAGCCGGGCAGGCTGGGGTTGATGACGCGGAGCCCGAGGCGGCCGGCCAACCGCGTGCTCTCCCGCCAGTACACGCCGCCGCCCGCGAAGAAGCCGTGCACGTTCAGCGCCCACGTCGTGGCTTCGAGATTGTCGGAGACGGAATAGCGCCATCGCCGACCGTCGATGACGACCGAGCCGTCGACCATACGCACGTCGCGTCCCCCGCGGCGTTGTGCCATCACCAGCGAAGGTACCCAGTTGCCCGCGCCATCTCGCGGATGACGTGGGTGTCAGGAAACGACGATCGCGACCACCGCGAGCGCCATCAGCGCGACATTGCGAACGAGGTCGCCGGTTCCTGTGGGCCGGATGCGAGTGGCGCCGAAGCACGCGCACGGGACCGGCCGCCCACCGCGGATGACGACGACGAGCACCGTGCTCATCGCGGCCAACGCGACGAGGGCGACGATGCCGCCGCCGCGGGGTGACGCCACCAGCGCGGCCGCGACCGCCAGCTCGCTGACCGGTACGGCCCGGGCCGCCAGCCCCGAATGGCGGATCCGCATGGCTCGGAAGGCCTGCGCCGTCGCGACCGGCGCCCGCAGTTTGGCGACCGCGGCCCACACGAACACCGCCGCGAGCGCGACGGCGGCAACGGTGCCGAGCATGGCCGGCCACGGTACCGGCCCCCGGTTCCGGGGCGGGGGCGTAAGCTCCGGCGTACGGGAGCTCGGGTCGTTCCGGGCTGAGAGGGCGCAGGGTGCGCCGACCGTCTGACCTGAACGGGGTAATGCCCGCGGAGGGAGCGAGATGCGACAGAAGATCCACATCGAGGGGCCGCTCGGCACCCGGGTGCCGGCGACCGAGGTGACGCTCACCAACGGCGAGACGGTCCGCCTCTACGACACCAGCGGCCCGGGCTCCGATCCCGACGCCGGCCTCCCGCCGCTGCGCCGCCCGTGGATCGCCGACCGCGGCGACGTGGAGGAGTACGACGGCCGGATCGCCGGCATCCGCGACGACGGCCGGGCCGCGGTCCGCCGGGGCGAGCCGCGTGGGCCGGACCGATTCACGGGCTCGGCGCCGCGCCCGTTCCGCGCCCGCGCCGGCGCCAACGTGACCCAGATGCATTACGCCCGGCGGGGCGAGATCACCGCGGAGATGGCGTTCGTGGCGGCGCGCGAGGGCTTCGACCCGGCCTTCGTGCGCGACGAGGTCGCGACTGGTCGGGCGATCATCCCGGCCAACGTCAACCATCCCGAGTCCGAGCCGATGGCGATCGGCCGCAACTTCCTCGTCAAGGTCAACGCCAACATCGGCAACTCGGCGGTGTCGTCGTCGGTGGCCGAAGAGGTCGACAAGCTCACGTGGGCCACCAAGTGGGGCGCCGACACCGTGATGGACCTGTCGACCGGCGCCGACATCCACACCACGCGCGAGTGGATCATCCGCAACGCGCCGGTGCCGATCGGCACGGTGCCGATCTCCCAGGCGCTCGAGAAGGTCGACGGCCGCGCCGCCGACCTCGACTGGGACGTCTACCGCGACACCGTCATCGAGCAGTGCGAGCAAGGCGTCGACTACATGACGGTCCACGCCGGCGTGCGGTTGGCATACGTGCCACTGACCGCCAAGCGCGTCACCGGCATCGTCTCGCGCGGCGGCTCGATCATGGCCGCGTGGTGCCTGGCGCATCACCGCGAGAGTTTCTTGTACGAGCACTTCGAGGAGCTGTGCGAGATCCTCGCGGCCTACGACGTGTCGTTCTCGCTCGGCGACGGGCTGCGGCCGGGATCCATCGCCGACGCCAACGACGACGCGCAGTTCGCCGAGCTGCGGACCCTCGGCGAGCTGACGCAGATCGCGTGGCGTCATGACGTGCAGGTGATGATCGAGGGCCCCGGCCACGTGCCGATGCACAAGATCAAGGAGAACGTCGACCTGCAGATGGAGGTCTGCAACGAGGCGCCCTTCTACACGCTCGGACCGCTCACCACCGATGTCGCGCCCGGCTACGACCACATCACCTCCGCCATCGGCGCGGCCATGATCGGGTGGTTCGGCACGGCGATGCTCTGTTACGTCACGCCCAAGGAGCACCTCGGCCTGCCCGACCGTGACGACGTGAAGGCGGGCGTCATCGCCTACAAGATCGCGGCGCACGCCGCCGATCTGGCCAAGGGTCACCCGGGCGCGCAGGCGTGGGACGACGCGCTCTCGAAGGCCCGCTTCGAGTTCCGCTGGGTCGACCAGTTCGACCTGTCGCTGGACCCGGAGACGGCTCGGGCGTACCACGACGAGACGCTCCCGGCCGAGCCGGCGAAGACGGCGCACTTCTGCTCGATGTGCGGCCCGAAGTTCTGCTCGATGCGCATCAGCCAGGACGTGCGGGACTACGCCGCGGCCCACGGCGTGCCCGACGACGAGGCCATCGACCTCGGGCTCGAGGAGAAGGCGGCCGAGTTCGTGGCCGGGGGGTCGCAGGTCTACCGGGCGCCCTGAGCACCGCCCTCAAGCCGGCTCGTGATCGAGCCGATGACTAGTCACATGCACACGCGTCAGCTCGCCTCGATCGTCATCGCCGGCACCGTCCTCCTCGGCGCCACCGCGGCGCTCGCCCAGACCGCTCCGTCCGGCCCGACGACCACCGATGCCACGACCACGACCATCGGCGGCGACACCACGACGACCGCCGGTGACACCACGACGACCGTGGCGGACACGACGACGACCGACGCGACGACTGCCGCCACACCGTCCAACGGCACGAGCGGCACGACCGGGGCCAACCACGGTGCGACGGTGTCGGCGGCCGCGCACGACCACAGCCACGACGCCGAGTGCGGCAACCACGGCAAGTACGTCTCGGCCATCGCCCACGGCGAGACCAGTTGCCCGACGACGACGACCGGTGCCACGGCCGCGCCGACCGCACCCACCGCGCCGGCCCACGGCAATTCCAAGGGCAAGGGCAAGGCCAACACCCCCGGCGACTAAGTCCTGATCGGGCGATAGCGTCGGTGGCATGACCGTCACCGACGCGGCGCCCGCCTCCGGCGCCGAAGGCGTCCGCTGGGACCTCACCCCGCTCTACGTGGGGCCGGACGATCCGGCGCTCGAGGCCGATCTCACCACCGCCGGCGAACGGGCCAAGGCCTTCGCCGAGCGCTACCGCGGCCGGGTCGCCGAACTGGCGGCCGACGACCTGGCGGCGGCGATCGCCGAGCTCGAGGGCATCGAGGAGCAGATCGGCAAGGTCGCCACGTTCGCGTTCCTCCACTACTGCACCGACACCCGCGACCCGGCGCGAGGCGCGCTCCTGCAGAAGGTCGAGGAGCGGGGCACGGCGATCGGCACCGATCTCCTCTTCTTCGGCCTCGAGTGGGCCAACGCGCCCGACGATCATGTCGCCGAGGTGCTGGCCGACCCGGCGCTGGCCGACCGGCGGCACTGGCTCGAATCGGCGCGCCGCTTCCGGCCGCATCTGCTCAGCGAGCCCGAAGAGAAGGTGATGGCCGAGAAGTCGGTGACCGGCCGGTCGGCGTGGGCCCGGTTGTTCACCGAGGTCACCGACACGATCGACGTCGAGCTCGACGGCGACACGGTCAGCCTCGAGACCGCGCTGTCGGTCCTGCACGACGGTGACCGGGCCAAGCGCCAACGCGCCGGGCAGGCGGTCACCGCGGCGTTGCGAGGAACGGGGTTGGCCACCCGCACCTTCATCTTCAACACCGTCGCGTCCGACCAGTCGATCGACGACCGGCTTCGCAACTACCGGAGCTGGATCGAGTCGCGGAACCTCGGCAACGAGATCGACGACGCCACGGTCGAGGCCCTCGTCGGGTCGGTGACGTCGCGCTACGACATCGTCGCCCGCTGGTACCGGCTGAAGGCCAAGCTGCTGGGGCTCGACGAGCTCAACGAGTACGATCGCTACGCGCCGCTCGAGCTCGACGAGGGCGAGGTCGGTTTCGAGGAGGCCAAGCGGATCGTGCTGGACGCGTACCGCTCGTTCGCGCCGGAGATGGCGGACATCGCCGAAGCGTTCTTCCACGGTTACATCGACGCGCCGGTGATGCCCGGCAAGCAGGGTGGCGCGTTCGCCCACCCGGCGGTTCCGTCGGCCCACCCGTACGTCCTCCTCAACTACACGGCGCGCCGCCGCGACGTGATGACAATGGCCCACGAGCTCGGCCACGGTGTGCACCAGGTCCTCGCGTCGAAGCTGGGCCTGTTCAACGCCGACACGCCGCTGACGTTGGCCGAGACAGCGTCGATCTTCGGCGAGACGGTGACGTTCCATCGCCTGCTCGCCGACGTGCGCGACCCGAAGCAACGGCTCGGGCTGCTCGCCGGCCGCATCGAGGACGTGACCGCGTCGGTCTTCCGGCAGATCGCGATGAACCGCTTCGAGGACGCGGTGCACACCATCCGTCGCAACGAGGGGGAGCTGTCGCCCGACCGCTTCAAGACCGAGTGGCTGCGCACGCAACGGGCCATGTTCCAGGACTCGGTGACGCTCACGGACGATTACGGCGTCTGGTGGAGCTACATCCCGCATTTCATCCACACGCCGGGCTACGTGTACGCGTACGCCTTCGGCAACCTGCTGACGCTCGCGATCTACGCGCGCTACGAGGCCGAGGGCGCGTCGTTCGTGCCGCAGTACCTCGCGCTGCTCTCCGCCGGTGGGTCCGACTCGCCCGAGCAGTTGGCGAAACTGGTCGGCGTCGACCTCTCCGATCCCGGCTTCTGGTCGGCCGGCCTCGACGTCGTCGAGGAGATGGTCACCGAGGCCGAGACCCTCGCCGCCGCGGTCTAGTTCTCGCGTTCCGGCGGCGGATCGGCTCGGGCGCGCGACTCCGACGCGGCCCACGCGAAGACGCCCTTGGCCATCGTCGATGTCGCGGCGGCCACCCGGCGCTCGAACACCTCGGCCCGGGCGAGGTGCACCGACCGATCGTCGGGTGCCGCGAGCGACGCCAGCTCGACGAGGTGGCCGGCCAGCCGGAGGTCGTCTTCCGCGCCGGTGGCGGCGAGGTCGAGGGCTCGCGACGCCAGCCGGCCGGCGCCGCCCACGAGGTCAGCGACTTCGCGCGCCAACGCCGCGTCCGGCGCCGGCTTGAGGGTTGCCGGGTTGCCGTCGTACCACCCGCCGTACAGCCGCCACACGTTGCGGACGATGAACTCGGGCTCGTCGTACACCGGCCGCAGGTACGGCCGCTCCATCAGGTGGGCCGGCGCCCGCACCGTGTGCAGGATGTCGTCGAGCCGCGCCCCCTCGTTCATCATCGCCACCGTGTCGTCGTGCAAGTGCTCGAGCAGCTCGGCCGTGTCCGTGAGCGCCTGCGCGACGCGGTCGGCGCCGATCACCGGCACGCCGTGGCCCGGCAGCAGGATCTCCGGCGCCAGGGCGACCATCGCCCGCAGCGCCACCGCCCACTCACGCGGGTACCGCTGCACCTTCTGCGGGTTGCCGGCGTTGGGCGACGCCCAGATGAAGAAGTCACCGCAGCAGAGCACGCGGCTGTCGGGCAGCCACGTCCAGGTGTGGTCGTCGGTCTCGCCCCGTGCATGGTGGAGCTCGACGGGCCGGCCGCCGAGGGCAAACGACAGGTCCGACCGGTAGGTCTCGTCGGGGTAGCGGTACTCCGTCGGCCACCGCAGTCCGGGCACCTGGAACTGCCGCTGGTTGATCACGCCGTTGTACCCAGCCGTCAGGACGTAGCGGTCGAACCGGGCCGGCAGCGCCTCGTGGGCCAGCACCCGGGGCGCCGGCCAACCGCGGTCGGCGGCCTCCGCTTCGAACCGGGCCACGCCGAAGACGTGGTCGATGTGGCCGTGGCTGTACACCGCGGTGTGCAGGTGCGGCCCGCCGGCGCCGGTCCACGACCGCACCTGCTCGTGCACCCGGTCGGCGGTGAACGACGAGCCGGTGTCGACGAGCAGGAGCCCGTCGTCGGTGCGCATCGCGCTCACGTTGGCGAACCCGGGCAGGAACGCCACCCGGTCGGCGACCTCGACGATGTCGCCAGCCGGCACCATCGGATGGAAGTCGACGGGCTCGCCCCGCCACAACCGGTCGGCGACGTCGAGCACACTCACGGGCTCACGTGGCAGACCTGTTGCGCGTACTCGCCGATGCGCGCCGCCGACGTCTTGAACTGCTCGTCACCGAGCAGCGCATCGATCGTCGCCCGGTCGATCTTCAACGCCTGGTAGTTGGCTGCGGCCAGCGCGTCGAACCCCTGGGTGACGCGGTCGGCGACCCGCTCGACGTCGGCCTTGATCTCCGCGGGCGCCTTGCGACGGGCCTCGGCGATGACCGGCCGCAGCTCGGCGACGCGGGCCTTGGCCGCTTCGGGGTCGGTGAACACCGCCTGGAGGTCGGTGGCGTGCACGAACGGACCGGCGATCGGGCAGAACGCGCCACTGTCCTTCCCCGAGAAGGTCGCCACCGTCGCGCCGCTGGTGGTGAGCGTCGCGGTGCCCGGCTTCGACGAGCCACCACACGCCGCGAGGGCCACGAGCAGGAGCACGATGGCGCGGCGCATCCGCTCAGTCTGCTTCGTCGGAGCACGCGGTGTAGACACCTGGGCCATGAAATTCGGCATCTTCTATGAGCACCAACTGCCGAGGCCCTGGGCCGACGACGACGAGCACCGCCTCCTCAAGGATGCGCTCGAACAGGTCGAGCTGGCCGATCGCGTCGGCTTCGACTACGTGTGGGAGGTCGAGCACCACTTCCTCGAGGAGTACAGCCATTCATCGGCGCCCGAGGTCTTCCTGGCGGCCGCCAGCCAGCGGACCAGTCGCATCCGCCTCGGCCACGGGATCGTGCAGCTGCCGTTCAACTTCAACCACACCGCGCGCGTCGCCGAGCGGATCGCGACCCTCGACCTCGTCAGCGACGGCCGGGTGGACTTCGGCACCGGCGAGGCCTCGTCGGCCGCCGAGCTCGGCGGCTTCCTGGTCAACCGGGCCGACAAGCGCGCGCAGTGGGCCGAGGCGCTCGATGCCGTCACCCGCATGTTCGTGGAGACCCCGTTCGCCGGCTATCAGGGCGCGCACTTCGAGATGCCGCCGCGCAACGTCGTGCCCAAGCCGTTGCAGAAACCGCACCCGCCGCTGTGGGTGGCGTGCAGCCGGCGCGAGACGATCCACCTGGCCGCGCAGAAGGGCATCGGCGCGTTGTCGTTCAGCTTCATCGAGCCCGGTGAGGCCGAGCAGTGGGTCGGCGACTACTACGCCACGATCCAGAGCGAGGAGTGCGTCCCGGGCGGCTTCGCGGTCAACCCGAACATCGCGTGCGTCATGCCGATGATGTGCCACGCCGACGAGGAGACGGCGATCGAGCGCGGGCTCGACGGCGGCCACTTCTTCGGGTACTCGCTCGGCCACTACTACGTCTTCGGCAATCACACGCCGGGCGAGACGAACGTGTGGGAGGAGTTCGAGCGCAACCGCGACCTCTTCGGCTTCCGGCGCGAGGTCGCCGCCCAGACCGGTCAGGCGCTGGGTGCCCAGCTCTTCGAGCAGGGCCTGGGGTCGTTGCGGGGCGCCATCGGCACGCCCGCCCAGCTGCGGGAGCTGATGCGGAACTACGCCGACGCCGGCGTCGACCAGGTCATCTTCGTCAGCCAGGCCGGCAACAACCGTCACGAGCACATCTGCGAGAGTCTCGAGCTGTTCGCTCGCGAGGTCATGCCGGAGTTCCACGAGGGCGAGACCGAGCGGGAGACGCAGAAGCTCGAACGCCTCGGCCCGGCCATCGAGGCGGCGCTGGCCCGCCGCGCCCCACCCCGCCGCCCGCCGCCCGACTCCACGATCATGGCGGCCATGCAGCCGTAGGCCGGGGTTCGAATGACCGGAGGTCGAGCAGGGCGTCCTACGCGGCGTCGAGCACGCTGGCCGCGACCTGGAGGTCGTTCACGAACTCGGCGTAGGCGCTGCGGCGGGCGGCGTCGTCGGGCGCGCGGAGGATCGACGACGGGTGCACGGTGGCCATCGCCGCCGGTTCGCGGTCCCACGACACGAGCTGTCCGCGCATCACGGTCACCTTGAACTTCGACCCGTAGAGCGACTGCGCCGCGATTGCGCCGAGCGCGCACACCATGCGCGGGTGCACGACCTCGAGCTCGGCGTCCAGCCACGGGTGACAGGCCTTGAGCTCCGTCGCGCCCGGCCTCTTGTGGATGCGCCGTTTGCCGCGTTGCTCGAACTTGAAGTGCTTCACCGCGTTGGTCACGTAGACGTCGTCGCGGGCGATCCCGACCTCGGCCATCGCCTTGTCGAGCAGCGCGCCGGCCGGGCCGACGAACGGGCTGCCCTCGAGGTCCTCGTGGTCGCCCGGCTGCTCGCCGACGAACATCAACGGCGCGCCCGGCCGCCCCTCGCCGAACACCGTCTGGGTGGCGTGCTCCCACAGGTCGCAGTTGCGGCAGTCGGCGGCTTGCGCCCGCAGCCGCTCGAGATCGTCCACCCCCCTGCCTTACCCCACTACACGGACAGGTTGATCCCCGTGACCTCGGCCAACCGCACCGTGAACGTGCTGCCCCGCCCGAGCTCGCTCCTGACACCGAGGGTGGCGCCCATCATGTCGCACAGCTGTCGCACCAGGTAGAGCCCGACGCCGAGCCCGCCCACGCCGCGCGTCGTCGCCGGCTCGACCTGGAAGAACGGCTCGAAGATCCGCTCGTGCAGGTGCGCCGGGATGCCCTTGCCGTCGTCGGTGACCCGCAGCTCGACCGCGCCGCCAACGTCGATGGCGCGCGCCGACACCTCGATGGTGCCGCCCGGCGCGGAGAACTTGCGGGCGTTGCCGATGAGGTTGGCCAGGATCTGGCGCAACCGCCGCTCGTCGGCCACCGCGAACGGCAGGTCGTCGTCGACCGCGAACGTCAGCACGTGATCCGGCGAGTCGGTCTCGCGTGCCGTCGCCGCGAGGAGGGCCGCGACATTGGTCGGTGACGTCTTCACCGTGAGCCGCCCCTGCTCGAGCTGTGTGAGGTCGAGCAGATCGTCGATCAGCAGCTCGAGTCGGTGGCTGTTCATCAGGATGCGGCCGGCGACGTCGACGACCGTCGCGGGCGGCAGCCGGTCGATGTGCGACGACAGTGTCGACGCGAACCCGGCGATCGACGTGAGCGGCGTCCGCAGCTCGTGCGAGATGACGGCGAGGAAGTCGTCGCGCATGCGCTGGGCCTCGCGCAGGTTGTTGAGCGTCGCGACCTCGCGCTCGAAGAGCTGCGCGTTCTGGACCGCGGCCGCGATCGTCGGCACGAACGCCAGCACCAACGAACGGTCGGCCGAGCTGAACGCGTCGACGGTCAGCGCGTCGAACGACACCACGCCGATCACCCGGCCGCCGGTGATCAGCGGCACGCCGAAGTAGGAGTGCACCCCCGAGCTGACGCCGTTCTTGCGCCCGTCCGGGAAGACCCGCTGGTCGACGTCGATGTCGGCGATGTAGATCGGGTTGCCGTCGGCCGCGATCGTGCCCGAGACACCTTGCCCGACGGGGATGCGCACTGTGCGGGCCTCGGCGGTGGCCGGCGGGTCGGTGGCGGCGGCGACGAGGCAGTCGTGCTCGACGAGCTGGATGGCGCCGCCGCCGAAGTCGAGCAGTTTGCGGAGCGCGACCACGCTGGCATCGAGCACGTCCTGCAAGTTCAGGTTGCTCGTGACCTCGCGGCTGAGCTCGAGCAGCAGTCGCGCCAAGTCGACGTCCGCGGGCTGGGCCACCGCATCTTCCATCCCCTTCAGTTCAAACGACCGACGTGGTCCCTGGCAATGGCCCGAACGAGCCATACGACAACCATCCGAACGGGCCATGGCAGGGCAACATCACTTGCGCGAATACTGCTCAACGGAGGGTTCCAACCACCAAGGGGGCTCGGTTGCGTCGACGCAGTGCAACGTTGACGCTGGGGATTGTGTTCACCATGGCTGCGACTGTCGCCGCCGTGGCCGGGCCCCCCATGGCACTGGCCAGCGTCCCCGCCGCCCGCTTCAAGCCCGGGCTCCACCTCACCGCCACCTTCCCGTACGGCTTGGTGCAGGCCGAGCCGAGCGTCCGGGTCGACAAGGACGGCCGCATCTACGTGGCCGCGCCGGGGTCGACTCCGATCGGCTGCGAGCTCTGGACGCTGCCGCCCGACGCCGGCTCGTTCACCTTCCACACGCCGCCCGACCTCGGCGTGGGCGGCGGCGACTGCGACCTCGCCGTCACCAAGAACCCCGCGCCCGGCTCGGCGATCCCGACGGTCGCCTACTCGAGCCTGAGCCTCGCCAACCTCACCGTCACCCGCTCGACCGACGGCGGCGCGACGTTCGCGCCGGCCAACTTCACCGGCTCGTACATCCCGCTGGTCGACCGCCAGTGGAACGCCGCGGGTGAGGGTCAGACGGTGTACATGAGCTACCACATCACCGAAACCAACAACATCGCGGTGGCCCGATCCGACGACGGTGGCGCCACCTACGCGTTCAAGGGTCTCGCCATCGACGTCAACCACATCGCGCAAGCGCTGTACAACAACGAGCTCGGGCCGATCGTCGTCGACATGAGCTCCTCGGCGTCGCCCAAGCCGGTGTACACGATCTTCACCGCACCCGCGACGGCGGCCGAGAACGTCGGCAGCGGCGCGGGCACGACGCGCACCATGAACCACGCGGTGTACCTGGCCTCGTCGTTCGACGGCGGTACCACGTGGACCGACTCGCCGATCTGGGTCGGGCCCGACACCGAGACCTACGACCACATCTTCCCGGCGCTCGCCGTCGACAGCGGCGGTGGCCTGTGGGCGGCGTTCGCGACCGACCACCACATCCTCGTCACCCACGCGCCGTCCGGCAGCCTCGGGCTGTACGGCTGGTCGGTACCCCAGCAGATGGACGACACCGGCTCGGGCGCCAACCTCTACCCCTGGCTCATCGGCGGCGGGCCCGATCGGGCCGACCTCGTCTGGTATGGCGGCACCGGCGTCGACAAGGACGACCTCACCAACGCCTGGAACGTGCGGCTTTCGCAGATGAACTGGAGCCGGACCGGCATGCGCATCACCGCCGACCAGATGGTGGTGAGCGACCATCCGATCCACCACGGCGCCATCTGCACCACGGGGATCAACTGCAGCGTCAACGGCGACCGCACGTTGCTGGACTTCTTCCAGGAGGACATCACGCCGGACGGCCGGGCCGTCATTGCGTGGGCCGACGACTCGCAAGCCGCGGGCGTCGGGCAGATCTACGTGACGATCCAGTGCGCCGGCCTGAACGTCTGGAACGGCCGGAAGCTGACGACCACCTGCTAAGGATCGAGCGCGTCGACCGCGGCGCGAAACGTGTCGCCGCGATCGAACTCGTCGCGGAACAGGCCGAAGCTCGCACAGCCGGGTGAGAGCAGCACGACCCCGCCATCACGCGCGCGCGATCGAGCGAGCGCGACCGCGTCGGCCATCGACGTTGCCGTCGGACCGGCCGGCTCGCGGCCTCGCTCGTGCAAGAGCGCGAGCAGGTGTGGCGTCGCGGTGCCGTCGAGCAGCACGATCTCGTCGGCGTGCTCGGTGATGGCGTCGGCCAGCTCGTCGAGCGGCAACTGCTTGTCGAACCCGCCGGTGATCAACGTCACGTGGGTGCCGGCGTGGGCGAGCAGCGCCGCGATGGCGGCGATCGGCGTGGTGGCGGCGGTGTCGTTGACGTAGTCGACGCCGTCCACCGTGGCGACCAGCTCCATGCGGTGGGGGACGCCGGCGAACCCGGCGATGGCGTGCTCGATGTCGACGGGCTCGACGCCGACCACCAGTGCCGCCGACGCCGCGGCGATGGCGTCGAGTGCGGCGTGGCGCCCGGGGATGCGGAGGGCGTCTCGTCGGCCGAGGTCGATGCCGGCGGTCGTCAAACGCTGCGGATCGGACGGCGCCGCGAAGTCGACCCGCCGGCCGGGCGCGCCGACCGCCAGCCGTTGCACGACCTCGTCGTCCGCCGGCAGCACCACCCAGTCGTCGGGCCGTTGGTACCGCCAGATGGCGGCCTTCGTCTCGGCGTACGCCTCGAAGCTCGGGTACCGATCGAGGTGATCGGGCGCGATGTTGGTCACCACCGCGACGTGCGGGGACATCCGGTGCTCGCCCATCGACTCCAGTTGGAACGACGACAGCTCGAGGCTCACCGGTGCGGTGGGGTCGGCGGCGATGGCGTCGAGCTCGGCCAGCGCCGATCGGCCCATGTTCCCGGCGCTCACCGCCGCCGGCCAGCGTCGCTGCACCATCGCGTGCAGCAGCGCGGTGGTCGTCGTCTTGCCCTTGGTGCCGGTGACGCCGACGACCGGCGCCGGGCAGGCGCGGAGGAACAGCGTCATCTCCATCTCGACGGGCGTGCCGTGGGCGCGGGCGTGCTGCAGCATCGGCGACTCGGCCGGGACGCCGGGGTTGCGCACGACGACGTCGGCCCAGTTGACGTCGGCCAGGTCCTCGCCGCCGAGGTGATAGGTGACGTCGTCGAGATCGGCCAGCGTCGCCAGCGCGTCGGCCAGCGCCGCCTTGTCGGACCGGTCGCTCACCCGGACGGACGCGCCCAGCCCGTGCAGATAGCGCACGACGCCGACGCCGCCCTGGCGGGACCCGAGCCCGAGGACGAGGACCTTGGCCCCGTCCGCGACCGTCACCGGTGCAGGAGCCAGGCCACGTTGTCGCCGAGCAGCCGGCCGCGGCGCTCGTCGTCGAGCCGCTCGACCTGCCGGGTGTAGTCGCCCAGTGGGTCGGCGATGCCCTCGGCGTGAGGCCAGTCGCTTCCGTACATGAACATCTCGTCGCTGACGCGTTCGACCAGATGGGCCGGCCGCTCGTAGGCCAGCACGCTGACCCGCACGTTGCGCTTCACGTACTCGCTCGGCCGCAGCGGCAGGTCCATCAGCGGCCCGCCGTGGCGCAGCGCGTAGAAGTCCGACGCGCCGTCGAGGTTGAGCAGGAACATCGGCACCCAGTTGGCCGACAGCTCGACGATGCCCAGCCGCAATTCTGGATGGCGCTCGAACACTCCGTTGATCGTCATGTCTGCGACCGCCACCGCGGGCGCGACCCACAGGAACACCGAGCCCATCACGCTGTCGACGGGCTCCTTGTCGGTGGAGTACCACGCCGGGTGCAACGGCGGCTCGAAGCCCGACACGTGGAACACCGGCGACACCCCGTGGTGCACGAACGCCGACCAGATGCGGTCGAGGCTCGGGTCGCTGAGCGGCTTGCCGTTGACCGGCGCCGGCCCGATCATCGCCAGCCGGATGCCGGCGCCGGCCAGGTTGGCGATCTCCTCCTCGGCCCACTCGGCGTCGCGCAACGTCAGGTGCCCGACCGGGTTGAGCCGGCCTCCGCCGTCGTGGCGCGCCGCCGCCTGCCACCGGTTGGCGGCGCGCATGTTGGCGGTGAGCGCCGGCAGGTCGACGCCGAGCATCGTCTCCCACAGCAGCCCGAAGTTCGGGAACAGCACCGCCTCGTCGAGCCCCCACCGGTCGAGCGCGGCGACGCGCGCCGCCGGGTCGTGGTACTCCGGCGGGACGGCCTCGTCGAACCGCTCGCCGTCCTCGGGCGGCAGCCCGGCGTCGACGCGCACGCGCGTGGCGCCGATCCGGCGGGCGTCGGCCGGTGTCTGGCTCTCGGCGAGGTACAGCCGCCGGCCCCGCCACGTCAGCCACGACCAGCCGAGCTCGTCGTCCTCGATGGCCAGGGCGTCTTCGCGCTGCGCCGGATCGATGAACTCCCGCCAGGTGTCCCGCCGCTCGAACAGGTGCTGGTCGGCGTCGATCAGGGCTGACATGCCCGTCATCGTATGCCCCCGCCCCCGCGCGCCCCCGCCCCCGATTCTGGACATCGTTGGTGTCGCATGGCGACACCAACTGCGGGGAGAACGGGGAGGGGGGGGTCAGCCGGCGGGTGGGAAGAGCGTGAAGTCCTCGAAGCCGTCGAAGTACTTGTGATGCGGGCCGATGCACGCGAACTCGAGCATGCCGAAGCCCGTGGCGCCGTTGGACTGCGTGGCCCGGGCGGTGTTCTCGAGGAACCCGAAGATCTGGCCCTGCACGGCCGGGTCGGCCAGGTCGTATTCGCGGCCCTGCACCTCGAGCGGTCCCTGCCACTTGCCGTGGGCCCAGTCCTCGGCGGGGGAGTACCCGGTGCCCTGGGTGATGTAGAAGGGCATCAGCACCTCGAGCTCGATGTCGAGCTTCGACCCGTCGGGCTCCTGGAGGTGCAGCGTGGTGCGACGGGGCGCGCGGGTGCCGGGCACGAACTCGACCTCGTGGTCGGGCCGGCCCAGATGGTCGACGCCGCGCGCCGGGTCGTTCCAGATCCGGATGGCCTCCTCCAGCAGCCGCTCGCCGTCGGCCCGCTCCTGCATGATGACGAGCACCGAGTGGTCCTCGAACTGCAGCGGGGTGTAACACCAGAAGAAGCTGTGGCTCTGGTTCGACGCCCGGATGCCGGGCGGCTCGGGATCACCGACCGGCCGCACGCCCCACGACCGGTCGCGGTAGCCCCACCAATCCTTCGGGTCGACGTCGAACGTGGTCCCGCCCGCCGTGAGCGTCCCGGTCCACCGCCCGGTCTGCGCGAGTCGTTGCGTGTCGAACGTGACCCGCTCGAAGTCCCGGATGTACTGGCGCGGCTCCAACGTCGCCGGGTGCGTGCCGTCGAACACCGCGTCGATCTCGAGGCCCCACTCGTTGGGCTCGAGCACGACCCGCAACTTCTGCAGCCCTTCGAGCACCTCGACCCGCAACGGCCCGACGCCGATGTCCATGCGGTTGGCGCCCAGCTCGCGCGACGCTCGCACGACGCGGTGGGTGCCGCCGTGGCTGACCGCGAGGAACGCGTCGGTGGTGCCGAGGTTCGGGTACTGGCCGAGCCCGAACACCGCGAAGGTGTCGCCCGCGGTCGTGTACAGATTGAAGTAGTAGCGATCGTAGAAGTTGCGGTCGCTGGTGCCGGGATGACGGATCACCTCGGCGACCTGATGGATCGGATAGTCGTCGGCCGGCGAGAGCATTGTCGAAGCGTAGGGTGGACCGATGTCCAGCCGCTCGTCGGGCCGCGTCCGAGGCGGCGACGTCTTGCCGGCCGGCATGGTGGGTACACCGGTCTGATGGAACCCGACCACCCGGCGGCGGCGGTGATGGCGCCGGTCCGGGAACAGCTGCTCCTCGACCTCGTCATCCGCCAGAAGGTCGACCGCTTGCGGGACGTGCTCGACGAGCTGGAGGTCGCCGCCCGCGCCGCCTGATTCGTGCCGTCGGCCCGTCGTTCCCGACTCGATCCGGGGTGGTAGCACGACGGGGTCGCCACCGGCTGACCCCATTGGTGGTCGTGACGGATCGGCCCACACTGCGATCGGCGTGAACGCGCGTGTGCTCCGGTTCGCCCGGTACCGGTTCCGGGCCACGTTCGGCCGCCAATGGGGCGGCCATCTCGCCGTGATCGGCCTCGTCGGCCTGGTCGGCGGTCTGGCCATGGGCAGCCTCGCGGGCGCTCGGCGCACGCAGTCGTCGTTCCCGTCGTTCCTGCGGAGCACGAACCCATCCGATCTCATCGTGTTCCACAACGACAGCGCCAACGACGACAACAGCAGTGACCCGGCGTTCCTCCGCACCATCGCCCATTTGCCCCACGTGAAGCAGGTCGAGAGCGCGACATCTCCCAGCCTCCTCGTGCTGGGACCGGATGGTGGACCGGCCCAAGACGCGGCCAGCAAGCGCTTCGACTCGGCAGTGCGCACGCCGGCGACGATCGACGGGTTGTTCTTCGACCAGGACCGCATGACCGTGATCCACGGCCGGCGGGCCGATCCCAGGCGGCCCGACGAGATGGTGATGACCGCCGGCGCGGCCCGCATACTCGGCATGCACCTTGGCGACGTGGTGCATTTCGGCTTCTACAACAATTCCGACACGCTCAAGGACGGCTATGGCACCGCGAGCGTGCCGCCGGTTCGCCGCGTCGCCGTCACCCTCGTCGGCATCGTTGTCGCCAACGACGCGATCGTGCAGGACGACGTCGATCGTTCCACCGGCGACGGCGCACTGTTGAGCCCGGCACTCACCGGGCCCCTGAACCAGTGCTGCGCCAACAATGTGACGAGCGGGCTCCGACTCGACCACGGCAGCCGCGACGTCGCCGCCGTCGAGTCGGAGATCAAGCAGGCGCTGCCGAACTCGACCGTGGTCGCCCTCTCATCGGTTGCGGTCGCCACCGCGCAACGATCCATCGAGCCATTGACGATCGCGCTGGGAGCCTTCGGCGCGATCGCGGCCCTCGCCGCACTCCTCATCGCCGCCCAGGTGATCGGCCGACAGCTCCGCCTCGAGGCCGGCGAGCTCGAGACGGTGCGGGCGCTCGGCGCCAGCCCGGCGATGACGTCCAGCGACGGACTCATCGGCATCGTGGGCGCCGTCGTGGTGGGGTCGCTGCTCGCCGGCGCGGTGGCCGTCGGCCTCTCACCGTTGGCACCACTCGGTCGGGTGCGCCCGGTCGACCCCGCACCCGGGATCGCGTTCGACTGGGCAGTGCTGGGCATCGGGATGCTGGTGTTGGTCGTCGTCATGAGCTCCCTCGCCGCGGCGTTGGCGTACTGGGGGGCACCACACCGTGTCGCGCGGCGACGCCGGCGCACCGCACCAAACACGTCGCGTGTGGCGCGAGCGGCTGGTGCTTCGGGGTTGCCGGCGCCGGTGGTTGCCGGGGTCCGCTTCGCAGTCGAACCGGGGGCTGGCACGAATGCCGCGCCGGTGCGCTCCGCCATCCTGGGAGCGGTGCTGGCCGTGGTCGTGATGGTCGCGACGATCACGTTCGGCGACAGCCTCCACACACTCGTCTCGCGTCCGGCGCTCTACGGTTGGAACTGGGACTACGAACTGCTCAGCCCCTATTCCGGCTTTGCGGACATCCCGCTCCCAGAGGCGACGAGGCTCCTCGACCAGGACGTCGACGTGGCCGCGTGGGCGGGCGTCTCCTTCGACACCTTCCGCATCGATGGCCAGACGGTGCCGGTCATGGGCGTCGGCCCGAGCGCCCGAGTCGGTCCGCCGGTCCTGACTGGCCACGCGCTCATCGCGCGCGACCAGGTGGTGTTGGGTGCCACCACCTTGGCCGCGCTGCACAAGCGCGTCGGCGACACCGTCGACGTGAGCAACGGCGTGGCCCCGCCGACCCGGCTCGTCATCGTCGGGACAGCCACCCTGCCCGCCATCGGATCCGGGTCGACGCTGCACCTGGAGATCGGGACAGGAGCAGTGCTGTCGGACGCGCTGATACCGCCGGGCGACAAGGGCTTCGGCGACCTCGTCGACAGCCCCCAGGCCATCCTCCTCCGCCTGCGCCATGGGACGAACGCCGTGGCGTCCCGCCACTCCTTGCTGCAGATCGCCGCTTCCCTCGACGTCTTGGGTCACGGGCCACCAACGGTGGTGTCGGTGCAACGCCCGGCCGAGATCGTCAACTACCGAACCATGGGGACCACCCCGACGGTGCTCGGCGCCGGTCTCGCCGCGGGCGCGGTCGTCGCACTGGCGCTCACCCTGCTGGCGTCGGTCCGTCGCCGACGGCGTGACCTGGCCCTGCTCAAGACCCTCGGCATGACCCGTCGCCAGCTGGTGGCCGTCGTCGCCTCACAATCGACGATCGCGGCTGCGACCGGGATCATCGTCGGCGTCCCGCTCGGCATCGTCGTCGGCCGCTGGTCGTGGACGCTCTTCGCTCATCAGGTCCATGTCGTCCCCGCGCCGAGTGTCCCCGCTTCATCGATCGCCCTGATTGCCGCCGGGGCGCTCGTGCTCGCCACCATCGTGTCGGCGGTGCCGGGGCGCATCGCCGCCCGTACGCCGACCGCGCTGCTGCTGAGGGCCGAATAGCGATCATGACAACAACTGAAGGAGCACGCATGTCGGGTACGAGTTGGCGCACGTTGCTGCGGTGGGCCGCGATCGCGGGCATCGTCGAATACGTCATCGTGATGACGTTGGTCGAGCGGTCGGTGATCCCGCCGGTGCTCGTCATCGGCGTCCTGCTGTTCATCGGCGCCATCCTGCTCGGGCGGTCCGGACCGGCCGGCGTGCGGCTCACGACCGTCGCCTTCGTGCTGTTCCTGCTGTCCAACCTGGTGTTCGCCGGCAAGAACCTCACCGTCCCGGCCTCGTTCGGATCATTCGCGGTGACGTGGGCCGCCGTGCTCACGGGGGTGGCCGGCACCATCGCCGGCGTCAACGCGTGGCGCGGGCGCGAGCCCAGCCCCGCCGTCGCCGGCGTCGGGGCCGCCGCCGTCGCGCTCACTGTCGTCGCCGTGGTGATCGGCCTGGCGGCGTCGCTCGGATACCACAACGCCAAGGCGGTGAACGGCGACGTCGCGGTACGGGCGAAGGACTCGAAGTTCGACAAGGCAGTGTTGGCGGTGCCGAGGGGGCAGGCGTCGTTCTTCCTGGACAACGCCGACAACACGCTGCACAACTTCCACATCGTCGGCGTGAAGGGCGGCACCAAGGAGATGCCGGCCAATCACCGGACCCGATTCACGGCGTCCGTCGCGGCCGGCACCTACAAGTACCGCTGCGACTACCACACCGACATGAAGGGCACGCTCACCGTTTCCTGATCGGTGTCCGATCTCCCCGCAGCACCGGCGCGGCTCGAGCGCGGCTCCGGCGCGGAGTGACGTCAGCCGATCTGGCCGTTGGCGCGGAGCCAGTCGACCGTCACCGCCATGGCGTCGGGCCGCGGGCACGGCGAGTATCCCAGCGTCTCGCGGGTGACGGTGTTGTCGAACCACGGCACCGGGAAGGTTCGTTGGGCCAGGTCGACAAGGGTGGCGCCGTAGCGGCCGACGGCGCCGGGATCCGACGGGTCGATCACCACGTCGGCGACGCGATGCGGCACGCCGGCGACCTCGCATGCCGCGTTCAGGAACGCCGCCGTCGACTGCGCGTCCTCGGCGCCGAAGGCCAGGTACTTCGCGCCGGTCGCGCCGTGCTTGGTGGCGGCGACCGAGCAGGCGGCGACGTCGTCGGCGTACACCCAGGGAACCGGGTACTTGGCGTACTCGACGATCTTGCCGTTGATGCCGCCGCGCAACAGTCGGTTGTAGCTCGTGGCGTGCATGGCGCGCGACACCGAGAGGCCAGGCCCGTACGTGCCTCCGGGGATGACGACGACGATGTCGGCCCCCTCCTCGTCGACGCGGCGCATGGCCTCCCGGTAGGCCTGGCCCTTGGTGACGGTGTAGGGGTCGTCGCTCCAGCGCTCGGCCATCGGTGACGACTCCGTGAGTGGCGTGTCGTGCCGCAGGAACGTCGTGGTGCTGAGGGTGACGACGCGGGTGCCGTGCTCGGCCGCGGCGTCGAAGACGTGGAACGCGCCACCGACGTTGGTCGCCTTCTGCTCTTCCATCTGCTGGGCGGCGCCGCCCAGCACCGCCGCCGAGTTGATGATGGCGTCGCACCCGACGGACGCGCGGACGACGTCGTCGAACGACTGGATGTCGCCCTCGACCGACTCGACGCCGACGGCGACGAGTGGGCCGGAGTCGCTGCCGGGCCGCACCAGCGCTCGCACCCGATCGCCGGCCTCGATCAGCTGCCGGCAGATGTTCGACCCGATGAGTCCGGTGCCCCCGGTGACCAGGTACGTCGCCATGCGGGTAGTGAATCAGCTGCCGAGCGGCTGTGGCGCGCGAAGTCGTAGCGTCGCTGCATGACGCTTGATCTGAAGGGGTTGGGGTATCCGGGCGCGCGGGTGCTCGTGACGGGGGCGGGGTCGGGCATGGGCGAGGCGACCGCCCGGATCCTCGGTGAGCTGGGGGCCGAGGTTCACGCGGTCGACGTCCAGAAGCCGAAGGTGGCGCACGAGGCGTTCTACGAGACCGATCTGCGCGACCCGTCGGCCATCGAGCAGACGATCGACGAGGTGACCGTGGGCGGCACCCGCACCATCGACAAGCTCTTCAACTGCGCCGGCGTGTCGCAGATCCCGGGCCCGATGGCGTGCATGCTCGTCAACTTCCTCGGACTGCGCCATCTCACCGAGAACCTGCTGCCCCACATCGCCGACGGCGGCGCCATCGCCAGCATCTCGTCGGGCGCCGGCATGGGTTACCTGATCAACATGGAGAACGTCTTCACGCTGCTGAACATCACCGACCACGCCGACGCCAAGGCGTGGTGCGAGGCCCATCCCGAGATCATCAAGGAGGGCTACTCGTTCTCCAAGGAGTGCATCATCGTGTGGTCGATGATGCGCTGCGTCGACCTGGCCGAGCAGCGCACCATCCGCATCAACGCCATCGGCCCCGGCCCCACCGAGACGGCGTTCATGCCCGACGTGGTGAAGCAGATGGGGGAGGAGTACTTCGAGAACTTCCCGAAGCCGCTCTACCGCCGCAATGCCACCGCCGAGGAGCAGGCCTGGCCGCTCGTGTACCTGAACAGCGACCTGGCCTCGATCGTCACCGGGCAGATCGTCTGGACCGACCAGGGGATGGCCGCCGGGCTGTTCACCGGGAAGATCGACCCCAACCGGATGATCCCGGCGGACATGCAGCAGTAGCAGGGCGTGAGCGATCGGGCCGTCAGCGTCCGACCGGTTGCTCGCGTTCGGCGGCCGCGCGGTCTGACCGCCGCCGCCTGAGCAGCAACGCGTAGCCGAGCCCGAGCGCGGCGAGCGCGATGCCGGCCGCGACCCCGCCGTACCAACCCGTTGCCGCCGTCGAGCCGCGCCCGCCGGCCTTCACGGACGCGGCACCCGCCGCGGTCGCGGCCGGCCCGGCCGCTGGCGCCGGGACGGAGATCTTCGGCAGGTCGAAGTGCTCGAACCACGTCGTCGCCATGGACGCGTCGTTCTCCAACGCGTCGAGCGTGCCGCGGGCGGCGTCGATGCCCTCGCCTTCGCCGGCATGCGCGTGGCTGCCGGCCCGCACGACGCGGCCGGTCGTGGTGTCGACGAACCAGATGTCGTTGGCCGGGTCAGACGTCGAGATCCAGATCCCGCCGGGCACCACCGCCGCGCCCTGCGTGTGATGGAGCGTCTCGGACATCTGCAGCGGCGGCAACGGCTTCCATCCGGCCTTGATGTCGTAGCGGAAGAGGGTGTCGCCGTCGAAGTGGTCCTGTGACCACGCGGTCATCGTCGTGGCATCGACCGCCACGAACGAGTTCTCGTGCTGTGGGAGCTCGACCGCGTCGATGAACGCCAGCGTCTTCGCGTCGTAGCGCGCCGTGGCCTGGTGGCCGAGGTCGTAGTTGGGCTGCTCGAACGGCGCGTAGACGACGTCGCCGACCACGTCGATGTCGCCGATGTGGACGTATCCCTTGTCCCGCCACGCTTGCGGGATGGCGCTGGTCTTGGTGATGCGCGGGACGAGCTGCTCGTCGGTGCGGACGAGGACGTCGGTGTTCGGAAACGGTGAGTTCGTGCCCGAAAGGATCCATCCGTCGGAAACGCGGGCTACGCCCTGATTGAAGGTGATCGGCAACGGCTGCTCGGATCGCAGCGTCAGGTTGGCTGGCGCTGTGGCGGCCGTCGCCAGCACCAGCGCGACAGCCCAACGCATCCCCCACATGCCATCGACGGTACCGCTGAGGGCAGGCGCGGCGGCGGGCGGCGTCGAACTCTCGGCACGTGGTCCGCCGCGCCGTCGCGCTCGTGTGCTCCGCCGTCGTCGCCGGTGGGCTGGTCGCGCCGCTGTCGGCGCACGCTGCCGACGCCCCGCCCAGCGGCGGCCAGATCGTCGACGGGTGCAAGGCCCAGCAGGACGGCATGCCGTCCGTTCCCGGCGCGGTCACGCCCGGCCCGGCGGCGTGCCGCAACGTCGCGCAGGTCGACTGGGGTGCGGCGCGCGCCTGTCGCACGATCGACGCGTCGGCGCCCGACCAGTGCCAGCCGGTCGACGGCCGCGCCATCTCGCCCGCCGACCTGAAGGCGTACCAGTCGTCGTGGGTGCACCGTGCGCTGACGTTGCAGCGCGGCATGGACCTGTCGGCGCCGCTGTTCGAGTCGCTGCTGCCGCACACCCACAACACCTTCAACTCGTCCGCGTACGGTCCGACGCTCACGGACATGGACCCGAACCAGGTCTATTCGATCACCGACCAGCTGAACATGGACATCCGGCTGATCGAGATGGACCTGCACTGGGTGCCGAGCATCTTCGGCAACCAGGCCACCGGTGGCTACTGGGTGACGCTCTGCCACGGCAACAGCGGCAACCCGCTGAACCTGCACATCGGCTGCACCAACGACCGGCCGTTCCAGGACGGACTGGCCGAGGTGAAGAAGTGGCTGGGGGCCAACCCGACCGAGTTCGTCGTCATCTACCTCGAGAACCAACTGAGCGGCAACGCAAGCGCCCACGCACTGGCGGCCAAGCTCATCAACGACGCCCTCGGTGGGCTGATCGAGAAGCCCGCGGCCGGGTCGTCGTGTGCGCCGATGGACTGGAACCACAGCCGGGCGTCGATGCTCGCCGTCGGCCATCATGTCGCCTTCGTCGGCAATTGCGACGCCGGGGCCCACAACGCGTGGGGCACGACCGTCTTCGAGCGAGGCCCGAACTGGGACGAGCACGGCGGCCAGGTCGGCTACTCGGCGAGTTCGCAGCAATGCACCGACGACAGGAGCGCGCACGACAAGGGCGTGTTCCGCCGGTACTTCGAGGACAGCACGTGGCTCGCGGCGACGGTCGGCAGCAACGCGGCCACGTCGTCGCTGGGCGGCACCAGCACGATCGACGCCGCGCAGACCGCGGCGATGGTCGCGTGCGGAGTCAACATCATCGGGTTCGACCAGTTGACGCCGACCGACCCGCGCCTCGCGGCATTGGTGTGGAGCTGGGCGAGGGATGAGCCGAAGGCGGGCGCCGGCGACTGCGCGGTGTCGGGGGCCGACGGCCGGTTCCGGGCGGCCGGCTGCCGGCAACGCAAGCGGGCGGCGTGCGTCGACGCCGCCGGATGGCATGTGACTGCCGCGGCGACGACGTGGGCCCAGGCGTTCCGGTCGTGCCCGCGGGAGTTCGGCGGCTCCCGCTTCGCGGCACCGGTGAACGGCTACCGCAACACCCAGTTGGTCGCCGCCAAGGGCAGCGTCACCGACGTATGGGTGAACGACACCGCCGCCGGGCCGACGTGGACCGCGAACGGCCCGCCGCCCCCTCGGCGACGGGACCAATCCGGCCAGCCGGGCCACGCCGCCGTCGTGGCGGCGCCGGTCGTGACGCCGGCTCGTCTCTCGGCCCGTCTCTCGGCCCGTCCGGCGTCGGCGACCCGGCCGGGTCGATCGGCCTCGGGCCCGATGGTGGCCGCGCTCGCCGTCCTCGTCGGTCTGATGCTGGGCGGGGCGACTGCCGTCCGGCGCCTGGTCACGCACCCGCGCTGAGCGCCGGCGGGCGTCCAGGCGTCAGCGGACGACGACGAACCCGGCCCGCTCGGCGCGGCCGCTCGCCGACGGGAGGGCCCGCCAGCCGGTCGCCGCGAACAACGCGGTGGCGTCGGCCGCGGTCAGCACCGAGCGGGCCGGCTCGCCCACCGCGGCGACGCGTTGCTGGAACTCTTGGCGCCGCCGCGACCCGCCGGCCGTCGACAGGCTGATCGCCAACCGGCTCCCGGAAGTGGCGACGCCGCGCAGCTGGCCGAGCAGCGACGCCAGCACCTCGTGATCGAGATAGACGGCCACGCCTTCGCAGAGCACCAGCGATGTCGCATCACGCTCGTGGCCGGCCGCGACCAGCGCGGCGCCGACGTCGTCGCCGGTGAAGTCGGCCGCCACGAACGCGACGTGCGCGGTGTCGATGCCCAGCCGTACGAGCCGCTCGCGCTTGTCGCGCTGGGTGTCTGGGTGGTCGACCTCGAACCAGCGCACGCCCGGCTTGGCGTAGCGCAGGGCCCGGCCGTCGTACCCGGCGGCGGCGATCACGACCTGGACCACGTCCCGCTGGAGCGCGCCGACGACGACGCGGTCGAAGAACGCGGTGCGCGCCGCAAGGTACGCGCTCATCGGTCCGTTCGGGTCGACGGTGGTCGATGCCGCAACGTCGCGCGCCAGCCGGTCGTCGGCATCCGGCTCGCCGAAGTCGGCCGGCACGCGGTCGAACGTCAGCCGGTGAGCCGCGACTCGTTGCGCGGTGACCGATGCCTCGCCGGCCCGCATCCCCGAGAACGTAGCCTCACGGATGGTCAGGATCGGCCGGCGACCACCCGCTGCCGGGCTCGCAGCTCCTGCGCTTCCGCCCGCTCGCCGCGCGCCACGACGAGCGCCGCCGTCAGCCCACCCACGACGGTCAACGCGATCTCGAAGGGGACCGACGTCCCGTCGGTCCCCGCGCTCAAGGCGTGCACGCTGGCCAGGGCGAGGAGCGGGAACGACAGGTAGTGCACCCGCCGCCACCACACCATCGGCATGCGGTCGCGCAACAGCGATGTCAGCTCGACCGCCACGAGCAGCCAGAACCCGACGACACCCCACGCCACCGCGACCGGGTGCCACGACGACGCCAGCGGCACCAGCACATCGAGCAGCCCGAAGTGCACGAAGCTGTCGAGCAGGACCGCCGCGACGTGCACACCGGTGAACACCACCGCGAGCCCGCCGAGCGAGCGGTGCAAGTCGAGCAACCACGCTGGACGCGGCCGTCGTCCGAGCACACGCGACGACAGCAACAGGCCCCAGAGCACCGAGCCCGCCATCAGGCCCCACGCCACGAGGCCGGCCGAGCGGGCGGCGTACCAGGTGAGGTGACCCTTCACCCGTCGACATTCACCAGGCAGGCCCGGCGACTGCCGGGTGCTCGAAGCGGACCAGTCCCGGCGTGGCGTGACGGCCGCCGTCGACGTCGATGAGAAGGCCCTCGACGCCGCTGCGCTCGAGCATGGCCAGTCCGGCGGTGACCCCGCCGAAGTAGGCCGCCTTGGCCAGCACCTCGGCCTGCCAGCCGAGCGACGCGACGGTGCTGGCGGACGCCACGTCGCTCGAGGCCGGCCGGCCGGTCGCCGGCACCACCAGGTGGTGATGAGGGGAACCGGCGACGGTCCATTGGCGCTTCACCGGCGAGCTGGTCGCCACCGCACCCTCGCCGATGGCGAGCACCGCAACCGGCAACCCGGTGTCGGGGTGTTCGATGGCGACGACCCACGCGTCGTCGTCGGGTGGGTCGCCGACAACGCGCAGATCGCCGCCGATGTTGACGAGCACACCGCGGGCACCCGCGGCCATCAGCTCGTCGGCGACGAGATCGGCGGCGAGTCCCTTGCCGATGCCGCCGGGGTCGAAACCCACCCCGTTCGGCAACCGCACGATGGACGTGACCGCGTCGACCTCGATGCGATCGCAGCCCCGGTGCAATGCGCTCGACGCGCGTGCTGCCTCGTCGTCGATCAGCGCGAGGTCGTCGAAGGATCGGTCGTAGCCATTTCGGATGACGTCGCCGAGCACTGTTGGGTCGAAGCGCCCGTCGGTGATGCGCCAGCCGTCGATGGCGCGGCTGATCAGCGTGACGGTGTCGCGCGACACGAGGCACGGGTCGCCACCGGCGGCGTTGAGCCGGCTGATCTCGCTGCTCTCGATGAAGCGGCTCCACCGGCGCTCGAGCCCGTCGATGCGTCGGCGGCCGACATGCAGGAGCGTCGGCGGGCCGTGCACCAGGAGATGCACGTCAGTGCCCATGGCACGGAAGCGTTCAGCTGGCATGGGTCGTGGTGTGCTGAGTTGAGTAGCTGCCGTTCGACGGGCCCTGGTAGCTCGGCGCCGCCGGGGTGGCGGCGTAGCCGTTGTCGGGGGCGGCGTAGCCGCTGTCGGGGGGCGGCGTTGCGACGGTGTCGGGGGCCGGGGTCGCGATCGCCGCAGAGGATCCGTGGGCATGGGCCGCCAGCGTGCCGGCGATGCCGACGAAGGCGGCCGCGCTGGTGGCGGCAACCACGAGTCGCGACCGCTTCGCCGGGTGCTTCGCTCGTGGCGACAGCCGCCGTGGCGGGAGTGGGGAGGGTCCCGGGATGTCGGCCACGCGCTGCATCCTCTGCCGGCCATCTGTGAGCCGTCTGGGAAACGTGTGAGGAGTCGGTAAAGCGTGCGCCGGCCCGACCTCGCGCTGGATGCGCGCGGTCGATGCGTCGCTCGCCGGCGACATGGTCGTCACGCTGCTGCCCGCGAGCGCGGGTGCGGGTGCGGGTTCGCCGTGCGTCACGGGCGGCCGCGGTCAGGGCGGCGCTCGCTCTTCGGCGTTGCGCCGCCGGTTGTGCACCCCGCACAGGCAGCGGCCGTTGGCCTGGGTGGTGAGCCCGCCCCGGCTCCAGGGCACGATGTGGTCGATCTCACAGTCCTCGGCGGCCACCTCACAGCCACTGGGGTGGGTGCAGGTGCGGTCGCGCACCTCGATGGCCCGCCGCGTCGCCCCGCCGAAGAACCGCCGGCGCACCCCGACGTCGATCACCCGGCTGGGCCCGTCGAACACGATGCGCTCGACGTCGGCCTCACCCAGGTAGGCCACCACCTCGGCCGGTGAGATGACGGTGCCGTCGGCCAGCTCACAGACGTTCGAGAACCTCCCGGAGCCGGCCAGCACCGTGATCAGCGGCCGGGGGAGCTGGGCCCCGGGGGCCATGGCGGCCGACCGGCGCGCCATCTCGACCAGGGCGTCGGCCCGGCGCTGGCCGGCGCTGCGCCCGAGCCGCTCGGCGGTGGTGTCGGGGCCGAACTTCGCCCGGGCCTCGGCCCAGTCGGCCTCGAACAGCACCTGTTCGAGGCGGCTGGCACCGTCGAGCTGAAGGGCAGCCTCGACCGGATGGCCGGCACCGTGCTCCTGAACGAGCTGCCCGAGGGTCCGCACCGCGGCGAAGTGGCGGCCCTCGCGGGTCACCGACTCGGGCGCGGTGCCGACCTCGTCGTGGGCCGCCGCCAGCCAGTAGCGCACCATGCGCTGG